>CAZBCN010000028.1:22703-35210 GCA_964490285.1 uncultured Gemmatimonas sp. | reverse complement strand
CCGTCGTCGTCTCCTCGGAGACGCCGCGGATGTTCTTGGCGATGCGCGCCCACTTTCCTGGCTCTTCGGTGAGCGTCTTGCGGAGCAGGTCCAGGATGACGCCCCACTCCTGTGGTTCGCTGTCGGGATCGAACTCGGGGACGTTCTCCGCGGTGCCGTACTCGACGCCCTTGTGGATGACGAGGGTGGCGTCGCCGCCGTCGTCGACGAGCAGGTCGGGACCCGAGCCGTCGGGCCAAGTGAGCATCTGCTCCGTGCACCACCAGTATTCCTCGAGCGTCTCGCCCTTCCAGGCGAAGACCGCGGAGCCCTTCGGGTTCTCGAGCGTGCCCTTCCGACCGACGACCACCGCGGCCGCCGCGTGGTCCTGCGTCGAGAAGATGTTGCAGGACGCCCAGCGCACTTCGGCTCCGAGGTCCACGAGCGTCTCGATGAGCACGGCCGTCTGCACGGTCATGTGCAGGGATCCCGCCACCTTCAGGCCCGCGAGCGGCTGCTGGGGTCCATACTCGGCCCGCGCGGCCATGAGGCCGGGCATCTCCTGCTCGGCGAGTCGGATCTCGTTGCGGCCCCACGCGGCGAGCGAGAGGTCCCTCACCTTGAACGAGAGTCGCTCGGTGGGGTGCTTGGCGCGACCCTTGGGCAGTACGGCGGTGTGGCTCATATCGATCTCTTGATGGAGGGAGAACTACGGGTCGACTGCGGACGCCAGGAAGAGCAAGGGGCCGGTTGCGTCCCGCGCCGGCGGAAGGGGAATCGTGCGTGTGCCTGCGAAGCCCGCGTCGTGAAGCCAGCCCACCACGCGGTGCGGGTCGAAGCCCGGCCAGACGTGACCCATTTCCTCCGCGTACCAAGGGCCCCTGTCGTGGGCGCGCATGTCGAGGAGAAGAAGGCGGCCGCCCGGCTTCAACGCCCGCCGCACTTCGGCGAGCACGAGGGCAGGGTCGACCACGTAATGGAGAACGAGCGCCATGACCGCGAGGTCGATCTCGTCGTCGTGGATGGGCAGGCTCTCGAGCTCGCCCCGCCGCAGCTCCACGTTGGCGGTCTGGCCCAGACGTAGCGACGCGGCCGCGAGCATCTGTTCGGAGCGGTCGACCCCGATCACGCGAGCCGCGAACGGCGCCAGCGTCTCGGCCAGGGCTCCCGTGCCCACGCCCAGGTCCGCGACCACCCAGTCGTCGTGGATGAGGCCGAGGAGCGGAAGCAGGTTGGCGGACACACCGAATAGCTGCTCGCGGGTCTCGTCCCACCGCTCCGCGGCGTTCGCGAAGAACTCGGCGGAGCGGAGGCGTCGGCGCTCGAGCACGCCACGCGCACGCTCGGCGTCCACGGCGTAGATACCCGCGTCGCCGATCTGATCGCGCACGATCCGCCACAGCGCCCGGGCAGGCTCGTCGAGGGCGGGCGCCACCCGATAGTGGCGGTTGCGACCCTCGGCGCGCGCCTCGACCCACCCCTCTGCCGCGAGCGTCTTCAGGTGCCGGCTGACCGTGGGCTGGGGAGCCTGCAGGACCGACGCCAGCTCCGTCACGGTCAGCTCGCTCCGTTCCAGCAGGGCGAGAATCCTCGTGCGCGTCTCGTCGCCGAGCGCGCTCAGGCGCTCCAGGATGGGCGGGGCAGTAATTGTATTCATAATTGCGCATGAGAACATATTGCTGGTCGTCCGGGAATCAAGTGGGGGTCGCCCGCGGCGCCGCAAACCTTTGCCCGGCATCGGCGTATCATTACCTTCACGCCGTTCTCGAAGCCGCAGGCCCCTCCCCACGTCGAGCACCCCCACCAACGGAGCAGGGAGTGGACCACCAACACGCGCACGACGACATCGTATATCCGGCCACGATCCCCTTCGTCCTCGTGCACCTCGCGTGTTTCGGTGCGATTTGGACGGGGGTGACCGTCCAGGCCCTCGTGGTCGCTTTCGCCCTCTACGTGATCCGCATGTTCGCGGTCACGGGCGGCTATCACCGCTACTTCAGCCACCGCTCCTACAAGACGAGCCGTTTCGGTCAGTTCGTGCTCGCCTTCCTCTGCCAGTCGTCCGCGCAACGAGGTGTCGTGTGGTGGTCGGCCATCCACCGGCACCACCACCTGCACTCGGACACGGAGCACGACGTCCACTCGCCCCGGCACCACGGGTTCCTGTACTCCCACGTCGGATGGATCTTCGCGCCGTCGAGCAAGCAGCCCGACTACGGCACGGTCCGTGACCTCACGAAGAACCCGGAGATCGCGTTCCTCGACCGGTTCACGTACACGCCGGCCTTCCTGCTCGCCTTCGGACTGTGGCTCTGGGGCGGATGGCCGATGCTCGTGGTCGGCTTCTTCTGGAGCACGGTCGCGCTCTACCACGGCACGTTCTTCATCAACTCGCTCGCACACGTGATGGGCTCGCAGCGCTACCTCACGGGCGACGACTCCCGCAACAACTTCTGGCTCGCCCTGATCACGATGGGTGAGGGGTGGCACAACAACCACCACCACTACCAGAGCTCGGCGCGTCAGGGCTTCAAGTGGTGGGAGATCGACATCACCTACTACATCCTGAAGGCGCTGTCGTGGACGGGCGTGATCTGGGACCTACGCGCGCCACCCGAGGCGATCATGCGCGGCGAGAAGCCCGTGGGTCGCAAGGTCGTCGAGAAAGTCGCCGGTGAGCTCGCGGCCACGTTCACGGTCGAGAGCTATGCCGATCGCGTGCGCGAGGCATGGACCGAGTCGCACAAGCTCGAGGACCTGACGGAGTTCGCGCGTAGAGCGCGTGGTCAGCTGGAGGAGCGCTTGGCGGAGATGTCACTGCCGCACCTGCCGACGATACCCGAGATTCGCGAAAAGGCCGAGGAGATGTTCAGCGAAACCCCCTCGCTCGACGCGATCGTGAATCGAGCGCACGAGCTGCTCGCGATGGCGGTAGCCGCATACGTATGCGACCAGGCGCTCGCGGCGGCGTAGTCCTCTAGCCGTCGTCGTCTTCCAGGAGCCGGCCGGGGCGCACAGCGTCCCGGCCGAATCTTTCTCGAAGCTCGTCCACCGTGCGTGACACCGTCCGGTCGCGCTCGGTCTCGCCCGCGACCGGCTCGGTGAAGAGCCCGAGTTGGCGTGTATCGGCGGCGTCCGCCAGGCCGCTGAGCGCGATCCCCAGAAGCCTGACCGCGACGCGGCGCTGCGCGCGGAGCTCGCCGAGGAGTACGCGAGCCATGTCGCGGATGGCCGCGTCCGACTCGATCGGCTCGGGCAGTGTCCGGCTGCGCGAGCGCGTACGGAAGTCGTAGTCGCGGATCTTCACGGTGACGGTTTGCGCGGTGAGGCCTTCCTTGCGGAGTCCCGAGCCCACGGTCGCCGCGATCTCGAGCAGCCGACGTTCGAGATCCTCGTCGCGTCCGAGGTCTTCGGAGAAGGTGCGCTCCGCCGACAGGGACCGACGGTATTCGCGCGGCTCCACGGCGCTGTCGTCGTGACCGTGCACGCGATGGTAGAGCCAGGACCCCCGTCGCTTGCCGAGCCAGCGCTCGAGCCACTCGCGCTGCACCGCCACGGCGTCCCGGACGCGCACGAGGCCGCGCGCACGAAGCACATCGGCGAGCGCGGGGCCGACGCCTGGGAGGTCGGCGAGGTCCAATTGGTCGAGGAAGTCGCGCTCACCACCGGCCGGGACGATGTGGACCCCCGCGGGCTTGGCCTTCGAGGTGGCGAGCTTGGCGATGACGCGCCCAGTGCCGCCGCCGATGGACACGGACACGCGCGTGCGCTCGAGCACGCCCTCGCGGATGCGACGCGCCGTGGCTTCGAGCGTTTCGGGCGCGAAGAGCCGCTCGGTGCCGGTGAGGTCGAGATAGAACTCGTCGACGGAGGCGGCTTCCACGACGGGCGCGAGGTCCTGCAGGGCGGCGCGGACCTCGCGACTCTTCTCGGCGACCGCTCCGCGCGGGACCCCGACGACCATCGCCTCGGGGCAGAGGCGGAGCGCCTGCGACGTCGGCATCGCGGAGCGGACTCCGTACGCGCGCGTCTCGTAGGACGCTGAAGTCACGACGCCCCGACCGCTCGGCGACCCACCGACGATGAGCAGGCGCGCGCGCCCCGCACCTTCGGGATCGTTCAGCCGCGCGACCTGCACGAAGAACGCGTCGCAGTCGACCAGGAGAATCCGCTTCTCTCTCGAAGGATCGACCACGGACGACCGGCGCTCGGGGGTTTGCGGGCAGAGACGCCGCCGGGTTACAATCTCCGCGAAGCCCCGCCGCCTCCAAGGTAGCGGACCCCCAGGGGGTCCGGGACCACGGCAGGACGACCACGCGCGAGCGCTCGCTCGCCGATCATTTCTGGAGTGACGAACCATGCCCTACCCGTTCGCCCTTCCCGAGCTCGGATACGCATACGACGCTCTCGAGCCCCACATCGATGCGCGCACGATGGAGATCCACCACGGCAAGCATCATGCGGGCTATACGACCAACCTCAACAAGGCCCTCGAAGGCCATCCCGACCTGCAGAAGAAGTCGGTCGAGCAGCTGCTCGGGGATCTGAACGCGCTACCCGAGGCGATCCGCGGTGCCGTGCGCAACAACGGCGGCGGCTACGTGAACCACGCCCTCTTCTGGGATATCATGAAGCCCGGTGGCGCCAACGCCCCATCCGGTGCATTGGCCACGGCCATCAACTCGGCGTTCGGGTCGTTCGACGACTTCAAGACGAAGCTCCAGGCCGCAGCCCAGGGCCAGTTCGGCTCGGGGTGGGGCTGGCTCGTGAACGAGGGCGGCAAGCTCTCCATCGTCGCCACGCCGAACCAGGACACTCCGCTCATGCAGGGCAAGACGCCGATCCTCGGCGTCGACGTCTGGGAGCACGCCTACTATCTGAAGTATCAGAACCGCCGTCCCGACTACCTGACGGCGTGGTGGAACGTGGTCAACTGGGACGCGGTGGCTCGCCGGTTCCGCTGAGCCCGGCACGGAGTCTGCTTCATCTTTCTTGTGCGTCCTGAAACATCTGTTTACTAATGTGGCCAGGGTTTCCCGAGCCACAGCAGGGACGCGAAGCCGACTCGATGCACGTCCAGGAACCACGCACGCGCGGGCAGCGCCGACGAGTTCTCGTCGGCGTGTGCCTGGTCATCGCCTCGTCGGTCTCCGCGCCTGCTTCGGCGTCCGCCCAGAGCCTCCGGGGCTCGACCGCCTCGGTCGATCTGCAGAACGAGATCGCACGCCAGCACGACTACACATTCCTGAACAACGGCGACCGGGTTCGGTCCTTCGCCGAGCAGGGGTGGCTGGTTCGCATCCGGCCCAACGCGGACTTCACGCTGATGGGTGTGTCCTTCCCCTACGCCCGGCCGGAGGTCGAGCTCTTCGTTCGCCGCTTGGGCTCGCAGTACCGCGCCAACTGCGGTGAGCAGCTCGTCGTCACCAGCCTGACCCGTCCGACGTCCGGTCAGCCGGCGAACGCATCGGATCGCTCCGTGCATCCCACCGGCATGGCGCTCGACCTCCGAACGCCCCGGAGCGCGCGGTGCCGTTCGTGGCTCGAAGGGGTGCTGCTGAGCCTGGAGCGCAACGGCGTGATCGAGGCGACGCTCGAACGGTTCCCCGTCCATTACCATGTGGCGGTCTTCCCACGGCAGTACTCCGCGTACGTCGCCGCCGTGCAGGCTCGTGAGCCCACCCGGCAGGCCACGGCTCGAGTCGCGACCGCCGTGGCCCAGGAAGCCCAACGGGTGGAGCGGCCGGCGTACCGCGTCCGGCGCGGCGACTCCCTGTGGACGATCGCGCGGAGTCACGGCACGACGGTCGACCAGCTGCTCACCGTGAATCAGCTGGCCGGCAGCCGCATCTACGTGGGTCAGGTTCTGGATCTTCCCGCGGACGACTGATCGCCCGCGCGCCTTGGGCGGGTCGGCGGGGCGCCGTATCTTGCAGGATGCCAGATTGGGCCCGTTGCATCTTGCGAGGATGCCGGACCAGGGGTGCAGGATGATGCGTCGCCTCCAGGGAGGACCGTGGCCGAGTTGATGCACGCCGAGCCCCTCCCGTTCGGGCGCAATCTGCTCCGCTGGCTCTACGTCGGCCGCCTCACGCTGGTCAGCGGGATCCTGGCCGGCGCGCTCATCGTGTGGAACGAGGCGAGGAGCCAGGACACGCTCATCGTCGTGGTGATGTTCCTCATCGCGCTCGTGGCTACCGCCGCGTCCTTCTGGGTGACCGAGTTGCTGGGGCGCGAGCCGAGCCGAAACTTCCTTTACGCCCACGTGATCCTGGACGTGCTGCTCGTCACCGGCATCGTGCACGTGACGGGGGGGCCGGCGAGCGGCTTCGCGTCGATCTACATCCTGGTGATCTGCGCCGGTGCCCTGCTGCTCCCCCTTCCCGGCGGCGTGCTCATCGGTGGGTTGGCGAGCATCGTGTACTTCGCGGATCTCGCGTGGGGGCATCAGGGCTCGTTCACGTTGGACGTGGCGCTCCGCATCCTTCTCTTTTCGGTCGTCGCGGTGATCACCGGCCTGGTAGGCGACCGGGTGCGCCGGGCGGGCCAGGCGCTCGGCGACGTGGCCTCCCAGCTTCAGCAGCTCCGCCTCGACACCGGCGACATCCTCGCGAACCTGTCGACCGGCGTGATCACGGTGACCGGCGAGGGCCGCCTCGCCTACGCGAATCCCGCGGCCGAGGCGCTGCTCGGCGTCGGCCTGCGCGGGCGCGAGGGCGACCCCATCCTGGCGGAGCTCGAACAGGTCGCGCCAGGCATGGGGGGCATCCTGGACCGCGCGATTCGCACGCGGCGCTCCGTGCAACGCGCGCACGCGAAGGCCTCGACCGTGCGTGGGAGCCTGCAGCTGGGAGTGAGCACCGCGGTCCTGGAGCGCGGTGCGGGGGACAAGCCCTCGGTGACCGCACTCTTCCAAGACATCACCGACAGCGAGCGGCTGGAGGAGCTGAAGATGCGCGCGGAAAGGCTGGAGGCGGTCGCCGCACTCTCGGCTTCGCTCGCGCATGAGATCAAGAATCCACTCGCGTCGATACGCAGCGCGGTCGAGCAGCTCAGCGTGGGGCGTGTGTCGCTCGATGATCGCGCGGTGCTCGAGCGGCTCGTCCTGACCGAGTCCGATCGCTTGAGCCGACTCCTGTCGGAGTTCCTCGAGTTCTCCGGTCTCAAGATGAGCGCTCGGGAGGACATCGATCTGCACTCGATCGTCCGAGGGTGCCTCGTGGTGGCGAAGCAGCATCCGGACGTGGCCGGCGTCGAGATCGTGTCGAACCTCGACCCGGGTCCGATCTTCGTGGTGGGCGACGGCGACCTGCTGCACCGGGCCCTCTTCAACCTCGTGTTGAACGGCGCGCAGTCGGCGGGGCCCGGCGGACGCGTCGTCGTGTCCCTTTCCGATCAGCGGGAGCGGCCGAGGCCGCGCGGTACGGACATCCAGCATCCCGTGCGCCTGACCGTGTCCGACAGCGGCGCCGGAATCGGCGACGAGGATCGCGCGCGCATCTTCGACCCGTTCTTCACCACGAAGCCGAAGGGGAGCGGACTCGGCCTTTCCGTGGTGCACCGTGCGGTCGAAGCGCATCAGGGCGCGACGTTCGTGGAGCAGGGACCGGAGGGCGGCGCACAGTTCGTCATCTTCCTACCGGGGTCGCCGACGCGCGCCCCGGCCACAGCGGGAGCGCAGTCATGAAGATCCTGGTCGTCGACGACGAGTCCGCGATCCTCGAGACGCTCGAGATCCTCTTCCGCGGTGCGGGCTACGAGGTGGTGGTCGCGGACTCGGGTCCGAAGGCGATGGCCGCGCTCGAGGACGAGAAGCCGGACCTGGTGCTGACCGACATCCGCATGCCGGGTGCCGGGGGGCTCGACGTACTCTCGGCGGCCCGCCAGGTCGACCCCGAGATGCCGGTGATCCTCATGACCGCGCAGGCGTCCCTGCAGTCCGCCGTGCGGGCGGTCAACGAGGGCGCCTACTACTATCTGCAGAAGCCGTTCGCGAACGACGAGCTGCTGGCTATCTGCCGCCGCGCCGGCGAAGCGCGCCAGCTCAGGGTCGAGAACCGTCAGCTCAAGAAGGAAATCCGCCGTCGTGGTCGCGGCGACGGTCGGCGGCCGGTGGGCGTCGCACCGCGCTTCGTCGACGTGCTGGAGCTCGCCGAGACCGTGGCCGCGACGGGCTCGACGGTGCTGATCTCCGGTGAGAGCGGGACCGGAAAGGAGGTCCTCGCCAGGTACATCCACGAGCTCTCGGATCGATCCGAGAAGGCCTTCCTCTCCATCAACTGCGGTGCGCTGCCGGAGAGCCTGCTCGAGAGCGAGCTCTTCGGCCACGTGAAGGGATCGTTCACCGGCGCGGTGCGGGACAAGGACGGTCTGCTCGTCGCGGCAGAGGGAGGGACGTTCTTTCTCGACGAGATCGGCGACATGAGCCCGTCGACGCAGGTGAAGCTGCTCCGGGCCGTCCAGGAACGAGAGGTGATCCCCGTGGGCGCGACCAAGGCGGTACCGGTCGACGTCCGCATCATCGCCGCGACGAATCGCGACCTCGAGGAGGAGATCGCACGCGGCTCCTTCCGGAGCGATCTGTACTACCGGCTCAACGTCATCCAGCTCCACCTGCCGCCACTCCGCGAGCGCAGGGAGGACGTTCCACTGTTGGCCACATACTTCCTGGACAAGCTCGCCCCTGCGCGTGGCGGTGCGCATGTGCTCACCGACGAAGCGCTCGAGGTGCTGACGCGATATGATTGGCCGGGCAACGTGCGCGAGCTCGAAAACGCCCTCGAGCGCGCCACGGTGCTCGCGCCGGGTGAGACGATCGGCCCGCAGGCGTTGCCGGATCGGGTGCGGGAAGCACCCCGCCCGCGTCTCGCCACCGAAGAGACGCCTCAGAACCCCACCATGGAGGTCGTCGAGCGAGCCTACATCTTGTGGGTGCTGCAGTCCGAGGGTGGGAACAAGACACGCGCCGCGGAGGTGCTCGGCATCGACCCGTCGACGCTCTACCGAAAGCTCAACCGCTATGGCATACCGGAGTAGCAGCATGGAGAGGCGCCGTTCGGCTGCCGTGGCGGCGCCGATCGAGGAGCTTCCGTGGGATCACGTCTGCCTCACGGTCGTCATTCCGGTCTACAACGAGGTGCAAACGGTCGAGGCGCTGCTGCGGCGGGTGCGCGAGGTGCCGCTGAACCTCGAGGTGATCGTGGTCGACGACGGCTCGACCGACGGCACGCGCGACATCCTGCCGAAGCTCGAGGGCAGCCTCATCGATCGCCTCGTGATGCACGAGAGGAACGCGGGGAAGGGCGCCGCGCTCCGTACCGGGTTCAAGCACGCGACCGGTGATGTGGTCGTCGTCCAGGACGCCGACATGGAGTACGATCCGCACGAGTTGCCGATGCTCCTGGCGCCGATCCTGCGTGGGAAGGCGGACGCCGTCTATGGCTCGCGCTTCTTGGGCGGCCCTCACCGCGTGCTCTTCTTCTGGCACTCCGTGGGGAATCGGGTGCTCACGCTCCTGTCGAACATGTTCACCGACGTGAACCTCACCGACATGGAGACGTGCTACAAGATGGTTCGCCGTGAGCTGCTGCAGTCGCTACCCCTTTCTGCCAACCGGTTCGGGATCGAACCCGAGCTCACCGCGCGGCTCGCGCAGGCCGGCGCCCGCATCTACGAGCTCCCGATCAGCTATGACGGCCGGTCGTATGCAGAGGGGAAGAAGATCGGGTGGCGAGACGGTATATCCGCTCTCTGGTGCATCTGGAAGTACAACGTCTTCCCGCCGCGCGTCCCGCCGTGGTCGCCACCCACGGTGCCTTCGTGGGCGACCCAGGAGCGCGGCTCCGGGGCCGGGCGCCCGACTTCGTGAAGGGGCTCGGCTCGCCGCTCCGTGACGTGCGCACGGCGGCGCTGATCGTCGGGGTGGTCGCGGCGGTCGTCTACGCGAACTCGCTCTGGAACGATTTCGCGTACGACGACGTCCACATCATCGTCGACAACGACGCGATCCACAGCCTTTCGACGCTGCCCGGGGCCCTCTACACACCCTACTGGCCGACGGACTTCGGTAGGGAGCTGGGCCTCTGGAGGCCTGCGACGACGGGGACGCTCGGTCTTCTCTACGCGCTCGGCGGTGGCTCGCCCGTCGTCTTCCACGCGGCCAACGTCCTCGCCCACGCCGTTGCCTCCGTTCTGGTGCTGATGCTTTGCGCCGCGCTGATGGGACTTCCACCATCGCTCGTCGCCGGGCTGGTCTTCGCCGTCCACCCGGTGCACGTCGAGGCGGTCTCGAACGTGATCGGGATGGGGGAGATCCTCTCCTGTCTGGCGACCCTGCTCGCCTGCCTCGTGCACGTGCGTGGCCCCGCGCGCTCGGATTGGGGGCGGGCGCTCGGCATCGGGGCTCTCTACGCGGTGGCGTTCGGCGCGAAGGAGAGCGGGGTGGTCCTGCCTGGGCTGATCTTCCTGCTCGATGCCGCGCGCCAACGGCTCGGGTTCGGCGAGCTGGTTGGTTACGTGCGGGACCGCTGGCGGGTCTATCTGGCGATGGTGGTCGTCGCGGGCGGACTCCTGCTCGGCCGCTACGACGTCCTCGGGAGCATCGCGAATCCGTTCGCACCGCTGGGCGCGGATCTGCTCGCGGTGATCCCTCGAATTTGGACACTCGGCGAGGTCTGGACCCATTACGTGCGGCTGTGGGTCTTCCCGCTCGATCTGTACTCCGACTACTCGCCGAACGTCATTCCGATCTCGATGGAGTGGCACGCCGGCAACACCGTCGGTGCCGTGATGGCCGTCGTCGTGCTGATGGCCGCGCTCCTGCTGTGGCGGAAGCCGGCGATGAACCCGGGATCGAGCACCTCGCGAGCCGCGGCGCTGGGGGTCGTCTGGTTCGTGATCGCGATCTCGCCGATCTCGAATGCGCTGTTCCTCTCCGGCGTGATTCTCGCGGAGAGGACCTTGTACCTACCGTCGGTGGGCCTGTCGCTCGCGACGGGTTGGCTCGTGGTGCGGCTCGCGCAGACGCGTCCTCGCGGCGCGGCGATCCTTCTCGTCCTGGCGCTGTCGCTCTCGGTGGTGCGGACGTGGACGCGCACGCCGGCATGGAAGAACAATCAGGAGGTATTCGGCACGCTCATTCGCGACGCACCACATTCGGGCCGTTCGCAGTGGATTCTGGGTGACGAGTTCATCAAGGCGGGCGACATCAGCCAGGCCATGTTCTCGTACCGGGCGGCCGTCAATATCCTGGGCGGACACTACTCGCTGATGATGGGCATCGCCCAGAGGCTGATCGAGATCGAGAGGTACAGCGCCGCGGAGTCGCTCCTCGAGTCGGCTTGGCGGAGCGAGCCGCAGTTCGCGTTGGCCCCGAGTCTGCTCGCGTGGTCTCGGGCGCAGAGCGGGGACGCGCGGGCCGCGGAGACCTACGCGCGTGCATCCCTCGCGCGCTACGAACCCGATGCCACGCGGCACCACCTGCTCGCGTGGGCCTTGGCAGCGCAGGGGCGATGGGACGAGGCGGCGGCGGCGCGGCAGCGGGCGGAGGAGCTCGGCCAGGCGAGGTTCTGGCACGCATGGATGTACCAAGCGTACGTGCTCCGCGAGCGGGGCGACACGGTTGGTGCCCTCGCGGCGATCGACTCCGCTTGGGCGCTCCCGGCCACCGTGAGCGGCCGTGCCGCACTGGACTCGATCCGGGTGACCGACTTCGGACTCGCGCCCCTCACGGTCGCGGACTCGACCGAGGCCCCCGGAGCGTAAACAAATGTATTTCTGCAGGCCCCGCGAAGTGCTGCAAAACGTCGTTCGATTTGCAGAATCCCATAGCCAACGGGCTGGTACGGCCAAGGGCGCACATCGGATCATGGCCCATAAATCGTTGAAAACAAATGCCTTACAGGACTTGGGCGCACTCTGGAACCGCCCTTGCCTATAATATGGCCCGCAAGGCACAAGTTTCATTCACACCCGGAGCATCAGATGCGGAACAACAAGGGCTTTACGCTGATCGAGCTCCTCATCGTAGTCGTGATCATCGGCATCTTGGCGGCCATCGCCATCCCGAAGTTCTCGGCCACGCGTGAGAAGGCTTATTTCGCCGCGATGAAGTCGGACCTGAAGAACCTCGCGAGCCAGCAAGAGATCTACTACTCGGACAACTACTCGTACTCGAGCAGCGTCGGTAACCTCGGGTTCGTGAACTCGGACGGCGTCATCGTCGCGATCAGCGCCGTGTCGTCCTCGGGTTGGGCCGCCAGCGCCACGCACGCCGCGCTCGGTTCCGCCGAGGGTTGCGCGATCTTCTACGGGACGGCGACGGCTCCGACCTCGCCGACCACGCCCTCGCAGCCTGGTGAGATCGCCTGCGTGCCGTGACGTGACGCAGTGCGGGTGTGATGTGTAAGACCGGTGGCCCGGGCCCCAAGGGGTCCGGGCCACTCGTTCGAGCGGCGCCTGGGTCCTCCCCCAACGAGAGTGAACGATGAACCTCCGGCGAACAGGCTTCACGCTGATCGAGTTGCTGAT
>CAZBCN010000028.1:0-22693 GCA_964490285.1 uncultured Gemmatimonas sp. | reverse complement strand
CATGATCGTCGTGGTGATCATCGGGATCCTGGCGGCGATCGCGATTCCGAAGTTCTCCTCGACGAGGGAGAAGGCCTTTCTCGCCTCGATGAAGTCCGATCTGAGGAATCTGGCGACCCTCCAGGACATGTATCACAACAACAACTTCACCTACTCCACGGTCGCCGCCGATCTCGCGTTCACGAACTCCGACGCGGTGACCGTGACCATCAACGAGGCCACGGGTCAGGGGTGGTCCGCCACCGCAGGGCACGCGGGCTTCCCGGGCGCCGAGTGCGAGCTCTTCAACGGCAGCGCCACGCCTGTGGGCCCCGCCTCCGTCGAGGGCCAGATCGCCTGCATTCCCTGAGCATCGACCGTTCGGGTTGACGGGCGGGGCGCACTCGCCAGCTTGAGCGTGTGACACCCAGCCCTCTGCGCATGCGCCGGCTGCTCGTGCGGCTCGCGCTGCTCTTCGCTGTCGCACAGGTCATCGCCGCCGCCAGCGTCCTCGTCGCGCTGCCCGCACTGCGAGAGCAGCCGCTCGGGGCCGCGCTCCTGGTCGCTCTGGGCGTGGTCGATCTCGGCCTGCTCGCTCTTTTCGCTTCTTGGATCATCCGCGGGTCTCTCGGCGGATCGGTGGAGCGCCTGGCAGCCGACATCCACCGCATCGCGGACGGAGACTATCACCACCGCGTCGGCGAGACCCACCGGGTCGAGCTGCGGGAGATCAGGGAGAGCGTCAACCGGCTCGCCGATCGGCTGATCGCGGACCAGCGGCTGCTCGCCGAAAACGTGGAGTCGCTCCAGGAGACGAACCGCGAGCTCGTCATCGTGCGCGACCAGATGGTCCAGTCCGCTCGGCTCGCGTCGGTCGGAACGTTGGCTGCGGGGATCGCGCACGAGGTCGGCAACCCGCTCGGCGCGATCACGGGGTTCGTCGACGTGGCTCGCAAGCGCGCGCAACGCGACGGCGCCGACACGGAGATCCTGGACTCGATACGCACCGAGGCGGGTCGCATCGACCGCATCGTACGAGGTCTTCTCGACTACGCTCGCGCGCCGTCCGGGGCCGGCGAGCCCGTGCTCGCCAGGAACGTGCTCGAGGGCGTTCGCCGGCTACTCGAGAACCAGGGTCGGCTGGACGACGTGAGGGTCGACTGGGAGCTCGGGGCCCACGTGCCGGGGCTCGTCAGCGAGCCGCACCGATTGGAGCAGGTGCTCGTGAACCTCCTCCTGAACGCGCTGGACGCGGTGGGCGGCGTACCCGACGCTCGCATCGTCGTGCGACTGTTCGAGGAGGAGGGTGAGATCTCCCGGTGGCCCAAGCGCCGCGAGGCCGACCCGCCCGGCATCAACTACACGCACCGGCGCAGGCTGTCGGACGAAGAGGGTAAGGTCGACTTGCTCGCCAGCGCCGCGCGCGTCACGGTGATCGAGGTGTCGGACAACGGCCCGGGGATCGCCCCGGAGCACCTCGGTCGCATCTTCGACCCGTTCTTCACGACCAAAGAGCCCGGCAAGGGCACGGGACTGGGCCTCTCCATTTGCGCGCGCCTCGTCGAGGGCATGGGCGGGCATATCGAGGCGGGCACCGGGTCGGAGGGCGGAGCGTTGTTCGTGATTCGACTTCCTGGCACGACGGGCACGGAGGCTGCTACCCTCGGGACGTCGCCCACGCACGCGCCGGAGCAGCCATGAAGGTCCTGATCATCGACGACGACGCGGGCCTGAGAAAGTCGCTCTCCCTCATCCTCGGCGACGCGGGCTATGAGGTGGTGCAGGCCGAGGACGGGGAGCTCGGGCTCGCCGTCGCGAGAGAACAGTTACCCGACCTCATCCTTTGCGATGTGCGGATGCCGAAGCTCGGCGGCATCGAGTTCCTCGAGGCGTATGCTAGGAGCGACGGCGAAGCCCTCGTGCTGGTCATGACCGCTTACGGAAGCCTCGACCTCGCGATGGAGGCGATGAAGAAGGGCGCGTACGACTACATCCCGAAGCCGTTCGGCGCCGACGAGGTGCTGCTCACGGTTCGGAAAGCCGAGGAGCGCGAGCAGCTACGCCGCGAGGTCGGCCGACTCCGCCGGGAAGTGCGGGCCGACGCGCGGTTCGGCGAGCTCGTGGTGGGATCGCCCGCGATGCGTCGGGCGCTGGAGATCGTGATGAAGGTCGCGCCGCACGATTCCCCGGTGCTCATCACGGGTGCGAGCGGGACCGGCAAAGAGTTGATTGCGCGTATGTTGCATCGCGAATCCTCTCGAGTGGCGCACGCTTTCGTGCCCGTGAACTGCGGAGGGGTCCCGGAGCAGCTGCTCGAGTCGGAGTTCTTCGGGTTCGTGAAGGGAGCGTTCACGGGCGCCGACCGGGACAAGGAAGGACTCTTCGAGACCGCGGACGGTGGCACGCTCTTCCTCGACGAGGTCGGCGAGCTGCCCGGCGCGCTGCAGGTGAAACTTCTGCGGGCGCTCCAGGAGGGTGAGGTGCGGCGCATCGGCGCCACCGTGACGACGCAGGTCGATGTGCGCGTGATCTCGGCGACCAACATCGACCTCGAGGAGGCCGTCGAGAAGGGGACCTTCCGCAAGGACCTGTACTACCGGCTTGCGGTGGTTCCAGTGCATCTGCCCCAACTGCGTGCGCGCCAGGAGGAGATTCCGCAGCTGGCGGCACACCTCGTGGAGCGGCACGCCCGCCGCCTCGGCGTCGCCATGGAGGGCATCGATCCCCAGGCCATGGAGGCTCTGCTCGCCTACTCCTGGCCGGGCAACATACGCGAGCTCGAGAACGTGATCGAGCGCGCGCTCGTCTTGAGCGACGACGACGTGATCTCCATCGACGATCTGCCCGAGGCGGTGCGCAGGCCGGCGCCCGAAGGGGCGCTGCTTCCCGCCGACGGCGACGACCTGTCGGTGAAACGCCACGGCGCGCGCCTCGAGCGCCACTTGATCCAGCTGGCCCTCGACCGCACCGGCGGAAACAAGACGGCCGCTGCCGAGCTGCTCGAGCTCTCGCCCCGGGCGCTGCGCTACAAGATCCAGGAGTACGGGATCGAGTAGCACCGCGCAAGACGAAGCTCGCGGGGGTGACGGCAGCGAATCCTCGCGGGTCAGCGGCGGCGGTACCCGCGCTTCCTCGTAGGGTCATCGGCGCAGCGCCCCGAGACGCGGGTCCAGGCGAAGTGGTCGTCGAGCTGCGCCGCTGAGCGAGCACTGGATAGAACGGACTGATGAGCGAGCGGACCCGGAGAGGAAGCGCGGGTACCGTCGCCGCCGCCCAAGAAGTCCGATTCACGTATCGGGACGCCCCATCGAGCAGTGCAGCTTCGTGCCCATGCGCGGACACACGCTCGTCGAGCTGCTCTTCGTCCTCCTCTTGGCAGGCGTCACGGTTTCGTCGATGGCGCCCGCCGCGAGACGCCAGCGGGACCGGGCGGCGGTGGTCGGCGCGCGCGAGGTCGTCGTAGGCCTGCTCGCCGAGGCGAGGCTCGCCGCCATCGAGTCGGGCAGCGCGAGCGTGCGGGTGACCGTGAGCCCGCCCCGCGCCGAGGCGCTCGTCGGCGGCGTCGCGGTCCGCAGTGCGGCACTGGGTGACGACTTCGGCGTCGCCGTCGCACTGAGCGGAGGGGGCGCGGAAGCCGAGCTGGCATTCGACGGCATGGGTCTCGGGCGCGTAGCGAGCCAGACCCTCACGTTCCGCCGCGGGGGAGAGGTCGCCGAGCTCGTGGTGTCCGCCTACGGTCGGGCGAGGCGCAGATGAGGTACGGCTTCACGCTCATCGAGGTCGTGGTGGCGCTTCTCGTGCTCGAGATCGCGATGGTGGGCGTCGTGGGCGCCTTCGTACTCGCGTCGTCCACGCTTACGCGTGCGGAGATCCTCGAGCTCCAGGTCGCCGCAACGGAGGGCGTGCTCGATTCACTCGCGGGGCGAACGCCGCCAGGTGCGGATAGCATGCGTACAGCCGCGGGCGGCGTATGGTGGACCGTCGGCGACTCCGGGCACGTGACGCTGCGCGCCACGGATCCGCACGGAGATGTCGTCGTGGACCTGCGCTCGATGGTGGGTCCGTGGTAGGGGCGGGGGGCGATGCGCGGGCCGGCACGTCGCTTCCCGAGGCCCTCGTGGCGCTTCTGGTCGGGCTGCTCGTGCTCCAGATGGGACTCGCCTCTCTTGCGAGGCTTCGCGCCGCCCAGGCCGACCTGATGGCGCGGGCGGATGCGCTCGTTGCCGTCCGGGTAGGGCGGCACGTGCTCAGGCGCGAGCTGCGGCACGGGGTGCCCGGACGGGATTGGGACGTAACCGCCGACTCACTGGGGCTGCGCGCGTTTCGCGGCACAGGAATCGTCTGCGCGAGCGACTCGACCGCTGCCGAGCTGACGGTTTGGTATCAGGGCGACCGCGCCCCCGATCCCTCGAAGGACTCGGTGCTCCTGGTGACCGGCGAGGGGCAGGTGGGCGTGCGCGCCCTGGCGGGCACCGGGGTCGCGCCGGCGCCGTGCCCGGGAGGCGCCGGCACCTCCGCGCGCTGGAGACTCGACCGGGCCGCGCCCTCGGGCACCGTTGTGGCTCGCGTCTTCGAGCGCGGATCGTACCATCTGAGCGATGCCGCGCTCCGATATCGACGGGGCGCGTCGGGCCGGCAGCCGTTGACCCCCGAGGTTTGGTCGTCGGCGAGCGGCTGGCGGATCTCGACCGATCGACTCGGGGTGGGCGTCGTACCGGCGCGTGGGGGCGGTGCGGCGTGGAGTGGGTTTCTCGCGTGGCGGACGTCGCGGTGAGCAGGGCACGCGGCCCGAGCGGTCGCGGAGGCGCGGCACTCGTTACGGTCGTCCTCCTGTCGCTCGCGCTCTTCTCGCTGGGTCACGGCATGCTCACGCTCGCGTTGGGCGAGCTGGCGGCGTCGCGCGCGGCGGCGCGATACCTGGAGGCGAGAGCCGCGGCCGACGCCGCGGTGAGCGACGCGCTCGCCTCACCCGTCCCCGTGTGGTTGGACAGCCTGGCCCTCGGAGAGCAGCGTGCTGCGTCCAGCCGAGCGTGGGGGCGTGCCGACGGCGGCGCCACGCTGCGGCGACTCTCCCGAGAGACGTGGTGGGTCGAAGGCAACGGCCGGGTGGAGGTCGCCGAGGTCCGGACCGCCCGTCTCGCGTGGGCGCTCGACCCCCTCGAGCGAGTGGCCTCGCTTCCCGGAATGGTCAGTGTGGGCGCGGGCGCTCCGCTCCTGTTGGCGGGTATGCTCGACGCGACCGCGCCCACGGCAGCGGTACCTCCGAGCGTGCCGGCCGACTGCGCGCCGTGGCGGACGGCGCTCGAGGCGACGTACCTGGATGACCCGCTTCCGGCGATCGCCACGCTTCCCGCCACGGACACGTTGCCACGCCTCGGCCTCCTCGATTTCCGGTCGCTGCTCGATGAGGTGGCGGTATCGGTTGTCGGGACCGGCGCGCCCGCGCCCGTCGAGTCACTCGGGGCGTGCGCCACCACCGACCCCTGGAACTGGGGCGACCCCGAGCGTCCGTGGCGCGCCTGCGGCTCTCACCTGCCGCTCCGCGGTGCGAGCGGTGACCTCCGTGTCGACGGCGGCAGCGGACAGCTGGTCCTCGTCGTCGACGGGGACCTCGCACTCGGGGACGGCGCGCGTCTCCGTGGTCTCGTGGTCACGAGCGGAGCGCTGCGCGTCGAGGGTGGGGCGACGCTCGAGGGCATGGCGCTGGTTGGCGGCGGTCTGCATGTCGCCACGAACGGTCGCATCGTGGCCTCCGCGTGCTGGGCCGCGCGCGCGCTGGCCGCCCAGCGAACGACGCTCGGACGGCTGCGAGCGCTGCCGGGGGGTGGGCCGCTCGGGCCGATCTAACGGGCGGTCGCTTCTGCTTCCGCGCGTGCGACGAGCGACTCGAGCAGCCTGTCGCGGAGATTGCCGGGCCGCCGCTCCGTGCGGCGCTGTAGGACGTCGAGCGCGTTACGCGCGGCGGCCGGTCGCCCCATACGCACATACGCGAGCACGGCGGCGTCGAGCAGGGTTCCAGGATCGACCCATCCCTCGCCCAGGGCCACGCGTGGAACGAGCTGGTCGGCCGCCGCCGCGACGCGTTCCCACTCGAGCAGGGAGAGGCCATGGCGCAGGTCGACGGCCGCCCGCGCAGGCGGAGGCGCGTCGGCGCGCTCGAGGAAGTCGTAGACCTCTCCATAGAAGGTCGTGTCCACCCACCCGATCGTGCCCCAGTGGAGATCGGCTTCCACACGATCGAACGCCGCCGCCCACCCCGCCCATCGGACGGGCGCCGCATCGCCGCGAGTCAGCGTCAGGAATGTGAGGAGGTCGACCAGCGAGTTCTGCCATTCGGGGAATTCCTCGGGCGCGATGCCCCCGCCCGATGCGTTGACCGAGCGCAGCCAAGCCGCCTTGCCCCACAGGACTGCCGGGGCCAGGCCGTGTGCGGGGACGAGGGAGTACGGAAGGGGTTCCATCCGTTGGTCACGCAGGAGACGACCGAGGTCGACACGGCTGGTGGCCAGGCTGTACACGCCGTCGGCGGTCGTCTGGTCGAAGCGCGCTCTCTCGGCGCCGAGATCGAGGACCGGCCGGTAGTCGGAGTTGGGTCGGACGCCGCGCTCCAGCACCGGGCCGAACGTGGTTTCGTCGAAGAGGAAGAGTGCCTCCATGTGCTCTGGCAGGAAGGGTGGCGCGTCGGCAATGAGCCCTCGGAATCGCTCGGTGCCGAGGATCGACCAATCGGGCTCTCCGAGCGGGCCGTCGGCCCGCGCCACGATGGCGACGTCGCGGTCTCCGACGAGGTAGGCGCGATAGGAAGGAAAGACCGAATCCAAGGCGGCGAGCACGGAGAGGAAGAGATCGTCGTTCAGCTCGTAGATCTGCATCCACTGCGTGAGGACCGCGCCCGGAGCCATGAACTCCTGAATCCGGGTGTAGAACTCGACCGTGAAGAGGCTCGCGGTACCGCTCACCCACGGGTTGCTCGGCTCAGCGAATACGATGTCGAACGGCTCCCGGTGATAGGCGAAGTACGATTTCGCGTCATCGAACACGTAGCTCGATCGGGGATCATCGAACGCCGGGCCGTTGAACGGCAGGAAGACGAGCGATCCCTCCAGCATGAGCGGCTCGATCTCGATGGTCACGACTTGCTCGAGCTCCTCGCTCGTGAGGAACGCCGTCGCGCTCATGCCGGAGCCGTGACCGATGTTGGCGACTACCCGGGCGGCGGGCGCATACGCCAGCGCTACGGCCGGCGCGAGCGCCTGGGTCGTGATGTCTCTCCCGCGAGGGATCGGCCGCACGGGTGTCGTGTCTCGGCCCTGGATGAACCACTGCGCGTCCAGCGACGCATCGGGCTTCCCGTTGGTCGACAGGGCCACCATGCCATCGCCCAGATGCGCGGAAACCGTTGCGGTGCGTCCGTCGGCGTAGAAGAGACCCACACGCTCACCTTCGGCCGGAAGGATGCCGTATCGATACACACCGCTCGACATGACCACGTCGTCGAAGCTCACGCCGAAACCGATGGCGCCGAACACGATCGCGCTGGCGAGCGCGGCCAGACCCGCCGCCCGAAGGCGCCCGCCCGCCCACCTCGCCGAGCGCTCCAGGAGCACGAGGCCCAGCGCGACGTCGAGCGCGGCCCCCGCCACGATGAGTCCCTTGAGGCCGAGCCAGGGGAGCGCGAGGAGCCCTGCCAAGCCGGCTCCGACCACCGACCCTACCGTGTTGACGCCATAGACGCGTCCAATCGCCGCCTCCCCCGTGCCCGCGCGAAGGAGTGTTCCCGTGATGAGTGGCAGCGTCATGCCGGCGAGCACGGTGGCAGGCAGCATGACCGCGAGAGCGAGGCCGTAGCGCGCGAGGTTGAACAGGAAGTAGCCGGCTGGACGTCCCGGCAGCACCCCGACCAGCCACGCCACGGTCTCGAACGAGATCAGATAGAAGAGCGGCAGCGACGCGAGGGCTGCGACGCCCATGAGCACCTGCACACGACCGAGCAGGCCGAGCGGATCGCGCGTTCGGTCCGCTCTCGACCCGATCCACCAGGCCCCGAGGCCGAGTCCCAGGATGAACGCCGAGAGCATGAGCTCGAAGGAGTGCGTAGCGCTCCCCAGGACGAGCGAGAGCATGCGGATCCAGCCGATCTCGTATGCGAAGGATGCCAGGGCCGAGCCGAAGCTCACGGCGAGAAGCACCCACACCAGCGCACGGGGGGGATCCACCCATGCCGGGGTGGCGGGCTCGGCGACCGCCGGGTCGACCGCCCCGGGCGCGGTAGCCTCCGGCGCGCGGGACTTCCAGCGGACGTGGACGCCCAGGGCAACTCCCGCGGCGACGAGGTTCAGGACCGCAGCCGCGGCGCTCGTGCCGGGGAGCCCGAAGGCCCCGATCATCCAGAAGCCGGCGAGCAGCACGCCGGCCGCGCCGCCGAGCGTGTTCCACAGATAGGCGCGAGCCACCGCCTGACCGGGCCGAGTCGGATCCGCCCGCACGAGCGCCGCCGCCATGAGAGGAAACGTGGCCCCCAGGGTCATCGCCTGAGGCAGAATGAGCAGCCCGGCGATGGCCCACCGCATCGAGCCGACGAGTCCCGCGTTACCGATGGCGGGGAAGATCCGATCGTAGCTCAGGTCGGTGACCGCGACGAACAGTAGATGGAAGACGAGCCCGAACGACGCGAGAACGACTTCGGCGGCCGCGTATCCGAGGATGGGGCTGGAGACTCGTTTGGACACGTCGGCGAGAACCAAAGCGCCGACCGCCATGCCCCCGAGGTAGACGGCCAGCACCAGCACCTGGGCGTAAGCGCTATGGCCCACGAAGAGGCCGAGGTACCGAGTCCAGAGGACCTCGTAGACCAGCCCGGCGATGCCGGACACGACGAAAGCAGTGTAAAGCGACCTACTCGAAGTGCCCAGGTGACTCCTCGGGTTCTCGGCCGCCTCCACGACAAGGATTTCCGTGGGGCGGCAAAATGTGCGCAAAACAATCCTTTGCGGCCAAGGACGGCCGTATCAATATTGCACGCTCGAGGTGGCACGGAACTTGGTTCGGCCACTGTGGGACGATCCATGCTTCTGGGGAAACGAGCGTCATGACGCGTAAGCGGGCCGGCTTCACCCTGATCGAGCTCCTCGTCGTCATCGTCATCGGGAGCATCCTGATCGGGATCGCCTTGGCCGGCTTCCAGAATGCCCAGGCCGCCTACGCCGCGCGCGGCGCCAAGACCATGTACGCGACCTTCCACCAGCGGGCGCGCGCCAAGGCGATCGAGCTCGGCCGTACGATGCTCCTGGTCGTGGACTCGTCAGGGGACTCCGCCTTCATCATCGACTGGGTCCCGCCGGCCGCGGCCCAGGTCACGGATATCGTGAATTTCCGTCGAGAGCTGAACGTCGACCTGCGCTCCTCCCCGTCTGCCTTCTTGATCTGCATGACGCCCCGCGGATACGCCGATCCCACGTGTCCAGCCTTCGGGTTCTCCACCGCGACGGACACCCTGCGGCTCCAGTTCTGGCTGAATGCCGACTCGTCCAGCGTGCTGCTGCTGCCCATGGGGCAGCTGGTGGGTCTGTGAGCGAACGTTCGTTGACGACGGCGGAGCGGGGGGCGCGCCGCAGCCGGGACGGCGGCTTCTCGATGATCGAGGTGATCATCGCGATGGTCATTCTGACCGTCGGCGTCCTCGGCCTCGCCGGCACCACTGCGTACATCGTGCGCCAGGTGACGCTCGCGGACCTGATGACGGAGCGCTCGGCTGCGTTCCAGACCGTCGTTGACCGGATTCAGTCGCTCCCGTACGACAGCGTCAAGCCCGGCTCCACCACGGTGGGGGTCTTCTCGGCCACCTGGACCACCGCCAACAGCGGACCACAGAACAAGATCGTCACGATCATCACCGTGGGCCCCGGGCTCGGTGGCGCGCTGGTTCCCACCAACGATCCGGTGGCGGTCGATACCTTCGTCTTCCGAGTCCTCCGCCGATGAGACGCGACAGACGAGGATTCACGCTCGTGGAGCTGCTGATCGTCACGGTGCTCGGCGCGCTCGTGCTCGCCGCCGCGCTCCAGGTGCTGATCACCAATTCGCGAACGTACTCGGCCCAGAGCGCGGCGATCACGGGGCAACAGAGCACACGCATGGCGCTCGAGGTCCTCTTCAACGACCTGCGCCTCGTCAGTCCCCAAGGGGGCGACATCCTCATGATGAGCCCCGATTCGCTGCGGGTGCGCCTCATGCGGAAGTTCTCGCGGGCGTGCGCCACCAACCTGCTGATGACCGGTACCCCGACCATGATCGTCCTCGACCCGGGGCCGGTCGATTTCGTCGCCGGGGACTCGGTATTCGTCTTCGCGGACAAGAAGCAGGCGGACGACGACGACGACATCTGGATCGCCGCGCGGGTCACCCAGGCCACGGTCGCGGTCTGTCCTCAGGTCGCCATCCCGCCGATCGCGGGATACGAGCTGCGCTTCGCGGGACAGAACACCCTCTTCGACATACCCGACTCGGTGCACAACGGCGCCCCGGTGCGCAGCTATACCACCGTGCGCTTCGGGCTGATCACCTACTTGGGCGACACCTACCTCGGCAGGGGCGAAGGCAACGCCGCCCTCTCTCCGGTCGCCGGTCCGCTCCTTCCGGGGACCGGGCTCGAGTTCGTCTACCGGGACGCCTTGGGTGCCGTCACGAACACTCCCACCGACGTGCGCCAGATCGTCGTGCGGGTCCGGAGTGAGTCCGATGTGCTGAACTCCCTGGGCAGGATGGTTTCGGACTCGATCGTCGCCTGGGTATACACGAGGAACTGAGCGCGGGTGTGATACCGCGAGGAGGTGGTATGTCGCTGAGACGAAATCGTGAAGGCTTCGCGCTGCCGGCCGTCATCGGAGCGCTGGTGATCATCGGCATCCTGGTGACCGCGGGCTTCTACATGGCCCGCCAGGAGATCCGGATCGGCGTGGCGAGCAACCACGCCAACATGGCCGTGAACATCGCCCAGGCCGGCGCCAACGAGGTCATGGCGAACTGGAACGGCTACCAGCTCGGCAACATCGCCATTTGGCGCGACACGACGCTCACCGGCACGGTCGCGGGCGGGAACTGGTCGGTCAAGATCATGAACAACAACAACTTCAACTACTTCTTGACCGCCACGGGGAACGTCACGAAGGGTGGTGCCATGTGGGCCGGGGCGAGCCGAACGATCGGGATCGCCGCCAAGATTCTCTTCGCGGACATCGATCCGCCGGCGGCGCTCACCACCCGCGGGCAGGTCAGCGTGGGTGGTACGTCCGACATTCTGGGGAACAACCTCACGCCTCCCACGTGGGGGTCGGCATGTACGGGACTGACGGGCACGTCCTGGGACACCACGGGCGTGCTCCTCGACGACGTCACCGGCAGCAACCCCAGCACCAAGGGGGGCGCAACGATCACGGGGTCCCCTCCGGTCGCCGAGGACCCCACCATCGTGGACTCGACGTTCACGAACTTCGGCGACATGACGTGGACCGAGCTGACCCAGTTCGCCCAGCTCGAGGGGAAGGAGATCACGAGTCTCGGGGGGACCATCAACAACCCGGGGCCGGCCGTCTCCGGCGGCCGGTGCGACACCGCGCCCCTGACCAACTGGGGTGACACGGTCCCCACGAACCTCTGCGGCTCGTACTTCCCGCTGATCTACCACGCCGGGAGCGTGGCCATCCAGAGCACCGGCTTCGGTCAGGGCATCATGCTCGTCCAGGGGGATCTCCAGCTCCGAGGGGGCTTCACGTTCTTCGGGATCATCATCGTGCAGGGGACGTTCTCGACCGGGTCCGGCAACAACCGCGTGATCGGGGGGGTCATGGCGTCGAACGCCGCGGACCTGAACCAGAGCTTCCTGGGCACGGGCGTCATCCAGTACTCGCGATGCGCCGTCACCCGCGCAGTCCTCAACAACGCGTCGCTGTCGCGTGCCCGACCGCTCGACGCCCGAAGTTGGGTGGACCTCACCGGCGCCACGAACTGAGCGAAGGGTCGTTCGGCGGGCGGAGCCTGGCTCCGCCCGCCTTTTTCCGCCCCGAAGTCAAATCAAATGTTTACCAATTCTTGGAGTTGCGACGAGGGGCACTTTTTTCTTGACAAGGCTCGACTTTCAGTGGTAACCTGACTCGCGACATTCGTAGGAAATTCCTTTTCGACCCCTCTGGTGAAGGCGGCGAATGGCCCTCTTCGGACGCAAGCGGACCTCGATCGGCCTCGACATCGGGTCCGGGTTCGTGAAGGTCGTGGAAGTCGATCACTCGGGTGACCAGCCCGAGGTGGTTCGGGTCGCCATGCGCCCCCTCCTCCCGGACGCGATCGTCGAGGGGGAGATCATGGACTACGGGCTCGTCTCCGAGGCGGTCCAGGGGCTCTTCCAGGATCTGGGCCTCAAAGGCGCCAACGTCGTCACCGCGATCGGCGGCCACGACGTGATCATCAAGAAGATCGAGATGGACCGCATGAAGGAGGGCGATGCGCGCGAGGTCATCCGCTGGGAGGCCGAGCAGCACGTCCCGTTCGATATCAAGAGCGTCGAGCTCGACTTCCAGATCCTCGATCCCACCGGCTCCGGCGCCCAGATGCAGGTCCTGCTCGTCGCGGCCAAGCGTGAGCTGGTCGACAACAAAGTCGGGCTCCTGCAGGACGCGGGTGTGAATCCCGTCATCATCGACATCGACGCCTTCGCGCTGCACAACGCCTTCGAGCACAACTACCCCGGTGCGGCGTCCGAGGGAATCATCGCCCTCGTGAACGTGGGTCACGAGACGACGAACGTGAACATCCTCGAGAGCGGCGTGCCGATCCTCACGCGTGACATCCCGTTCGGCTCACGCAAGATCCGCGAGGACCTCCAGAGGGAGCGCGGCCTCACCGCGGAGCAGGCCGAGGACGTCGTGCAGGCACGCGAGACGGTTTCGGATCTGGCCAGCTTCGTCGAGTCGTCTGCCGACGAGGTAGCGGTGGGTATCGAGCGGGCGAGCGCATTCCTCATGACGAGGGAAGACGGGCACTCCGTGGGCAAGATCTTCTTGAGCGGCGGTGGGGCTCGCATTCCCGGCATGACCGAGGCCTTGGGCCGGCGCATGAGCGTGCCGACCCAGCTGGTCAATTCGTTCGAGCGGACGCCGGTCCAACCGAACGCTGCAGGTGATATCTCCATCGACGAGGCCGCCCCGATGCTGCTGTTGCCGCTCGGGCTGGCCCTGCGCGTCGCCTAGGAGAGCCGACTGTGATCGAAGTCAATCTTCTGCCTGGTGGAAAGAAGAGCGCTCCCAAGGGCGACCCCCTCGCGTTCTTCAAGAACCTCGGGTCCAAGTTCGGGGGATCGGGTGGCGGCTCCGCCAGGGACCCCTACACGCTCTTCTTCGCGGCCGCGGCTGCGATCGCCATCGGCTACATCGGTTACTCGTTCATGGGTGTGGGGAGCGCCCGCGAAGAGCTCGAGGTCCGGCTCGAGGAAGAGCGCCAGGACTCGATCCGTTTCGCCGCGCTCATCGAGCAGACGCAGGCGCTGACCACGCGGCGCGATCTCTTGGCTCAGCGCGTGGAGATCATCCAGGGCATCGATGCCAATCGGTACGTGTGGCCGCATCTGTTGGACGAGGTCGCCGGCGCCGTCCCGGAGTACCTCTGGCTTCGCGAAGTCCTCTACGCAGGCGATGCGCCGCTGCAGGTCCGGATCGCTGGAAGCGCGGGAAGCATCTTCGCGGTCACGAACTTCATGAGGCGACTCGAGGCATCCAGGTTCCTCCGGAACGTCGAGCTGCAGGGGACGCAGCAGCAGCCCTCCGCCGAGAACCCGAACGACCTCGTCCAGGCGTTCGAGATCCTCGTGCTCTATGAGCCTCCGCCGCTCGACGAGCTCGAGACCGTGCCGCTCTTCGACAACGCGACCACGGCTGCGCAAGCCGCCGCGCCACCGAGGGGGAACTGAGCCATGGCCTGGTACAACCCCGACGACCCTACCCAGCGCAACTGGATGCTCGGCGGCCTCGCGTTCCTGGTCCTGATCGTCCCGTACAACATGTACCTCCTCGCGCCTCGCCAGGAGGAGAACGCCAACCTCCAGACCCAGATCGAGAACCTGGAGACGGTGAACCGGCGTGCCTCGGTGCTCGCAGCGCAGGGTGGTGGTGATCTGCAGGAGCGTCTCGCGCTGTACGAGGCGCACGTCGCGAAGCTCGAGGAGTTGATTCCCCAGCGCGAAGAGGTGCCGGTCCTGCTCGACGACATCCAGACTCGCGCCCGGATCCAGGACGTCGACGTGCGGCTCTTGGAGCCGCAGCCACGCGAGCCTGGCGAGTACTACGATCGCACGGCGTACAACATGGCCGTCGTAGGCGAATATCACGCGGTGGGGCGGTTCTTGACCGAGATCGCGAGCCTGTCGCGCATCGTGACGCCCGTGCAGGTCGAGGTGCAGCTCTACGACGCGCCGCAGCAGTATCCGGATCTCGCCTCGCCGGTCCAAGCCAGCTTCCGCATCGAGACGTACGTGCTGCCCGATTCGACTGCCGTACCGCCGCCAGCACCCGCGCCCGGAGCTTGACCATGACGATTCGTCGAGGGCTCGGTTTCCTGATCGCCGCCGCCGCGATCCTGCCCGCGTTGGTCTCCGCGCGCGCGCCCCAGATTCCGGGCATCACACCTCCCACTCAGGAGCAGGCTCCGCCACCCGGACCGCAAGCGGAGCCCGAGCTGATTTTCGAGCGTGAGGTCTTCCAGTACCCAGCGTTCGCGCGCAGGAACCCGTTCATGCCGTTGGCTGCGGGGGGTGAGCTGCGGTACGAGCAGCTCAACCTGATCGGGATCGTCTACTCGTCCGATCCGTCCGCCAGCGTCGCGGTTCTGTCCACCGGAGGCGTGACGATCGCCGACGACGGTACGGTCACTCCGGTCGACGGGGACGCGTACAACGCGAAGGTGGGTCAGCGCATCGGCAACGCGACGATCCGCGAGATCCAACGGGATCGCGTGATCGTCGACGTGGAGGAGTTCGGACTCACGGAGAGAAGGACCATGCTGTTCCAATCCAGGCGCCCAGGAGGCTCCCGATGACGTCGATGTTCGCTCTGTGGGCGAGCGCGCTTCTGGCCCTCGCGGGGTCGGTCACCGAAGTGACGATCACCTCGATGGCCTCGCAGACGAGCGTGTTCATCGCCATCGATGGGGACGTCGAGTACCGCGACTTCACGATGGAAGGGCCTCATCGCCTGGTCGTAGACCTCATGGGGGCACGTCACGCGTTGCCGCGCGGCGAGTTCACGGAGGTGAATCGAGGCGGAATCCGCTCGGTGCGCTCGAGCCAGTACTCCGAGAATGTCGTGCGCGTCGTGTTCGTGCTCGAGGATGAGCTCGGCTACACGATCATCCCGGAGGGCCGTGGTCTGCGAATCTCGCTCGAGAACCCCAGCGGCGATTTCGAGCCGTGGTCCTCGGGCAACAACTCGCTCCCGGCGCTCACGCCGGCCGAGGTCGCCCCGGTCACCCGCACGACCCTCGCCCGGCCGGCGGGGCCGGTGGTCCGCCAAGAGGCCCAGAGCCAGGCGCGGCGCATCTCGGTTACATGGACTCAGGCGCCGATCAACGACGTGCTCCTCGCCTTCGCGGCCTTCTCGGGCACGTCGATCGTGCCGGGCGCGAACGTGACGGGCTTCGTGACCGCGGACATCAACGATCAGCCGTGGGACGTCGCCCTCCAGACGATTCTTTCCGGACAGGGTCTCGTCGCCACCGAGGACGACTACGGGATCATCCGCGTCGACAACATCACGGACCTCAACAGCCGTGAAGAGATCGAGCCGATCCTCACACAAGCGCATCGCATCTCGTTCGCCACGGCAGCCGAAGTCCAGACGGCCGTGCAGCCGCTGCTGACCGCACGCGGCCAGGTGACCATCGGGCAGGGCACGAACACCTTGATCGTGTCCGACATCGCCCGAGTCCAGAATTCGATCGCCACGCTACTCCAAGAGCTCGACATCGAGACGCCTCAGGTCTCCATCCAGGCGAAGATCATCTTCGTCAATCGGACGGATCTGGAAGAGTTCGGCGTCACGTACGAGCTGAAGGACTCGCGCGGCAACCAGTTCAACACGCTGTCCTCCGGCTTCGCGGACACGGACGGGGATGGAGTCCTCGATCCCGTCGCGCAGGGCGAGGCGGTCGTGGCGCTCGGCGGGAACTCCGTCGCGGCGCTCGGCAACGCCACAGCGCGTGTCGCGGGCCCGACGCTCCAGCTCCTGACCTCGCTCGTGGTCGGACGGCACCAGCTCATCGGGTTCATCGACGCCTTGGCGTCGGTCAACCTGAGCGACATCGAGGCGACGCCGCAGGTGACGGTGCTCGACAACCAGCAGGCCCAGATCCACGTCGGTGAGCTCACGCCGATCCGTACGATCGATGCGGGAGCAGGCGCAGGTGGCGCGGGCGGGTTCCCGACCGCACAGGTCACGCAGCAACAGACGGGCGTCATCCTGACCACGACGCCCCACGTGACGGCCGACGGTCACATCCTGCTCGAGCTCGAGGCAGAGCGCTCGGCGGCGGAGCTCGCTCCGTCCGACGCGGGCTTCATCTTCCGCACGCAGCGCGCCCAGACGCGCGTGCTCGTACAGGACGGCGAGACGGTGGTGATCGCCGGTCTGACGCAATCCGAGCGCACGGAAGCGCGCTCCGGGATCCCGCTCCTCCAGGACCTGCCCCTGATCGGGCGGCTGTTCCGGGTCGTGCGGGAACAGGAGATCCAGCAGGACCTGATCATCCTGGTCACCCCGCACATCGTCCGCTCGAACTGAGGCCCCATGAGAGCGAATCAAACGATGCGTCCCTCCCTGCGGGGGCGCGCCGGCAGGCTGCGCCTCGCCGGGGCCGTCCTGGTCGCACTGACGCTCCCCGCGTGCACGGGTGAGAACCTCTTCACCGGGCTGGGGGCCACGACGGGCATCCTCGGGCCCGAGGTCGAGATCACCGCGCCGCAGCCGAACGTGGCCCTGGCCGTCGGGGACTCGGTGCAGGTGACCGCGAACCTCAGCGCGCCGGACGGGGTTTCGTCCGTGCGGTACACGGGCCTCTTCTCGGGGGGCGGCACCGCCTTCACCGAGATCCAGTTCACGCTGCCGAACCCGCAGGACACGACGATCTCCCGGTTCATGAGGCAGGCAGGTACCACGACGGGGAACGTGCGCATCATCGTGGAAGCCACGGACCTGCTCGGCGACAAGGGCGCGGACACGGTCGTCGTCATCATCAGCTAGGCGGACGACGGGCCGGCCGTCGGGGCGAGCCCCGATCGGTGGCGGGCGTTGACCGCGCTGTCGGGTTCCGTACACCTTCCGCGGTCATGACGCGTATCCATTTCCATACGGCGGGCGAGTCCCACGGTCGCGCCCTCACGGCCGTGCTCGAAGGCATACCCGCGGGTCTCTCCCTCGAGATGGCGCGCGACGTCGATCCGGAGCTCGCGCGGCGACAAGGCGGGTACGGGCGCGGCCGCCGTATGCAGATCGAGACCGACAAGGCGGATCTGCTGAACGGCGTTCGCCTGGGCGAGACACTGGGATCTCCGATCTCCCTCGTCGTCTGGAACAAGGACTGGGAGAACTGGACCGTGGCCATGAGCCACGCGCCTCCGGCCCCGGACGTGAATCCGAAGGCGCTCAAGCCACATTACCTCCCGCGTCCCGGTCACGCGGACCTGGTGGGTGTGCTCAAGTACGACCGGCGGGACATTCGCGACATCCTCGAGCGCGCGAGTGCGCGCGAGACCACGATGCGCGTCGCGTGCGGCGCGATCGCCAAGCGCTTCCTGGCCGAATTCGGCGTGCGGATCGGCAGCCACGTGCTCTCGATCGGTGGCGTGGAAGCGGCGGAGTGTGCGCTTCCCGAAGACCTGAACGCGACGGTGGATGCGAGCCCGGTGCGTTGCCTCGACGAGTCCGCGGCCCAGCGCATGATGGCCGCGATCGACGAGGCCAAGACACGCGGCGATACGCTCGGGGGCGTCTTCGAGGTGGTCGTGACGGGGCTTCCCGTCGGACTCGGCTCCCATGTGTCGTGGGACCGGAAGCTGGACGGTCGCCTCGCCGGGGCCGTGATGTCGATCCACGCCGTGAAGGGGGTCGAGATCGGGATCGGCTTCGAGGGCGCTCGCCGGCCGGGCTCCGAGGTGCACGATCCGATCGTGCGGGCGGAGGAGAAGCCCCGCACCGGCGGTATCGGCCGCGCGTCGAACCGGGCGGGGGGCCTCGAGGGCGGCGTGACCACCGGGGAGCCGCTCGCCGTGCGCGGCGCCATGAAGCCGATCTCGACCCTCAGGAAGCCGCTCGCCAGCGTCGACCTCCGGGACGGAAGCCCGGGTGACGCAGCGGTCGAGCGGAGCGACGTCTGCGCCGTGCCTGCGGCGGCGGTCGTGGGCGAGGCGATGGTGGCCCTGGTGCTGGCCGATGCCTTCCTGGAGAAGTTCGGTGGCGACTCGGTCGGGGAGGTCCGCCGCAACTTCGAGAGCTACCTCACCTACCTGAAAGAGCGGGGATTCGGGGAGCGGTGACCTCGCCAGCGCTCGACCGGGTCCTGCTGATCGGTTTCATGGGCTCGGGGAAGACGAGCGTCGGCAAGAGGGTCGCGGAGGGGCTCGGCTGGCGCTTCGTGGACTTCGACGACGCGATCGAGGCCGAGGAGGGCGCGACCGTGGCCGAGATCTTCGCGGGCCGGGGCGAGCCGTACTTCCGGGCCCTGGAGGAGCGGGTCGCCCTCCGGCTCCTGGCGGACCGGAACGTGGTTCTGGCGAGCGGGGGGGGGTGGGCCGCCGCCCCCGGTCGCCTGGAGGCCGTCCCACCGGGGACGGCGAGCTTCTGGCTCCAGGTGTCCGCCCCGGAGGCGCTCCGGCGGGCCGGGGTGGCCGCGGGCACACGGCCTTTGCTGGCCCGCCCGGACGCCCAGGAGGAGGCCATTCGGCTGATCGCCCTGCGCGCACCGTACTATAAGGAAGCGACGTGGGCAGTAGACACGGAGCGGTCGTCCGTAGAAGATGTCTCGGCCCGCATCCTGGCGATCCTGGCCGAAGCGTACCCCGGAACCCGAGCGAAATGAGCCCCAAGCACCTGGTCATCGTCGAGTCGCCCGCCAAGGCGAAGACGATCGGCAAGTACCTGGGCCGCGGCTACGACGTCGCGGCCTCGGTGGGGCACGTCCGTGACCTGCCGACCAAGGAGCTCGGGGTCGACGTGGAGAACGGCTTCGAGCCGAAGTACGTGACCATTCGGGGGAAGGGAAAGGTCATTTCCGACCTGAAGAAGAAGGCGGCCGACGCCGACATGATCATCCTCGCGACGGATCCGGATCGTGAGGGGGAGGCGATCGCATACCACGTGGCCGAGCAGCTCGGCTACGAGAAGGACAAGGGCCGCTTCCAGCGGGTGACCTTCCGCGAGATCACCAAGGCTGCCGTCGAGAAGGCGCTCGCCTCGCCGGGGCCGCTCGACACGAAGAAGATCGAGGCCCAGCAGGCCCGGCGTATCCTCGACCGCCTGGTCGGCTATCAGGTGAGCCCGCTCCTGTGGAAGCCCATCCGGCCGGGTTTGTCCGCCGGCCGCGTGCAGACCGTGGCGCTCCGCCTGATCTGCGAGCGCGAGGACGAGATCCGCGCGTTCGTGCAGCAGGAGTACTGGTCGATCACCGCGCACCTCCAGCGCGACGAGCAGCCCTTCGACGCCAAGCTGCACAAGATCGACGGGAAGGCGTTCGTGCTGGAGAACGAGACCTCGGCCCGGTCGGTCGTGGATGACCTGAAGGGGACGTCGTTCACCGTCACGGACATCAAGCGGCGCGAGCGTCGCAAGAACCCCTTCGCGCCCTTCACGACCTCGACGCTCCAGCAGGAGGCGGCCAAGCGCCTCAGGTTCTCCGCGCGCCAGACCATGTCGAGCGCCCAACGACTGTACGAGGGGCAGGCCATCGGCGGCCGCGGCGAAGTGGGGTTGATCACGTACATGCGTACGGACTCCACGCGCGTCTCACCCGAGGCTGTGGATCAGGCGCGCTCGTGGATCAGGGCGGAGTTCGGCTCCGACTACGTGCCCGCCGCTCCGATGCTCTATGGCGGCCAGCAGCAGCGTGCTGCCCAGGACGCCCACGAGGCGATCCGGCCGACGGACGTGACGATCCTGCCGAGCGAGGCGGCCCGCTACCTGGACACCGACCAGGCGCGCCTCTACGAGCTGATCTGGTTGCGCTTCGTCGCCAGCCAGATGACCCCGGCGGTCTACGACACGACGACGGTCGACTTCGACCTCGCCGGAGCGAGCCGGAGGCGCTACGTGTTCCGAGCGACGGGATCGATCGTGAAGTTCCCGGGCTTCACGCGCCTCTACGTGGAAGCCACCGAGGCGGGAGACTACAAGAGGCTCGACGACCTCGAGCCGCTGCCGGATCTCGCGACCGGAGACGCAGCGCTCCTCGAGTCGCTCGAGCCACGCCAGCACTTCACGCAGCCGCCGCCGCGCTTCTCGGAAGCGAGTCTCGTCAAGGAGCTCGAGGAGCTCGGGATCGGGCGGCCGTCCACCTACGCCCAGATCATCTCGGTGATCGTGGACCGCGGCTACGTCGAGCTGGATCAGCGGCGCTTTCAACCGACGGACCTGGGCGAAGTCGTGTCCAAGCTCCTGGTGCGCATCTTCCCGAACATCTTCGACGTCGAGTTCACGAGCCGCATGGAGAATGAGCTCGACCGCGTCGAGGATGGCGAGGTCCAGTGGCAGAACCTGCTCGCCGACTTCTACCCGGGCTTCCTGGAGCGCCTGGAGTCCGGAGAGGCGAACTCGGACTCCATCATCAAGGAGATCCTCGCAGCCGAGGGCGAGACGTGCGACAAGTGTGGCCGCCCGATGATCGTGCGTTGGAACCGCTTCGGGCGCTTCCTGGGCTGCTCGGGATATCCCGAGTGCAAGAACACGCGCTCACTCGACGGAGTGGACCCTGAAGGAAAGGAGCTCGGCCTCCACCCGGATACCGGGCGCAAGGTTCGATTGAAGGTCGGCCCTTACGGTCCGTACGTGGAGCTCGAGCCACCGGTCGAAGGCGAGAAGCCGAAGCGGGCGAGCGTGCCCAAAGACAGCAAGCCCGAGGACATCGACCTCCCGCGGGCGCTCAAGCTGCTCGAGCTGCCGAGGACGGTGGGCGTCGATCCCGAGTCCGGCGAAGAGATCGTCGCGGCGATCGGACGCTTCGGCCCGTTCGTGCGGCGCGCCAAGACCTTCGCGAGCCTGAGGGGGACCGACGCGCTCTGGACGGTCACGCTGGACGAGGCGAAGGCGATGCTCGACGCGAAAGCGGCAGGCAAGCGCGCGCCTCTGCGTGAGCTCGGCAAGCACCCCAAGACCGGTGCCGACATCGTGATCTTCTCGGGGCGTTACGGCCCGTACGTAACCGACGGCGATGTGAACGCGACGCTTCCCAAGGACGCGGACCCCGAGGAGATCGACCTCGAGACCGCTCTGGATCTGCTCGCGACGAAGGCGAGCAAAGCCGGGAAGGGGCGCGGCCGCAGTAGGCGGGGTAATGCCAAGGCGCCGGCCAAGGCCGCCAAGGGCGGCCGCAAGCGCGCCAAGGCCAAGAGTACCGAGGGGAGCGACCAGGAGGACGAGTGAGCACGCGCGCCACCGTGGTCGGCGGAGGCCTCGCCGGCTGCGAGGCGGCGCTCCGTCTCGCGCGCGGGGGCCACGAGGTGCGCCTCGTGGAGATGCGGCCGGTCCGAACCACCCCCGCGCACCGCTCCGAGCTGCTCGGCGAGCTCGTATGCACGAACTCGTTCAAGAGCGAGGACCCCGCGAACGCGCACGGTCAACTCAAGCGCGAGATGCGCGCGCTCGGGTCCGTCCTGCTCGACTCGGCCGAACGAGCGCGCGTCGCGGCGGGCTCGGCCCTCGCGGTGGACCGCCACGTGTTCGCCGAGGCGATGACGGCCGCGGTGGAAGCCGAGCCGCGTATCGAGGTCGTGAGGCACGAGTGCGCCTCCTTGCCGGACGGACCGACCGTGATCGCGACGGGGCCGCTCACCTCGGATACGCTCTCTGCGTCGATTCGAGCTCTGCTCGGCGACGACGGACTCGCGTTCTTCGACGCGATCGCCCCGATCGTCGACCGCGACAGCGTGGACGAGTCGATCGCATTCGCTGCCGGTCGCTTCGACGAGGACGACGACTACCTCAACTGCCCGATGAGTCGCGAGGAATACGAGGCGTTCGTCGCCGCGCTCCGCGCGGGCGAGTCCCACGAAGGGCACGACTGGGATTCCGTCCCCTACTTCGAGGGGTGCCTCCCCATCGAGGTCATGGCGGCCCGCGGTGTGGATACGCTGCGCTTCGGGCCCATGAAGCCGATCGGCCTCACCGACCCGCGCACGGGCAGGAGGCCATGGGCGGTGGTGCAGCTGCGGCGCGAGGATCGCGCGGGCCAGATGTGGAACCTCGTCGGCTTCCAGACCCGTCTGAAGATCGGCGAGCAGCGCCGTATCTTCGGCATGATTCCCGGGCTCGCCGACGCCGAGTTCCTGCGCTTCGGCTCGATCCATCGGAACAGCTACCTGAACTTTCCCGCGCGGCTGACCGCGGCGGGCGCCCCACCGGCTCGTCCCGACCTGCTGTTCGCGGGCCAGCTGACGGGCGTCGAGGGGTACACGGAGTCGGCCGCGAGC
>CAZBCN010000027.1:21082-35524 GCA_964490285.1 uncultured Gemmatimonas sp. | reverse complement strand
AGCGCCGTCGGACGCATCAGCTTGTAGATCGGCACCAGGAGGGGGCCCGAGATCGGCACCGCGGGCTCCCGGTCGGCGTTCGGTAGCCCGCCGCCCCCCGCCGCGGTCGCGCCAGGGCGGGGGACCCACGCGTCCATCGTATTCCAATAGATGACGTTGTCGTCGGTTTCGGGCTCGAGCATGTGCGCGACGAGCCGACCGAGCGGCTGGGCGGTGGGCACGATGTAGGTTCCGGCCGGGAACGTGCGCTCGACGGTCAGCACCTCGCCGACCTGGACGCGCAGGGCGGCTGCGTGGTTGTAGGCCTGCTCGTAGGACACGCCCGCGATCGTGTACGCATCTACGTCGAGAGTGGAAGGCGCCTGGAGGCGCTCCACCGTGATCCGGTGGCGACGGAGCATCGCGACCGCGTCGACGGCGTCGCGCGGCAGGATGTACGCCCAAGGCCGGGGCCGGAAGCGGGTGGCCACGGGCCTCTTCATGAGTCGCGCCCCGCTCACCTGGATGGTGTCCTCGCGCGCCCCGTTCCCGCGGCCCGCGCGCTGTACCAGCAGGTAATCGACGGGGTAGTCTTCGGCGGCGTACTCCATCGTCACCGCGACGTCGCCGCTCGGTTCGGCGCCCATCGCGATCGTTTCCTCGCGCGCGCGATCGACGAGGCCCACGACGCGCTCGGCGTTCTCGGCCGCGAACTCGAGCACGGTCAGGTACGCGAGATAGCCCGCGCGCGCGCCTCCCTCCTGATTCTGGGCGGGCGCCTCGAACAGCAGGCCGATCGCGTTGGTGAAGCCGACGTAGTTCCGGCCGATGCGCGCCTGGAAGCCTCCGACGCGCCACTCCTCCTCGTCGCCGCCCGTGTAGTACCAAGAGCGATACCCCTCGCGGGCGAGCCGGGCGTCGATGGCGGGGAAGATCTCGTCGTCGCAGATGAGCGTGAGCTCACGCATGGTGTCGTAGTGACTCGGGCACTGATAGTTCAGGTTGTACGGGCGGGACCCGCCGTTGTGGCCGTCGACGAACACGTGCGGACGCCACTCGGCGACCACGTTGGCGACGAGCGACGCGATCGAGGGGTCCTCGAGCTTCACGTAGTCGCGATTGAGGTCGATTCCCCACGCATTGCCACGTTGGCCCTGCGCACTCGCTTCGAATCCATCCGGGTTGAGTTGGGGCGTGACCACGACCGTCACCTCGTCGAGCAGCGCGTTCGCAGCAGTGCCCGGCGTGGCGAGGTCGCGCATCAGGATCAGCAGGCCTTCCCGGAACGTCCGCTCGCCACCGTGCACATTCGCGGCGAGCACGACGATGGGCCGTCCGAGCGCCCACGCCTCCCAGGGCTCGCTCACCAGCGGCCGACTGAAGACGGCGAACGGGAGCTCGCGGCCCTCCCAAGTGACGCCGTAGGATCCGAGGCGCATCTCCGTCGTGGCGCCCCTGAGCGCCCTCAGGTAGTCCCACATCTCGAGGTGGCGCGTGTGCGCCGTGAATCGGTTTCGCTCCGCGGCGGTGGTCGGAAATCCGGGAGCCACCGGCTCCCAAGGGATCTGCGCGCCGAGCGGGGCGAGCGGCGACGCGAATGCCGCGAGCGCGAGGAGGGCGAACGCCCGCCTGGGGTGCCTATCGATGCGCGGCATGTCGGTGCGGGCCTCGTTGCATCAGGTGACTCGAAAGTAGATCCTGCCCTGGTGACGCGGGAAGGCCTTTTCGCTAGGATGGCCGGCCACGACCCCCGCAGGGGTGCATCCTGACCCGAGGAGAGTGCGATGGACGGCGCGATCGTCATCAACCGACACGGCGGACCCGAGGTGCTCGAGTGGGCCCGCCGGAGCCCCGGCAAGCCGGGCGCGGGAGAGGTCCTCCTCCGCCACACCGCGGTCGGCCTCAACTACATCGATGTGTACCACCGCATCGGGCTCTACCCCATGACGCTGCCGTTCTCTCCAGGGGTCGAAGGTGCCGGCGTCGTCGAGGAGGTCGGGAGCGGCGTGACCGACTTGAAGGTCGGCGACCGGGTTGCCTACACCGGCATGGGCGCGGTCGGCTCGTACTGCGAGGCCCGTGTCTTTCCCGCCGCGCGTCTCTTCAAGGTTCCCGACTCGATCGACGATGCTACCGCCGCCGCGATCATGCTGAAGGGATGCACGGTGGAGTACCTGGTGCGCCGCACCTATCCCGTGAAGGCGGGGGATTGGGTGCTCCTGCACGCCGCGGCCGGGGGTGTCGGTCTGCTCGCCTGCCAGTGGCTGAAAGCCATCGGCGCCAAGCTCATCGGCACGGTGGGCTCCGCGGAGAAGGCCGAGCTCGCAAGAAAGAACGGTTGCGAGCACGTCATCCTCTACCGGAGCGAGGACGTCGCCAAGCGCGTGAAGGAGATCACGGGTGGGCGCGGCGTGGACGTCGTGTTCGACTCCGTGGGCGCGGCGACGTTCATGGGCTCGGTGGATTCGCTCCGGCCGCGCGGCATGATGGTCTCGTTCGGAAACGCCTCCGGACCCGTGGAGCCGATCGCGCCGCTCCTTCTGGCGCAGAAGGGCTCGCTCTTCCTCACGAGGCCGACGATCGGACACTACTACGCGACGAGAGAGGAGTCGGAGAACGGGGTGGCGGCGCTGTTCCAGATGGTGTCGTCCGGAAAGGTCCGGCCGCACATCGGAGCCCGCTATCCGCTCGAGCAGGCGGCGCGGGCCCATGTCGACCTCGAGGCGCGCAACACGGTCGGCTCGGTGGTGCTCATGCCGTAGGAGGGCGGCCTGGAGGCTTGACATGAGATGGTCGGGCTGCGCACAGTGCTAACTGCCCCCCAGGCAGATGTCGAAAACGTCATTTCTTCCCAGGCCCTCAGGGGGGGCGTGCGCGTGAGCGATCCCAGCCGGTCCACGTCACCCTTCGACGACATCGTCGAGCCGGGCGACTTCAGCTTCGAGCTCCCGGACAGCAGCGAAGGGCTGGTGTTCGTGGTCGACAATGACCGTACGTCCGGGACGCTCAACGCCGGCATCCTGAAGTCCGTCGGCTACAAAGTCCGCCAGTTCGCGGCGCCCCAGGAGGCCCTCGCCGAGCTGCGCACGGCGAGTCCGACCATCCTGGTCACCGACTTCGCCATGGGCGGGATGTCCGGGCTCGAGTTGGCTCAGGCCGCTCAGGAGCACGATCCCGACATCGCGGTCATCCTGCTCACAGGGAGCGGTGACGAGGCCACGGCTCAAGCCGCGCTCCGCATGGGGGTCTCGGACTACATCAAGAAGCCGCCCGAGCCCGACTCGCTCAAGCGTTCCGTGCAACGAGCGTTCCACAGGCGCGCCGCCGACGAGCACCACCGAGCCCTGGTCGCCTGGATGAAGGAAGAGCTCGAGCGGCGTGCGACGGCGCTGCGGGAGTTGACCGTCGGGACGCTCGCTTCACTCGCGAACGCGCTCGACATGCGCAGCCCGCACTTCCAGGGGCACAGCAAGGCGGTGGCGATGCAGGCCGCGGCGATCGCGCACGCTCTCGACGCCGACGACGCCGAGGTCGAAGCCGTGCGGATCGCCGGCCTGCTTCACGACGTCGGCATGATGGCGGTGCCCGACGCATTGGTACACAAGCCCCAGACCCTGACTCCCGAGGAGTTCGCCGTCATTCGCTCGCACTGCGACCGGGGAGTGGAGATCCTCGAGCCGATGAAGCACCTCGGCCGATCGATCCGGTACGTGCACGAGCACCACGAGCGCTGGGATGGCTCGGGATACCCCCTGGGAAAGAAGCACGACCAGATCTCGCTCGGGGGACAGATCGTCGGGATCTCCGAGGCATGGGTCGCCATTCTCGAGTCACGCGCGTACCGCGCCGGCTTCACCCGGGACGAAGGTCTCGAGATCCTGGAGTCCAAGAGAGGCATCTGGTTCTCGCCCGAGGTGACGGACGCGCTCCGCCAGGCCGACGTCGGCATGATCTGATCTCCGTCTCACTCGACCGAGACGGTGCCGATGCTGGCGACCAGGCCCGCGTGGTCCGCGCGCCACAGGCCACCCGCGGTTCGGTCGGCGTCGTCTTCGCCGACCACGTCGATGCGGTAGTGGCCACGACCGAAGCCCCCACCCGGTCGGATCTCGCTCGAGCGCACGAGCACGAAGTCGATTCGCTCGTCGAGCTCGGACACCGGGTTGAGCAGGTCGTTCGCCTGGCAGCAGGTGAAACCGTCTCCCCGCGCAGCATACGGCGCCAGCTTCCACACGTCGCCGAAGCCCGCGCCGCGTACCAGGTCGTAGGTGTTCGTCCACGACGGGTCGCCCGGCTCGGCCGCGGCGTCCGAGTTCAGATCACCCGCGAGGATCGTCACGCCATCCAGCCCGGCGAGCACCTGGTTGAGGAGCTGCTGTGTCTGACCCGCCTGCACCGGCGCGAGCGCCTGCACCTCGAGGTGTGTCGTGACGAAGTGATGCGGCGTGCCGTGGTGGTCCAGGCTCACGCGTGCCCATCCGCGCCGCAGGGTGACCGGGCCCAGGGAGAACGCCGCGGCATACAGGCCGCTCGCCTCGGACGTGAGCGTGACGTCGTTCCTGCGCAGGATGACGAGCCGGTCGGTGAAATTGAGGGCCTGGGTGATGCCGGTGCTCGAGACGGCGAGGGGCAGCGTCGCAGACGTCGCGGACTGCACGACCTCCGTCGTGTACGGAAGGCCTCGTGCCGCGATCTCGGCCTCGATGAGCGCCAGCAGATCCAGCCCCCCGATCACGCCCCCCGTGCCGTTGAAGACGACGAAGCGGAGCACCTCCTGGAGCCCGACCACGTGCGGCCGACGCGCGGCGATCTCGTCGACGATCGCGGCCATGCGCTCCGGCGTGGCGCTCTGCCCGACCTCTTGCCAGAACGCGTTCGTCGCCGCGACCACTGCGGGGATGTTGCTGAAGTTCAGCGAGAACAGCGGGCCCGTGTCGCCACCGAGGTACACGTTCTGGCTGTACACATCGAGGGGCGGCAGCGCGCTCGGCTCACGCGCCACCACCGCGGTCTGGGGCGCGACCAGGCTCGTCGGTTCGTCCTCGCAGGCGGCGATGGCTGCGCCGAGGACCATGAGTGGGATCCAACGTCGAGGATACATCGTGACTTCCTCCGGAATTGGGTAGGGACGGGCTCGACCCGTCGGATCACCAAGCTCTGGCGAGCGTGTTCGCGTCGATCTACGTAGCATGGCGTAGGCGTGCCCGACTCTTCGACGTAGTGGGCTGATCGGCGCGATTGCGGGCCGGACCGGGCCCGCGTAAGCTCGGGCGCGCCTCATCCAGGGATTCATCCATGCATCGATTCCGGCTCGCGGCCTTCTGCCTCCTGGCGGCTCTCGTCGCACCGTCGGGAAACGCCGACGCACAGGGCGTGGACCGCGTGCGAGCTTCGCTGCTCAGGGACGTGATGCCCGAGGCGGACCGCTTCGATCCGGCGGAAGGCGACCCACCGATCCGGCGTGCCTACCGCGGAGAGGAGTTGCTGGGGTACGTCTTCCTCACCTCCGACTTCCCCCCCGAGGAGAACGGCTACAGCGGACCGATTCGCGCGCTGGTGGGCATGAGGACGGACGGCCATCTGACGGGCGTGCGCGTGACCGAGTACCACGAAAGCCGCATGAATCAGAAGGGCGACTTCCTGCGGGTGCCCGGCTTCCAGGAGCAGTACGCGGGCAAGTACATCGGCGACGCGTTCCGCGTCTACGAGGACATCGACGGCATCTCGCGCGTCTCGATCAGCGTTCGCGCTCTGTCACGGGGTGTACGGGACACGGCGCGGCGCGTGGCGGCTACCTACTCGAGGGTGGTCGCCGAGGAGGGTGCCGCCGCCCCGGCCGAGAACGTGACCAGCATGCCGTGGTTCGAGATGCGGCGCGTGGGCGTCGCCGCCCGCATGGCCGTGAACGCCGACGATCAGGACGAGGTCGGCATCTCGGTCATCCACCTGGAGAGCGAGGAGCTCGCGCTCTACTTGCTCGGGGCGCTCAACGGATACATCACCAGCGCCGTCGAGCGCCGCGAGGCGACCGGGAGGGATCTGATCCTCTATGTCGTGGATGGGGCCGGATCTCGCATGCCTATCCAACAGGGCTGGTCGGTCGTCCAGAACGGCGAAACCACCCCCATCTCGGTCGACAACGTCATCATGCTGGGCTCGCCCTGGGAGGGGCTCCTGAGCGGTGAGACGTCGATGGTGGGGGCGATCATCCTCGACGACCACGTCGACGTCGAGGAGACCATGACGTTCGTGTTCGACCGTGGAGAAGAGATCGGGCGATTCGAGGTCGAGTACACGAGCCAGGCCGCCCTGCGGGCCAAGGCGGCGCTCATGGCCGCGCGCGCCGCGGAGGAGGCGGCTGCCGCCGCGGCGAACCCTGCCACCGCGCTCGCTGACGCATCGCCATCGACGCTCACGTCGTCGTCCACCACGTCGGATGCTTCCGCGGCTGCGGCGCCCGCCGCGTACGCGACCGACGACGCGCAGCTCGACGCGCTCGACTTCACCTACGAGGATGAGGAGGAAGGCGGCGTCGCGCTCCTCCTGGCGAGCACGTCGTGGGTGCGGATGGCGTGGGTGGCGCTCGTCCTCGTACTCGCGTTCCTCGCCTTCGTCACCAAGATCCCGGCGCTCCGCTGGGTGTCACTCCTGGCGACGTTCGTGATCCTGGGCTACGTGGACGGCGGCTTCCTGTCGATCTCCCACATCACGGGCGTGATCTGGGTCGGGCCGTCGGCCATCCTGAACGACCTCCCGCTCATCGTGATGGTCGCCTTCACGCTCGTGACCGTCGTCCTCTTCGGGCGTATATTCTGCGGCTTCCTCTGCCCGTTCGGGGCGCTCCAGGACTTCATCGACCGTATCGTGCCGGCGCGTTTCAAGCGCGAAATGCCGACCGAGATCCACCGCGGTGCGCTCAAGGTGAAGTACGTCATTCTGGCCGTGATCCTCCTCCCCGCGCTCGCGGGGAGCGAAGCGAGCATCTATCAGTACTTCGAGCCGTTCGGCACCGTGTTCTTCCTCAGCCGGGACGTCGTGCTCTGGGCGATCGCGGGTTCGATCCTCGTGGCGTCCGTGGTCGTGCCGCGGTTCTACTGCCGGTATGCGTGCCCGCTCGGCGCGTCGCTCGCCATCGCTTCGCTCGTCACGCTCAAGCGCATCCGTCGCGTCGAACAGTGCGACTTCTGCAAGGTGTGCGAAAAGCGGTGTCCGACGGGTGCGATCGCGGGCCCGCAGATCGACTTCAAGGAGTGCGTGCGCTGCAACGACTGCGAGGTGCAGCTCATCGAGAAGACCGGTGTGTGCCGCCACGACATGGAGATGATCCGCCCACGCCTCGTGCAGCTCAAGGCGAGGAGCGCGGTGGGTATGTCGGACATGATCGCCGGTAGCGGGGCGAGGTGAAGGACGCGCTCCAGGCGATTCCGGGGGTGGGGCCCCGTACGGCGGAGGACTTGCGCGCGCTCGGCATCGTGCGCGTCGAGGATCTGGTGGGCCGGGATCCCGAGGAGCTCTACGCTCGCCTGTGCGTGCTCCAGGGCGGACACTCCGACCGGTGCAACCTCTACGTCTACCGCTGCGCCGTGTACTTCGCCGAGGGAGGCCGGGAGCGGAAGCTGCTCGACTGGTGGGCCTGGACGGACGCGAGGCGGCCGGCGCCGGCTCAGAACCGCAGCAGAACCGTGGCGACTCCGTCCGAGGCTAGCGCCAGAACGTAGAGTCGGTCGTACTCGTCCGTGGCGATCTCGCCGTGGGGGTCCCCACCGAGCGCGGCCACCAGGTCCGGCACCGAGTTGCTGTGACCGACCACGAGGTGTCGGCCCGGCGTGGTGCGCAGTCGACTCGCGAGCGCGTCAGGCTCGCCCGGGTCGTACACCTGCGGCACGAGCCCGGCGCCCTGCGCGATCGGTGCCGCGGTCGCGCGCGTTCTGAGGAAATCGGTGGTGAAGATGTGCGTGACACCAGAGTCGCGCAGCATGCTCGCCAGGAGTCGAGCGCGACGCTCGCCCTCGGCCGAGATGGGTGGGTCGTTCGTCCCGTCCTCGGCGCGCTCGGCGTGCCGCACGACGTACACGACGATTGGCGCTTGCTGGGCTACGACGGGCGTGGCCCACGCGAGACAGAAGAAGAGGCTGAGCAGGAAGCGCTGCCGCATGGGACGGCAAAGTAGCGCGCGCGGTTGAGCGTAGGTAGCGGCGGCGGATCCTCTCGTTGCCCGAGGGTTACTCTACGGTGAGCGCACGAGTGAGGATCGCTGGTGGCTTCGGCCACTGGAGGAAAGTCCGAGCTCCGCAGGGCAGGGTGCCGGGTAACGCCCGGGCGCCGCAAGGCGACGGAAAGTGCAACAGAGAGCAGACCGCCGATGGCCGCGCGAGCGGCACAGGCAAGGGTGAAACGGTGCGGTAAGAGCGCACCGGGCCCCTGGTGACAGGGGTCGCATGGCAAACCCCACCCGGAGCAAGGCCATGTAAGGGACGAGGAGCTGCCCGCTCCGCCTGAGTCCCGGGTAGGCCGCACGAGGCCGCCGGCAACGGCGGTCCCAGAGGAATGATCCTCCCCCGAAAGGGGACAGAACTCGGCTTATTCCGTGCGTTCGTTCCGACGGCGCCCGTCGCAATCCAGCGGCGGGCGCCGACCTTTTGTGGGAGGGCGTCCTCCCGTCGCTCCACGCCGTCGTCCATATTGTCGGATGTCCACCTTCATCGATCTGTTCCTCCACCTCGACACGCACCTGGCCGAGTTGGTCGGAACGTACGGCCCCTGGATCTACGGCATCCTGTTCTTGATCGTCTTCGCCGAGACCGGTTTGGTCGTGACGCCGTTCCTGCCGGGCGACTCGTTGCTCTTCGCGGTGGGCGCGATGGGGGCGGTCGGCGCGCTCGACGCGCGTATCGCAGCCGTCCTGCTCATCGTTGCAGCAGTGCTGGGCGACGCGGTGAACTATGCCGTCGGCCGGTTCGTGGGACCGCGCGTGTTCAAGGCGACCGCCGGTGAGGGCCTCCTCGACCGAATGCTCAACCGCGAGCACCTCGCACGCGCGCACGCGTTCTTCGAGAAGTACGGCGGCAAAGCGGTCGTTCTCGGCCGCTTCGTGCCGATCGTGCGCACGTTCGTCCCGTTCGTCGCGGGCGCGGGGTCGATGGACTATCCGAAGTTCGCGCTCTACAACGTGCTCGGCGCGCTCGCATGGGTGGGGATCTGCCTCGGCGCCGGCTACGCGTTCGGCAACGTTCCGATCGTGAGCGACAACTTCACCCTCGTGGCGCTCGGCATCGTCGCGGTGTCGCTGCTCCCGATGGTGTTCGAGGTCATGGCGGCCCGGCGGCGCGCGCGCCGACTGCAAGAGAGCCCGTGAGCTCGGCGCGATGAGCGCCTTGCTCGCCGTCCTGATCGGGGTCGCACTCCTCTATCTGTTCGTCGGCCTGCGCGTCGTCCGGCGCGCGAAGACGGCGGAGGCGTTCTTCGTGGGGGACCGTCGCCTCGGCGCCGGGCTGATCTTCTCAACCCTGCTCGCCGCGAACATCGGCGCGGGAACCACCGTCAACGCGACCGCGCTCGGCTACGCCAACGGCATCAGCGCATGGTGGTGGGTCGGGTCGGCGGGCCTCGGCTCGCTCGTCCTCGCGTGGTGGATCGGGCCCAAGATCCGGCGCCACTCGGCCGAGATGGGGCTGCGGACGCTCGGCGACTATCTCGAGTGGCGATACAGCCCCGGGGTGAGGGCCCTCGGCGCCGCGCTGCTCGTGCCCGGGAGCCTGTTCCTGCTCGCCGTCCAGCTCACCGCCATGGGACTCCTGCTGCAAGTCGTTGCCGGTACGTCGTACTGGGTCGGGGTCGTGATCGGGGGCTCCGTCGCCACCGCGTATTTCGCGGCGGGGGGTCTCGCCGGCGCCGCGCGCGTGAACGCTCTTCAGCTCGTGCTCGAGTATGGTGGCTTCTTCCTGCTGATCCCCTTCGGGATCCTGGTCGCTGGGGGGTGGGACTCGGTGGTGGCCGGTGTGCCCAGCGGCGAGTACTGGCACTTCACGTCGGGCGGCTCGGCCGGCATCTGGTATCTGGCCATGCTCGGGCCTGCGTTCATCGTCTCGCCGGGTCTGCTCCAGAAGGTCTACGGTGCGAAGGATGATCGAGCGGTCCGCGTCGGGGTCGGCCTGAACGCGGTCGCCCTGCTGGTGTTCGCGGCCGTGCCTCCGTTACTCGGCATCGCCGCACGCGCACAGTTTCCCGATCTCGCCGATCCGCAGCTCGCCCTGCCCACGCTGCTCCAGGATGGAGTGCCGGCGTGGGTGGGTGCCATCGGTGTCGCGGCGGTCTTCTCGGCCGAGCTCTCCACCTGCGACGCGATCCTCTTCATGGTGACGACGTCCGTGTCGCAGGACATGCTGCGGCCGATGATCAAGGCGCGTGCGGACGAGGCGCCCTTTCTGCGTCTCGCTCGCGGCGCGGCCATCGTCTCGGGCGCGCTGGCCGTGGGGTTGGCGATCGCGGCGCCTAGCATGGTTGCTCTCCTCACGATCTTCTATTCGCTCCTGACCGCGGGGCTCGCGGTGCCGCTCATCGCGGGTCTGTATTCGACGTGGGCCGGTCCGCGACACGCGGCGGCCGCCATGATCGGCGGGATGGTGGGACTCATCGGGGCGCGACTGCTCGACCTTCCGGCCCGATCGCCATGGCTGAGCGAGGCCGTGGTCGGGCTGGCGGTGGCGTGTCTGGCCTTCGCCGTGGCTGCGTTGCCGATCGGAGGCCAACGCCAGCATAGTTGACATACCCCATGCGCCTCATCCGCCCCCCCGTCGCGTTCCTCGCGGTCGCGCTCGCGCTCGGCTCCTGCCTCGGCGGCGACAACCCCACGGACGTGCGTGAGGCACTCGTGCGCGTGGCGCTCCAGCCGGCGTTGATCCCCTCGCCCGCCGACGCGAGCGCGCTGCCCATCCACCGCATCCGCGCGGTGGTCACGCGTGCGGCCGACGGTGGCCTGCTCCGGGAGCGGCGCTTCGACGTGTCGCCCACGGCTCCGTCGTGGGCGATCGACCTGGACGTGCCCGCGGGTCGCGACCCGATCATGGTCGTCGTATACCTGTATCTCCTCAATGTTGGGCCGGACGGGACCGAAACCGTTCAGTTCAGCGGCCGGACGCCCGCGACCAGCGTGACCGCTGGGGCGGGAGTCACCGGGGTGAGCGCGGACATCGTGCGGGGTCCGCTCGAGAACCTCTTGGTGTCGGGTGTGTCCATCGACGCGCACCCGGATACGATCATCGTCGGAGCGAGCGTCACCCTGTCGGCCGCGACCACGATGAGCGGACCCGGCGCGGCGGTGGTCTTCTGGACCGCGCTCAACCCGGCTGTGGTGAGCGCGGCGGGGGCGGTTGTGAGCGGCGTAGCGCCAGGCACAGGTCGCGTGGTTGCATCCGCCGGGGCATTCGCGGACACCGCGCGCATCGTGGTGATCGTACCGCCGGTGGACTCGGTGCGCGTGCTTCCGGACAGCGCCGACGTGGTGAGGGGCTCCACTCGGACGTACACGGCTGAGCTTCGCGACTCGGCGGGCAACCTGCTGACGGGACGCTCGGTGTTCTGGTCGGCCACGGACACGAGCGTGGCGACCGTCACGCAAGCTGGCGTGGTGAACGGCGTGGCCCCTGGCACGACGCGTGTGCGCGCAACGAGCGAGGGACGGTTCGACGAGGCAGTGGTGCAGGTGGTGCGCGTGCCGGTGCGCTCGGTGCTGGTGTCGCCCGACAGCGCCGTGATCCAGGCGGGCAGCACGACGAGGTTCACCGCTGAGACACGCGATTCGATCGGCGGCGTTCTGACGGGCCGTCCCGTGACGTGGACCGTAGGAGACACGACCGTGGCCGGCATCAACTTCGCCGGCGTCGTGCTCGGGCTCACGCCCGGGACGACGACGGTCCGCGCCACCAGCGAGGGCTACTTCGACGAAGCGGTGGTGCGTGTAACGGCTCAGGAGTCGATGACGCTGGTCGCGGCCGACCGGAACGGCCACATCTATCGGGTGGACGAGGCGACCGGGGCCGAAACGCTCGTGCGCTCGACCTCGATGAGCGACGGAGCTAGCGGAACGATGCCCATCGGCGTGGTCAGCTCCATGAGCTGGATCCCGTCCACAGACGCGTGGTGGCTCGGGACGGGGGGCAGCGCCGTATGCGATGCCTGCATCTTGACGCTCAACTCCACGACCGGGCTGGGGACGTTACTTCAGCAGGTCACGTCCCTCCGCGCGCTCCCCGGCCTGGCTGTCCATCCGGCGACGGGCAGGATCTACACGTTCGAGGGGGACAGCGGTGGGTTCTTGTACGAGCTGAATGCCACCACGGGGGCGCTCTCCACCGTGATGTCGGGGTTGAACGAGGGCTCGAGCGGGAAGGGTACGACCTTCTCGAATTCCGGCCTTCTCTACGTGGCGGGGGACAACCGGCTCACGCGCATCGACGTCAGCCAGCTGACGGCCCAGCTCGTGGGCACCTTCACCTTCGTTGGTTTCCCGACCCTCGTCGACCCGACGCCGACGATCGGCGAGATGGCGACGCGGGCGTCCGACGGTGTCGTCTTCGGCATTCTGCAGGACGGCGGTGGCGGCGGAAACCTCACGGCCACGTATCTCGTGACGATCGACCTGACCACCGCGGTCGTCACGAACGTAGGGGTCAACACCAATCGCCTCGACGGCCTGGCCTACGTTCCCACGCGCTTGGTGCCGCCGCCGTCCACGCTCGTGGCCCTCTCGGGTGGCGGACAGTCCGGCGTGGCGGGAACCGCGCTGGCCAGTCCGTTCGTGGCTCGTCTGACCGACGGGTTCGGCGCGCCGGCATCTGGCGTCAATGTGACGTGGAGCGTCACGGCTGGCGGGGGCTCGCTGAATGGCACCACCGGCACGACCGACGTGGACGGGCGCGTCCAAGCGACGCTCACCCTGGGCTCGACGGCGGGAACGAATACGGTGAGGGTCACGCGCGGGGGCGTCTCCGGGTCACCCGTCACGTTCACTGCGACCGGGACCCCGCCGCCGTTCTCCATCCCGCTCAACGCGGTGATCGGGGTCACGGGCACCGACGCCGACGCGGTCGACGGCGCCGGGAACGCTGTCAATCTCGTGGCGACCCCCTCCAACACGGGGCCGACCACCCTGGCCGCCGGTACGGGTACGCTGCCCACGTTCGACTTCAACCTCTTGAACGGTGTGGACCGCGCCACCGGCTTCACCCGAGGGGACCTGTTGGCGGTGCGTGCGGACCAGAAACACGACGGCTCGGCCCTCCGCTTGGACCTCGACAACGACGGGAGTTTCCTCGACGAGACGGCGCAGCCGGGCTTCGGCATGCACGCCGACCGCTTCGTCACCTTCGATTTGGCCGTCATCCGCACGAACTCCGCGCTCGCGGCGGACCAGGCGTTCACGTTGACCGGGTTCGCCGGGCCGGCTGATTTCTACCCGTCGAGCGGTATGTCCTTGGCGGTGTTGGCGGACGGCGTCCCGCTCTTCTTGCACGACGTTGGCGCCGGTGCCTCGACCTCGCGGCAGTTCACCGTGCCGGTGCCCGGCGGGGCTCGATACCTGACGTTCGCGGCGCTGGTTGGGGTCGAGGAGTTCGGGGACCACGGAGGCTTTGCGCAGGCGACGCTCACGACCAGCGTGCCCCCGTCCGCGTGGGACGCGACCGCCGACTTCTCGGGCGCCGTGAACCCCAACGGCGCGTGGAGTTCGGGTTGGACGAGCACGGTCGGCGGGACGCTCACCACGTACCCGACGACCACGGGCAACGTCGCCTGGTACGACCCCGCCATCAATGTCCTCTCGACTCCTTCGTTCTTCAAGAACCTCACGGGCTCGCCGGTCTCGGGCGTGCCGCCGGGGATGCTCTCGCTGCACCCCGGGTGCAATGCCAGCCAGTTCTCGGAGCTCCGTTGGACGGCGCCCAGCAGCGGAGCCTATCTGGTGAACGTCCGATTCTTCGCGGGCGACTCGGGCGATACTCAGGGAACCGTCTTGGTGAACGGAACGCCGGTCCTCGCGCTCGCGTCCACCGGCCCCGGCCCTGCGTACTTCGGGGCGCTGACGCTCTCGGCCGGCGACCGCGTGCAGATCGTCGTGGGCGTGGCCGGCGACGGCTGCTTTAACGACAGCACGCCGCTCACGGCGCTGATCATCCAGAACTAGGCGCCGCGTGCCGTGCTCGCGCGGCACGGGAGTCGGTCGCGGGGGCGACATTCCCATCCGCGCATGGCTTCGCCCGCGCTGAGCCGTAGCTTGGTGGGTGGCCCATCGAACCCCGCGACCGAGCGCCCCATGAGTCCAGGCGAATACCAGGAGTTGGCTGACTTCTTCGTAGACCGGCTCGGCCAGTACCACCGGGAGACCCGGGCCTTCGTCGAAGTCAGTGTGGAGTCACTTCGCAGCGAGATTCGCTTGGTGGCCGACGGCGTCCTGACGAACGGGCGCCG
>CAZBCN010000027.1:19668-20982 GCA_964490285.1 uncultured Gemmatimonas sp. | reverse complement strand
ACGGGCGCGAAGCGCCGTCAATCCTGTCGGGCGCATTTACTGGACTCGTTGCCCCACTTGGCCTCTCGGCTGGGTGGGGCTTCGTGCATCCGGGGCTGCGGCTGCCCGGTGTGTCGCTTCGGTGGGCCAACTAGGCCCGTTTCCGCCGCTCCAACGCCCGTCTCAGTTGGGCGTCCGTAGGCTCAGGAGACTCGCGCAGAGGCCCATCGCTGGCCAAGACCCTGGCCGGCGGATTAGGCGCGGCCTAGTCGATGAGGTGCGTCGACGACGTGAGGAGCGCAGGTCTAGAAGATCGCGACCGGGTTCAGGGGCGAGCCCATTCCCATCTCGATGCGCAGTGGCGCCGCCGAGAACATGAACTCGTAGCGTCCCCGCGCGCGCGCCACCTCTGCGAGCCGCTCGAGGTCGAGGTTGTCGAAGATCCCCACTCCGAGGGCGACGAGCGCCAGACGGTGGAGGGGGAGGCGCTCCTCCGCCGAGAACTCGTGCGGCGACACGTCGTTCCACATGTCGTGTCCGATGAACGAGACGCCGCGGTCCTTGAGGAAGTAGGCCACGTCGGCGTGGTACCCCGCCACGCCCTGGGACGTGGGCCAAGGCCCGAGCGCGGCGCGCCTCTTCCAGCGCCCCGTATATAGAAGGATCACGTCGCCCGGCTGCACGCGCACGCCCTCGATCTCTTCGAGGCGCGCCAGATCCGACGCGTGGATTGCCGTTCCCGGCTCCACCCAGCCCTCAGGCGTCGCGAACCCCGGAAGGAGCGTCGCGTCGAAGAGGACGCCACGCGTAACGATGCCCTCGCGCTGCGCGTGGATGCTTCCCCGTGGGCACCCACCCGCCTCGCGGATCTCTTCCTCGGACACACCGTTGTATCCCCGGCCATCGATCATGATGTGGCAGTCGAGGGCATCGAGATGGCTGTGCACCGTCCCGTGGTACGTGCCCGTGTACTGATACCGGTCCGACGCACCTGCGGCATTCACGGAGACGACTTCGCGGTCGAGGAACACGTTCCCGTCGACTGCGGGCTCCTGAATGATGTCGTGCGCGAGCGACACGATGATGCCCTCGGTCACGAGCCGAGCCGCGGTCACGCGCTTCTCGGGCGTGATCAGGTTGGAGGCGCCCATCTCGTCCTCCGGACCCCACCGCCCCCAGTTGGAAACCTCGCCGAGTGCCCGCTCGTAATCCGCGAAGGTAGCGATGCTGGGGAACGTGGTGGTGACGGAGCCCTCCATGTCCGGCGTTTCCCCGACGTCGCCCGAGCAGCCGGCCACGACTGCCGTGGCGAGCACGACCGCCAGGGCTCGGTAG
>CAZBCN010000027.1:0-19568 GCA_964490285.1 uncultured Gemmatimonas sp. | reverse complement strand
TCTCTGCTACGCATGGCATTCCTCCTGGATGCGGGATGTTAGGGATGCCCTTCCCGCAAGAAAAGCCAACGATGGCACCTAGAACGCGAGCAGATACGTGAGCTTCGCCACGATGGACCGATCCACGAGGTCGCCGTTGCTTCCGAGCCGGCGCTCGTTGTACACGAGAAAGAAATCGCTCAAGGGCCGGTGAATGACGTTCAGTCGCACGTTCGAGCTCCACTCTTCCGTGTCGGTGTTGTACTGGACGAGCGCATTGAGGAAGAGCCGCGTGCTGTAACTGTAGTTCAGGCGCATCGCCAGCAGCGTCGACACGTAGGACCTCGACGGGAGATCGATGTCGTTGACTTGCACGCCGAGCGAGGCATTGAAGTGCTCGTTCACGCGCACGGTGGGTGCCAGGGCGTAGCCGTTGCGGTGGCCGTCGTAGAGGGCGCCACGCGAAATGCGCGTTTCGTACGAGAGGCGCGCCGCATTGTTCGACCGGTAGAGCGCGAAATACTCATCGAAGTCGTAGACACCGGGAGCGATGATCACGCCGCGCGCGGCGTTGAGTGTGAACGGACGGATGTTGTGCTCACGGTTGCCGTTGACTCCGGCCTCGAAGAAGCCGCTGCTGTTCATGCTGAGCACGAGATGCCAGTCGAGGTATTGCGACTCGGTGCCGGAGCCATCGCGTCGATCGAACCGGTCGAAGTGGAAGTGCGGACCGATCTCGCGAACCCCGAAGATCTCGGAGGCCCAGGTCGGCCTGAGGTTCAGGCGTCCATAGGATGCGAGGTGATTCACGCCCACCCGTGGTGCGAACCCCATCTCGTCGTGAAATCGCTGACCGATCGCCTCATATACGCCGCGGGCGAGCCACGTGCGTGACGTATAGGTGAAGTTCGCGCGAGCGGTGAAGTCCTCGCCCGAGCCAGGCACCACGGACTGGGGCGCATCCGTCTTCACCGCATAGCCGCCGACCATGAGCTGCCCGAAGCGGAAATTCGCGTCGAGCCCGCCGACCCGATTGTATCCCCCGCCGCGCTCGTCCTTGTTGAGGAACATGACCCCGATGTCGGAGTTGGCCAGGACGGCCCGGTCGACGCGCACCGCGGTGAAATTCGTGGCGGCGACGGGGTTCTGCGCCGCCTGTTGGACGTTCAACGCGCCGATCGAGTACGGGCCGACGCGCCCAGTCACGCGCGAGCCGACCTGAATGGGGATCGCGCTCCCCGTCGGTGAGAGCCCGAGCTGGCGGCTGAAGAAGAGCCTGAGGTCGGGCGGCGAGTTCTGCCGGCCCGCGGCGGCGGGGCTGGCGCTGCCGACCGCCGTCCCTCCCGTGGAGGGGAGGCCGAACTGAAAGATGCCGGAGTTCTCCAGGAAGAACTCGCGCTTCTCCGGAAAGAGCAGGCTGAACCTGGTGAGGTTCACCTGCTGCTCGTCGGCCTCCACCTGCGAGAAATCCGTGTTCACCGTGAGGTCGAGCGTCAGTCCCCCCGTCAGCCCGTATTTGACATCCAGACCGAGGTCGACGTCTCGGTTCGTGGGCTGCGTCCCCACGGTGCTCGAGCTCGCGGCCGAGTAGGGCTTCAGGCGGAGGTTCCGGCCGGAGCGAAGCTCACGAAGGCCGTGCAGGGACCCCGCCATCGAGACGCGGCTCAAGTCGTAGATGCGCGGAAGCGGTGCCCAGTGGCTCTCTTCGTTCCGGCGTCGCAACCGGCGCTGGAAGTTCAAGCCCCACGTCTGCGGATCCTGCTTCGAGAATCGCAGCGTGAGAAAGGGAATGCGGATCTCCGCGTACCAACCATCCGCGGCGATGTGCGTCCTCACGTCCCAGATCCCGTCCCAATTGGCGTTGGTCTCACGCCCTTCGTTGGACATCTGCGCGTCCCACTTGGCGCCGGCAGGGTTGGTCGCGAACTCGAACCCGTTGCGTTGGTCGGAGAAGGTGTCGATCACGATGAGGACCGCGTCGCTCGCCGCGGTATTGAAGTCCTTCTTCAGGTCGCTCACGACGAGGAAGCCCGGCTCGTCGTCGTGCGCGAACACGCCGAAGTACACCGCCCGGTCGTCGTAGAGAACACGGACCTCGGTGTCGAACGAAGCGGGCTGACCTTCGAGCGGCTCGTTCTGCACGAACCCCCTCGCGACGGGCGCGTCGGCCCACGCCGGTTCGTCGAGCACTCCGTCGAGCGACACCGGCCCGCTCGCGCGTGTCGCGAGCAGCGAGCGCGCAAGGGGCGGCGCGAGGCCGGTCACGTCGCGGGGCTGCTGTGCGGACACGGGGCCGGCTACCAAGAGCACGGCTGTGACCGGGATGCCGCTGACAACGCGTCGAAGGGTCCGTTCCAAAGCTGGATACCGCCGAGGGCGACAGGACCGGTCCGGCAAGGTCCGAACCGGGTGGCTAACGTACTTGTCTCAGTCGAACAAACTAGCCCGACCGCACTCCCGCGAACCAACCGCGGAGGACGGCCCTATATCGACACCTGGACGCCACCGCCGTCCTGCCCACCATGGCTCGACCTCGGCTACTCGATGGAGCTGTCCATGAATGTCGAAAGCAGCCCGGTACTCCGCTCGTGGCGCACCCTCCGGGGTACGGGCATGGCGTCGACCCGACGGTCGAGGCGATGATCGCCGCGTGGGACGAGGCACCGTTGCTCTGGCCTGAACGCTGCGCTGGTTAGCTGCTGCACACGTTCCGCGGGCAGGCCGCAGCGCTCTGTCAGTAGCTGCTGACTCTCACGCGAAACCCGCCCTCGCGAGGCGTCTGCGTCGGATTGTCGAAATACGCAGTCGCGCGTACGACAGACCCGGCGGAGGCGACCACGGGCTCGCGGAGCACGAACGGCGTGGGCCAGTCCTCTATCAGATCGTTCGCATAGTAGTCGGCGAAAAGCAGGATATGCGTACTTCCGTCGGCGCGTCGCACGGAGACCTCGAGCGTACGTGCTCCCGGTCCCAGCTCGGGGAGGATCGCGAAGATTCTGCTGTCGCGATCGATCCGCGCTTCGGCGTGGAGTCGCAAGCCAGCCGTCGATCCGGGTAGCTCGGCGCTCACGTCGAGTCGGAGCTCGACCGGCTGGAGAGGCGGGGAAGGGGAGCTCTCGGCGAAGTAGAGCTGCAGCTCTCCGCTGCCGACACGGCGATCGGCTGCGTAGGAGAGCTCGGCCCTGATCCGTGCGCCCGGAGCGAGCCGATACGCCACTCCCTGGGGCAGCGCCATGAAACCGTACCACGGAGTCCAGCTTCCGAGCCACTGATCGCCGTCCTCCAGGTAGAAGCTGGCCGCGCGCAGCTCGGCAGCAGGGACCGGCGAGAACGCGAGCGCGTGCAGGCTCTGCTCGGAGGTGAGCCCGGGGTCCAGAATGAATCGAACCGCGCCCGTCTCGTTCGCGGCCGCGACGGCGCGCGACGGAAGCGTGACGACCATGTCGGGATCTCCGAGACCCGCCCCGACGCCCGCCGCGCCCGCCGCGACGACGGCTTCGTCGGAGGGTGCGCCGGTGTTGGAGAAGCGCTCGCCGGCGTTTCGAGGCCCGAGCCCTTCCACCCAGGAGACGACGAACTGACGCTCCCGGCCAGTGAGGGCGTTGGCGTTCGCGAAGTCGCCGTATCCGGACACTGCTGGCCACGGGGGCATGCTGCGGTCGAGAACCGCGGCGAGCACCGCCTCGCGCGCGAGCCACGTCTGCTCGTACGTGACGAGCTGCGGCGGCACGCCGGTCTCCGAGTGACAGGCCACGCAGTGCCTCTCCAGGATGCGCACGATCTCCCGCTCGAAGACGACCGTGTTGGTCGTCGTCACGTGCGCGAGTCCGCCGACCGGGCGAAGCGCCCACGCCAGCACCAGGACGGCCGCAGCCGCGAGCGCGACTCTCCTCATGACCTACGACCGCTCCGCGACGGCGAACGTGTGCGTGAACGTGTGGACCTCTCCGTCGCGCTGAAACTCGGCCCAGGCGCGGTAGAGCCCGGGCTCGGGCATGAGTCCCTCGAACGTGAGCGACGGCCCCCCGCGGAGACGGGACGGATCTCCGCCCATCGGCAGCATCAGCGCTACCGGTCCGGTCTCGTCGTCGGAGCGCGCGAGGTCCAGAGGGTGCGAGTGAACGTAATGGACGAGATCCTCGCTCATGATGACGATGTGTCCGAACGATCCGAGGTAGGGCTCGAGGTCGGTGATCGGCCGCCCCGTTCGCGTGTCCGTCAGATCGAACCGCAGATGACCGTAGAGGCCGGCGACGAAGGTGGGAGGATCGTGCGTCACGTGGGCCGCGAGGTCACCGCTCCTGAGTGACGCGCCCGTATCGGGGACGAGGCGGGCCGCGTCACCGACCAGGTCGCCGGCGTACCCGGCGGTGACCAGCGGCCGAGCGAGGAACTGCGAGGAGCCGCCATTGGGGACGAAGTCCGAGAAGATCTTGTAGTAGCCCTCGGAGGGGAGGTTCACTCCGACCGACCACGACCCATCCGCCAACTGGTCGGGGTGAACATGCTCGAAGTGCTCCATGTCCTGACTCACGACGAACAGGTGGTAGCGCCGGTCGTGCACGGTGAGGAGGTCGCGCGCGATCTGACCCGTGCCGGGATGGGAGATGCGGAAGCGGAGGGTTGTGGACTCGCCCGCCCGCACCGCTGCCGGGACCGTCTCCATCGTGAGGTCCCAGTCACGCGTGTCGTATGGATTCGCCTGGACCAGCGGCATTCCGTCACGCGGGCACGTGCCACCCGCCCGCGCGGTGTAGTCCGGATGGATCGGACACACGTACGCGATCTCTTCTGCGGGGTCCAAGATCGGCGGCCCCACAGGCTCGACGTGCATGGCCATATCGTGCGGGGGCGCGCCGGACGGCGCGAAGGTGATCACGACGGCCGCACCGACGATCGAGAGCAGTGCCGCCGCCGCCGCTCCTCGCCCCGGTCTCATGTGCTCGACTTCCCGCTAACGGTGGGGGCTCGTCGCGTTGCCTTCGTACGTTCCCGATCCCGGCCCGGGGAGCTCGCCCCTGCGCGGGCCCGTGTACCTCGCCACGCGGAGGCCGGTGTCGTTGTCCGTCCAGTAGATGAGGCCGTCCTTGAACACCGGGTAGCTGCGCGTGACACCGTGCGGCAGCGGCAGTGCGTGCCCGACCTCGCGCGGGTTGTAGGGGTTCGAGATGTCGATCGCGCGCAGGCCGTGTCCGTACCAACTCGTGAAAACGAGATTCCTGAACACGGTCGGGTTGTGATTCTGCTGCGGGACGTTGCGGCGCGGCTCGCCGTTCGGTTCGGTGATCGACTGGACGACGCACTCCTCCATCTGATTGTCTGGAATGGCGAACGCACCGATCAGGACCGGCGTCGTCTCGGACTCCACGGAGGCTACCCGCGCATGCATGAGCGGACATCCGCCGTTCTCATCGCTCAGCCAGACGTACGCAGGGCGGCCCGCCTCGTTGTTCCTCACCATCGCCGGACGACCCGGCACGAAGACCGCGCTGTGAATTCCCGTCGGCAGTGAGCTGAACGGAGGATGCACGTCGAGCCGCGACCGCGTCATCAGGACGAGATACCTGGCGACCTTCTCGCTTGCGGACGCTCCGGAGCGGAGGTACGCCCGCAGACCGGGGTCGTCGTTCACGACCATGTGCAAGCAGTCCTCGGCGAGATCCTCGAGTCGCGTGGCGTCGACGCCGCTCCGCGTCATCACGACGGTCGAGCGAGCGTTGCAGCCGGCGTTCCCCGCAGCCAATGCCGCGTTGCGGCCCCTCGCCACGGCTTCCGAGTTCAGGACGTAGAAGCCTGCGTTGCCTCCCGCAACGTACACGCGTGCCCCGTCGTCGGACACGGACAGGGAGTGCAGCATGTTGTTCTGCCGGTCCTGGAGGTTCCCAGGACGACCGGCCAGGTTCGTGGACGCGCTGAAGTCGGCCATGCGACCGTCGGCGAAGAGGCCCGTCTCGTCCGGTCGCTCGTTGATCGGCGGACCGCCGACCTCTTGTAGGCTGAACCCCGCGAGAGGCACCGGAGCGTCGAGCATCTCGCCGGTGTCTTCGTCGGTGACGGCGAGAACGATGGCGTCCGGGATGCGCAGCGAGGGATTCGCAGGATCCGGAAGGCCGCCGCCGGAGAACATCGCCATGTAGACGAGGACCCGGTTGGGGTTCGCGGGATCGTGCCAGAGGAAGAACTCGTGCGAGGGTCCCGCGAAGTCATGCGGTTCCCCCTCGCGCACCGGCAGGCAGGTGTCGAGGTCGATGGCGTACGTCTGTAGGATCCCGACCGTGTTCGTGCCTGCGTTGCGGACGAGGATCTGACGGTCCTCGCCTCCCGACGTCGTGTACACGAGGGAGCGCAGCTCGCGGTCGTCGAAGCCCTCGTTGCCGAGCACCATCGCGGGAATCTCGCCTACGCGCTCGGGAGGCGAGGCGTCGGGGTCCGGCTGGAGGCGGAAGATGTCGACGGGGTGAGTGAACCCCGCGCCGTTCCCGTGACCGACGTAGAGGCATTGACCCGCGATCCCGAGGCCGCGGGCGTCGCCACGCCCGTCCAGATCTCCGCCGCTCCACCCGCCTGTGCCGGGGTCGCGCTGCGACGGGACCGTGACGACCCAGTGCACTGGCTCGAAGTTGCGGTAGAGGTGCAGCCGCTCTTCGAGCGCGGCGAAGCCCGCCCGCGCATCGGCCTCCGAAGAGGTGGGATCCAGATCGCCGGTCGCACCCACTCGCACGGAGGGCATGTCCCCGATCGGCGTGTCGAACGTGCTCGGCTGGCACCCTGCGGGGTCGTCCGAGTAGTCGACGCAGCCTCCGCTCGCGGCGTCGCCCTCGCTCCCGCAGGCCACCACGACGACGAGAAGTCCGCAGAGCGGAGTGATCGTCGGCCCTCGCCGCTTCGGTGCATCGATCATGATGACGGATCCTCGAAGAACGTTCCCCGGGAGGAAATTCCCGCGGCCGAGCCGGCGTTACCTTGGACGGGCTGGCCCGAGAGCGTCAAGCCCCGCCCTCGAGGGTCCCCCTTCGACGACTCGGGTGCGGTGCGCCCCGGGCATTGCCGCACTTCGGCACCATGGTCGACCCGCGACTCCGGAGACAGAATGATGTCCATGACGGCCAGCGAACCGGAGTCCGTCGGCAAGAAGTTCGGGACCTTCGGCGGCGTCTTCACGCCGACGGTGCTCACGATCCTCGGCGTGATCATGTACCTGCGGCTCCCCTGGGTCGTGGGAAACGCCGGGCTCCTGGGCGCCCTCTTGATCGTGCTGCTCGCCGTGGGGATCACCCTCGCGACTGGCCTCTCCCTCTCCTCCATCGCCACGAATACTCGCCTCGGTGTGGGCGGCCCGTACGCGATCGTATCCCGTTCCATGGGCTACGAGGTCGGCGCGAGCATCGGCGTGCCGCTGTATCTGTCTCAGGCGCTGGCAGTCTCGATGTACGTCTTCGGGTTTCGCGAAGGCTGGAACTGGATCTTCCCGACGCACCCGCCACTCCTGGTCGATCTGGGCATCTTCCTGGTCGTGCTCGGCATCGCATATGTGAGCGCCGACTTGGCGTTCAGGGTCCAGTACCTCGTCATGGCGGTGATCGCCGCCTCGCTGGTCGCCATCTTCGGCAACGTCTCCGTCTGGCAGACCGCCCACCCCATCCAGCTCTTCGGCAGCTATCCAGGTGCCCCAGAGTCGAACTTCAGCGGTACACATTTCTGGGCGGTGTTCGCGGTGTTCTTTCCCGCGGCAACCGGCATCCTAGCCGGCGCGAACATGTCGGGTGAGCTGTCGAATCCACGCAGGAGCATCCCGGTCGGGACACTCTCCGCGATCGGGGTGAGCTCGGTGGTCTACGTGGCGCTCGTTTTCTGGTGCGCGAAGGCGGGCGATCCCGAGGAACTCGTGGGCTCCTACACGGTGATGATCGAACGATCGCTATGGGCCCCCATCGTGCTCGCCGGGCTGCTCGGCGCGACGTTCTCCTCGGCGCTGGCGTCCCTGGTGGGCGCACCGCGCATCCTACAGGCGCTCGGCCGCGACCGACTGGTCCCCGGCGGGGCGTGGCTGTCGATGCTGAGCGGCGGCGAGCCCCGACGCGGTCTGCTAGTGACGGGTGTCATCGCGCTCGCCGCGCTCATGGCGCGCGATCTCAACGTGATCGCGCCCCTCATCACCATGTTCTTCCTCATCACCTACGCGGTGATCAACCTCGTCATGCTCGCGGAGAGCAGCCTGGGACTCATGAGCTTCCGGCCGACGCTCGAGGTGCCACGGGTGGTACCTCTGCTGGGCGCACTCGGTTGCGTCTTCGCGATGTTCATCGTGAACCCGTCGTTCTCGCTCATCGCCGTCGGCGTGGTAGGAGGCATCTACGGGTGGCACCTGTGGCGGGGCCGCGCGCCGCGCACGGGCACCGTCCGTTCAGGCATCTTCGTTGCCTTCGCCGAGTGGGCCGCCTCGAAAGTGATCGAGCACGATTTGACCACCACGCGTGCTTGGAAACCGAGCCTCGTCGTCCCCATCCGCGATCCCACGCGGCTGAGGGGGGAGTTCCGGATCCTGGTCGACATATGCAAGCCCGAAGGCGCGATGAAGATCCTCGGGATCGCGACCACCGATACCGTCGCCGACCTGACGCCGCGCGTGGAGCGCCTCACACTCGCCTTCCAGGACTCGGGCGTGATGACTACGGCTTCGATCATCGACTCGGCCGGTTACGCCGAGGGAATCGTCACGGGGCTGCAGGCGCTCCGCAGCGCCTTCTTCCGACCGAACGTGCTCTTCCTGGCTCTGCCCGCCGAGTTGGAGCGACACCCCGAGATCGCGCAAGTCATGCGAGAGGCGAAGCGCCTGAAGATCGGCATCATGCTCCTGGGCTACCACACGACCGCCGGCTTCGGGAGGCAGAAGGTGGTCAACCTCTGGCTGTCACCGCGGGTCCCGGGACAGTCGGTGAAGGCATACCTCGACGACACGAACCAGAACCTGGCGATCCTCACCGCGCTCCGGATCACTCGAGCCTGGGAGGGCGATCTCCATCTCATCTCGGTGGTTCCCGACGAGGCCGACGCGGACGCGACGCGCGCAGGGCTCGAGGAGTTGTTCGACCTCTGCCGGATTCCCGGGCAGGCGTCCGCCAAGGTACTCGTCGGGGACTTCCACGACGCCTTATCCCGTGCGCCACAGGCCGACTTGGAGCTGTTCGGCTCGAGCCACGACCGGCCCCTCGACTTCATGGCGCAGCTCGTCCACACGACCCGCGCGACGTGCATGTTCCTTGCCGACTCCGGCCAAGAGGACGCGCTCGCTTAGGCCGGGGATATCGTCAGCGCGTCGGCGTCCGCGAGTCTCCGCTGAGGGCGACGATCGGATCCACGTGTGCCGCCCTGCGTGCCGGGATGTACACGGCGGCCAGCGAGACGGCGAAGAGCGCGGCGGCCACGGCGGCGTAGGTGGCTGGATCGGTGGCTCCGACGCCGTAGAGCTGACTGACCATGACGCCGCTGAGGAGACCCGCCCCCAGGAGACCGAGGCCGATGCCTGCCGCGGCGAGCTTCGCGCCCTGTCTGAGGATTAGGCCGGGGACATCCTCGGGCTCCGCACCCCGGCCCGTTCAGCGTCGAGTTCAGCAGCGTCAGCCCCGTTGCGAGAGGAGGCCCGGCGAATGGCGACAGAGGTGACCGCCGAGTTGCCGACGATTTGCCCCTTCCGATCCCGGGCAGATCGTGGTCGAATGCTCCGAAGTCCGAGGACTTCCCGGACTGAGAGGGCAGATCGAGTTGCCTTTCGGAGCATGAGGTCACAGGTTCGAGCCTCGGCGCAGAGAGCTGGACGAAGGGCTGCCGCCTTACCGACGAGGCCACGGACGCGAAGCGTCGTGAATCCTGTCGGGCGCACTTGCTGGACCCGTTGCCCCACTTGGCCTCTCGCCCTCGCGGTGACATACCGCGGAGCCTCGAGAGGCATCGCCGTGGGGGGAAGCGAGGTCATGTTCCAAGGCACGTTCAGGGGGACCACATTGGAAGGCACCTGCCTGTATGGTGACCTGGGTCGGGGCACGTTCGAGCGGAGGCGGCGAAGTTGAGGGTGAAGCGGGTTCTCGGCTGGAGTCTCGGGTCCCTCGCTTTGGTCGCGTTGGGCGGGGGCGGCTACTGGGTGCTGGCGTGCCCGTGCGCCGGAACGCCCGGCTTCGTGCTCCGTGGGGAGCTCCACGACGCGCCCGTCTCCGACTGGACCTTCGCCAACGACGTCGATCTCTGTCAGGTCCAGATCAGCGTCGGCTGGCGCCCCCACTCGGTGAACCTGAACTGCATGGCGAGTCCGACGGGAGACCTCTTCCTCAGCTGCTCGGTTGGCGAGCAGAAGTACTGGTGCCCGAAGGTGGGCGAGCACGAGCCGGGAAGGCTCCGTCTTGACGGGGTCGTCTATCCGGTGGTGCTCAACCGGGTCACCGATCCCGCCACGCTCGACGCCGCGTGGCGCGCGAGGCTCGCCAAGCTGCAGAGCCCGGAGGTGCTGGCTGTACAGCCGGGCGAGGCCGGGCGGCCGCCCCTCGACGCCGAGCGGCCCGAGCACTGGTGGACCTTCCGCGTCGAGTCCGCGCCGACGGGCTAGGGCCCCGAACGGACGGCGCCCGCGGACGCGGACGCCCGCGCCGCCAGGGCCCGGTCCACGATCGAGGCCACGGTTGTGAGCACCAGCGCCCAGGCCACGATCGCCGCGAGGCCCAGGAGCGTCCGCTCGATCCCGGACGGCACCGGGAGCCTCGCCAGGGCGACGATCACCAGGGGCGCGAAGTAGAGGATGCCGTTCCAGCGCCCGAGCCGGCTCATTCGGAGCTGCTTCTCGCGGTGCATCAGGTACGAGTCGAGCACATACTGGACGAAGGCGATCACGATCAGCGGCGGCAGCGCCATGGTCACCAGACCGGCCGCCGCTGCCCCGGAGAGGCCCGACGTGACGAACGCGAAGTCGGTGGCGTGGTCGAACAGTCGCCCAGCGGGGGACACCGTGCCGAGCGCCCGTGCCACGACGCCGTCGTAGTAGTCGGTCAGGATTGCCAAGGCGACCAAGACCGCGGGAAGCGCGCCGCCCAGCGGATCCCAGCCGGAGAATGCCAGAGCGGCTGGCAGGACGGCCAGCAGGCGTACCCCGGTGAGGAGGTGGGCCGTCATGCTACTCGGCGGCCAGCTCCCGCTGTGCGCGTCGCAGGAACAGGAGCCCGATCAGCGCGTTGAAGAAGATGAAGAAATTGTGCTGCACGAGCCCGAACGCGGCCATCTGACCCTCGTTCTCCGGGAACAGGATGACCCACGAGGTGATCGCCGCCGCGCGCATCGGGGTAGGGATGGTCGCGGCGAAGAAGACCACCGGCAGGTAGCCCAACAGGCTCAGAAACGACGTCTCCACGCCGAAGAAGCCGAGCGCGAGCGTGTAGACGACCACAGCCGAGAGGAGCGCGGGCGAGCGCAGCAGGAAGAAGGCTCCGTAGTGCCACGGCCGGGCCTGCCGGAACGCATCCAGGATGCGTCGCTCCCGGAGCTTGTTGCCCGGCAGGATCCTGCCGCTGAAGTAGAGGATCCACAGGACCAGGAAGGCGGCGGCCCCCGCGGCGATCATCGGGATCAGGCCGAAGACCTCGGGCAGCGACTCCCTCGTCACGAAGTAGCCGATGGTGGCCCACGTGAGCAGGTAGAACATCTCGCAGAACATGATGAAGAGCATGACGGACCCGACCTCCCAACCCGGCACGCGGTCGCGGCGGTAGAGGTAGTAGGCCATCGCTCCCTTCCCGATCTGCTCGTTGAAGATCGAGATGATGTAGGCGCTCGCCCGGATCGGCATGATGTCGCGGAAGCGGATCTTCTTGATGAACCAGCCCAGCGCCTTCGTCGCGACGAGCGTGTCGATGAGGAAGTACAGGCAGGAATACACCATCATCAGCAGGAGCCACGGCACCCAAGAGATCTGGGCGAAGACACCCGCCATGTAGTCGACGAGCGAGAGCCCCTCGCGGGCCGCGGCGCCGTTCACCCGGAAGTACAGGTACACGAAGCAGCCCACGGTGACGGCCATCATCACCACGCGCTGCAGCGCGCTCTTCCTCCGCCGGCGCGGTGGCTCGGGTGCCGACGGCTCGGCGTTCGACTGGGGGCTTGGCGTCTCGGTCGCCGATCGTTCGTCGTCCGTCATCTCGCTCCTGCGCTCCCGAAGAGCTTGTTCAGGGTGTCGTCGAGCGGCGTCAGTGTGACGCCCAGCGCCTTGTCCGCGTTCCGCTCCACATGCTCGTCCATGGTGATCACGTCGATGACCGTCGGGTTGAACCCGCCGTGCTGCAGCCGGCTCCGGAGCCACGCGCCGAGCTTCGCGACCCCGATCGGCATGGAGGCGAGCGACACGGTGACGCCGGCGGCCGCGGCGGCGCGCTCGACCAAAGCTCGGTACTTGATGGGCTCAGGGCCCACGAGCTCGTGGACGACCGCGGTGTCCGGGCGGCGGCGGCAGATCGTCACGAGCGCCCTGCAGAGGTCGTCCACGTCGAGTGGCCGCATCGTGTAGGTGCCGCCGCCGAGCAGCCGCGCCCGTCCGGAGCGCACGAGCCGAGTGAGCGCCGCCGCTCCCGCGCTGCCCGGGCCGAGGAGGATCGGCGTCCGCAGGATCGTGGTGGGAACGCCCGAGTTGGAGAAGGCGTGCTCGGCCTGGCCCTTCGTGCGGAAGTATCGATTGGTCGACGCGACGTCCGCGCCGACCACACTGACCTGGACCAGATGCCCCACTCCGGCCCTGGCCGCGGCCCGCGCGACCGCCTCGGCAGTGCCGACGTTCGCCGTCTCGTAGGTCGTGTCCGGCCGCTCGATGAGGATGCCGGCGAGGTGCACGACGCAGCCGGCACCAGACAGAGCCCCGGCGAGCCGCTCCTCGTCCTCGTACGGAACGACCCGTTTCGTGATACGCGGCGACTCGGGGAGCGACGCAGCCGCGCCCTCGGAGCGCACGCAGGCGACCACGTCCGTGTCGCCCCGCGCGGCCAGATGGCCCAGAAAGCTCAGGCCGACGGAGCTGTTGGCTCCGGTGACCGCGATCGCGTTGCTCGCCAAGAGGAGTTCCTTTGGTGTTGCCCTAGCCGACCCGGCAGGCCGAAGTGCCGGACATTCTACTGGATCACAACGGCAAAGCGGAGGTACGCGCGGATGAAGCTCAGGTGGATGGTTCGAGTCGGCGCCCGCACCGTCCTCGCGATGGTGCTCCTGATCGTCTCAGTCCTGGTGACCGCGCGCTTCCACGACGGTCCGTACGGCGGCGTGCTGGCGATCGTGGCGGGGGGGCCGTTCGAGTCGGGTGAGCCTTACACGGGCCCCGAGCCCGATTGGAGCTTCCTGCGCGATTACGCGACCGTCGAGTTTCAGCTGCTCGACCCGGCCCGCTCGCGCACGACGTGGATCATGGAGCACGACAATCGACTCTTCATCGTGTCCGGCTACATGAACAGCTGGTACGGCAAGATCTGGAAGCAGTGGCCGGCCGAGGCCGAGGCCGACGGCCGCGTTGTGCTGAGGGTCGACGGCGCGCTCTACGAGCGCCGCATGGAGCGCATCACGTCCGGAGACGTCGTCGCGCCTGTGCTCGCGGAGCTGTCGAGGAAGTACGCCGGCGGCGCTGCCATCCCGACCAGCCAGGTCGCGTCGGGCGACATCTGGATGTTCGAGCTCGTGCCACGCGGCTAGCCCGCGCGAGTGCGTCGACCCCGACTCCTATGGATCGACGAAGTTGAAGTCGGCCGGCCCGGCTCGCCGCACGAGGATGATCACGGGCTCGCCCGCGAGGACGTCCCACGAGTGGTTCATTGCCCCCGGAATCACGACGTAGTCGCCCTGCTCGAGCGCGTGCGTCGCGTCGCCGAGCACGAGCGTGACCGAGCCGCTCATGACCACGACGTACTCGGCGTGGGTGTGCCAGTGCAGGTCGAAGTGCGAGCCGCCCGGGAAGCGGGCGAGGTACGTCGGCCCGCCGTTGTCAGGATCGACGCCGAGCTGCGCCGTCTGGACTCCGGCCGGAAAGCGCGGCGTGGTGCCGGGAGGCCCCCAGGTGACGTCGCGGAAGTTGATGACCCGGGGCTCGGTGGGTGGAGTCGCCGAGGACTGTGCCCCGGCCGGCGCCGGCCCCGCCACGGCCGCAACGCCCGTCGCTGCCGCCAGCACGACCCAGGCGCACCGGAGCGTCGCGCCCCGGTTCCTTCTCGTCCGGCGGTCGTCCATCGTCACGACGCGATCAGCGCGGCCGCCAGAAGAAGACCTCCCAGTCCCGCAGCGGATCCGGCCCCCCCACCGCCCGGTCCATCGGCATGCCGGTCTTGGCCGAATACGCCTCGAGCATCGGAATGCGGGCGTCGCCGAGGACCTCGGTGGCCCGCATGGCGAACCGCTGATCGCCGATCCGGAGCCACCCGTTTCCCGTGCCGTCCCGCACGCGCTGCGCCCAGTACCCGCCGTCTGGGCGCGTCGCCGTGATCACCCCCTCAGGCGTTCCCACGTAGGAGAGATAGACCACAAAGGGCGGGAAGCCTTCGAACTTCATGATGAGGTTTCTCGCGACGTCGTTCAGGGCGGTGAAGTCGGCAGGAGCCGGCGTCTCGGTTCCGCCGATCCTCACGCCCGGCGTGCGCTGCCATCCAGTGTTGCCTGGGTAGGGCGCCGTGAAGACGTACGTGAGTATGGCGAGCGCGACGGCTCCGGTGGTCAGCGCGATCTTGCCCTTGCTCTTCATGGGTCTCCTCGGATGGTTCGCATCGGTCCAACGTTCTTGTGCGCGGGCTCCCGATTGTGCCGGGAAGGCGGGCCAGCACGCAAGGCGGGTTTGGGGGGGCGGGGCCTGGTGGCGAGGGCCCGCACGGGCGTGTGAGCTAGATTTTCACGTTATGTCAGGCATGATCCGATCAGTCCTTCCGTTCCTGGCCCTCGTTGCGGCATGCGGCGGGCCAGCCGGCGTCATCCCCGGCGGCGAGCTCGCCGGCGAGGAGGCCACCGCAGCGACCTGGAGCGAGGTGGTGTCGGAGTCGGGCACGCTCGATCTAGAGACCCGCCCCGGAGAGCCTTACTCGGTCCGCGTCAACTACGTCTTTCGCGACGGCAACGTCTACATCGATCCTGCCGACGGCCGCGCGTGGTATCGGTACCTGACGGCCGACCGGTCCGTCCGTGTTCGCCTGGACGGCCGGATCTACCGCGCGCGCGCCGTTGCCGTGACGGACCCCGACGAGCGGGTGGGGTTCGATCCCGAGCGGCACGTTCAGCGGCTGGAGCTGGTCGAGGGAGGTCGCCGCTAGCCGGGGAATCCGCCTGACGCGGCGACTCGGCACGACTTCTGCCGCGTCCCTGCGCAGCCGCCTCGACGAGGTGTTGCCGAGGTGTTGCGGGCGGGCTTTCGAGGGATCCGACGACGACGCTCGCGCAAACACCCCGGGGTGCGCGCATTGCATTGCGCCGTGCGCCGCCCAGCCCCCATCCTGGAGCGCCCACGGCAACGGAGTGGGCGTTCGGCCGTGCCGAGTCCGTACTGTTTACCCGGGTTCACGGAGGATCCAGAGATGGTGTTCTTTCTCGTGACGGCACTCATGTCCGGGGTAGCCATCTTCCTGGTGGCCTCACTGCTCGGGTGGATCGTCAAGAAGGTCTCTCCTCAGTTCGTCGCCAGCCTCGGACACGCGACGACCACGGTTGCCATCGTTGCGGTTGCGACGGCGCTCTATGTGTTCGTGATGACTCGGCCCAGCATCGTGGGGCCGTACGAGCAGTGGACGTTCCAGAACATCGGTGGCCAAGTGCTCGGGGGAGTGCTGGCGGCCGGGGTGAAGACCTGGCTCGGGACCCGGGCGGGGGCGACGGGAGCCACGGAGAGCACGACCGGCACTTAGCGCCCGCTGTTTTCAGGGTCCGAGCCAGACGTCTACTCGCTTCGCCGCGCCGGCACCGGGTCGATGGGGAGCGCCCGACGAGCTGGCGCCGCGCAAGAGTTACCGGAATCGGAAGCCGTGGCTGATGCGCCTCCGCCGGAGCCGTGGGTTCGACGCCGGTCGGGGCGCATACCAGCCGGGCTCCCGTGCGGGGGCCCGAACTTTCTCACGGTGCGATCGCCGAGATATAATAGAGGCCGGTCGGTATTGCGGTGTCCTGCCCAACGCCGCGTTGTCTCGTGCATAGCTGAGGACTATCCCATGACCCACCGCGCGCTCTTCGACCCACGCGCTTTCGGCGCCCCGACGTGCCTTTCGGTGCTGGCCTTCGCGGCGCTCCTGGCCCCGACGGCGGTTCGCGCCCAGAACGCTGCCCATGACGGAACGGGCGAGCACCAGCCGCACCTGTTCGCGGCGGCGGACTTCGGCTTCGACGCCGCCAGGGTGACGTTCAACAAGGACATCGCACCGATCCTCGACCGGAGCTGCACCAACTGCCACCGGGCGGGCGGTGCCGGCCCGATGTCGCTGACGAGCTACCAGGAGGCGCGGCGCTACGCGCAGCGGATCAAGGATCGGACGGCGATCCGTGACCGCATGGGCGCGATGCCGCCCTGGTACGTCGAGAAGGACACGGGCATCCAGCACTTCCTCCAGGACCCGTCCCTGACGGACCAGGAGCTGGCGCTGATCCAGGCGTGGGTGGACAACGGAGCCCCCGAGGGTCGCCCCGAGGACCTCACCGTCGTGCTCGACGAGGAGGTCGTCGAGGGTTGGCGGATCGAGCCGGACCTGGTGGTACGCTCGGCCCCGATCACGATGGAGGGAGGGGCGCCTGATTGGTGGGGCGAGATCGAGCCCATCGAGATCCCGCTCGAGCAGGACCGCTACGTGAAGGCGCTCGAGATCCGCGAGATCAACGACGTGCCCACCGAGGGAACGGGCCGTCACACCGTGGGCGGCCGTTGGATCTTCCACCACCTCATCTATCGCACGGAAGACGAAGATGGCGAGACCACGGGCTGGCCGGTGCACGAGGTCGGACGCAACCCCGACCTGTTCAGCGAGGGCTCAGGGCGCCTCTTGAGGGCCGGTTCGAGGATCCTGTCCGAGTCGGCGCACATGCACTCCACCGGCATCACGACGACGGGCCACCTCGAGTTCGGCTTCGAGTTCTTCCCGGAGGGCTACGAGCCGGATTACCCGCCCGCGCGGGTGGCCCTCGGGGATGGGCTCAACATCTCCATCTTGCCCAATCAGAGCGGGCAGCAGCTTCACGGCTACGAGGTCCTCGAGCAGCACACGAAGTTCGTCTCGTTCGAGCCGCACCTCCACGCTCCCGGCGAGCGGATGTGCCTCGAGGCGATCTGGCAGCAGCAGATCGAGACCCTGAGCTGCGTCGGCTACGATCACAACTGGGTGCGGACCTACTCCTTCGCCGAGAACTACGAGCCGCTCCTGCCGAAGGGGACGATCGTCCACATCGTCGGCTACATGAACAACACGGAGTCGAACTTCAACATCCCGGACACGCGGAATTGGCAGGGCTCCGGGAACCGCTCCGTGTCGAACATGTTCATCGACCTGGGCATCCAGGTCTCCATGACCGACGAGCAGTTCGTGCGTGAGATGAGGGAGCGGGTCGAGTTCTTCGGTCTCGACAAGAACGATCACGTGGTGGGCTGCCCGCTCTGCATGGCAAACCTCCCGCTCCTGCCGGAGGCGGAAGAGAGCGAAAGCGAGTCGTCGGGTACATCGGATTCGTCCGCGAGCGCCGCAGCGTCCGACGCGCCGTCGGACGCAAACGTGGCCGTCGCCCCGACGGGAGACCGCCGGTGATGCGTCGCGCCCTGCCCGCGACGGTAGTGCTGTCTTGGTTGCTGGCCTCGGCACCGATCGGAGCCGAGGCCCAGGCCATCACGTACACGAAGGGCCAACCCGTCTACCCCGCCTACGAGGGGTGGCGGCGCGGTGACGACGGCGGATACATCCTCATGTTCGGGTACATGAACCAGAACTGGGAGCAGACGCCGCACGTCCCCGTCGGGCCCGACAACCATTTCACGCCCGGTCCGGCCGACCGAGGCCAACCCACCCTGCTCCTTCCTCGCCGCAACCGCTTCATCTTCGAGGTGCCGGTGCCGGCGAGCTTCAGTGAAGACGACGAGCTCATCTGGACGCTGAGGGTGAACGGCCACGAGACGCACGCGTACGGCACCATCCGCGAGGACCTCTTCGTCGACAACGTGGTGATCATGTCGGAGAACGGGTCACTGGGTGCCGGGAGCAGCAGCCCCGAGATCCGGGCGAACATCCCACCCGCGATCGCGCTCGAAGGGCCCCTGGAGCGCACCGTGAGCGTCGGCGAGACGTTGAGGCTGGCCGCGGTCGTCACGGACGACGGCCAACCGGACAGGAGCACGCTTCGCCCGCGGCGGGCCACCGAGGCTCAGGACTCGGCGACGGAGAATGAAGACGAGGAAGAGGAGGAAGAGGCCGAGCCCACGCCCGCGGAGCTGCTGCGGAGAGCGCTGAGCGCCTCCACGGCGAGCGTCACCGTGAGCAAGCGGATCAGCCTGCACTTCACCTGGTTCGTCTACCGGGGCGAGGACGACGGAGTGGAGATCGAGCCGCCGCAGACGAAGCCGTGGGAGGACACCAGGGCCTTCGCCAACTCGCCCTGGGCGATCCGGTGGGATCCGCCGGAGATTCCCGAGGACGGACGCTGGACGGCGGAGGTCAGGTTCTCCGAGCCGGGGACGTACGTTCTGCGCGGTCGCGCCGATGACGGCGGCCTCTACTCCGACGTGGAAGTGACCGTGCACGTGGGGCCGCCGAGGGTCTAGTCGACTCCACTCTTGGCGTGGGGTGGCAGCGCCCCTCGCCGTGCTCGTGGTCCGTTCATGCTCGCCGATCCCGCCTGCGGCCGCCGAGGCGACGGGCGCGAAGCGACGCGGTATCCCCTGATGGCCCCTCAGAGGGGCGTCGGAAACCCGAGCGCCGCGGCCGTTTCGCGCTGCGCCGAGTCGAGCGTGAGGAACGCGACGTCGCCCGGCGACTCGGCGAAGTAGAGCGCGGTCGCGACATGCCACAGGTCGGCGCCCCGGAGTGTGCCCACCGAAGTCGCGCGCACGATCTCGGACGTGAGACGGCGGTCGGGAAGGACCCAGCTCAGGGCGGCGAGCAAATCCTCTCCACCTTCCGCTCCTTCGCGTCGCAGCGCGGAGAGGAACTCGGCTTCCAAGAGGTTGGCCGTAGCCAGCACCTCGTAGCCCTCGAGTCTGGGAATGAGGGAAGCCGCGCCGGGCTCGCCGAACGCGATGGCGACGAGCACCGAGGTGTCGACGTAGGCGACGCTCACGAGTTGCGATCAGCTAAGAACCGCTCGAGCGCTCCGAGCTTCGGCACCACGACACGCAGCCTACCGGCGCGCCGGGGCGGTCCAACCAGCGACCCCCGCGACCGTAGCCACTCCATCCGCGCGGCCATTCCTCCGGACCGGTCGAGGGGTCGGATCTCCGCGACCGGCTCCCCCTGATAGGTGACGGTCACCGTGCGCCCCTCCCTAACCCGGCGCATGATCTCGGAGAACCGGGCTTTGGCCGCGTAGGTAGAGAACGTGTCATCTTCCACATGGTCAGACTAGTCAGGCTAGGC
>CAZBCN010000026.1:9054-35582 GCA_964490285.1 uncultured Gemmatimonas sp. | reverse complement strand
ACGTCGACCGGCGGTGTGCTGAACGCCGCGGTGCTCGGCGCCGGATACGCGATGGCGTCCTCGACGCTGAACGTGAACGCCCAGGGCGGCTGCAACGACCCGCTCTCGGCGGAGACGACGCTGATGGTGAAGGAGCGGTTCGCCGAGACGTACGGCGTTCCGCTCCACACGATCGGCAACGGCGGATCGGGGGGCGCGATGCAGCAGCTGCTCATCGCCCATGCATACCCGGGCATCCTCGACGGCATCCTGCCCACCATGACGTTCCCGGACGCGGTCAGCTACATGATCGACTCGTCCGACTGCGGACTGCTCCTGCGGCCGTATCTGAACGCCAAGGGCTACGACGAGGAGACGAAGCGCGTGATCGGCGGGTGGGCGATTTGGGGCACGTGCGACGAATCGCTCGGGCCGCGCCCGAACCGCATCGGGCCGGAGGATTGCCCGTCGGTGATCCCCGAGGGCGCGCGCTACGACGCAGTTCGCAACCCGACGGGCATCCGCTGTTCCATCTACGACGCGATGCGGAGCATCTTCGGCACGAAGCGCTACACCGAGATAACGCCGACGCCGGTGGTCGACTTCGGCCGCAACCCGCACGACAACGTCGGCGTGCAGTACGGGCTGCTCGCGCTCGAGGAGGGAAAGATCTCCAAGGAGGTCTTCCTCGACGTGAACGAGAACGTCGGCGCGCGCAACATCGACTCGCAGCCGACCCGCGAGCGCATGAAGGCCGATCCCGCCGTGGTCCAGATCGCCTACGAGACGGGCCGCATCACGAACGGCAAGGGTGGGCTCGCCGTGACGCCGATCATCGAGGAACGGAGCTACCTCGATCCGACCGGTAACTTCCACACGAGCTACTACTCGTTCGTCACGCGCGAGCGGCTGCGGCGCGACAACGGCCATGCCGACAACTACGTGCTCCAGCGGCACGCATCGAGCGGTCCGTCCCTCGCGGCCGAGAACCTCGCTCTGATGGACCGGTGGCTCTCGAACCTGGCGCTCGATACGTCTGCGGCTCCGTTCGCCACGAGAGTGGTGCGCGCGAAGCCGACCGAGGCGGTCGAGAGCTGCTACGACGCGGACGGAAAGCAGATCGTGGAGCCGCAGACGTTCAACAGGCACCGTTTGTACGGGAACAACGAGGGCGCGTGCAACACGCTCTACCCGCCGCACACCGGGACGCGCATGATCGCAGGCGCACCGCTCGAGAGCGACGTCCTCAAGTGCCAACTGAAGCCGCTCGACCGCGGCGACTACGCGGTGACGTTCACCGACGCGGAATGGACACGGCTCGGGCGGATCTTCCCCGAGGGCGTGTGCGACTGGTCGAAGCCGGGCGTCGGGCAGGATGTGGCGCCGCGCACCTGGCTCTCGTACGGACCGTCGCCGGTGAACCGCTACACGCCGCCGGCTTAGGTCGAGAGGCCCCCGTACTCACGATCGGTCACCTTCTCGAGCCACGTGGTCGCGGCGTCGATGTTGAGGGCGACGTGCGTCATGGGCGCGTCGGGCGTGGCGCCGTGCCAGTGACGCTCGCCCGGCGCGATGGAGACGATGCCCCCCGTGCCGATCTCGCGCACAGGTTCACCCGCGGTCTGGCACCGGCACGTGCCCTCCACCACCAGGAGCAGCTGGGTGCCCGTGTGCGTGTGCCAGGCGGTCCGCGTGCGGGGCGCGAACGTGACGCGGTACGCGTTCACGAGCGGGCTCTCGCAGACGCCGTCCATGCGGACGAGCGTTCCGGAGCCGGTGAAGTTCGCGGGGTCGACGGGCTCGGCGGGGCGGCCGACGAGGTGGAAAGCCTTCATGTGAGATCTCCAGGATCGGTGGTGCCGTGACCCAACGCGCGCTCGAGCGCCACCTGCGTCTCCGGTCCGCGACCGCGCTCGTGATCGCGAACATGATCGGGGCGGGCATCTTCACGACCACGGGCTTCCAGGCCGCCGACCTCCGGCACCCGCTCCTCATCTTCGCGCTCTGGATCGTCGGCGGTATTCTCGCGCTGCTGGGCGCGCTGTGCTACGCCGAACTCGGCGCCATGATGCCCGAGGCGGGCGGTGAGTACGTCTATCTGCGCGAGACGTACGGTCCGGCGTTCGGGTTCATGAGCGCGTTCGTGTCGCTCACCGCGGGGTTCTCGGCCGCGATCGCGTCGGCCACCGAGAGCTTCGTCGTCTACCTCGGCAACTTCTTGCCCTTCCTCTCCGAGGACCGTCTGATCGTCGGCGGCATCGGCGTCGTCGACCTCGCGGCGGTCGGCGTCGTGTGGCTTCTCGTCTGGATCCACATGCGACCGGTGCGGTCGGGGACGGGCTTCAACGACGCGATCACGGCGCTCAAGGTGGTCGGGATCGTGGCTATTCTGCTGGCGGCCGCGGCATTCGGGAACGGAGACGCGGCCGGGCTGGTCACGCCATCGGCCTCGTTCGCGGAGCTCGATCGGGGGGACACGTTCGCCGCGATGGGCACCTCGCTGATCTTCGTCATGTTCTGCTTCGCCGGTTGGAACGCGGCGGCGTACGTCGCGAGCGAGATGGAGGACCCGCAGCGTGACCTTCCGCGCGCGCTGCTCGTCGGCACCGGAACGGTGCTGGTGCTCTACCTGGGCCTCAACGCGGTCTACCTGTACGGGGCGAACGTGGACGAGCTCGCCGGCCAGGTGGAGGTGGGTGTGGTCGCGTCGCGGACTCTGTTCGGCGACTGGGGCGTGAGCCTCGTGACGTTCGTGCTCTGCGCTTCGATCCTGGCGTCCGCGTCCGCGATGACGTTCGCCGGTCCGCGGGTCTACTATGCGCTCGGGAAGGACTTCGCGCCGTTCGCGGCGCTCTCCCGCACACGTGCCGGTGGCGCGCCCGCAGTGGCGCTCCTCACGCAGGGCGTGGTGACGTCGGTCTTCATTCTCTCGGGGAGGGTCGACCAGATCCAGCAGTACGCGGGGTTCACGCTCAGCCTGTTCGCGAGCCTCGCCGTGTCGTGCGTCATCGCGCTCCGTATTCGGAGGCCTGACGCGGAACGACCGTTCAGGGCCCTGGGGTATCCTGTGACACCCGTGCTCTTTCTCGGGGTGTCGCTCTGGATGATGTTCTGGGCGTTCCAGGGCCGGCCCGTGGAGTCGGCGCTTGGAGTCGGGACGGTGGTATTGGGAGGCGTGATCTTCGCATTGCAGAGGAGGTAGGCATGGTTCGCTCGTTCGGGCTGGTCACGGTTGCGCTGTGCGCGACGTTCTCGCCGCTCCACGCTCAGCTGGGCAGCCAGCCAGCCGATCGCTGGGCGCTGACGCTCGAGAGTGGGCGAAGGCTCGAGTCGCTCGAGATCGAGGAAGTCGTCGCCGCGATTGGGCTTCGGCCGGGGGACGTGGTCGCCGACATCGGCGCGGGCACGGGCATCTTCTCGGTGCCGCTCGCGCGTGCGGTCGGCTCGGCCGGTACGGTCTATTCCGTCGAGGTCGACGCCGGCTTCCTGCCCCTCATCGAAGCGAAGGCCCGAGAGGGTGGGGTCTCGAACATCCGTGCCATTCTCGGCGAGTTCGGTGATCCGAAGCTCCCGAGCCGCGACATCGACGTCGCGTTCTTCCACGACGTGCTCCATCACATCGAGCAGCGCGCCGCGTACATCCAAGCGCTCGCCGCATATATGCCGGCCGGCAGCCGCGTCGTCGTGGTGGACTACGACAAGAGCGTTCCGGGCATTCCGCATTCGGACCAGCCGGCGATGCTGATCGGTCCCGACGACGTGCGAGGCTGGATGTCGGCCGCCGGCTTCGACGTCACCCGCGAGATCGTGATGTTCGACGACAAGTTCTTCGTGATCTACACGAAGCGGGGCTGATTTCCCCGTAGGAAAACTCCCTACAACGCTCCTCGCCAAGCTCCCGACTGCCCCGCCGCTCCGTGCAGGGCAGCTTGGTTCCCAGTGAGCCATGCACGCCGCCGCCGACGTGCCGCTGACGAGTTGGCGCACAGGTGGATCGGCGTGGCCACCCTCACAGAGGAGGATGACGACCGGCTCTCGGCCGAGCGTCGAGCTTCGGCGGGCCGACAGGCAGGTGGCCGCGACCCCAATTCGCGGGGGCGCCCAACTCGCTCTCTCCCGGGTGGGCGCCTCGCGGGGAAACCCGCGGCTAGGAAGCGCCCCGCTCAGTCAGGCGGGGCGCGTTGTTGTTGGGGGACCTATCCGTGCTCACGGCCCCAGCGCACCGATCGCAACCACGCCCTACCCCCTCGCCGTCTCGATCGCCTTCGCGGCCCACGCCGTCGACGCACTCTCGTCGCACTCGACCGACACGAGCACGTGGTCGAGAGCGAGGTGGTGGTCGAGCGGGCCGGGCTTCTTCAGCCAGCCGGGGAGGCCGCACTCGAAGAGCACGGTCGCGACGGTGGTGAGGATTGCACCGATTGCGACCCCCTCGAACGTGATCACGCCTGCCGGTGGCAGACCCACGATCGGCTGACCCCCCGTCGGGAGCGGATACGCTTCGGACGTCAGCTTCACCATCATGAAGAATGCGGTTCCGCCGAGCGTGGCGCCGGCCATCGATGTCCACGGGATGCGCGAGCGGATCTTGGCGCCGACGGGGAGCACGTCGTGCTCGAGCGGCACGGAGCTCCGGACCTCGACGTTCTCGGGCGCGACTCCATCCTGACCGAGACGGTTCAGCGCGACGCGCGCGTCTGCGGAAGTGGAGAAGGCCGCGTGGAGACGGTCAGACATGCTCAGGCCTCCTCGCTGGCGGGGTGGAGCGCCGCTTGATGCGCGGGGGGAGGTCGGTTCTTGATGTGCTCGCCCTCACGCACCTCCCAGAGCGAGACGATGGGTGCGAGCTGGAGGAACGAGAAGTAGAGGAACCCGAAGAGCCCGATGGACCCCACGAGGATCCCGATCTCCACCCAGCTGGGCGTATAGAAGCCTTGGGTGTACTCGAGCCGCGGCGTCGACAGCGTGCCGACGACGATGAGGTAGCGCTCGATCCACATGCCTACCAGCACCCCGAGCCCGACGATCGCCGTCCCCAGAGGCTTGCGTCCCTTCGGCCACGGCAGGATGAGCAGCGGGATGATCGTGTTCACGACGATCATGGTCCAGAAGAATCCGGAGAACTCTCCCGAGATACGTCCGTCGAACACGGCCCGCTCCGCGTGCTCGTTCCCGTACCAGACGGTGAGGTGCTCGGCGAACGTGAAGTAGCTCCACAGCATCGCGAACGCGAGGAACATGAGCCCGAGGTTGTTGAACACCTTGTCGCTCAGGTACTCGCCGATGCCGAGGCCCTTTCGCAGCAGGTACATCGCCACCATGAGGACCGCGACGCCCGAGTAGATCGCGCCGACCACGAAGTAAGGCCCGAAGATCGTGCTGTGCCACATGGGCTGGATGGCCATCGCGAAGTCCCATGACACGATGGTGTGCACGGACACCGCCACGGGGATGATCACCACCGCCATCGTCTTGATGCCGGCCTCTAGGGAGAACCACTGCTGCGGCGTGCCGCGCCATCCGAGCGCTACGATGCGGAAGAAGAGCGTACGCAGACCCTTCGGATTCTCGCGGAGCATCCTGTCGCGGATGATCGCGAAGTCCGGGATCATGGGCAGCAGGAGATACAGGACGCTCCCGATCAGGTACGTCGTGATCGCCAGCACGTCCCACATCAACGGCGAGCGGAAGTTCGGCCAGATGCCGCGCTCGGTCGGGATGGGGATCATGTACCAGAAGATCCACGGCCGGCCGAGGTGAATGAGCGGGAAGAGACCGCCGATCATGAGTGCGAACGTCGTGATGGCCTCGGCACACCTGGTCACGGGTCGCCGCCATTCGGCCTGCGTCACGCGCAGGATGGCCGAGATCAGCGTGCCCGCGTGGCTGATCCCGATCCAGAAGACGAAGTTGACGATGTAGAAGCCCCAGAAGACGGGGCGGTTGATGCCCGCCACGCCGATGTCGTTTACGATCTGGTAGCCCCACGAGTAGAAGAGCACGCCGACCAAGAGTCCGGTCAGCAGGCTCCCGATGAACAGCTTCGGTCGGAAGCTGCTGAGAGGCCTGAGTAATGCCTCTTCGTGAACGCTCGCCGCGGGCCCGGACATCTCAGCGCCCTCCCCTGAGGTAGATCACCGAAGGCTCCGTCGAGAGGTCTTCCATCAAGTGTGTCGCTCGCTCGCTGCGTGCGAGCTGGGCGACGAGACTCGCCGCGTCGTCCAGGTCGCCGAACGTGATCGCCTGGGCCGGGCACGACTGCGAGCACGCGGTCTTGATCTCGCCGTCGCGCACCTCGCGATCCTGCTGGGCCGCCATTTCCTGAGCGTCCTGGATACGCTGCACGCAGAACGTGCACTTCTCCATGACGCCCGCCGGGCGGATGCTCACGCTCGGGTTGAGCTGCCGCTCGAGCGGCGCCGGAAACTCGGGCGTGAACCAGTTGAAGTACCGGACGGTGTACGGGCAGTTGTTCGCGCAGTACCGCGTGCCGATGCAGCGGGCGTACACCATCGCGTTCAAGCCTTCGGGCGTGCGATAGGTCGCGTACACCGGGCAGACGGGCTCGCACGGCGCGTGGGCGCAGTGCTGGCAGAGCACCGGCTGGAAGCGGACCTTCACGTCCGGGAAGACGCCCTCGTAGTAACGCTCGATGCGCATCCAGTGCATCGCGCGACCCTTGGCGGCTTCCACCTCACCCACCGTCTGGATGTTGTTCTCGGCGTGACAGGCCACGGCACAAGCGCCGCATCCCGTGCAGCGGTCGGTATCGATCGCCATGCCCCAGCGCGTCATACGCGGCTCTCCCGGATCTGCACGAGTTGGGTCGGCTGCTCTTGTGGCGCCCATCCCACCGGGATGAGCTCGGGCTCACCGCCTTCGAAGCGACGGCCGAAGCGCACCATCTGACCCTCGCCCACCCGCGTGATGCGCACACGGGTGGAGGCCCAAGCCGCTGCGGTCGTGCCGTCCACCCGCGTTCCTCCGACGAGAGCCATCACGTTCGCACCGCGCCCCTGCGCGTAGCGGCCGTTGTCGGCATGCCCGTAGCCGCGTGGCATGGAGACGACGCCGGGGCGGACCGCGGGGTCGATGACCGCGTGGGTCTCGACGGCGCCCGTGGGCGACTCGATACGGACGCGGTCGCCGTCGTGAACTCCGAGCTCACTTGCATCGGCCGGCGAGATCTCCACCCATGAGCCCCACATGACCGTGGAGAGAGGATCGGCGTGCTCCTGTAGCCAGGGGCGGTTCGCACCGCGGCCGTCCCCCGACTTCACCGAACCGAACGGCAGGAGCGTGAACGCGAAGTCCTGGCCACCCTCGGTGAACGCGCCGGCCGGCTCAGGCGCGGCGCCCGTCGGGCCCGACGGCGCAGCGCCGAGCGACTCACCGACGATGCCGCCGCGGTCGATCGCGGCCGAGAGGTACGCGGTCGCCGTGGCGCCGGCGCTGCCCGGCAGCCGGGCGAGATCTTCGGCGACGCGAGCGCGGACGAGCGCCTCGTAACTGGCCCACGGAAAGCGCGAGGCGACGGGTGCGGGGAGCGACCGTGCGACCGCGAGCAGGACATCCGCGGGATGGAGTCCGTCACCCATCGGCTCGACGACTGCCTCCGCGAGGCCGAGCGCGGCCACACCCGTCGACGTCGGCGACTCGTACGCCTCGAAGCGTTCCAGCTCGGTGGCGAGCGGGAGCACGAGGTCGGCCATCAGCGCGGTGTCGTCGCGGAAGCTGCCGAGCGCGATCACCATCTGAACGCCGGCGATCGCATCGCGCACACCCCATGCCGCGGGCAGCGCATGCACAGGGTCCGCGTCGGCGACGATCAACACCTCGACCGGCTCGCCCGACTCGCCACGCAGCCGCGCTGCCAGCTCGGAGATGGGCGTATCGGTGGCGTTGTTGGGATCGACCGTGCGGGTGAGCCCGATCGAGACCGGGGCGAACACGCCGCCTTCGCGACCCAGGCTGCCGAGCAGCACGTTGAGGCCCAGCGCGGCGGCGACGTTGGCGAGCCCGTTGGAGTGCGCGGCGGCCGATCCGCCGCCGACCACCACAGGGTTCTCCGCCGTCGCCAGCTCCTCGGCGACGGCCACGATGCGCTCCTCGGGCACGTCGCACTGCGCCGCGGCGTCCGCCGTGGTCGGCGCTTCCCCCGGGAAGAGGACGCGGTAGCGACGTGCCGCATCGGGGGCGACCGATCCGGACGCCAACAAGTGACCGGCGATCGCGCGGGCGAGCACGCCCTCGGTGCCGGGGCGGATCGGCAGCCACACGTCGGCGTTCGCCGCCGTGAGCGACATCCTGGCTTCCGCCTGGATGAACCGGCCGCGGCGCGTCGGCCGCGCGCGGCGCATGTCGGCGAACGCGCGCGTGAAGTGGACCGGGCTCCGCCACGTGTCCAGGACCGGAGCGCCGATCGAAAGCACGCAGTCGGAGCGCACGATATCGAAGTAGGGGAGGTCGGCCCTGCCGAGCGCGAGCTGGGCGGCGCGTCGCTCGACCTCGAGCTCGGGAGCCTCGAGGAACGCGGGGGCCGGTGCGCCGAGCGCCGCCGCGAAGCGCCGCCACAAGGCGCCGGTCAGCCCCGAGCGGTCGGACGCGACGATCGCCACCCGCGAGGCGGGCACGTTGCCGATGGCAGCCACGACCTGCGCGACGGCGTCGTCCCAGGCCAGGTCCTCGAACGTGCCGGCTCCGCGCTCGCCGGTGCGACGTTGGGCCCGGAGGAGGCGGTCGGGGTTGTAGAGCTCCTGGAGCAGCGAGTGGCCGAGCGCGCACACGCCGCCTCGGTTCGCCGGATGCGCCTCGTTGCCCTCGATCTTCTTGGCGTCACCGTCGACCACGCGCACCACGATGCCACACCCGGCCTCGCACTGCCGGCATACGCCGAGACGCCACCCGCTTTGGCCGGGGAGCTCGGGGGTCTGCCGGACCCGCTGCACGATGTATTGCTCTTCGGGGCTCGTGCACCCGTCGAGCAGGGTCACGCCCGCGGTGACGGACGTGGCCTTCAGGAAGTCTCTTCTGCGCATCCGCCGGATTCCTAGTGGTGGCAGGTGAGGCAATCGACGCTCGCGTCCCGCTCGCGGTGGCAGTCCAGACACCACCCCATGTTCGCGACGTCGACGACCTGCTGGGCGACCGTCATGGAGCCGACGTCGCCGTGGCAGGTGGCGCAATCGACGCCCGCGCGGACGTGCGGGCTGTGCTTGAAATGCACCATCGCCGACGTCGGCATCACGTGCACCTTACGCCACACCATCGGCTCGCCATTACCGTTGGCGTACTGCTCCATGAACTTCACGACCTCTGGATGGTCCGCGGCCTGGCGCCGGTGGCACGATGCGCACGCGGCCATGGCGGGGAGCCCAGCCTCCGCCTGCGTCTCCACGCCCTCGTGGCACCGCGTGCACTCGATCTCGTTCTCGGTATGCACGGCGTGGCTGAAGGCGATAGGTTGCGGCGGCGGCGGCGGGAGCTCGTCGGAGCACCCCGCTACGAGCGCCGCCACGGCGACCATTCCGAGCGCCATCATCCGCGGCCGCACGCGCCGACCCGATCCATGAGCCAAGATCTCGCGTCCCGCCTCCGCGCTCTCTATAGCGGGGAGACCGAGGAGGTCTGGGGACGGATCGAGCGGGACACTCCGGCGACCTATTGGGAGGAGAACGCCGTCCTGGGTCGCCTGGACACCTATCGGGCGCTCATGACTCGAATGGGACCGATCGGCGGCAGGCGCGTGCTGGACGCGGGATGCGGGCGAGGGTGGCTGGCCCGGCGTCTGGCGGGCCAAGGCGCTCTCGTCACCGCGGTCGACGTGTTGGAGGATCACGTGTCAGAAGCTCGCGAGCGAAAGGGTGGTCTCGGGCTGTCCGTGGCAGTTGCGGACTTCAGGGACCTGCTCGTCGCACGCGGTGCGTTCGACGACGTCGTTCTTCAGGAAGTGCTCGAGGACTACGAGACGGAGGAGATGCTCGACCTGCTCCGCGCTCTGGCGAAGGGGGACGCGCGCCGAGTCTACGTCGTGTTCAGGCGACCGGGCCCATGGGGAGGCCTGATCGGTCCCCTGCTCCCGTCCGCGCTCACGACGACGCTCGACCCCGTGTCGGTGCTGCGCTCGTTTCACCGGCACACTCCGTATCGACTCTCCCATCAGGAATCCGTACGGCGCCGCAGCTACCACGTGCAGATCGTGGAGCTGACGCTACAGGGGGACCTGGAATACGGCGACCCCTAGCGACGCGGCCCGCCACTTTGAGGGCCGAGCCTCGCGACCGCAAGGGTTGTCTACAGATCCCTAACAGTGGGTCGCGTAGGCGGCCCGGAGGTCCGCCGCGATCTCCTCGGGGTAGCGCCCCTCGATCTGGTGGCGCTCCATGAAGTAGACCAGCTCGCCGTCCTTGAAGAGCGCCACGGAGGGCGAGGACGGGGGGTACCCCGCGATGTAGTCCCGCGCGCGGTCGGTCGCGGCCATGTCCTGACCGGCGAATACCGTGGTGAGCACTTCCGGCTTGCGCTCTCCCTGCAGGGACAGGTAGACGGCGGGGCGCATCATGGCGGCCGCGCAACCGCATACGGAGTTCACTGCGAGCAGGGTCGTGCGCTTCTCCGACCCAAGGGCCGCATCCACATCGGCCGGCGTCTTGAGCTCCTTGAAACCGATGCGGACCAGGTCCTGGCGCATCGGCTGGACCATCATCTCCGGGTACGGCATGAGCGGCACTCCTCCCGACGATCTCGTCGGCGCTGACTCGTCGTAAAGCGATGAAAGCTCACCCTCCGCTCGGGGGCTGTCCATCGGGGGATGGGGGCGGCGTGGCGTGGGGTGCCGGCGGGGCTTATGGTGTTCCCGCGGGGGGGCGCCGGTGCCGTTGCGGGCACTCCACGTCCAGCGCCGTAACATGAAGTCGGACCTCAGTTTATGAAAAACCATCCGTTGCTCCAGTATCGCGGGCTGCTCGGCCCCTTGGCTATTCTCGTCCTGGTCGGGGTGGCGATGCTGTGGTCACCATTCGAGCCCCATCGGCCGGCCTTGGTCGAAGAGGGCACGGGGGCGCCCGTGGAGCCCTGGCTGGATGCGGACTGGGCCGTCTTCGAGCGCACGGTCCGCTGGGCCGCTTCGGAGGGGCTCGACACCGTGCCGGTCGGCTCGGCGATCGCCGCGATCGGTCGTTCGTTCGTTGGCACAGCGTACGTGCCCCGCACCCTGGAGGTCGACGGGCCCGAGCGGTTGGTCATCAATTTCCGAGAGTTGGACTGCGTCACCTTCGTGGAGAACGCGTTCGCGCTCGCTCGCTTCGTCCGGGCGGGCGGCGTGGAACGGCTCGCGAGCCGACCGGACGCCGAAGCGGCGTACTCACGCTTGCTGGCCGAGCTGCGGTATCGGGGCGGAGTGATCGATGGCTACCCGAGCCGGCTCCACTACTTCAGCGAGTGGGTGGCGGACAACGCGCGCCGCGGTCTGGTCACCGACATCAGTACCCAGCTGGGCGGCGAGCTCGATCGCGAGCCGATCGACTTCATGAGCACGCACCCGGATGCGTATCGCCAGCTCGGCGACGCGGCGAACCTGTCGGCGGTCCGAGCGACGGAGGTTCAGCTGAACGCGAGCGGCCGGACATACGTTCCGGAGGACCGAATCGAGCAAGCCGCGGCCGGAATCCGCGACGGAGACATCATCGCCGCGACCAGCACGGTGGCGGGTCTCGACGTTGCCCACACCGGTCTGGCGCTCTGGGTGGAGGGATCCCTACACCTGCTGCACGCGCCCCTGGTGGGCGACTCCGTGGAGATCAGCACGATGCCGCTCGCGGAGCGGATCCTGTCGATCGAAGGACAGGACGGCATCATCGTGGCGCGACCGACGGAAGGGGCCTCCCCGCCCATCCGACCCAGGCGGTGACGCCCCTGGCACTCCTCGCGCTCGGTGTGGCGGCGGCGGGGGGCATCTTCGCGCTGGACCGGGTGGCGAGCGCACTCCTGCGGCCGGTGCCACGTCCTCCGGAAGTGTCCGTGCGGGACAGCGGGCTCGACCACGAGGACCTGCTCATCCCGGGCGAAGAGCATGAGCTCGCGGCATGGCTACTTCGGGCGGAGCGCGACGACGAGAGAGGGCCGCTCGTCCTGCTCGCACACGGATGGGGCGCGAGTCATGGGACCGTGCTTCGCCTCGCGGAGCCGCTCGTGCGGAACGGCCACGACGTCCTGCTGTTCGACATGCGCGGGCACGGCCGCAATCGAGCGGCTCGCGTCGTGACGGTCCGCCACCTGCGTGACGACGTCATGGCCGTGGTGGCGTACGCTGAAAGGCGCTTCCCGATGCGGCCGCTGGTGCTCGTGGGCCATTCGTTCGGAGGGGCTGCGAGCGTGCTGGCCGCGGCCGAGGGTGCCCGGGTGGCGGCCATCGTGCTGATCGCGACTCCAGCGGACGTGCCCCAGATCACCGCGGAATACCTCTCGGCCAAAGGCATGCCGGGGGGCTTCTTGGTCGCGGTGCTGCGTCCATTCTGGTGGTGGCGGATCGGCGGAACGTTCGGGCCGCACTCACCCGCGCGGCGTATCCGCGAGCTCAAAATGCCCATCCTCATCATCCAGCCTGAGCACGACCAACGGGTGCGCCGACTGCATGCCGAGCGCCTGGCGGCCGCCGCGGGCGTCGAGTATCACCTCGTACCGGAGCGTGAGCACACCGATGTCTTGGCGGCTCCGCTGACCCGGCAGCTGGTGTCGGACTTCGTGGGGAAGCTTGCGCGCTAGATCAGGAACCACCTCATCAGCGTACCCCCGAGCAACGTGATCACGGCGATCGAGCAGAGGTTCAGCCAGAAGCCCACGCGGCTCATCTGCGGGATGGTGACGTACCCGGAGCCGAATACCATCGCGTTCGACGGCGTCGCGACAGGCAACATGAACGCCATGGACGAGGAGAGCGCTACCGCGGCCATCGGGATGAGCGGCTCCACACCCAGCCCGACCGCGGCGCCCGCCACGACCGGCATGGCCATCGTCGCCGTGGCGGTGTTGGACGTCACCTCGGTGAGGAAGACGATGAGCGTCGACACGGCGAGCACGACCACGATTGGAGGGACGGATCCCAGCGCCGCGACCGTCCCGCCGATCCACGCCGCGAGACCCGATACCTCCATGCCGCGCGCCAGCGAGAGGCCGCCGCCGAAGAGCACGAGGACGTCCCACGGGATGCGGCTGGCCGACCGCCAATCCAGTGTGAACTCACCCTTCCGCCAATTCACGGGAATCACGAAGAGCAAGACGGCGGCGGTCATCGCGATGGTCGAGTCCTCGAGGTTCGGCAACCAGGTCTCGAGTCCGGGAATGGTCACGCCACCGATGGACTTCTCGGCGCGGAGAACCCAGGCGAGAGCCGTGAGGGAAAAGATGGTCGCGATGATCTTCTCGCCCCTGCTCGCAGGGCCGAGGAGCGCGGTCTCACCATCGATGACGGATGCGGCATCACCCGTGAGCTCTCCGGGTGGGTAGATCCGCATGAGCACCAGCCAAGTGACGGGGAGCAGAACGGCGGCGACCGGGAGTCCGACCGCCATCCACTGCATGAACCCGATCTCGACGCCGAACAGCTCGCTCGCCTGACCGGCGAAGACCGCGTTGGGCGGTGTCCCGATGAGCGTCGCGATGCCGCCGATGGACGCCGAGTACGCCATGCCCAACATCAGGGCCGTGCCGAAAGGGTACGGTCCGTCCCCGGCGGGCCGCAGCAGCGTGCCCACGGCGATCGCGATGGGAAGCATCATGGCCGCCGTGGCGGTATTGCTGAGCCACATCGACAGGAACCCGGTGGCCAGCATGAAGCCGAGCACAAGTCGAGTGGGGCTCGTACCGACGCGGCTCATGATCCCGAGCGCGACGCGCTTGTGCAGCCCCCACCGTTCCATGGCCGCGGCCAGGAGGAAGCCCCCCATGAAGAGGAAGATCAGCTCGTTGGCGTACGGCGCCGCCGCGGTGGGCATGTCGAGCACGCCGAGGAGCGGAAAGAGCGCGAGCGGCAGGAGTGCGGTCGCCGGAATCGGGATCGCCTCGGTCATCCACCAGGCGGCCATGAGCGTGCCCACGGCCGCGGTACGCCAACCAGGCACGCCGAGGGACGAGGGAGCGGGAAGGAGGAGCAGGACGACGAAAACGATCGCGCCGAGAATCAAGCCCAGGCGCTGCGTGGGGCGAAGATCGGTCACGAGGACTTCGTGCGAGACCGGCGGTCGCGGGACGAGCCCGCCTCGGCGAGGCGGACACTCTGCGGGTGCGCCGCGAGGACTGGGCTCGGTGGCATGGAACGCCGGATATATCGCGGGAGCAAGTGGCACGCAATGGCTCGCCGGAGTAATGTTTCGTCCCGATCGGCGATCGCACGTGTCGCGCCGAGCGCCGACGAGGGTACCCACGGCTCCATGCCCACCAAGACCCCCAAGAAGCCTGCGGACTCGGTATCGATCGTCTCCGAGCTGATGATGCCGCATCAGGTGAACAACCTCGGGCACGTGTTCGGCGGCGAGCTGCTTTCCATGGTGGACCGTGCGGCCGCGGTCGCCGCGATGCGCCACGCTGGGTGCCCAACGGTCACGGTGTCGATCGATCGCGTCGACTTCCGCGAGCCGATCTATACTGGAGAGCTCGTCGTCTGCACGGCGCGCGTGAACTTCGTCGGCCGCACCTCGATGGAGATCGGCGTGCGGGTGGAGGCGGAGAACCTCGTGGCGGGCACCAAGCGCCATACGAACACGTGCTTCCTCACGTTCGTCGCCATCGACTCGAAGCACCGGCCGTGCGCGGTGGCGCCCCTCGATGTCTCCGACCCCGAGGACGAGCGGCGCTTCCGGGAAGGGAAGAGACGACGCGAGGTCCGAGAGGCCCTGGACCGGGAGCTGGCCGACAACTCCGGTTGACCTCCAAGGAGATCATTGCGGGGCGCTCGGGGCCAGAGTCAGTTTGGAACATGCGAACCATACGCCCCATGGGTGCCCTAGCCCTGCTTTCCGCTGCGCTGACCGCGTGCCAGCAGACGGATCAGGAGCTGCCCTTCGAGCTGGCCGGAGGGGGGCAACAGACGATTGGAATCAATGGCGGTCTCATCAGCGTTCCGCCGAGCTTCTCTTTGGAGTTTCCCGCAGGCTCACTGACCGGGAACACCACGGTGACCGCCGACACGCGGCTCGCCGCCTTCCCGTCCACCTCGGGGACCGTGGTCCCCGGCTTCGCGTACGACGTCGGGCCGGCGGGAACGCAGTTGGCGACGCCCGCCCGCGTCCAGATCGCGGTGCCCCCCGACCTCCTCGCGGCGGGCCAGGATCTGTCGCTCGCGGTGGCGCTGCTCACGCAGGGTGGCTCGATCGTCACGCAGGTGACCAGCTACGACCTGGTGAACGGCCTGCTCACCGCGTACATCGATGAGTTGGGACCCGTCGCCGCGGTGGTGGCCACGGACGCCATCCCCGTCGGAGACATCAGCAACATCCCGAATCTCGGCGGAGGGTCGATTGCGCCTCCGTCGCCATCGCCCATACCGGTCGGCCCGGCCGGCACGCACGTTCCGGGGAGTGTCGCATTCACAGCGAGCTGCTCCACGTCGGAGCAGCGCTGCTTCTCGTCCGGCATCGTCTCGATCTGGGTCGACGACATCGTCCGGAACCGGCTCGGGGCGGACATCGTCCTGTTCAACACGACGGTGGACGCCACGTTCGAGTTCTATGCGTTCAACCTCTTCAACGTCCCGACGATGGCATACGGCTGGCTCGAGCTGGATGGCGAGCTGCGCACCCGGCTGAACAGTGTCGTGGCGGGGAGACGCGTCGGCGACGAGGTCGAGCTCTTCACGGGCAACGGCACTTCCGCGAGCGGAACGGCTGTCACCTTCACCGGAAACCTGATGACCCTGGCCCAGACTTCTGAGGGTGACCCGGAGTCCCTCGAGTACGGCATTGCCGGCGTCGGCACGGGTGAGCAACTCACGGTCCAGTTCGAGGGCACGATCAACTTCTCGAGGCCGAGCCCGCAGCCACCGGATGTCGGGCGGGTCGTCGTGCAGGTGAGGCTCCGCCGATGAGACGCGCAGCGACAATCGCGGCACTCGCGTTCCTGGTGCCCCTCGGGGCGCAGGCGCAATTCTCGCCGGGCGCGCGCTCGGTCGGCATGGGCGGCGCCGGCATGGTGTTCTCGTCGGGGGTGGATGCGATCGAGTGGAACCCGGCGAACCTCGCGCTCGAGGGCGGCTGGAACATCGCACTGGGCGAAGTGGGAGGGTCGGCCCTGGTGAGCGGCGCCGACTTCGACGCCCTGCAGTCGATGTTCGAGTTCGAGTTTCCGGGCGCTGGGGCGAGCACGACTACGAAGGCGGAGGCCGTGGCCAACCTTCCCGCGTCCGGCCTATCGTTCGTGGCGGTCAGCGAGGGGTTCCTGTCGGCTCGAGGCATCACCGCCTCGGACGGCGCCCTCCCGAGTGTCGGCGATCCGCTACCCACGGTGGGGATCACGTGGGGCTCGCTCGGGATCCGCGCGCGAAGCCGCGTGATGAACGAGGTCCGACTGAGCAAGGAGCTCGTCGACGTCATGGTGAACGACTTCGATGCGTCGCGCATCAACGAGTACCAGGTCGGCAACACCGGTTTCCGCAACGTCACCTTCTCGGAGGTGACCGCGGCATATGGGGCCACCATCGGTGACCGGATGGCGATCGGCGTAGGCGCGCGCTACGTGAAGGGTCACAAGCTCACCGAGGGTAGGTTCTTCGAGCCGGTGCTCGACCTGGTCAACGAGACGGCCGAGTTCAACTCGGTCGCCATCGAAGCTCCGGGCGGGAGCGGATACGGGGTCGATGTCGGCCTCGCCTTGGACCTCGTCGCGGGGCTCCGCGTATCGGCGTCGGCGACGAACGTCATCCAGAAGATGACCTGGGACGACGGGCTCATCGCGCACGAGGCGACGTTCTTCGCCTGCGAGTGCCCGTCGAGCGACTTCGACACGGAGAGCCCGGAAGACCTCATCGACCAGTACCAAGCGCAGCCGCTCGATCCGAACTCGATGAGCCTGTACGTAGCCGAGACGGTTCAGGGTCTCTTGCCGGGCGCCTTCTTCCCGACCGTCTTCCGCTTGGGTGCGGGCTGGCGGGCGGGCGGCACGTCGATCGAGCTGGTCGGCGCGTCGGTGTCTCCCCAGGGGCGGCAGCACAACCAATGGGACGAGCGCATCTCGCTCGGCCTCGAGCAGCGCCTCTGGATTTTCACGTTCCGGGCGGGGGGCATGAAGGGCGCCGATGGTATTCAGGCGATCAGCGGCGGCCTCGGTCTCGGCATAGGTCCAGTGAAGCTCGACGTCAGCGGTGGCGTGATGTCCGGTGGCTTCGAGTTCGCGAGCGGCCTGGTCGCGCCAGAGGATGTCGACTATGCTGGCGGGCACGTGACGATGTCGCTGCAGCTCAAGGGGGGAGGAAGGTAGTGAGTTCCGCGCGTCGACTTCTGGCCTTGTTGATCGCGGCTGTCGGCGCAGCCTGCTCGGACGGTGTCGCGCCCGACGGCGCGGACGGCGTGCCCGTCTTGTTCTCGTTGCACGCCCCGGCGACGGTCTCGCAGGCGGAGAACGCCGCGCTCTCCTCGGCGTTCGCCCTCGTCAACACGTACCAGGTGACGGTACGGGATAGCCTGACCGGGGCGACGCTCGTGGACGCGACGTTGACCGTGACAGCCGGCGGCTCCACCCACGCACTCGATGTCTCCATGCCGGCATCGACCGTGGGACTACCGGTGCGTCTGACGGTGGTCGGCCGTAACGGCAGCCAAGAGCTCTACCGCACTTCCGCGCACCTGCGCGTGCAGGACGCGTCGAGCTCGACGCCTGTCGCGCTGGGTGTGCGCTATACCGGCCCCGGCATCCGCGGCACGGTGACGAGTTCGGCGGGAGCGGCGCTCGCGAACGTCGACATCGATCTCATGCAGGGCAACAGTCTGATCGAGGCGGTCACCACGGAGCCCGACGGCACCTATCTGTTCGTGGGAAAGCCGGCCGGCCTCTACCAGGTCGTTCCAACGCCGCCGGTGGGCCAGCAGTTCTGCCCGTCGGTGGAGAGCGTCAACCTCGTCACCACGGCCACCGCGTACGTCGCCGATTTCGCGGCGAACGCATCCTCGTGCAAGGTCGACCTCCTGATCGTGTCGGGTGGAGACCTCGCCTTCGCCAATGACACGGCTGCCGTGAAGGCGCTCTTCGCGAGCGACACGACCATCAATACCTCGGCGTTCTTCTTCGTGAACAACACGCCGGGGTTGAGCATGCTCAGTCAGTTCGACGTCGTGCTGCTCTTCGCGAACGGTCTGTTCAATCAGTCGCCGGCGCTCGGCTCGCAGATCGAGGACTACGTCCAGCTCGGCGGCAACGTGATCACGGCGACCTTCTACTGGCAGAACCGGAGCGATAGCGGTCTCGGCTCGCCGGGGTGGGGTGATCTCGAGGCGCTCGATCCGTTCACCACGGGCGCCGGACAGACCTACCAGGCCGCCACCCTGAACTCGAACGCGACGGTCACGCACCCGCTCACCACCGGGCTCCAGTCGCTCACTTCGACGGGCTTCAGGGGCGCGGTCACCGCGAAGACGGGGACGACCGTCGTCGCCCGCTGGGGCGACGGCAGCCCGCTCATCGGATACCGAATCTTGCCGTGGGGCTCGCGCATGGTGGCGGTGAGCCTCTTCCCGGCGTCCGGGAACGCGGCGGGCGGCGACGTGGTGACGCTGTGGCGAAACGCCGTCAGATGGACCGGGGAGGCCGGCGGTCCGACCCCGTAGTAGAGGCCGCGCGTCCGGTGCGCTAGCGCCGCTCCACGACCATCGCGAAGCCCATGCCGCCGGCCGCGCATACGGTGATGAGGCCGAACTGCACATCGCGCCTCGCCATCTCGTTGAGGATGGTCGTGGTCAGCCGTCCGCCGGTTGCCCCGAACGGGTGCCCTATCGCGAGCGACCCGCCCATCACGTTGATGCGATCGATGTCCGGATGTCCGACGGGGGCACTTCGACCGAGCTCTCGCTGAGCGAACTCGCGCGACGAGAGCGCCTGTAGGTTCGACAGCACCTGGGCGGCGAACGCCTCGTGCATCTCCATCAGCCCGATGTCGTTCATGGCGAGGCCGGCGCGATCGAGCGCGATGGGCGCCGCGTATGCAGGCCCCTGCAGGAGTTGGCTTGCTGGATCCAGCGCAGTCCACGCCCAACTCCGCACGAACCCGAGCGGCTCGAGCCCCTCCGCCTTGGCCTTGTCCGCGTGGATGAGCACCACCGCCGACGCGCCGTCGGTGAGCGGCGAGGCGTTTCCGGCGGTCACCGACCCGAACTTGCGGTCGAAGACCGGGGCCAGCATGCCGAGCTTCTCGGGCGTCGAGTCCGTGCGGATGCCGTTGTCTCGCTCGACGACCTTCGCGAACGAGGGCGGCACGTAGACCACCGAGATCTCCGCGGTGAGGCGGCCGTCTTCCGCTCCTGCCGCCGCCAGAGCGTGCGAGCGAAGGGCCCACTCGTCCTGGGCCTGACGTGAGATGCCGTTGAGCTTGGCCATGCGTTCGGCCGCCTGACCCATGGACTCGCCCGTCGTGAACTCGGCGATGGCAGGCTGAACCGGGAGTAGATCTCTGGGGCGCACCGACTTGAAGGCGCCCAACTTCTGCCCGATGGTCTTCCCCTTACTGGCCGAGATCAGGCTCTTGGAGAGGCGGGTGCTGACGGTGATGGGTATGTGGGAGAGCGACTCCGCTCCGCCCGCGATCACCACCTGGGCCTGGCCCATCTCGATGAGCTGGACCCCGTCCGTGATGGCCTGATTCGCCGACGCGCACGCCCGGGACACGGTGACCGCGGGAACGGTCTTCGGGAGGACCGCGAGGCCGACTTCCCGCGCGATGTTGGGGGCTCGCGTGTCGTGGACCACCGTGCCGTAGACGAGGTGATCTACCTGTTCGCCGCGGAGCCCGCTGCGGGCCAGCACGTCCCTGACCGCCACCTTGCCGAGCTCGATGGCGCTGAGGTCGGCGAAGTCGGTGCCGGAACGCATGAACGGGGTCCGGCACCCCGCTAGAATGGCGGTGTTCATTGCCTGGAGTATATTGGCGCCCCCTCCGCCATTCCACGGTCGACCCATGTTCGGTGCGCTCGTCCTCGCTGCTTTCGTGCAGGTTGCGGTTGCGTCCCCGCAGCTCGTGCCGGGCACGCGCTACGATCCGCGGGTGCCGACGCTCGAGGAGGTCGCCGGGCACGATTTCGGCGAGGACATCACCTCGCCCGAGGCGATCGTACGCTACATGGAAGCGCTCGCGGCGGCGGCGCCCGGCCGCACTCGGCTGCTGCGGTACGCCGAGAGCTGGGAGGGGCGGCCCCTCGTCGCGCTCCTGATCGGGTCCGAGGCTCGGATGGCGAACCTCGACCGAGTGGTCGCCGGGCTCGCGGCGCTCTCCGATCCCCGGGGCCTGTCCAGCGCGGAGACGGAGCGGCTCATCGCGGAGCTTCCCGTCGTCACCGCGCTCATGCACGGGATCCACGGAAACGAGATCAGCTCGAGCGGCGCCGCGATGGCGGAGGCGTACCACCTGTTGGCGGCTCAGAACGATCCGGCGGTCGATCTCATTCTGTCGGAGTCGCTCGTGCTCATCGACCCCATGGAAAACCCGGACGGGCGGGCGCGCTTCGTCCAACAGAACCTCATGGCACGTGCCCGCTGGCCGGACGCGGCACCCTACTCCGCCGAGCACGACGAGCCGTGGCCGGGGGGGAGGACGAACCACTATCTATTCGATCTCAATCGCGACCTCTTCATCCAGAGTCAGCCCGAGAGCCGGGGTAGAATCGACCTCTTTCTCGAGTACCGGCCGCACGTGGTCGTGGACCTGCACGAAATGGACGGGAACTCGACCTACTTCTTCCCGCCCACGGCGCCGCCCGAGAACCCGTGGTTCGGCGAGCGCCAGATCGGCTTGATGGACGTGTTCGGACGGGCGAACGCGCAGGCGTTCGATGCGCGGGGCTTCGCGTATTTCAACCGCGAGACGTTCGACCTCTTCTATCCCGGATACGTCGACGGCTGGATGATGGGCCAGGGCGGGCTCGGCATGACATACGAACAGGCCTCGGCGAGGGCGCTCGTGCTCCAGCGCGCGGACGGCGACTTGCTCACGTACGGGGACGGGGTGCTCCACCACTTCACGGCCGCGATCACGACCGCGGCGACCGCGGCGCGCAATCGTGAGCGCATTCTGCGCGACTACCTCGCGTTCCGGCAGGAGGGATTGGAGCGCAGCGGGGATGCTCCCGCCGAGTACGTGCTTCATTCGGCGCACGACCCGGGCACGGCCGAGCGACTGGCCCGGCTGCTCGTCCGCAATGGTGTCGAGGTTCACCGCGCGGCTGGGCCCGTGAGCGTTGCGGGACGCACGCTACCGGCGAACGGGACGTTCATCGTACCGATGGTTCAACCTACGAGTCGTTTCGCGCGTAATCTGCTCGATCCGCACGTCGCGATGGACGAGGAGTTCATACGACGGCAGGTCGAGCGGCGGTCGCGTCGCGAGTCCGACGAGATCTACGATCTGACCGCCTGGAGCCAGTCGCTGCTCTGGGACGTCGAGGCGATACCGGTGGCGCGCCCGACCGGCGGGGTCGGCGAGCCCCTGGAGGCAGAGGGTGCCCCGCTCGCGCTCACGGTTCCGGAGGCTCGGGTCGGCTATCTGCTCCCGTGGGGCACGAACACCGCGGCGGCGGTCGTGGAGGTGCTGCGCGAGGGCATACGCGTGCGCTCCGCCGGCGGCGCATTCACACTGGGCGGCCGCCGTTACGGCATCGGTACGGCGTTCATTCGCACGAGTGAGAACGGGGCGGATCTCCGCGAGCGGCTGGCGCGCATCGCGGGTGCGCACGGCGCTGAGGTTGTCGCAGTCGACGATTCGTACGTGACGGATGGCGTGTCGCTGGGAAGCGCACGAAGCCGTGCGCTCAGGGAGCCGCGCGTCCTCTTGGTCTACGACGAGCCTTCCGAGGTATCCTCTGCGGGGTGGACCCGCTACGTGCTCGAGCGCCGGTACGGACAGCGCACCACGATCGTGCGCGCATCGAGCCTCGGCGCCGCGACGCTCGCCGAGCACGACGTGATCGTGTTTCCCAGCGGCAACTATGCGGACGTCGTCGGGGAGGGGATGCTCGAAGACCTGAGGGACTGGATCGGGAATGGCGGGACCCTGGTCACGATGGCCGGCTCGACCGCGTGGGCCACGCGGGCAGGGCTTCTTTCGACCACCGCAGAGCGGCGGGGTGGCCGCCCGGTCGGCGAGGACCCAGACGAGCCGGAGACACCCGCCCAGCCGATCGACTACCTCCAGCAAATCGTCCCGGAGGACGAGGCGCCCGAGTCGGTGCCGGGGGCGATCCTTCGGGTGGTACTCGACACCGAGCATTGGCTGTCTGCCGGCACGGACGGCGAGATCGGGGCGCTCGTGGACGGCTCGCGGGTGTTCAGCCCAATCCGGCTCGACGACGGGACGAACGTCGGCCGCTACGCGGAGCTCGACGCACTGGTGCTCAGCGGAATCGTGTGGGAGGAGTCGCGGCCGCAGCTCGCGAACAAGGCGTTCTTGATGATCGAACCCGTGGGGAGCGGTCAGATCGTCGCGTTTGCGGAGGACCCGAACTTCCGCGCATATGCCGAGGCGACCCAGCTCCTCTTCATGAACGCGATCTTGCTGGGACCCGGACGCTGACCCGAGACAGGAGAATCGAGGGATGACGAATCCCGCACCGGCGAATCCGCGCCACATGGTCGGGGCGATCGAAGCGGAGTACCGTCGCTACAAGTCCCTCGGCGAGGGCACGATGAGCCAGGTCGGCGACGAGCAGCTCCTGGTGCGTCCGACGCCCGAGAGTCTCTCCCTTGCGATGATCGTGTGGCACGTGTCCGGCAACCTCGAGTCGCGCTTCACGGACTTCCTCACGACCGATGGCGAAAAGCCGTGGCGGAACCGGGAGTCGGAGTTCGAGGAGCGGCGCGTGAGTCGCGCGGAGGTGCTCGCCAAGTGGGAGCGCGGGTGGAAAGTGCTGTTCGGCGCGCTCGATTCGCTGGGCGATGCCGATCTCGTGCGCACCGTGGAGATCCGTGGCGTACCCGCCACCGTGGGCGAGGCCCTGGAGAGGTCGCTCTCCCACACGGTCTACCACGTGGGTCAGATGACGTTTCTGGGCAAGATGCTTCTGCGAGACCGTTGGAAGTATCTCAGCATCCCGCCCGGGGGCACCACCGCGTACAACGCGAACCCGACGACGGAGAAGGGGCGGCGCTAGCCGATGCCGGCGACGCGGCCGCCGCCGCCCCCTCCGACGGTCCGCCGCGTGGGGCCTGCCGACGCGGACGCGTGGGTTCGGCTGAGGAACGCGCTCTGGCCAGGCTCACCCGATGATCATCGCCGCGAGGTGGCCGCGTATTTCGCGACCGCGCAGGACACGTGGACGTGCCTGGTGGCAGAGGTTGGCGCGGAGGGCGTGATCGGATTCGTGGAGGTGGGACTGCGCGCGTACGCGGAGGGGTGTCGTTCGTCTCCCGTGGGGTATCTGGAGGGAGTCTTCGTCGCCGAATCGCATCGGAAGCTGGGTGTGGGACGCGCTCTCGTGGACGCGGCTGAACGTTGGGTGCGTGAGCAGGGTTGCAAGGAGATGGCGAGCGACCGGGAGATCCACAACGAGGACAGCGGCCGATTTCACGCCACTCTCGGCTTCGAGGAGGTCGAGCGCATCGTATGCTTCAGGAAGTCACTATGAGCCAACGCCATGGATGAAGTGAACGAGGTGATCGTCGCGCGCTTTCGCCATCGCCACGAGGCGGAGCTGGCGGCCGGGTTCCTGCGCGACGCCGGAATCCCGTACCGGCTCCAGATCGATGACGCCGGCGGGGTGGATTTCGGCACGACGTTCTCACGACCGCCGCTTCTCTGGGTGCGAGCCGAAGACGCGGAGGACGCGCGCGACCTCATCGGCGTCGACCAGACCGGTGCCCACACGGCGGACGAGCCCGAAGAGGAGACGCGCTAGTCGGATGCGAGCGGTTTCCTTCAACGTCACGGTGCCGGGATACCTCAAAGGGAAGGCGCTCGGGGGAATCACCGAGTCGGCCTTGTTCGGGGCGCTCAGCGGGCTCCGCCACGGGAACGTCGCGGAGCCCGCGCTCCCGGGTCCCGAGTGGGTACGGCTCGAGGTGCTGAAGGCGGGAATCTGCGGCTCGGACCTGGGCAACCTGACGTTCAAGAGCAGTCCCGCGATGGAGCCGTTCGGCTCCTTTCCCGCCGTGTTGGGCCACGAGATTCTCGCGCGCGTGGTCGAAGTCGGGCCGTCCGTCCGGCGTGTCGAGCGCGGGCAGCGCGTAGCCGTCGACCCGGTGATCTCGTGCACCATGCGCGGCTTCCCCGGCCCGGGGCAGTGCCCGTCGTGCGCTAGCGGCCACCACGGCACGTGTGAGCGCTCGGGCGAAGAGGGCGAGACCGTGATCGACGGCCGCGCGCTCTCGCCCGGGCTCACGGTCGGTTACCAGACGGACCTTCCCGGCGGCTGGTCGGAGCGCATGATTGCGCACGAGAGTCAGCTCTTCCCGGTCGACGACGGCATCACCGACCGCGCGGGCGTCCTCATCGAGCCGCTCGCGGTGGGGCTGCACGCAGCGCTCGGGTCGCGCCCGTTCGGCGAGGGGCCGGCACTGGTGATCGGGAGCGGACCGATCGCTCTCGGCACGATCTGGGCGCTCAGGGCTGCGGGGTATGGGGGTGACCTGGTCGCGCAGATCAAGCGTGGACACGAGGCCGACATCGCTCGCGCGTTGGGTGCGAGCGCGACGATCGCTCCGGGTGACCAGGCTCGACAGGCCCTCATCGAGACCGGAGCGCAGGGGTACCTGCCGATCATCGGCGCCGAGGTCTACGCTGGCGGCGGCTTCCCGCTCATTTTCGACTGCGTGGGGAGCGGCGAGACGGTGAAGCAGGCGCTGCGATTCGCCGCGCCCCGCGGAACCATCGTCCTACTGGGATGCGCGGCGGAGATCCGGAAGCTCGACCTCACGTTCGTGTGGGCGCGCGAGCTCCACGTGAAGGGCTATGTGTGCTACGGCCAGGAGGAGTGGCGCGGCGAGCGCCGGCACACGTTCGAGATCGTGCACGACATGCTGCTCGAGACACGGGCGCCTGTCGAGCGCATGGTCACGCACGTGTATCCGCTCGCGCAGTACCGGGACGCGCTGTCCACCGCCTGGAACCGGCGGCGCACCGGCTCGATCAAGGTACTTCTGGATCCCACGGTCGCCTGAGTGGCGAAGATGCGCGTCGTGGTGGTCGGGGGTGGTGTGATCGGCGTGAGCTGTGCGTACTGGCTCGCGCGCGGGGGCGCGCGCGTCGTGATCGTCGAGCGAGAGCGGCTCGGCGCGGGCGCCTCGTGGGGCAACGCGGGCACGGCCACGCCGGGGCATCCGCCGTTGAACAAGCCGGGCCGGGTCGCCAAGGCGATTCGGCAGATGCTCGATCCCACGAGCCCGCTCTATATCCACCCGAGTTGGAATCCGGGGCTCTGGCGATGGCTGATCGGTTTCGCGCGCTACTGCACCCCGGAGCACGTCGAACGGGCTGTCGCGATCATGGCCCCGCTCGGCAAGCAGTCCCTCGCACTCTTCGATCGTCTCATCGTCGACGAGCGCATCGAGTGCGAGTACCGGAGGGAGGGCTACTTCGACATCTGCGCCACGGAGGCCGGGCTGTCGGAGGCGCGCCACGAGGCGTCGCTGATCGAGCCCTACGGATATCGGCCCGAGACGATCGACGGGGACGAGGTCCGGCGTCGCGAGCCCGCGCTCGGGCCCCACACGATCGGGGCGGTCTTTCATCCGGAGGCCTCGTCGATGGACCCGGCGCTCTTCCTCGAGAGGCTCGCGCGGGCGACGGAACGGCACGGCGTCGAGGTGCGTGAGGGTGTCGAGGTGAAGTCGGTGGTCGTCGAGGGTGGTCGTGCGACGGGTGTCTCGGTGGCGAGTGGGACTGTGGAGCGGGCCGATGCGGTGGTGCTCGCGACCGGTCCCGTCAGCCTGCAGATCGCCAAGCGGCTGGGCACGCGCCTCCCGGTGCAGCCGGGCAAGGGCTACCACCGAGACATCCCGATCGGACCCAACGGGGCGCCGCGCATCCGCATAGCCTGCGTGCTGAACGAGGTGTCAGCGTTCTGTCTGCCCATGGAGACCGTGGTGCGCTTTGCCGGCACCATGGAGTTCTCAGGCGCGAACCTGGTGATGCGTCGGCCTCGCCTTCAGCAGCTCACCCGCGCTGGGCGCCTCTATTTCCCCAAGATGGGGACGGCGCGCCCGGTCTCGGAGTGGTGTGGACTTCGCCCCATGTCGGTGGACGGCCTGCCGATCGTGGGGCCCCTGCCGGGCGTCGAGGGCGTGAGCGTGGCTACCGGACACGGGATGCTCGGGCTCACGCTCGCGCCGGTCACGGGCGAGATGATCGCGAACCACGTGCTGGGGCG
>CAZBCN010000026.1:0-8954 GCA_964490285.1 uncultured Gemmatimonas sp. | reverse complement strand
TCGCCGCACCCGTGCGACCGAGCCCCCCGGCTCGTAACATGTCCGCCTCATGCCGAACGTCATCGAACGCCTGAACGCCGCCCTCGAGGGTCGCTATCGCATCGAGCGAGAGCTCGGTTCGGGTGGCATGGCGACGGTCTACCTGGCCGAAGACCTACGGCACCAGAGAAAGGTCGCGGTCAAAGTGCTTCGCCCGGAGCTCGCCGCGGTGGTCGGAGCCGATCGCTTCCTGGCCGAGATCAAGACGACGGCCAACCTGCAACATCCGCACATCCTGCCGCTGTTCGACTCCGGCGAAGCGGACACCTTCCTCTTCTATGTGATGCCGTACGTCGACGGGGAAACACTTCGGGACCGCCTCGATCGTCAGAAGCAGCTTCCCGTCGACGAGGCACTCGGGATCGCGACCTCCGTCGCGCACGCGCTCCAGACCGCCCACGACCAGGGAGTCATCCACCGAGACATCAAGCCGGGTAACATCCTGCTGAGCCGGGGCCAGGCGCTCGTGGCGGACTTCGGCATCGCCATCGCCGTGGGCAACGCGGGTGGAGGCCGACTGACGGAAACCGGCCTCTCTGTCGGCACGCCGTTCTACATGAGCCCCGAGCAGGCGACGGGGGACCAGGTGGTCGGTCCGGCGACCGACATCTACGCGCTGGGCTGCGTGCTGTTCGAGATGCTGGTGGGTGATCCGCCCTACGGAGGGAGCACCGCGCAGGCGGTCCTCGGCAAGATCATCCAGGGGGTCCCGGTTTCGGCGACCACGGCACGGAAGGCCGTACCGCGCAACGTAGACGCTGCGATTCGCAAGGCGCTGGAAAAAGTACCGGCCGATCGCTTCGCGCGCGCCGACGGGTTCGCGAAGGCCCTGTCGGATCTTGGGTTCCGTCACGGAGACGAGCTCGATGGGGTCGGGGCGCCCCACGCGGGTTTCTGGAAGCCCCTCGCGCTCGCCACGACCGCGACGGCGCTTGCACTCGCGGGGGTCGTGGGCTGGCTCGTCACGCGACCCGCGGTGCCGCTCCCCGTCGAGCGCTTCGAGTCGCCGTTCAGGGTGGGGCAAGAACCCGTCGGGTTGGGGCCGGCCGGCTACCGATTGTCACCGGACGGATCGATGCTCGTATACCGAGGGCTCGGGCCGGACGGCACCGGCGATCAGTTGTGGGTGAGGCGTTGGGACGATCCCGACGCCAGCCCCATCAGGGGCACCCAGGGGGCCAGCGAGCCCTCGGTGTCGCCTGACGGACGCGAGGTCGCCTTCCTCCAGGAAGGCGAAATGCGCGCGCTGGCACTCGAGGGCGGACCGACGCGCGCGCTGGGTCCCGGCGTCGTGCCGCGGTGGCAACCGGACGGCTACGTCTACTTTCATGCGACGGATGGAAATGCGATGCGGGTAGCGGCGGCGGGGGGAGCCGCCGAGCTGGTTTCCGAATCCGAAGAGGGTGAAGCGCGCCGCTTCGTTTTGCAGGTCCTACCCGGCGGACGAGGAGCGATCCTGGGGGTCCAGCGTCTCGACCTCGAGTACCAGATCCGCGCGCTCGACCTGGAGACCGGGGAGTCGACGCTTCTGGCGCCCGGCGTGCCCGCCGCCTACTCCGACACCGGGCACCTCGTGTACGTGACGGAGGGCGCGCTCATGGCCGCTCCCTTCGACCCGGGCACGATGCAATTGATGGGCGCCGCGGTACCGCTCGTCGATGGCGTCCTGTCGTTCTCCCTTTCGAGAACGGGCGATCTGGCCTACGCGGTCGGCACCGCGGGCACGCAGGCTACGGAGGCGGAGCTGGTCTGGGTGAACCGCGCGGGCGAAGTAACGGCGGTCGAGGAGGGATGGAGCTTCGATGCCGGCGGCGGGAACGCAGGCTGGTCCCTGTCGCCCGATGGCACGCGCGTCGCAGTGCGCCATAGGTCGGACGCGAACAACGACATCTGGATCAAGGAGCTCCCGGCGGGTCCGTTTCGGCGACTGACCTTCGACGATCAGGAGCAGCGGGTTCCGTTCTGGACCCCCGACGGTACGCGCGTCACTTATTTCTCCACGCCCGTGGCCGGATCCGGAGCGGGCGACATCTGGTGGAGTCGGGCGGACGGCACGGGCCAACCGGAGCTCATCTTGGCAACCGAGCCGGGCTTCGCTCAAGGCGCGTGGAGTCCCGACGGGACGGAGCTCATCCTGCGCACGGCGGTGCTGGCGACCGGGGGCGCCACCCCCGGCGCACGCGACCTCCATAGACTTCGTCCGGGGCTCGACAGCGCCAGTGTGCCGTTGTTGGCCACGAGCCAGTACGCGGAGCAGGACCCGCGCGTCTCGCTCGACGGACGCTGGCTCGCCTACACCTCGAACGAGACGGGACGCAACGAGATCTTCGTGCGCCCGTTTCCGGACGTCGAGGCGGGTAAGGTGCAGGTCTCCGTCAGCGGAGGGGACAGTCCCATCTGGTCACGCGAGGGGCGGGAGTTGTTCTATGTCGACGCGGCTGGCAATATGGTCTCGGTGCTCTTCGAGGCGGGGTCGACCTTCCGCGTGACGAGGCAGGCCCCGCTGTTCGCGATTCCGACCGGAATCATGCAAGCGATGGGCGCCAGCATGGTCGACGTCGCCCCGGACGGACAGCGATTTCTGATGGGCCGCTCCTTGGCAGCGGCCGGTGCAGCCGACGATGCGGATGCGCCCAGGTTGACGCTCGTGAAGAACTTCGACGAGGAGCTCAGGCGGCGGGTGCCGAGATGAGCGGGGCCGCCGCCCAACCCCCTACAGATCCAGCGGAATCACCTCGGGGTGGACTCTGCTGGTCGGCTTCACACCGTCGACATCGATGCCCTCGAGCTTGAGCAGCGCGACCTTCGCGGGGAGCCCCCCTCCAAAGCCGGTCAGGCTTCCGTCCGACGCCACGACTCTGTGACACGGCACGATGATCGGGATCGGGTTCGCGCCCACCGCCTGACCGACGCCGCGTGCCATGTCGGGCTTGGCGACGTCGCGCGCGATGCGCCCGTACGACACGACCGTCCCGAACGGGATCTCGAGCAGCCGATCGTAGACCTCACGCTGGAACTCGCTCACTGAATCGGGGAAGTCGAGCGGAACGTCGAACGCACGACGACCCTTGGCGAAGTACTCCTCGAGTTGGCGTACCGCGTCCTTCAAGAGTCCGGGCCACTGCTCGGGCGGGTCGTCACGGTGGCCGCGCGGTAACGCGCCGAACTCGATCCTGCGCACTCCCGAAGGAGAGACCCACACGGTCAACGGCCCGGCCCGCGTCGCGGCGAGATGGGCCGAATGGACCTCGATGGCCGTCAGTGCTTGTCTCCCGCCGGATGCTTCTTGAGCGCTTCCTGAAGCGCGTCGAAGCCGATGAGAGCGCATTTGATGCGCACGGGGAACTTGCTCACGCCCTGGAGAGCGCGAAGGTCGCCAAGTGACTTGTCCTTCGCCGCCTCTGCATCACCGTGCATCAACTGCGTGAAGCGCTTCGCGAGCGCATCGGCGTCGTCGAGCGAGCGACCCTTGAGCAGGGTCGTCATCATGCTGACTGCTGCCTGCGAGATCGAGCAGCCGGAGCCGACGAACTTCGCATCGGCGATGCGGTCCCCTTCGATCAGGAGCTGGAGCCGGATCTCGTCGCCGCAGACCGGGTTGGCCAGGTGCACCTCGACGGTCTTTTCGGCCAGCTCGGCCTTGTTCCGCGGGTTGCGGTAGTGCTCGAGGATGAGCTGCTGGTAGAGCGAGTTGAGCTGCGGGCTGTCCATCGAATCGACCGGTCGGAAGGTTCATGGTGAATCTATGGCTCCGGGACGCCGACCACCATTCGTGAGGAGGCATTTCCACACGGTCGGTAGCTGGCGAGCTTTCGCGTACCGACGACCTCCAACCAGCCCGCGTGATGCACGCACCGATTCTCGCCGATCTCGTCACGCTGCTGGTCGTGTCGATCGTGGTGCTCTACGTGTCGCACCGGGTGAAGCTGCCCCCGATCGTCGGCTTCTTGATCGCCGGCATGCTCCTCGGTCCGTTTGGGCTGGGACTCATCGAGGCCGGCGAGAGCGTGCGGCAGATGGCGGAGATCGGTGTGGTGCTGCTGCTGTTCACGATCGGTCTCGAGTTCTCCCTGGGCGAGCTTCTCCGCATGCGCCGGGCCGCAGTACTCGGCGGGTCGATCCAGATCGTGACCGTGACGGGGACCGTCTTCTTGGTTCTCCTCCTCGCCGGGATTCCGGCCAACGGAGCCGCCTTCCTGGGAATGACCGCCGCACTGAGCTCGACGGCGGTGGTACTCCGCCTCCTGCAGCAGGGCGCGCAGGTGGACGCGCCGCACGGCCGCATGAGCGTCGCGATGCTGGTCTACCAGGACGTCATGATCGTGCCGATGATGCTGCTCATCCCGGTGCTCGCAGGCACGGCGGGCGGGTTGTGGGGCGCGCTCGGGTCGTTTCTGGCGCAGGCGGCCGCGATCCTGGCACTGGTGGTGTTGCTCGCGCGCTTCGTCGTGCCGCGCCTGCTCGACCGCGTGGTTCAGACCCGCAGCCGGGACCTCTTCCTCATCACGATCCTGGCGCTCTGCTTGTCGGTTGCTTACCTCGCGTCGCTCGCCGGGCTGTCGCTCGCGCTGGGGGCGTTTCTGGCGGGCCTGCTCGTGTCGGAATCGGAATACAGCCATCAGGCGCTCGCGGACATCCTGCCTTTCCGGGACGTGTTCGCGAGCTTCTTCTTCATCAGCATCGGGATGCTGCTCGATCTCCAGCTCGCCGCGAGTCAGCCCCTCTTGCTGATCGGGCTCGTCACGGGCGTGCTGGTGATCAAGGTCACGGCGGGGGCTCTCGCCGTGCTCGTCGTCGGCGCACCCCTTCGAACGGCCGTGCTCACCGGGATGGCGACGAGCCAGGTCGGTGAGTTCTCCTTCGTGCTCGCCGGGGCGGGGATCGCGGCCGGCCTCGTGAGCGACGCCAACTACCAGTGGTTCGTCGCGACCACGGTCGCCACGATCGGCCTGACACCCTTCGTGCTGGGGTACGCCCCGAAACTCGTCAGCTTGCTGCATCGACTTCCGCTTCCGGAGCGTCTGCAGAGTCGAGGCAGGGTCGGCGACTCCGAGCGTACGCCGAAGCAGCTCGAGAATCACCTCGTCGTCATCGGCTACGGCATGAACGGTCGCAACGTGAGCCGAGCCGCGAGCGTCGCGGGCATCCCACACGTTGCGGTGGACATGAACCCCGCGCTCGTAACGGCGGAGCGAGCGCGAGGACTGCCGGTCCATTACGGCGACGCCACGCGGGAGGCACTGCTGGAACACCTCGGGGTCACGCGCGCGCGCGCTGTCGTCATCGCGTTGTCCGACGCGGCGGCGACCCGGCAGGTGACCTCGCTCGTCCGAGCGCTCAACCCGACCTGCTCCATCGTGGCGCGTACGCGGTACGTGCGGGAGGTCGAGGCGCTCCGAGCCCTGGGTGCCGACACCGTGGTACCCGAGGAGCTCGAGACGTCGGTGGAGATCGTATCGCGCGTCCTCACCGGCTATCTCGTTCCGCGGGCCGAGATCGACGCATTCGTTTCCGAGATCAGAGCCGGCAATTACGAGATGTGGCGCTCGCAGGCGACGACGTCGCCCAGCTTGCAGGACCTGAAGCAGACCCTGACCGATGTGGAGATCAGCACGCTGCGCGTGGAGACGGGCAGCAAGCTGGTGGGTCAGCGGCTCGACGAGTCCGATCTCCGCCGCGTCTACGGTGTCACCGTCGTCGCGATCCGCAGGGGCGAGGAGATGGTCCCGAATCCCCGTGGCGACGAGCGCGTGATGGAGGGAGACCTGCTGGTGGTGCTCGGGTTGGGCGAGGAGATCGCGGCGGCTGCGGAGCTGACGAGAGGTCCGGGGACGACGGAGGCGTAAGTAGGCCCGCTTCACCGGGCCGAGGTCTTGCGTCCGCGAAACCGGGAACGCCCATTAGCTGGACTTTCGCAGCGGACCGCAACGGACGGAGGAGCCATGTCCACCAAGTGGATGATGCGGGGGGTCGAGTACTCGAACTGCAACTGTAGCTGGGGGTGTCCCTGTCAGTTCAACGCGCCGTCGACACACGGCAATTGCGAGGGGATCGGCTCGGGAATCATCGAAGAGGGCTTCCATGGGAACACTAGGCTCGACGGGCTCAAGTGGGCCGTCGTGTTCTGGTGGCCGGGAGAGATCGCCGAGGGCAACGGCAAGTTTCAGGCGATCATCGACGAGCGCGCCAACCCCGCTCAACGCGAGGCGCTCGAGCGGATCATCCGCGGGCTGGATACGGCTCCGGGCGCGACCATCTTCCAGGTCTTCGCGACCACGGTAACGCAGGTGTTCGAGACTCTGTATCGCCCCATCGATCTGTCGATCGACGTGGACGGTTGCACGGCCAAGCTCTCCGTTCCGGGTCTCATCGAGTCGAGCGCCGTCCCGATCTTGAATCCCTTCAACGGGCAGCCCCACCGTGCTCAGATTCGGCTACGGGATGGATTCGAGTACGAGGTCGCCGAGATCGGCAACGGAAGCTCGAAGACCAGCGGCGCGATATCCCTCGAGCTCACGAACTCGTACGGTCAGATCAATCGCACGCACATCACGCAGGACGGGATGGTGCGGAGCAAGGTGGCCTAGGACCGCCAGGCGGGCGACATGCCGAACCCGCCGTCCGCCCTCCGGCGCCGTGAGCTGGGCGCGGTGCTCGCGGCGCTCGTCGGGACCACCCTGCTGGCCTGGCTCTATCTAGCGCGGTTGGCCTCGTCGATGGGAGGCGTGTCGATGAGCCCGGACATGCCCATGCCTCCTGGCATGTCGATGGACATGCCGATGAGCGTCGTGGGACTCCGACCGTGGGGGCCGGTGGAGCTCGGCATGACGTTCCTCATGTGGGCGGTCATGATGGTCGGCATGATGGTGCCCACGGCCATGCCGATGACGCTCATCTACATGGGCATCGTGCGGAAAGCGAAGGAAGACGGCGCGGTCGTGGCGCCCACGCTGGTGTTCGTGGTTGGCTACCTGGCCGTGTGGGCGCTCTTCGGCCTCGTCGCCACGAGTGCGCAGTGGGCGCTGGAGTCGGCCGCGCTCGTTTCCCCGATGATGGTGACCACGAGCCCTCTGCTCGGGGCGGGTCTCTTGGTCCTGGCGGGAGTCTACCAGCTGACTCCCGCGAAGCACGCGTGCCTCTCGCACTGTCGTTCGCCGGTGCACTTCATCGCGCACCACTGGCGCCACGGAACCATGGGCGCGCTGCGCATGGGCGCTTCTCACGGCCTCTACTGCCTCGGGTGCTGCTGGGCCTTGATGCTCCTGCTCTTCGTGGGAGGGGTCATGAACCTCCTCTGGATCGCCGCCATCGCGTTCTTCGTGCTGCTCGAGAAGGTTCTCCCGTACAGTCGAGTCCCGTCCTGGATCGCTGGGGCGGCGATGATCGCGGCGGGCGTGGTGCTGTTGACTCGCGCGACGCAGTAGGCGGGCTCCGCGGCCTCAAACCTCCCCCGCCGACACCCGTCGGAAGACTTCCACCGCGGCCTCGAGCCGCTGCGGCGTTGCCGCGATCCACTCCTGCCACTCGCGGGAGTCGTGATCGGCGCGGGCGATCAGCGCTCGGGCCACGCTCCCGAGCAGCTCCCGCAGGTCCGGCGCCGCCAGGTTCAGGCGCGGCCACATTCCGGCGACGACCTGCATGGACTCTCGGCTGCGCCCGAAGAGCGACGCCAGCTCCGCATCCGAGAAGAAGGGCCCGCGGGCAGCCGCAGCCAATAGGTTACCGAGGATCCCGACGACGTCCTCGTCGAGCTTTCGGCGAAGGACCTTCTGCGACTGGTACTCCAACACGTGGGCGAAGAACGTGAGCATGGGGTACACGGCCTGACCGAGGTGATCCAGCCTGATCGGCGGCGCCGAGCGCGGATACAGGTACAGGCGATCGTAATGCTCGCCCTTGAGCGCGACTTTCTCCGACATCTCCGGCGAGATCCAGTCGTAGCCGACCAAATCGGAGTAGGCGGCCATGTCGTACGCGTCGTCGCCGACGAGCCGCCTGAGGCGCCGTGGTGTCAGCAGATAGACGCCACCGTCCGTCGCATCGACACGCACGGCGGTTCCCGCGCCGGCCAGGACGTCGGACTCACCGTGGGGGCTCCGCTCCACGAGCTCGATGTTCAGGTCGGGACGCTTCGCCTTCGCGTCGCGGAAGATCTGCACGAGCTGCTCCGTGAGGAGCCAGTCGACCATGGTCATGGGAGCGCACGGGACGGACACGAGGCCGTCCGCTTATCTATCGGAAGATGCTCCCCACGACCCCCAAACCCTCCACCAGGCGGTCGACGTCTTCCTCGGTGTTGTACAGGTAGAACGACGCGCGCGCGGTGGCCGAGATCCCGTAGCGCTTCATCACGAGCTGCGCGCAGTGGTGGCCGGCCCGGATCGCGATCCCTTCGGAGTCCAGGATCGTCGAAATGTCGTGCGGGTGAGCGTCGCCGAGCGTGAACGACACCACCGCCGAGTGCTCGTCGAGCGACTCGGGCCCGTAGATGCGGATCCCGTCGATGGCGCCCACGCGGTCGAGTGCGTATGCGAGGAGACGGCGTTCGTGGGCCTGGATCGCCTCCATGCCGATTTCCGACAGGAAGTCGACGGCGGCGCCCATTCCGACGGCACCCGCGATGTTCGGCGTCCCTGCTTCGAACTTGTGCGGAACCTCGGCCCAAGTGCTCTCGTCCCGACCCACGAAGTGGATCATTTCGCCGCCGCCCTGATACGGCGACATCGCCTCGAGCAGGTCCCGGCGCCCCCCCAGGGCGCCGCTGCCGGTAGGCCCACACATCTTGTGGCCGGAGAGCGCGTAGAAGTCCACGCCGAGCTCGTGGACGTCGACCTTCGTGTGCACGGCACCCTGGGCGCCGTCGACGACGACCACCGCGCCGCGTTCGTGTGCGGCGGCGGCGATGCGCTTCACCG
>CAZBCN010000025.1:4748-36481 GCA_964490285.1 uncultured Gemmatimonas sp. | reverse complement strand
TGGTCGACCCTGCGGCGACGGACGAGGACACCGAAGCCATCCGGCGCTTCAACGCGAAGCTCGAGTCCGACGAGCGTGTCACGCTGAGCTTGGTGCCGATCGGGGACGGGCTGTCGCTCGCCCGGCGGCGGTGAGGCGGCTCGAGGACTTGACCTCTCCGCCTGCTCATATGAGCATATGCTCATATGAGTCACCGTCTCCAGGTGTTGATTCCGGAGGACCTCGAGGGTCGACTGCGTAAGGCAGCCGGCCGCGCGCGCCTTTCCAAGGGTGAGTGGGTTCGGTCGGCCATCGAGGAGAAGCTGGGTCGAGAGACGACGGCCTCGGCCGACCCGCTCGCCGCCCTCGCTCGACTGAAGGCTCCGACCGCAGACATCGAGGTGATGCTCGCCGAGATCGAGGCGGGGCGCCGATGAGGATCTTCATCGACTCCAACATCCCGATGTACGTGGCAGGTACCGCGCATCCGAATCGCGAGCCGGCAGTAAGGCTCCTGGAGTCGGTGCGCGCGGGGACGATCGACGCGTGCACGAGCACCGAGGTCCTTCAAGAGATCCTCTATCGGTACCACGCGATCGGCCGCCTGGATCTCGCGAAGTCCGTCTATGACCTCTTCGTGCAGGTCGTGCACGAGGTCTTCGACGTGACCCTCGCCGACACCGATCTCGCGCGGGACCTTCTCACCTCGACGGGCGGCCTGTCGGCACGAGATGCGGTCCACGCGGCTGTGATGCTGAACCGGGGAGTGACGTCGATCGCGACGTTCGATCGAGGGTTCGAGCGCGTGGGTCGCGTCGTGATCCACGCACTCGCCTGATCCGCTCTCAGGCGCGCCCCGCGTTCGCGATCACCCAGCGCTGATACGCCATCTCGGTGTTGTTCGCGTGGGCCCACTGCACGTCGCGGAACGCGCGGTACGAGTCGTAGACTCTCCGGAACTCGGCGTTGCCCGCGGCGAGCTCGTCCAGGTAGGCGCGTGACTCGCGCCATGCGGCTTCCATGACGTCGTCGGAGTACGCGCGTACGATCACGCCGTGGTCGCGCACGAGTCGCTGCATGGCTAGCGGGTTCGCGGCGTCGTAAGCCGCCATGCGATGGCTGAACGTTTCGCCGCATGCGGTCCGCAGCGCCTCGCGGTACGGCGCCGGCAGCTCGTCGTACGCGGCTCGACTCACGAGGAGGCCCATCGTGACGCCGGGTTCCCACCAACCGGGGTAGTAGTAGTTCTTCGCGATCTGGTGGAGGCCGAGCACCTCGTCGTCGTGAGGTCCGACCCAGTCCACCGCATCGTTAGCGCCGCGCTCGAGCGCCGGGTAGATGTCCGGGCCCGCGAGCGTCTGCACCGTGACGCCGAGCCGCGACATGATCTCGCCGCCGATGCCGGGGATGCGCATACGGACCCCGGCGAGCTCGGCCAGGCTGTTCACCGGCTCGCGAAACCACCCGCCCATCTGGCCGCACGTGGTGGTGGCGGGAATCGACACGATGCCGAACTGCGCGTAGATCTCGTTGATGAGCTCGAGCCCGCCACCGTGGTGCAGCCAGGCGAGCGTCTCGCGCGTGTTCAGGCCGAACGGGATCGCCGTGTCGAACGCGAGCGCGGGATGCTTGCCGATGTAGTAGTAGCCCGAGGTCAGGCCGCACTGGAGCGTGCCCTGCATCACAGCGTCCATGACCTGGAGGCCGGGGACGATCTCGCCCGCCGCGTACACGCGCATGGTGAAGTTGCCGCCCGTCATCTGCTCGACGCGCTCCGCGATGCGGACCGCCGAGCCGTGGATGAGCTCCATGCTCGGCGAGAAGCTCGTCTGCAGGCGCCAGGTCACCTGCGGGCCGACGAGGCCGCCGGCCGATACGCCGCCGCCCCCCTGCGGGTCCGCGCAGGCCCCCAGGACGGCGGCACCGGCGGCTCCGCCTCCAGCCCTTTTGAGGAAGGCTCGTCGTTCGAGGGTCATGCTGTCGGGTGCGATGCGGGGGGTGGGGAAGAGGGCAGCGGCACGTCGCCGCATGTAGTAACGTAGGCTTCCCGCGACGGCAATCGTTGACTGGGAACGTCCCACGAAGTGGCGGTTATTGATTCGCGATGATGACGATGACGAACCGCTCGGTTTCTGTCGGCGTGGCCCTCGCGTTCGCGCTCGCTCCGAGCGTGCGCGCTCAGTCCACCGTGCCCGGTTATTATCCCGCGCCGACTGGCGGGCACTACCACGAGGGTGTCCTCGGCGAGCAGATGCTCATCGCCGAGCGGAGCCTCAAGTGCAGTTGCGGCTGTGGGCTCGACGTCCACTCCTGCCAGTTCCAGATGCAGTGCGACGTCTCCCCGGGTTGGTCGGCGCGAATCCGTAGGGACCTCGAGGCGGGTCAGACGGTCGAAGCCATCCAGGCGAGCTTCGTCGCCGACTATGGCACGCAGGTCCTCATGGCTCCTCCGGCCGAGGGATTCAACCTCCTGGGGTACTTCCTCCCCGGCGTGACGATCCTCATGGCCGGAGCGCTCATCGGCCTCTTCGCGCGCGGAGGCATGAAGCGCGACCAACTGGCCCCCATCGCCGCGGTCAGCAGCGAGGACGAAGAGCGCCTGCGGGCGGAGTGGCAGAAGCTCGACAAGTCGGAGAGCCCGGACTGGTAGATCGGTCGGGGCTGCCGGCGGCGTCCGCCGCGCAAAACAGGGCGGGGTCGTGACCGTCGAGTACTTCCTGCGGGGCTAGCCGGCGCCGGTCTCACTCCGTTCGCAGCGCCACCACGGGATCGATCCGGGCGGCCCGTCTCGCCGGCCAGAGGCATGCGAGTACCGCGACCGCGACCATCACGAGAACCACGCCGCCGATCGTGAGGGGGTCGCTCGGCCCCGTCTGCACGAGCAGGCTCGCGAGCAGACGTCCGACCCCGAACGCACCGGCGGCTCCGAGCGGCAAGCCGATCGCCAGGTGGCCGAGCACGCGTCGGAGCGCGAGCCACGAGATCGCCTTGGGCTCGGCCCCGAGCGAGGCGCGGATGCCGAACTCGCGCACGCGCTGAACGACCGAGTGCGCGGTGACCGAGTACAGTCCGACGGCCGAGAGGATCAACGCGATGCCCGCGAACACGGCGAACAAGGTGCCGAACACCCGGAAGGGCCAGCGCGCCTGCGCCAGTCTCTCGTCCATGGACATGACGTCGTACAGCGGCACGTCGGGCTCGACGCTCCGCATCTCGTCACGCAGCTGAGTCGTCACGGCCGCCTGCTCGCCCGCCGAGCGCACCATCAGGGACACGACGCGCGCGGGCGTCTGGCGGAGCGGGGCGTACACGACCGCGTCGGGCTCCCGTTCCTGGATGTTGCGCTGCCGCACGTTCGGAACCACGCCGACGACCGTGAGCCAGGGAGTTTCGGGCGACGTGACGCCCGGCGGTGCGCCGGGGACGGTGCGGACCCGACGCCCCAGCGCGTTGCCGTCGGGAAAGTGCACGTCGACGAACCGTTGGTTGACGATCGCGACCTCCGCGCCGGGGACGCCGTCATCGCGGGTGAACGCACGCCCCTGGATCGGCTCGAGGCCCAGCACCTCGAAGTAGCCGTCGCTCACCGCTAGCGAGGTCACTGTCGGGCGCGTCTCGCCCGGCTCGGCCGCGCGGCCGTCGAGCTCGATGCCCGGCCCCCCGCCCCCGGACACAGGTAGCGCGTTCGTGAGCGCGCGTGACCGGAGCGTGGAGCTCCCGTCCAGGCGCTCCAGCAGATCGTTCCAGACCACCATTTGCTGGCTCGGCTCCGGGTACTTCGTGAGCGGCAGGTAGATCTGCGCCGTAAGGAGCCCCTCGGTACTGATGCCGAGGTCGAGGCGTTGGAGGTTCATGAAGCTCCGCATCATGAAGCCCGCGCCCGAGAGCAGCACCAGCGTGAGCGCGACCTCACCCACGATCAGCGCCCCGACCCATCGACGCGCACGGAGTCCGCCCGAGTCTCCCCGTGCGCCCTCCTTGAGCACCTCGTTCACGTCCGTACGTGACACGTGGAGCGCGGGCGCGAGGCCGAAGAGGAGCGCGGTCCCGACACAGATCGCCGCCATGAACCCGAACACCGCGGAGTCCAGGGAGAACACCATCCAATACGGCTTGCCCACGTTCTGCGTGACGGAATCGAACCAGCGGATCCCCCCCAGCGAGAAGACGAGCCCGAGGCCCGCAGCGAGCACGGCCACCAAGAGGCTCTCCACCAGGAGCTGACGCACGATGCGGCCACGCGTCGCGCCGAGCGACACGCGTACCGCGATCTCCCGCGCGCGCTCCGCAGAACGAGCCAGCAACAGGTTCGCCACGTTCGCACAGGCGATCAGGAGCACGAACGCGACCGCGCCCATGAGCGACAGGAAGACGAGACGAATCTCGCCCCCGTTGACCTCCTCCTCGAACGATCCAGCCCAGAGCCCGAGCTCGGCGTTGGTGTCGGGGTAGGCCTCCGCGAGCCTGGCACCGATACCGTCCAGCTCTTCGCGAGCCTGCTCGAGTGTGACGCCCGGAGCGAGTCGCCCGACGACGCTGAAGCTGCGGACGCCGCGGTTCCCGGTGTCGGAAGCGGCCGGCAGGTTCGCCTGGGGGAGCCAGAGGTCGGTGTTGTCCGGGAAGCGCATGCCCTCGGGCATCACACCGACGATGGTCGCGATCAGGCTGTTGACCCGCACCGACTGCCCGATCACGCTCTCCTCGCCGCCGTAGCGGTTCTGCCAAACCGTGTACCCGACGAGCACGACCGGCTCGGCACCGGGCACGTCGTCCGCGTCCGTGAAGTCGCGACCCCGGATGGGCTGCTCCCCGATCATCCGGAAGTAGTTGGCCGTGACGTAGGCGCCTTGCACGCGCTCGGGGGCCGTCTCGTCGTCGCTCAGGTTGATGGTGGAGCCCAGGCTGCCCGCTACGCTCTCGAGGCTTCGGGCCTGATCGCGCACATCCTGGTAGTCCGGCAGGGACATGCCCTGCCGCTGGCCGCGGTCGTCCTCGGTCGCGACCGCGACGATGCGGTCCGGCTCGTCGAACGGGAGGCCGCGCAGGAGCACCGCGTTCACGAACGTGAAGACCGTCGTGTTGGCGCCGATACCGAGCGAGAGGGCCGAGACGGCGGCGAGCGTGAACCAGCGGGCCTCGACGAGCCGGCGGACGGCGTAGCGAACGTCGTGCCAGAGGTCCATCGGGGCTCCGGGCAGGAGGGCCTGGCTGACCATACCCGCCGGCCGCCGCGAGGATTCGGGGCCCGCTATACTTCCGCCCATGCTCCGCCCGATTCCCGAGCTCCTCGCTCCCGCCGGCAGCCTCGACGCCGTGCGCGCCGCCGTCGCGAACGGCGCGGACGCGGTCTACCTCGGCGCCGAGCGGTTCAACGCCCGGGACGACGGCGCCCAACTGACCATGGACGAGCTCGAGCAGGCGTGCGCACTGGCGCATGCTCACGGCGCGCGGGTCTACCTGACCTTCAACGTCCTCATGAAGACGGCCGAGCTACGGGACGCGCTCCACCATCTCGGCGAGTGCGTGGACCGCGGCATCGACGCGGCGATCATGCAGGACCTGGGTGCCGTGCGTCTGGTGCAGCAGGTCTTCCCCGACCTCGAGATCCACGGGTCGACGCAGATGACGGTGCACGACGCCGCGGGCGCCCGTGTGCTGCGCGACCTCGGCGTCGGTCGCGTGGTGATGGCACGCGAGAACACGCTCGACGACCTGCGCGCGGTGCGCGCGGCCGTGCCGGACCTCGAGCTCGAAACGTTCATCCACGGGGCGCTCTGCATCGCGTATTCGGGACAATGCTACATGTCCGGCATGATCTCGGACCGCAGCGCGAACCGCGGAGCCTGCGCGCAGTCGTGCCGAAAGGACTACGTGCTCACGGATCGGGCGACGGGCGCCGAGCTCGACCGCGGCTACCTGATCTCCGCGCGCGATCTCGCGGCCGGAGAGCATCTCGAGCAACTCGCCGACCTCGGCATCCGCACGCTCAAGATCGAGGGCCGCAAGAAGCGGCCGGAGTATGTCGCCACGGTCACGAGCACGTACCGCACGTTCTTGGACCGCGTGGCGGAGGGCACCTGGGCTCCGCCTTCGCCCGAGGAGACCGCGCCGCTCGTCCAGATCTACTCGCGCGGCTTCACGGACGGCATGCTCGGTGGACGCGAAGGCCGGGACTACGTGACACGCACGCAGCCGGACAACCGCGGTGTGCTCCTCGGGCGCGTCGCGCGCCTCGAGCGGGGCGAGATCGTGGTGTCCGTGACCGAGCCGGTCCAGCTCGGCGACGGCCTCGGCTTCGAGCATCCGGCGGGACCGACTCGGGGGGCCACGGGCTGCACCGTGAAACACGTTCGCGAGCTCGGCGCGCAGGGCGGACGTCGCATACAGGCGGTCCCGGCGGACGCCACGGTCGGCATCGGCTGGTCGGTCTACCGAACCTCGGAAGGTGCCCTGCTCGAACGTGCGCGTAGGTCGTACCGAGCGATCGATGCGCGCTCGGCGGCGACGAAGACGCCGCTCGACATCGTGGCCCGGGGAAGCGAGGGTGGCTACCTCTCGCTCACCTGTTCTGCAGCGGGTGCGTCCGTCGACGTGGAGACGAAGGTCAGGCTCGCGCCAGCATCCAAGCACGAGCTCGACGAGGCTCGCCTGCGGGCGCAGCTCGGCCGGTTGGGGGAGACGCCATTCGAGCTACGAGCCCTGGACTCGGCCGGGCTGGCCCGAGGGCTGTTCTTGCCCGTGAGCGCGCTCAACGACGCACGCCAGGACGCGGTGCGCAGGCTGCTCGCGCTTCGTGAGACGTTGCATACCTCGACGCGCGAGGCGAGACGCGCGGCCATCGAAGGCGCCCTGGCGATCGCGCCGACCTCTGCGGACACCTCGACCCCGCGCCTGGCTGCCGAAGTCTGGTCCGTGGACGACGTCCGCGCGGCGGCGGACGCCGGGGCCGACGAGGTGACGTTGGATGTCTTCCTCCGCCATCCCGCGCCGACGCCGGCGCGCGTGCGAGCGCTCGCCGATGAGCTGAGCTCGGCCGGGAAGCTCTTGCGCCTGCGCACGCCGACGATCGTGCGGCCGGAAGAGCGGAAGGGCGTCGATCGGTACCTCGCGCTCGAGACGCCGATCTCGACCGGCCACTTGGGGCTCATGGCGGAGCTCGCCGGCCAAGGGCGGGACGTCGTGGCGGACTACGGCGTGAACTGCTTCAACCCGCACACCGCGCGCGAGCTCTTCCGGCTCGGAGCGGGTCGCGTGGTGCTCTCGGTCGAGCTGACCGCCGAGGAAATGCGGGAGGTTGCCGAGCCGTGGGGCGGTCGGGGGTTCGATGTCTTCATGTACGGTCGCCCCGAGGGGATGACGCTGGAGCACTGCGTCCTGTCCGCGGCATTCGATCGTGAGGTCGCCACGTGCCGTGACCTGTGCGTGCAGAAGCACCCGGACGTGCGTCTCACCGACCCGACCGGCTACGTCTTTCCCGTGGCCACCGACTCGGCCTGCCGGAACCGGCTGCTGCACTCGCGCCCCGTCGATGGCTCCGGGTACCTGTCGACGCTCTGGGCGGGCGGACTGCGGAGCTACCGGCTCGTCTTCAACGTGCCGGGCGACCCCGTGGCGGACATGACAGCGGCGTGGCGCGCGGCCGTCGATGCGCTCGTGGCGGGGAGTCGCCCCGACCTCGGTGCCATTCGCCGCGTGCATGGCGACGAGTTCACGCGGGGCCACTTCGCGCGCGCGGTGTAGCGCGCGGAAGTACGAAGCGCCGGCCATCGAGTCGCTCGACGGCCGGCGCTCGCTCGGGATTCCGAGCCCAGGAGGGCTCAGAAGCGGAAGCGAAGCCCCGCGCCGATGGGCCACACCCAGGCGTTCGTCGTGCCCAGGTCGGCTTCCTTCGTGAAGGCGATGTCGCCCTGCGGGCTGATGAGCAGGTCCACCGCGCCCGACAGCGCGACGGCGATCTTGGCCCCTGCGTTGATCGCGAAATAGCTCTTCGTCTCGGGGAGGTCGCCACCGAATTGCACGACGCCCGCACCGAGATTCGCCGTCACCGTGACCCTGTCGCCGACGAACACGTCGTATCCCGCCTTGGCCATGTAATGGAGCGTGTTGATGTCGAAGTCGGGCGTGGGCGTGGGGTGGATGCCCATGTCGAAGTCCGCCATCAGGCTGACCTTTTCCGCCACTCGGTAGCCGATGCCGATGCCGAAGCCCGGGCCGATGTCGGCGGCGTCGTCGATGTCGAATGTCGGAACGACCGCGAGGGCCCGGACCTCCAGGGCGAGCTTCGATTCGGCCTCTTGGGCGGAGACACTCTGGGTCGATGCGAGCGCGGCGAGCGCGAACGCCGCGACGGTGCGTGAGATGCTCATGGTGCACTTCCTCCGGTGATTGCACGGAGGAGGGTTGCCCCTCCGCGACGTCTGGTTTGATCCGCCGCGTGCCCCCTCGGGCGCCGTGCGGATGGCGGACCGCGAAAAGCGATCCGACCATGACGTCAATGTATTGTCTAATTAATTCCTAGACAAGACATATACATCAGGCCGTGGGGGAAGGACGGTTTCCGGCGATGGCCCGTCTGGCGAGCCCGCGGAGCATGCCCCCGAAGACGATCTGATGGAGCGGGTAGACGCTATACCAGTACGCACGTCCCAAGACGCCGACCGGATCGAACATCGCCGTCTGGCGGATGGTGGATCCCCCTCGGTCCGACGGCTCCACCTCGAATTCGAGCCAGGCGCGACCCGGCAGCTTCATCTCGGCGGCCAGACGCAGGCGCCGACCCGGCTCCACGGATTCCACGCGCCAGCAGTCCACCACATCGCCCGTCAGGAGTCGATCGGGGTCGCGTCTTCCTCGTCGCATGCCGACGCCACCGACGAGGAGGTCCAGCAAGCCACGAAGAGTCCACAGCCAATCCGCCGCGTACCATCCCGTGCGCCCCCCTATGCGCTCGATCGGTCCGAACGCGCGGTCCGGCGCCACCGGCACCTCAACCACCCTCGAGTCCACGAGCCGCTGCCCGAATCGGACGCCGAACCAGGATCGGGTCGCGCCCGCGGACGACAGAGCGTCGGACCACCGGGTGGTCGCGAGCTCCGCGTCTTCGTTCCGCAACGCCATGGCGATGGCTTCCTGAAAGCCGCAGGGCCGAAGGGCGAACGCACTCTGCGCGCTGGTGTCGGTCACCACCGTCGAGTGCCGCATGCTGTCGATGAGCTGACGTCCCACGCGGGCGTAGATGGGAGTCACGAGCCCGAGCCACAGGCTCGACAGGCGGGGCGTGAGCACCGGAACCGGAATGATCCAACGGCGCAGCCCTCGCTGTCGCGCGTACTCACTCATCAGCCCGCCGTACGTTGTCGCGTCCGCACCGCCGATCTCGAACGTGTGGCTACCCTCGTGCGGTAGCGCGGCCGCCGCGCGGAGGTACGCGAGCAGATCGTTGATGCCAATCGGCTGGGCTGGAGTGGAGACCCAGCGCGGTGCGATCATGATCGGCAGTCGCTCGACCAGCGCCCGAACGAGCTCGAACGAAAGGCTTCCCGACCCGATGACGATCGATGCGCGCAGCTCGATCACGGGGACGCCGCTCGAGCGCAAGATCTCGCCCACTTCGTGTCGGCTCCGGAGGTGAGCCGAGAGACCGTCGTTCTGTTCGCCGAGGCCGCCCAGGTAGATGATGCGCCGGACGCCCGCCGCTCGGGCGGCACCCCCGAAGTTCTGCGCCGCCCGGCGATCTTCGGCCTCGAACCCGCCGGGCGAGGCCATGGAGTGGACCAGGTAGTATGCGGTGTCGACGTCCTTCATGGCGGGCGCGAGGGTGGAAGCGTCGAGCACGTCCCCACCCAGGACCTCGGTGGTCGGACTGACGCGGCTGCGCAGGAAGTCGGGTTGGCGAGCCAGGCACCGGACGCGCTGCGCGTCGCGCTCCAGCGCGCGAAGCAATCGTCCGCCGATGTAGCCGGTCGCGCCCGTCAGGAGTGTGAGTGATCCCATCATGTCCGAGGCCGGTGGGTATACTATAGCGGTGCCTTCGAGGAGTACGTGGGCCATGAAGCCGTTCGGAGTGATCTCGTGGAGCGCGCTCGCGCTCGTCACCGCGCTCTCGGTGTCGTGTGCGGCCCCGTCGGAGCAGGCGGCCCGAGCGGAGCAGTCCGTCCAGGAAGCCGACTTCGCACAGGCTCGACGGGACATGGTGGCCGAGCAGATCGTGGCGAGGGGCCTCACGCACGCGCGGGTGCTCGAGGCGATGTCCGCCGTGCCCCGACACGAGTTCGTGCCGGAGGTCGACCGGGCGCGCGCCTATCAGGATCGGCCCCTTCCGATCGGGCTCGGCCAAACCATCTCGCAGCCTTACATCGTCGCCCTGATGACCGAGCTGATCGATCCGCAAGCGGGAGATCGCATCCTGGAGGTCGGTACGGGCTCGGGATATCAGGCCGCGGTCGCCGCGCGGATCGTCGCCGAGGTGTACTCGATCGAGCTACTCCCCGACCTCGCGAGCTCCGCCGCCGAGCGGCTGCGGAGCCTGGGGGTCGCGAACGTCCTCGTCCGTGCGGGCGACGGGTACCTCGGGTGGCCCGAGCACGCGCCCTTCGACGGCATCTTGGTCACCGCGGGCGCCGATCACGTCCCCGCGCCCCTCGTCGAGCAGCTGGCTCCGGGAGCCAAGATGGTGATTCCGGTCGGCGATCCCGCCGGCACGCAGGTTCTCCGGGTGATCGAGAAGCTGCCCACGGGCGAGGTGGAAGAGCGAGACGTGCTCCCGGTGCGCTTCGTGCCGCTGCGGAGAAGTTGACCGGAGGCTAACCGCTCGAACTCCGCGCGATCTGATCGCCGGGCACGGCCATGTAGATCGCGTCGCCTCGAGCCACTTCCTTGCCGTCCTCGCTCGTGACGACCGCCTCCGCATGCACGATGTGCCGACCCAGGCGCACCACGGTCGCCTCGCAGAGCACGGCGCCCTCGGAGACCGGACGGAGGAACTTCACCCGCAGATCGACCGAAACGAGCGCCCCCCGCTGTTCGCGCAGCTCCTGGAACCGGTCCGTCATGAGGAGGGCATGCGCGATCCCGGTATCGATGAGCGTGGCGACGACGCCGCCGTGCAGGATCCCGGCGGGCTGAACCAGGTCGGCTCGGTAGGCGAGCCGGGTCCTCGACCAGCCGGGCCCGAGGTCCACCACCTCGAGACCGAGGAGGTTGAAGAACGGGAACTGGGCGGCGAAGGCCAGAATGCCCTCGCGGGAGTATCGGTCGGGCGTGGTCATGTATCTTGTCTTGCGCTCAACCTACGCTTTCCAGGAGTCGGGGATGCAAGTGCTGATCACCGGGGGTGCCGGCTTCATAGGATCCCACCTCGCCGAACGACTGTTGATGGAAGGCGACCGCGTGGTGGTCCTCGACGACCTGTCCACGGGATCCATGAGGAACATCGCCCACCTCGTCGGGCGTCCGGGCTTCGGCCACCGCATCGGGTCGGTCACCGACGCGCCGTTGGTGGCCGAGCTGGTCGATGGCTGCGACGTGGCGGTGCACTTGGCCGCCGCGGTCGGCGTGCAGCTGATCATAGAGCAGCCCACCGCGACGATCGAAACGAACGTGCGGGGCACGGAGGTCGTTCTGGGCGCGGCGGCCCGCAAGAAGAAGCTCTGCCTCATCGCTTCGACCTCCGAGGTCTACGGCAAGGCGTCGAAGGTTCCGTTCTCCGAGGACGACGACGTGAGCCTCGGTCCGACGACGCACAGCCGGTGGGCCTACGCGTGCTCGAAGGCTCTCGACGAGTGGCTCGCGCTCGCCTATGCCCGCGAAAAGAAGTTGCCCGTGATCGTCGCCCGGCTCTTCAACACGGTGGGCCCCCGCCAGATCGGCCGGTACGGTATGGTCCTGCCACGGTTCGCCGACCAGGCGATTGCCGGCGAGCCCATCACCGTTTTCGGATCGGGGCACCAGGCGCGCTGCTTCTGTCACGTCACCGACTCGGTGGAGGCTCTCGTGCGGCTCATGCGCACGGCCTCGGCAGTGGGTGAGGTCGTGAACATTGGTAATGATCAGGAGATCACGATCGGCCACCTCGCGGAGCGCGTGCGCGCCATCGCGGGCAGCGTGTCGGAGATCGTGCGTGTACCCTACGACATCGCGTATGCCAAGGGATTCGAGGACATGGAGCGTCGGGTACCGGACCTTGCGAAGCTCTCGCGGCTGACGGGGTTTCGCCCGGAGATCCCCCTGGACCGGATCATCGGGGACGTCCTGGACGACCGGCGACGTTCGCGGTCTGCGAGCTGAAGCCGTCCTTCCCGCGCGTCGCGGGGGTAGCGTCGGCGACCAGCGGGCTCGATCATCTGCGGTGCTTCATTCCAAGCTCTCGGGAGCGGACATGCTCGAACCACGCGGGGAACCGGGGAGACGCGGCCGACCCAAGCTGCTTTCCGTGGTGGCTCCCGCATACAACGAGGCGGAGGGGCTTCCGAAGTTCGTGGAGGAAGTCAGGTCCGTGCTGCCCCCGCTCGCAGACGACTACGAGATCCTCATCGTGGACGACGGCAGCCGGGACGCCACGCGCGACGTGCTCGCGGGCCTCGAGGCCGAGGAGCCGCGTCTGCGCTGGCTCGCTCTATCCAGGAACTTCGGCCACCAGGCCGCGTTGGTTGCCGGGCTGGAGCACGCTCGGGGGGACGTGGTGATCTCGATGGACTCGGACCTCCAGCATCCGCCCGCTCTGCTCTCCCGCATGGTCGAGCTCTGGCAGGCCGGGAACGACGTGGTCTTCACGACGAAGGCCCCATCGGCGGGGGGGTTCTCCCTGCGCCGTCGCCTCATGATGAAGATCGGATACAAGGTGCTCAGGTTCGTCTCGGGCCTGAACCTCACGTTCGGGCAGTCGGACTTCCGGCTGCTCGACCGCGCCGTCCTCGACGCGCTCGTCGCCATGCCCGAGCGCGACAAGTTCCTGCGTGGGCTCATCAGCTGGGTCGGCTTTCGTCAGATAGGCATCGAGTACCAGGTGGGGACGCGCTTCGCCGGTTCGGAGAAGTACACCTTCCGCCAGCTTCTGCACCTCGTGACGACCGGGGTCTTCTCGTTCACGATCCTCCCCCTGCGGCTCTTCACCGCGTTCGGCGTCACGATCGCGATGCTCTCGATCGTCTACGGGGTGTTCGCCGTGATCGCGGGTGGAGTGGCGCTCGTGACGAGTAACCCCGCGCTCTCGCCGCCGGGCTGGGCGACGCTCACCGCGGCAATCACGTTGCTCGGCGGCATCCAGCTCGTCGGGATCGGCCTGTTGGGGGAGTACATCGGCCGCATCTACGACGAGACCAAGCGACGCCCCACCTATGTCGTGGGTGCCTCCAGTGGCCAGGAGCGGTGATTGGCAGGGCCGACGGCGCCATCACGCACGCTCATCGTTACCGCCGACGACCTGGGCCTCCACCCGGACATCGATCGGGGGATCGAGGCGGCGCATCGCGACGGCATCGTGACGAGCGCCTCGATCGTCGCAGTCGGCGCGTCGTTCGAGAACGCCGTCGACGTGTGCCGACGGCATCCGCGCCTCGACGTGGGAGTGCACCTGACGCTCGTCGGCGAGCGGCCGCTCACCGACCCGTCCGCACTCGGTGCCCTGGTGACCCGGGACGGCCGGTTCGTGGACGCGCACCCGGCCCTCGTGGCGCGAGCGCTGACGATGCGCCTGAGGGTCGACGCCGTGCGGCGTGAGCTCGGGGCCCAGATCGAGAAGGTGCTGGCAGCCGGCATACGGCCCTCGCACCTCGACGGCCACCAGCACGTGCACCTTCTGCCACGGGTCTGGCCCGTCGTGGTTGACCTCGCGCGGGCGCACGGCATCGGCTGGGTGCGGGTCCCGGCCTTCGAGCCTTTGACGGCTGGAGGGCCTGACCCCATCACACTCGCGCTCCGTGCGGGTCTCAACATCCAACAACGGATCCGCCGTGCCACTCTCGGTACTCTCCGCGCCGCCGACGCGACGCCGGCGCTCGGCGAGAGCGGTCATCTGACCGTGCCGGGGATCGTGCGCTCGTTGGACGCGCTTCGCGGTGGGGTCGTCGCCGAGCTGGTGACGCATCCGGGCGTCACGACGCCCGACCTCCGTGCGCGCTACGACTGGGGGTACGGCTGGAGCGGCGAGACCGACGCGCTCACGGACCCGTTTCTGCGCGAGGCGATCGAGAGCAGGGGCTTCGAGCTGCGCGGTTTCGCGGATCTGGCGGCCTGATGGAGGAGGTCGCCTACCAACAGACGCGGGCGCTCGAGGAGGCGCATTGGTGGTTCGTCGGTATGCGATCCATCTATCGGAAGCAACTCGAGTCGCTTCGCCTGCGGCCGGACTCGAAGATCCTCGATCTGGGGTGCGGGACGGGCGGGAACCTCGGGCTCCTGGAGAGCCTGGGGAGCACCTGGGCGCTAGATGCTTCTCGCACCGCCGCGTCTTTCGTGCGACAAAGGGGGTTCCCGCGCATCGCGGTCGCGAGCGCTACCGAGCTGCCGGTCGGCGACGAGTCGTTCGATGTGGTGACGGCCTTCGGCGTGATCGAGCACGTGGAGGAGGACGAGCGCATGCTGCGTGAGATGCGCCGTGTCACTCGATCCGGCGGGCACATGCTCGTCGTCACGTCGGCGCATCGCTGGCTCTGGAGCGTGCACGACGACCGTGTGCACCACGTGCGCCGCTACCGCATCGCCGAGCTCGGCGAGCGGGTCCGGCGAGCGGGCTGGAGGATCGATCAACTCAGCTACGTGAATGCGGCGCTCTTCCCGGCCGTTGCGGCCGTGCGAACCGTTCAACGGCTGATCCCCGAACGGTCGGGCGGAGCGGAGCGCGGGATGAGCGGTTTCGGTATGCCTCCCGGGCCGGTCAACCGGGCCCTCGCCGCGCTGCTCGGACTCGAGGGCACCATCCTCGGGCGCATGAACCTGCCGATGGGAGTGGGCTTGATCTGTCGCGCCACGCGCGACGCGGCGGGCGACTGATGGCCGTGAGCGGCCGCGACGTCATCGCGCAGTACCGCGATCCGGGCGCGCCCGCGCGTGCCTACCTCCAGGTCCGTTGGCTGGTTTGTCCCTTCGACCGCGTCCTCCCTCTGGTCCCCACCGAAGGTCGGCTGCTCGACGTAGGGTGCGGCTCTGGTCTCTGGCTGAACTACCTGGCCATGGAGCGCCCAGGGCTCGAGCTTCACGGTGTCGATCCCGACGCCCGTAAGTTGGCGTTGGCCGCGAAATCCTCGCATAGGCTGAGCCTGCGTCAGCAGTCCGTGGAGGAGGTGACTCCGGAGTCGTTCGACTGCGTCACGATCCTCGACGTGCTCTGCCTGCTCTCCGACGAGCTGAAGACGAACGTGCTCGCTGCCAGCCATCGGGCCCTGAGGCGAGGCGGCACCATCGTCGTCAAGGACGCGGACACGCGCCCGTGGTGGAAGTACGCACCCATGGCCATGGAGGAGTTCGTGGCCGTGCACGTGATGCGGATGACGCTCGGGCGCCCGAAGTTCCAGACGCTCGCGGCGCTCGGCCGCGGGCTCGAAGCGGCGGGCTTCGAGGACGTGGAGGCGCGCCGGATCGACCGCGGCTACCTACACCCGCACGTGGCCGTGCGGGCGAGGAAGCCCTAGGGCGTCCTCGACTACCTCAGGGCGGGCTGCCGCGCCCGACGAGGCTCCTGGCTCACGTAGGTCAGGTAGCCATGGGGGTCGTCGTTCTCCGCGCGCACCGTCTGCATGAACTGCTTCTGAAGCGCGAGCGTGACCGGTCCCGTCTTGCCGGTGCCCACCGGGATACGGTCGACGCTCCGGACGGGCGTCACCTCAGCTGCGGTGCCCGTGAAGAAGATCTCGTCGGCGGTGTAGAGGCTCTCGCGCGGAACGGGCTCCGCCCTGACCTCGTAGCCCAGGTCGCGAGCCATCTGGATGACGGCATCGCGTGTGATCCCGACGAGAGACGTCCCGTCGAGAACCGGGGTGATGAGGGCGCCGTCTCGGACGAGGAACACGTTCATGCCGGTTCCCTCGCTCACGAGCCCGCCCGGTCCGAGTGCGATCGCGTCCGTATAACCGTTCGCGATCGCCTCCATCTTCATGAGTTGAGCGTTCACGTACTGGCCCCCCGCCTTCGCGCGGGAGGGGAATGTGTTCGGCTCGGCTCGCTGCCACGACGACACGCACACGTCCACGCCGCCGGCCAGCGCACCCTCGCCCAGGTAGGTGCCCCAGCTCCACGCGGGGACGAACGTCTCGATGGGACTGTTCATCGGGTTCAATCCGGGCGCGCCGAACCCGCGTAGGATCATCGGACGGATGTAGCAGTCCGTGAGACCGTTCTTGACGACGATCTCCTTGCACACCGCCGCAACGTCGGACGGTGTGTAGTCGGGGACCATCCGGTAGATCCGCGCGGAATCGAAGAGCCGCCGGATGTGGTCGTCGAGTCGGAAGATCGCCGGGCCGTGCTTGGTGTCGTACGCGCGAATGCCCTCGAAGACGGACGTGCCGAACTGTACCGCGGTCGAGAGGAGGTGGAGCTTGGCATCGTCCCAAGGCACGAACTCTCCGTCGCGCCAAATCCAGTCCACCGGCTCGAAGCCGCTTCCAGCGCCCATCGGTCCAGTCCTTGTGCTACGCCGCCGTCGAACGGCGATCGTGGTTCATCTGCCTAATGTATTACCCGCATCGCCCGCGTGAAGCCCGAGGGGCCCCGGGGCCCCTCCCCCCTAACGCTTGTGGAAGTATGTATCCGTGTGCTTGAGCCAGTCTTCGCGCGGGGGGCTGAAGATGTCCACGTCGAGCGTGTCCGCCAGCGCCTCGGCCTTGTGCGGCACGTTGGACGGGATGTAGAGAACGTCGCCCGCGGTGACGATCAGGTCCTTCAGGTCGGGCCCGCCCTCCTGGCCGAGCCAGAACCGGAGGGAACCCTCCAGCACCCACGTCAGTTGCTCGTTCTCGTGGGAGTGCCACGGCACGATCGCGCCTTTGTCCAGATAGACCTGGGCGAGCATCATGCGTTTGCCGGTGAAGAGCCGGCGGCCGATCACGTCGGTCACGGTCTCGCGCGGTATGTCGGCCCACTTCTCCAGTCGGACTTCGGACAAGCTCATGCGCTGACTCCGAGGGGGTCGGGGGGACCGGCCAATCGGCGCTAGCATCGAGGCCCTGTCAATGGACACCCCCGCCGCGCCCCGCGTTCAGCCGGCGTCGGCCTCGTGGAAGCGGAGGTCCGCCATGGGGTAGTGCTTCCGGTTCAGCGTCCAGAGATGGAGGCCCGAGGTGCTCGCGGCCGCCGCGACGAGCGCGTCCGCGATCTCGACGCCATGCGACCGCGCGAAGCGGGCCAGATACGACCCCGCCCGTTCACCGGTCTTTCCGTCGAGCACCACCTCGCCGCGGGCTTCGAAGAACGCCGCGGTCAGCGGCTCCTCGCCGGGCCGGAGTCCCGCGTAGATCTCGGCCCACGCGACCGGGGAGCAGAAGGTCGGGATACCCTCGGACTCGAGGGACCGCGCGGCCTCTATGACCGCTTCCCGTCCGCGGAGGATCTCGATGATGACATCGGAGTCGAAGAGGACTCCTGCTAGCGGGATGGACTCTTCCGTCGCGTATCGCGACGAAGGCGTCTCACGTACGCGCGCGTGTCCGGAAGATCTTGCCGGTCGCCCCATAGCGAAGCAATCCCGTCGAGTGTGGCGAGCCGATCGTCGTGCTCCGTCGAGCCGTACGCGCGCTCGAGTGCCTCGCGGACCAAGTCCGAGACCGTGCGTCCTTGTTTGTCCGCAGCCGAGCGCAGGCGACGATGGATCTCGTCGTCCAGATAGAGTTGGGTTCGGACCATGCGATGTATATACATCGTACACGCCCGAGCGACAAGCGGCTCGGGGACCCGGGCGCGCCCCAGGGGGTTGGACATCCCCGGCGGCGTGACCACAGGAGGGCCCATGAGCGATCAGCTGAAGAAGTCGGACGAGGAGTGGAAGAAGTCCCTGGACCCCCAGGAGTATCACGTCCTCAGGGAGAAGGGCACGGAGCGGCCCTTCACGGGGAAGTATCACGCGGAGAAGTCGAGGGGCGTGTACCGCTGCCGCGGGTGCGGGGCGGCGCTCTTCTCCTCGGACACGAAGTTCGACTCCGGAACCGGCTGGCCGTCGTTCTCCGAGGTGATGGCGAACGAGAATGTCGTCACTCGTGAGGATCGCAGTCATTTCATGACGCGTACCGAGGTGCTGTGCGCGAAGTGCGGCGGGCACCTCGGCCACGTCTTCCCCGACGGGCCGACCCCAACGGGTTTGCGATACTGCATCAACTCCTGCTCGCTCGATCTCGAGAAAGCGGACGACGGAAGGACCTGAGCCGGGCACCGGGCCTCCGGCCTCGTGTACACAGGAAGCTGACCCTCCAAGGGAGATGACGATGATTCGCGTCGCCGCTTCGTTCCTCACGCTCTTGCTCACGCTTCCCCCCGCGCTCACGGCACAGAGCACCACCTTTCGGGCGGAGCGGGGGCCATACCGTGTGGCCACCGTGGTGCCGGCGCTCCAGGACCCGTGGTCCATGGCGTGGCTACCGAGCGGCGAGATGCTCGTCACGGAACGCCCCGGCCGGCTCCGTGTCGTGCGCCAGGGCGTGCTTCAGCCCGAGCCCATCGCGGGGGTGCCGGCGGTCCGCTACGGAGGTCAGGGCGGCCTGCTCGACGTCGCCGTTCACCCGAGGTTCGAGACGAACCGGCTCATCTATCTCAGCTACTCGAAGCCGAACGCCGACGGAACGCAGGGCACGACCGCCGTGGCCCGCGGGCGCCTCGAGGGGAATCGACTCGAGGGGGTCGAGGAGATCTTCGAGGCTCGCGCGTGGAGTACCGGGGAAGCACACTATGGATCGCGTCTCGCGTTCGACGCCGCCGGATACCTGTTCATCACGGTGTCGGACCGAGCGGTAGATCCCCTCTCCGTGCCGAGAGAACAGCATCCTGCCCAGGATCTTGGAAACCACAACGGCACCATCGTACGCCTGCACGACGACGGCCGCGTTCCTGCGGATAACCCGTTTGTCGGGCGTCCCGGTGCGCTGCCCGAGATCTGGAGCTATGGGCACCGGAGCCTCCAGGGCCTCGCCTTCCATCCGGAGACGGGCGAGCTCTGGGCCACGGAGCACGGACCCCAGGGCGGCGACGAGCTCAACCTGATCGTGCGGGGAGGCAACTACGGGTGGCCCGTCATCGGCTACGGCGTCCAGTACGGCGGCCCGCCGATCCACGCCTCTCGAGAGCGCGAAGGGATGCAGCAGCCGGTTCAGCACTGGACGCCGTCCATCGGCCCGTCGGGTCTCGCGTTCTATCGGGGTGACCGCTTCCCCGAGTGGAGTGGGAGCGCTTTCGTCGGAGGTCTCGCGGGCGTGTCCCTCGCCCGGCTGCCGCTGCTGAAGGTCGGCGGCGAGAACCAGGTCGGCCGACTCGAGCGTCCGCCGCTCATGCTCGGGTTCGGACGCATTCGGGACGTTCGCGTGGGCCCCGACGGCTACATCTATATCGCGCTCGACGACCGTCCGGGGGGGACTCCCACACCGATCGTGCGCCTGGAGCCAGTTGCGGGCGTCTAGGGTGTTGCGGCGCGCTCGGAGCATCCTGCTGGTCGCGAGCGTGCTCGCGGCGTGTGGCGGACGGGCGCCGCCACCCGAGCCCGGCACCACGAGGGGTGTGGCACCCGACCTGAGGGGCGTCCGCGTCCTCCTGCTGCCGGTTCAGCAGAACGTGGGAGTTGCGGGCGATCCGGATGCGGAGCTGGCCTACGGCCTGCGCGAGCGCGGTGGCGGAATTCCGTGGATCTCGGCCGCGGAAGCTGAAGCGCGCATCGCACGCGCACCGGGAGTGCAGGCCCGCACGCGGGGACTCCCGGTGGGGATGTTCCTCCAAGCGGAGGTGGACCGCATCGGAGATCCACTCTACGGTGAGCTACGCCGGACCGCCGCGCTCGTCGATGCCGAAGCCGTCTTCATTCCCGTGCAGGTGTCGCTCCAGCCCGTGCCGGGCGAGGAGCCCCGGGTGCGAGTCGTGTCCACGTTGATCGACGTGCGGACGGGACGCGTCGCGTGGTTCGGTGTCTTGGAGGGTGGCGCGTTCCCGGCCAACGATCCGCGCGGCCTCGCCTCCGCCGTGGATGAAGTGGCGCGCATGCTGCTCTGGTACACTGGCGGCTGAGTCGTGGCGCGCACCGTCACGCTCGTCCCCGGCGACGGGATCGGTCCCGAGGTCACGGACGCGACGCTCGTGGTCCTGAAGGCAGCAGGGGCGGATCTCGAGTACGACACGCAGCTCGCCGGCCTCGAGGCGCTCAAGCAGCTGCGGAACCCGCTGCCGAAGTCGACGCTCGACTCCGCGGAGCGGACGCGACTCATCCTCAAGGGGCCGCTCACCACGCCGTCGGGCTCAGGCTTCCGCTCCATCAACGTCGAGTTGCGGAAGACGTACGACCTGTACGCGAACGTCCGACCCGTCCGCACCATCGTACCCGGCGGGCGCTACGAGGACATCGATCTCGTGCTGATCCGCGAGAACACGGAAGGGCTCTACGTCGGTGTGGAGCACTACATCGGGATCCACGGGGATCCGCACGCCGCCGCCGAGTCGGTCATGATCGTCACGCGGTTCGGCGCCGAGCGCATCGTACGCTACGCGTTCGAGTACGCGCGCACCCACGGGCGGAAGAAGGTCACGCTCGCCCACAAGGCGAACATCCTCAAGTACACGCAGGGCCTCTTCCTCGACGTCGCCAAAGAGGTCGCCGTGGGCTTCCCGGATATCACCTGGGAGGACCGCATCATCGACGCGACCGCCATGCAGCTCGTGCTCGATCCATGGCGTTTCGACGTGCTGGTCATGGAGAACATGTTCGGTGACATCCTGTCCGATCTCATGGCCGGTCTGGTGGGTGGGCTCGGCTTCGCCCCTGCCGGCAACATCGGTGTCGACGCCGCGATGTTCGAGGCTGTGCACGGCTCCGCGCCCGACATCGCGGGGAAGGGGGTCGCGAACCCCACCGCGCTGCTCCTGTCGGCGTGTATGCTCCTCGATTACGTGGGCCAAACACCTGTGGCCGCACGAATCCGGGACGCGCTCGGACACGTTGTGCGCGAAGGCGTGAGTCGAACGGCCGACATGGGCGGCACGGCCACGACGCGCGAGTTCACCGACGCGGTCGTGCGCGCTCTCGGGTAGGTCGATGCCGGAGCGCGACCGCGGGCGGTGGCGCGAGCGCTACGGCGACGAGGCGACGTGCGTGCGGTGTCTCGGCATCTACGACCTCATGGCGCTCGACCGGATGCTCTGGTGCGACCGGTGCCGCTCGCGAGCGAGGGACCGTGCCGCGTGGTGGGGGTGGCTCGGGGGGCTCCTCTTCGGAGCCGGCGTGGCCCTCTACATCTGGCTCGTCATCCGGCCGACGGATCTCGTCATCGGTGGGTGGGTCGCGACGGTGGTGGCCGCGGTATGGATCGGCGCGAAGGTTGCGCGCGAGATCATCTACGGAGTGATGCGCCTCCGGAACGTCGGCGCGGTCGAAGCGGTGCCGCCGGACGAAGGACGGTGACCGTCAGAACGGATGAGGTCCGGGCTTCAGCGAGTCGACGTACTCCCTGAACTCCGAGGTGTAGAACTCGCGCCGGATCTTCCACACCCAGCGCACGCCCGGCCAGCTCAAGAGCGACGAGTACTGCCGCTCCATGGAGCGCCAGTGCGGCTCGTCGAGGCGACCCTTGCGGTGCTGGTAGAACGCGTCTTCCCAGACGCGGTAGTTCCGCTGTACGAACGCCACGAATTGCAGTCGGTCGGCGTCGCTCAGGCTCTCGGCGTCGTCCTTCGCCTTCACGAAGAGCTCGGCGAGTTGTCTGTCCATGAAAGTGGCCGCGATCCCTTCGCGGAACCCCTCCGACACCTCGTGAATCGCTGCGAGCCTCGCCTCCTGCACTTGGCTACGCACCTGCCAGGCCAGGTAGAGCACCGAGATGACGACGGCGACGGCTCCGATGAGCTCGCCGATGGCGCCGACTGCGTCCCAGTTCATGTCGCTTCCGTTCAGGGGTTTGGGTCGACGAAATCATCGCCGATGGGACGCCCACCGTCGATGGGATGAATCCCGGCTCCCACCGCGATACATTCCGCGACGCCTCCAACCCGGGACCTATCGAGATGGCCAAGTTCGAGGGCATCGACTTCTACGACATCGACGCGCTCCTCTCCGAGGAGGAGCGCATGATCCGCGATACGGTCCGCGCCTGGGTCGAGGACCGCGTCATGCCGCTCATCGGCAAGGCGTACATCGAGCGGCGCTTTCCCAAGGAGCTGATCCCCGAGCTCGCCGAGCTGGGCGTGCTGGGGCCGACGCTCCCCGAGGAGTACGGGTGCGCCGGACTGAACAACGTGTCGTACGGGCTCATCATGCAGGAGCTCGAGCGCGGGGATTCGGGCATCCGCTCGTTCGCGTCCGTGCAGGGAGCGCTCGTCATGTATCCCATCTACGCGTTCGGGAGCGAGGCTCAGAAGACGGAGTGGCTACCCAAGCTGGCGTCCGGCGAGGCGATCGGGTGCTTCGGCCTCACCGAGCCCGACTACGGCTCGAATCCCGCCGGCATGATCACCACCGCCAAGAAGACGAAGGACGGCTGGCTGCTGAACGGCGCCAAGATGTGGATCACCAACGGCTCCATGGCCGACGTGGCGGTGGTCTGGGCGCAGACGGGCGAGATCGGCGACGTGCAGGGGATCCGTGGCTTCGTGGTGCCGACCAAGACGAAGGGCTTCAGCGCGAAGGACCAGAAGGGGAAGCTCTCGCTCCTCGCCTCCGACACGAGCGAGCTCGTCTTGCAGGACGTCGCCTTGCCCGCCGACGCGGTCCTGCCGGAGTCGGGTGGGCTCAAGAGCCCGCTCCAGTGCCTCACGCAGGCGCGGTTCGGGATCACATGGGGCGTGATCGGCGCCGCGATGGCCTGCTTCCACGAGGCGCTCTCGTACTCGAAGGAGCGCGTGATGTTCGGCGGTCCGATCGGCGGTAAGCAGATCCAGCAGGTGCGACTCGCGGATATGCTGACGAACATCACGCAGGCACAGTTGCTCAGCTACCGACTCGGCCGCCTGAAGGACGAGGGCAAGATGACGCCGCAGCAGGTCTCGCTCGCCAAGCGGGCCAACGTCGACATGGCGACCAACGTGGCGCGGGAGGCGCGTCGACTGCTGGGCGGCAACGGCATCCTGGTCGAGTACCACTCGATGCGGCACATGGCCAACCTCGAGTCGGTCTACACCTACGAGGGCACGCACGACGTGCACTCGCTGATCCTGGGGCAGACGCTGACGGGGATCAGCGCGTTCTAGGGGCCGCGAGCCGTGGCCTCCGCCCTCCGACCCCTTCGCTGGCGAGCGGCAGGGGTGCTCGTCGGGGCCGCACTCGTTCTGGCGTGGGTGTGGATGGCCGGCGGCACCACGCACGTCATCCAGATCGACTACCGCTGGGGCGGCTCGTTCCTCGAGGGCTCGGAGGTCGAGATCGACGGAGTCGTCGTGGGCACGCTGCAGCCGTACGGACGGAGCAACCCGGTGACCGGCTTCGAGGTGGAGGCCGGCGAGCACGTGGTGCGGGTGCTCCGAGATGGATGCGAGGGGACTCCCAAGACCGTGAGCATCGGCGGGGGCGACGGCCGCTTGCTGACGTTCATGGCGGACGTCGAGGACGGCTACACCTGCAGGGTGCTACTGCGCTGACGTCGGCGGCGGCGGCGGAGCCGGTTTCGAGGATGCCGGACCCTGATCCTCCGGCTTCTTCTTCGGGAGCTTCACGAGCTGGATGCCCCGCAACCTCGCGGCGCGCGCCTGCGCCTTCGAGCGCGCGAAGCTCAGCGCGAAGAGCGCGAGGCCCACGAGCACCGCGATGAGCGGCAGGTTGTAGGTGGTCTCGCCGATGCCGAAGGTCGAAATGACCGCCTTCAGCGTGTCGGGTGCGGCGCGCTTGATCGCGGGCTCGCCCGAGAAGAACTCGATGGCGTAGGTGACGCTGTCGTACGGCACGATGGCACGATACGCGACCCACACCAGGCCGCGCGTCGGAGTCTCGACGCGTTCCTCCCACCCCCACGCCTCACGACCGTCCACCCGGAGGGGCTCCACTTCTCCGAACCTGACGTCCGGGTCGGTCGCTGCGGTCCGCGCCGCGTCCCGGGCGGCGACCACATCGTCGAGGCCGAGCGAACCCGCGTGCCCGTCTATATAGATCGTGCTGAAGTCGTCGACCGACTCGACCCACGCCGCGTGGAAGACGAGCTCGTGCTGCGGGAAGAGGCGCCGCTGCTGGTAGGAGTCCGGCACGAGCAGGAAGCCCTGGGGCGGCTCCTGGATCTGCGGGCCCTCGAAGTTCGGGACGTTGCAGGCGGCGAGGAGGATCGTGAACGCCGCGACCTTTGGCGTGAACCGGACGGGTCGCCGGCCGCTGGGCGCAGGCCGGCGGGTGGGGGAGGTTCGCGGCATGAGCACGCTCGTCGCACGAGGCCGTTGGCGTCACATCGTACTGGCGACTACGGTGTCGCGGCTTGAGTTCCGACGCCAGCTTCACGTGCAGCCCTCGAGGAGATCGCCCTGCTGGGGCGACCGAAGAGCCCCTGCGCCCGAGTGCGTTCCGGGCGCAGGGTTCGTCAGGTGGGGCTCAAGGACAACCTGGGATGGTCCAGGTGGTTGGATAGGTCTTGCCCCTCTTCGTCATCCGACCCGTGATGATCTGCTGACCCGACACGGGTGTTCTCGAGATCGCGGTGGCGACGGCGCCGGAGGACCCCGCGGGGGCCGGCAGGTACGTGAGAGCGCCGTCCCACACCCAGCCGCGCTCCGGCTGGCCCCTTGCGGCGCTCGCTCCACCCACGACACGACCACAGGCGTCCATGCTGGGGCGCACCGAGCTGGATCCGACCAGGGTCACGGTCCAGCCCGTGCCCGATGGGGTCCATCGGTAGGTGGCTCCGTTCGACCCCATCACCTGGCCCGCATCGTTGATGATGTACGCGTTGCCGGACTGCGACGGGTTGGGTCTCGGCAGATATTGCGCAGTCCAGGTCGTCGATGAGGTCCGACGCCAGAGGACCGGCACCGAGATTCCGGAGAGTGTGGCGCGGCCCACGAGATCGCCCGCGTTGTTGATCCCTTCGGCCATGTCGCTCGAACTGCCGGGTACGGCCGGGAGGACCACGGGAGGTTCCCCCGGGCCGGCAAAGTACGCGGCCTGGTAGTTCCCTCCGACGTACCGCACGAAGCCCGCCATTTCCCGTGCGTCGTTGATGGCGTTCACACTGTAGTCCGCCGCGCCAGGAGCCGGACTCTGAGAGTACGTCCACGTGGCCGCGCCGGTCTTGAGCCATGCGCCGGCCTCGATTCCGGTCTCGCGGCGGAACCCGGCCACGTCTCCGTGAGTGTTGGCTGCGGAGTACCACGCGGAGCCGTACACGTCGATGAGCGTCACAGGACCGACAGGAGAGCTCCACGCGGCGACGCCCGACGGTGAATCGTCGAACACCGTGACGAAGATCGTTCCGTCGCCTCCGACAGCCCTTCCCGCTCCGGGACCGATCGCCAGCACCTCGAACTTCTCCGTACCGATCCCCTTCTTGCCGCCGCCGGTCGTGACCTGCACATCACGGTACGCGACGGCCGCGTCCGCATCGATCGTGATGCTTGCCACCAACTGGCTCGAGCTGATGTACGACGTGGCGTTCGTTCGGACCTTCGCATCCGGCGTGCCGGCGAGGAGGAACGCCACCTGCGACCCAGCGTCGAACCCGGATCCGTTCACGGTGACATTCAGCGTCGTGTCCCGCGTCGACTCGGAGGGTATGGCGCTTGTCACACTCGGTCCGCCGGACCCGCCACCTTTGGCGAACTGCGAACTGAGGGGGTCTGTGGGTGACGGTGCGGGCTCGCCGCAGGCGAGCGCCGTCACGACGAGAACGACGACACCGAGGTCTCTCAGGAGGTTCGAAGCGAAGACGCGCATGGGGGCTCCAGGTTGGAGGTCGTTCCTAGTACAACGGACTGCGGACGGGGCTTTGCGCGACGGGGCACCCCACCGCTGCCTGCGTGACTCGAGCTGAACCGGCGCGCTTCTCATGAGTTGGGCGCGTCGGTCACGGTGTAGGCCGCCCACGTCCACGAACCGCCCTCGCGGATCTCTGCGCGCTGCATGACGGCGAGCGCCTCGATGGGATCCGTCGCGCCGAGGCTGCCGTAGAACCGCTCGGCCATGTCGGCCGCGCGCGCGTCCTCCACGCGCCAGAGAGTTGCCACGACGGCGCCTGCGCCTGCATGGAGAAGCGCCTGCGCGAGCGATCCCTCGTGGTCGCCCCCGACGCGAGATTCGGCGCTCGTCCCCAGCCCGGTCTCGCACCCCGACAGAAAGACGAGGGCACTCCGAACGCGCATGCCCATCACCTCGTGGGCTTCCAGGCGGCCATCGTCACTCGGTTGCTCGGGTCCGGCTGAGCGCCCGCGACTGAGCTGCATCATGGAGAACATCGGGTTTCGCGAGTCGAGGGCGCCGTGAGACGCGATGTGAACGTCGGCGCCCGCGGAGAGGGCGACGCGCACCGCGCCCTCCGTAGCCGATCGTCCGAGTCTCACTTCCGAATCTGGGTGCAGGGCGGCGATGGCCCGTACTTCGCGCTCCGTTGCAGGCAAGGAGTCCACCAGCGGCGCGAAGAGCTCTCGTCTGGCATTCCGGGCTCCCGCGGAGGAGGATCGGGCGCCGAGCGCGCCGACCGTGGGGAGGTGAGCGACGGAGACGCGCTCCACCAGGAAGCGCTGCTCGCCGGGGAGCCAGAGCGCCGCGAACGGCAGGTCGCTGAGGGGCCCGTGCGCCACCACCCACATTCGACGGACCCGTGTCAGCGTGCCCCCGACCTCTATCGGGCCCAGCAGCCGGCGGCCCAGGTCGCGGAGGGACTCGGGCACATCGGCTCCCGCGGTCGGGGGAAGCAGTTCCGAGCGCGCGAGTCTCACGCGGTTCGCGACCTCGCCTTCGGCGAGCGGCACGACATGGTGCGTAACTCGGTCGCCCACGACCGTGAATACATCGATCCGATCGGGCCCCACGAACGGCAGGAAGAGTACGGCGTCGGGTGGGAGCTGGGCGGCCGCCAGGGCGAAGGTCGGACGCACGAGCGAGAGGTATTCCGCACCCCGCGAGCGTCCGAGGAAGATTGCGAGTCGCTCGTACTCTACTCGGCTGCGCTGGATCGCGGTCTGGATGGCCTCTCGCGACTCGCTTTCTTCCGGTCCAGAACCCAATGCCCTGAGGTCCTCCGAAAGTGCGGCGATGCGCCGTAGAGTCTTCTCGGCCTCGACGGCCTGCGCAGCTGCCGGCTCCGACAGCTCCTCGGTGGCGGCCAGTTGTTCGGCGAGCCCTCGGCCCGGGACCGCCGCCGCCGTCTCGAACGCCGCGATGGTGTCACCCGAGCGGAGCTGGATATCGATGAGGCGGGCAATGGGACCGAGGCGACTCTGGAGATAGCCCGCGCGCAGTGGCCCGAGGTCGAGGCTCCCGCGCTCGAGCTCCAGAGCCGCGACAGCGTGGATCGCCGCTTCGCGAGCCCCGTCGAGATCGCCGATGCCCAACTCGGCAGCGGCTCGCAGGTCGAGGGCCTGCCAGTCGGACGAGTCGGCTCCTCGGGGCAGGGCATCGAGTGCTCGAATGGCGGACCGTGGATCGCCCTCGGCGAGAGCGAGTCGCGCGGCGGTGAGCTCGACGAGCCTGCGCATCTCGTCGCCGAGTCGGGCCGCGCTCGCTCGGGCAGCCTCCACCGCCTTCTGGGCGCCGGTTCGATCGCCCAGCTTCGACAGCACTTCGGCCAGCAGGAGTCGGTCGAGGACCTGCTCGGGAAGGTCGGCCGTGCCGACGTGCACGTCGAGCGCTGCGCGCGCGCGCTGCACTGCGACCTCGAGGTCGCCGAGCTCGAGCAGGATCGCGCCCTGCCGACGAAGGTTCGTCCCGCGCTCCACTTCCAGCCCCAGGCGCGCGTCGATCCCATCCGCCTCAGCCAGAGTCGCGAGCGCTCGGCGCAGATCGCCCGACTGTGCGTACAGATCGGCCATCACCTCGAGGATCGCGGCCACTTCCTGTGGGAGCGCCCGATCGCGGGCGATCTCCAGTCCCGTTTGCGCCGCGGCTATCGCGCGCTGAAGGTCTCCGAGAGCGCCCCAGGCGGTGGCTTCTTGGCCGAGCGCGTTCGCTTCGCCCGTGGCGTAGCCGAGCTGCGCGTAGACGCCGCGCGCGACCCCCAGCTGATCGAGGGCCGCTCTCGGATTGCCGACCCTCACCTCGAGCATGGCCAGATTGGCGAGCGAGTTCGCTTCGAGCTGCTGGTTGCCGAGCCGGCGGCCCGAGTCGATCGCGATGCGGAAGCCCGCGCGCGCACCGTCGTAGTCGCCCAGCTGGGTCTGGACGAGCGGAATGTTGGACCAGGCGCGTGCGACGCCCGCCTCGTCGGCATGCCGCTCGGCGGCGGCCAGCGCGCTGTCGAGCCACGTCTGCGCCTCGTGGAGGCGGCCCTCGTTCCATGCGAGCAGCCCCATCGCGTTGTAGGAGCGGCTCAACTCGGCGTCCAGGTCGTGGCGTCTCTTGAGCGCGATGGACGCCTCGCCTTCGCTCCTGGCGTCCTCGTAGTCACCGAGGCGCCACGCAGTCATCCCGCTCCACATGCGCGCACGCGCCTCTGCCGCGCCGTCGCCGACAGACGACGCCCCGGCGGCCGCGACTCGAAAGACGAGCTGCGCCGAGTCGTAGGCTTCTCGCGAGTAGAGTGCTTCCCCGGCCGCCAATAGTGAGTCCACGGGCACGCCGAGACGGCTCGCGAGCTCATCGGCGGAAATCGGCGGCAGCGGAGATCGGTCCGCCTGAGTACACGCGATCGTCATCGACGCAACGAGAAGCGCGAGCCATCTCGCGCTTCGACGAGTCGACCGGCGTGCCGGCGCCCAAGTCACGGTGGCGTCCGGAACTCTCGCACCGACGTGGCGCGAGTTCCGCCGTCCGGCATCAGGGCCTCGACCCACCAGCGGTAGGTCGTTCCCCGGCCGAGGCTGACGGAGTCGGGAAGAGTCGCCAGCGTGTCCTCCGTGCTCGTCCCCCAAATCGCCGCGCCCCCGGAACTGGTGACTGCTACGCGATACACGGCGCCGGGCCCGGCCGACGCCCACGCGAGGTCGGGGCGTGGGCCAGCGATGTCGCCCTCCGGACCGTACGCCGCCAATGCTTCCCCCCCCTCGCTGCGCAGGCGGTCCGCGGATGGGACGGGCGCGTTGAAGGATATCGGGACGAGCAGCACGACGATGCTGGCGGCTGCTGCGAGTGCAGCCGCAGCCGCGACGCGCGGTGCCATCCGCCTCGCCGGGAGAGCCCGGCGAATATCTACCAGCTCGCGCCGGCAGTCCGCACAGTCCGCAAGGTGTGCCACGGCCGCAGCTCGCGCTCCCTCGTCGAGGCTGCCGTCGATGAATGCTGCAAGACCTTCGGTCGACAGGTGTTCCATGGTGGGACCGATCCCGGTCACGAGGGGCTCTTCCGAGTCTTCGCCACCCTAATGAAACGGACTTCGACTCGCGCCTTGCACCGACTCATCGGTCCCCCTCGGCGAGCCCGCTGCGAGCGAGATTGTCTCGAAGCGCGCGGTGTACCGCGTTGAGGTGCCGGTACACATGGAAGACAGTCGGGTAGCGAAGGAGATCTCGGATCTCTCGCACCGAGACACCGTCGACGTAGCGGAGTCGGACCAGCAGTCTATCTTCGGGGGCCAGGGCGGTGACGGCCTCATCGAGGAGGCGGTTGCGCTCCGCTTCCTCCAGCGCCCGCTCCGCCTCATCCGGCGCGGCGACGTGGTCTTCCGCGATCTGCACCATGGCGGCGAGGTTTCCGAGTGACCGGCGGGTCGCCGCCGCTTCGCCCTGGGCCGCGGTCCGAACCCTACCATACCGCTCTCGCTCGAAGTCAGTGCAGAGACGCCGCGCGACGACCACCAGCCAGGTCGAGAAGCGCGCCCGTGACGGGCGATACGACCGCAGCCTGCGGTAGTCGTCCTCGCGGAGCTTGTCGAGTACGAACGCGTACCGATCCATCGTGCTGTCGTAATCGCCCCGCCCGTTCGACGCGACCTTGAGCAGGAGCCGGCTGTGGCCATCGACCAGCTCGCGCCAAGCCTGGTCGCGAGTCGGTGGATCGACTGCCTGCAGAAGCGCATACAGCGCGGGAGGCTGCGTGGGGGGCATCGCCCGCAGAATGCGGGGTTTGGACAGAACCCGCCAGCGTCCGTGGGGCTCGTCGGCCCTGGCATCGCTCGCCACATTCCAGTACCTGATGGCATCCGAGTCGGAGCTCTCGTGCAGCGTATCGTTCTAGTCGCCTTTCTCGCCCTTGCCGCGGCCGCCCCCGCAGCCGCCCAGCAAGACTTCTCGGCCGTCCAGATTCGCACCGAGCGCGTCGCCGACGGCGTGTACATGCTGGTCGGATCCGGCGGTAACATCGGCGTTTCGGTGGGCGACGACGGCGTCTTCCTGATCGACGACCAGTATGCTCCGCTCACCGACCGTATCCTGGCCGCCATCCGCACTCTCACATCCGAACCGGTGCGCTTCGTGTTCAATACGCACTGGCACGGGGATCACACCGGGGGCAACGAGAACCTCGGCGGCACGGGCGCGCTGATCGTCGCGCACGACAACGTGCGGGTGCGCATGAGCGTGGATCAGGTGCTCACGTTCGCCGGTCAGGCGTCCCGAGTTCCGGCTTCACCCGAGGTCGCTCTCCCGGTCGTCACGTTCGCCGAAGACGTCACCTTCCACCTCAACGGCGACGAGCTGCACGCGTTCCACGTCGACAGCGCTCATACGGACGGCGACGCGATCGTGCACTTCCGCCTCGCGAACGTGGTCCACATGGGCGACACGTTCGTCCGTTACGGCTTCCCGTTCATCGACACGGGCAGCGGAGGATCGATCGACGGCATGATCGCCGCGGTGGACGCGACCCTCGCGGTGATCGACGATAGCACGCGCGTGATTCCGGGCCACGGCGAGCTGGCGACCCGCACCGACCTGGTCGCCTACGGCGACGCGCTCCGCGCCATGCGGAGAGCCGTTGCCGAGCTCGCGCTCGAAGGGCACCCCCTCGATCACATCCTGGAGTTCCGTCCGTTCCAGGCGCAGGCCCAGGCGTGGGGTCAGGACCGCGCCACGGAGGACCGCTTCGTGGAGACGGTCTACCAGGGAGTCACGGCTCGCTGACGCCTTTGACGCGCGGTCATCGGGCGCGAAGCCAGGCCACCAACGCGACCGTCGCAATCAACCCGATACCCCACACCCAGCGCCCGTGGTGTCCCATGGGGTGCAGCCACATCAGCCTGCGGTAGTGCCGCTCGCACCAGACGCCGCTGCTCGGCGATGTGCCGGGGAAGTGGCGCAACTCGCCTCGGTTGCCGCACGACTCGCAGGGTCCGACGTGCGCGTGGTCGCCGAGGACGCCGTGGTCCTTCCGCACCCCCTCGAGGTCGTAGTCATCGTCGCCGATGAACGCGGCGCCGACCCGGCGCAAGCGCTCGGCGTAGTCGCGCAGCTCTCGATCGTCGAGGTTCTGGATCTCATATAGGTCGCGCGGGTCGAAATGCGACTCGAAGGCCAGGGAGGCACGCGCTTGAATGGCGTACACGACGCGCGCGGCCTCCCGGATCGCGTCTTCGCCCACG
>CAZBCN010000025.1:0-4648 GCA_964490285.1 uncultured Gemmatimonas sp. | reverse complement strand
GAGCTGCCTGCCAAGCTGCGCAGGAACCAGCCGATGAACACGAGCCAGAGGCCTCCCATGGGGGCGCCGCTCAGGGCCTGGATGCCTCCGAGCACCATCAGGGCCGTACCGAAAGCTCGACCCCCCGCGACCGCCCAGCGCGTCGCCTTCACCCGGTCGCCGGTTGCCCGCCATGCGACGGCCCGGAAGATCCGTCCGCCATCCATGGGGAATCCGGGGATCAAGTTGAAGATCGCCAGCGCCAGGTTGATGAACGAGAGGTAGCTGGCCACACCCACGGCGGGTTCGCCCACGCCTAGGGTCGGGCCGAGCCGCGACAGGGCCTCGAACGAGGCGGCCAGCACGAGGCTCGTGACGGGTCCAATGCCCGCGATCAGCAGCTCGTCGTTCGGGTTGTCGGGCTCGCGGCGCGTGAGCGCCATCCCCCCGAAGATGAAGAGTGTGATCCCCTCGATCGGAATCCCTTTCCGGCGGGAGACCACCGCGTGCGACAGCTCGTGTGCCAGGAGCGAAGCGAAGAACAGGAGCGTGCCGGCGAGCCCCATCGCCAGGTGCGTGAGGCGTGTCTGGTCGGGATACTGGTCGGGGAATACGCCCTCGGACAGCGACCAGAACACGAGGAAGAAGATCACGAACCACGAGAGGTCGATCCGGATCTCGAACCCGAGCAAAGACCCCACGCGGAAGCCAGGGGCCCGGCTAGTGGGTCGTGTACCCTCGGGTCTCATGCGCGGCCTCGCGATGTCGTGACTCGCTCACCATAGCGTGGTGTGGCCGCGTCATGAAGGCGCCGGCCGCTGCGGCGGCGCCCGAGCCAGCGGCGGACGAACGCGATCGGCCGGTAGTCGTGCGCGCTGAGCGCGTCGAGCGTCGCCGCCACGAAGGCGTACGCTCCGTCCGAGGTGGGGGCTCGCTCGACGAGCGATGCGCCCGCGCGGCTCTCGGACAGCAGGCGACGAAGCACCGAGGCGACGGCGATCTCCGTCACGAATTCCCGCCTGGCCGAGCGCGCGTAGCGCCGGGTCCAGTCGCGCTCGCCCGATGCGTATGCACCCGCCAACAGAGTGGCAGAGCGGAGGGCGTTGCGGATGCCTTCGCCCGTGAAGGGATCGGCGAGCCCGGCTGCGTCACCGAGGAGTGCGAAGTCGTCTCCCGCCATTCGGCCGAAACGACCCGGACGGAGCGGTGCGACTCCGATGATGGCTCCCACCCGCGCGCGAGTGTGTGCGCCGCCTCCGCTGGGTGTCGACCCGAGGTACTCGTCGATGGCTGCGTCCACGAGCGTGCGCGATGCCCAGCCCGATGCGACCTCCAAGCCCACCGAGCGTTCACGGAGGCGGGGGAAGTCCCAGAGGTAGCCCGCTCGGCCCGGATAGAAGCGGAGGACCAGAGTGCCGGGAAACGGACCCTCGTCACGCGGATACTCCAACCGTGCGGCCAGCGGCTCTAGCCTCAGTCCGCTTGCCGTGGCCCTGCGCACGATGCTCGCCGCTCCGTCGGCCCCGACGAGGGTGGAGACCGTGAGCGAGCCGTGCTCGGTGTCCAGGAGCCACTGGCCACGTCCGCGGGTGATGTCGCGTACGCGAGCCGCCACGTGGGAGGCTCCGGCGGCGAGCGCGCGATCGAGCTGCCACCTCCCGAGGTCCGCGCGCGAAACGATGCAGATGGGACGCTCGATCGCTACCTCGAAGCCGATCTCGCTTCCCAGCTCCACGCGCACGACCCCGACGGGTCGCGTGAGCGGCCGGATCTCATCCAGCTCGGGCATCTCGTCGAACAACGTGGGGGTCAGCCCACCGCCGCAGGGCTTCTCCCAGGGTGCCCTCGGGTCCAGCACAACGACATCGGCACCCCGGGCCGCGAGCAACTCAGCGGCCCGCGTCCCCGCGGGCCCGGCCCCCACGATTCCGATTTCGGCTGAGTCGCGCATCTTGCACCTCATGACAAACTCGGCAACGCGGGCTCGCGGCGGCGTCGGGGAAGTCCCGTTGCGGGCCTGCCGAGTCTCCCCACTCGCCACGCGAGCCCCCGCGCGACCTTACCTTTCGCCGCCATGACGGTCGAACACGCTCGGGACGGCGGCGGCGCCCGTCGCCGATGGGTCGGGTGGGGCGCGGCGCTCGCGGCCCTCGCCGGGCTCGCGGTGTGGCGCCCGCTCGCGCGCGGTGACGATTCGGTGCACGAGTTCGTCGGCCCGACCATGGGTGCCATGTTCGCGGTCAGCGTCGACGCGGATCTGTCGCCCGACGAACACGAACGAGTGCGCGCGGTGATCGACGAGCAGCTGGACCGGGTGAACCGACTCATGTCGACCTACGATCCGGGGTCCGAGGTTTCGCGGTTCAATCGGCACGAGAGCACCGAGCCGTTCCCGATGAGCGACGAGGTCCTCGCGCTGCTCGCGGAGGCGAGGGAGGTGAGCGAGCGCTCCGGCGGCGCGTTCGACGTGACCGTCGCTCCGGTCGTCGACGCTTGGGGGTTCGGCGCCACCGATCGATCGGGCCCGCTTCCCGAGGGGGACCGACTCGATTCGCTGCTCGCGCTCGTCGGCTTTCGCGGCCTCGCGCTCGATCCCGAGGAGGGCGCCGTCTCCAAGACGGATCCGGCCATTCGCATCGATCTGTCCGGAATCGCGCAAGGGTATGCAGCCGACGCGGTCGCAGGAGCGTTGGGCCAGCTCGGCCTCTCGCGCTATCTGGTCGATGTCGGGGGCGAGATCCGCGCGGCCGGCACGAGACGGAGCGGCCGTCCGTGGCGCGTCGGGATCGAGCGACCGGACGATGCCGGCGGGCTCTGGGGGACTGCGGAGATTCGAGACGAAGGCGTGGCGACCTCCGGCGACTACCGGAACTGGTTCGAGGAGGCGGGCGCGCGGTATGCGCACATCGTCGATCCGCGCACTGGCCAACCGATCCCGATGCGAGGCACCTCGGTCACGGTGATCCACGAGAGCGCGTCCCTGGCCGATGCCTGGGCGACTGCGCTCTGCGTGCTCGGCGCGGACGAGGGCTACGAGCTCGCGCAACGCGAAGGGCTCGCGGCCCTCTTCCTCACGAGGTCGGACGACGGCCTCAGCGTGCGGCTCACGCCCGCCATGGAGGGACGCGCCTCCGAGGAAGGGATCGAGCGCTGAGTGCTCCCCAATGGCACGGATGATGCTCGCCTGTGGGTCGGACTGCCATGAGGAGGGTCACATGAGGCTCACGGAAGCGAGGTATGACAATCGCCTGACCGGCTGCTGCGCGGAGCTGGACGTCGCGCGCTGGGACGGCGGTCGCGTGACATGGAAGGACAAGCCGTTCGTGCGGGACCACGTTCGATCGTTCCTACATCTCCCGCTGAACTTCGGCGCCGTGATGAAGCGCGATCACGCTGCGATCGAGGCGGCCACGGCATACCCCGAGGAGCCGCTCTGGCTCTCGGACGAGGTGTCGCCGTGGAGGAGTGACCTGTACGTGGCCGTGGACCGCGACGTGCCTGGCACGCGGGTCGAGAGACTCTCGGGCACCTTCCTGACCAAGGTCTTCGAGGGTCCCTATCGCGACGCCCGGGAATGGATGCGCGCGATGGAGGACTACGTGCATGGGAAGGGCGAAGAGGTCGAGAAGATGTACATCTTCTACGCGACTTGCCCGAAATGCGCGAAGCGCCTCGGCAAGAACCAGGTCGTCCTGTTCGCGAAGCTCTCGGAGGCGAAGGCCGCGGTCGCCGCCTGAACGGCCTGTCCCAGTCGAGGACAGGAAGTCCCGACTCGGATCGGCATGGGGCGACGGGGTCACGCACGGCCTGGGCATGCGCGTTGCCCTCCTGAACGACGGTCGAGCGCCCAGAAGGCGCCGATCGGGAGGGTGATGTCATGTTGACCCAACGACGTTCACGAGTCGGCCGCGATTTCGCGTGGGCCCTCGCTTCCGCTCTTTCGCTTGCGCTGCTCGGTTGCGCGCCCCGCCGACAGATCGTGCTCCAGCCGGGCGTCCAGGTCACCGGAGCCGACGTGGATCTCGAATCCGGTTCCATCTTCCTGGAGCGCGAACGCGTGGTCGTGACGGCGCAGGGGGCGATGCTCCCCTCACCGCACAGCGGCACGCTCCACCCGACGTTCTGGGTGACGGTCGAGAACGGAAGAGAGGGACGGATCGCCGTGACGCCGACGGATGCTCGCCTCGTGGACACGTTCGGCAACCAGCTCGAACCCTTGCCGATGTCCGTGGACCGGGGCGGCCGGGAGGTGCGCTATGCCCTCGTCGATCCGGAGATCCGCACGTACGTGAGCTTGCACTTCGGCTGGCCTTACTACCCGCTCTATCCCTATCCGGGCTGGTTTGCGCACCCACGGTACAGCCGCCTCCGGTACTGGCACCATGATCCCCATTGGGCGTTCGGCATGGGGCCTGTCTGGATCATGGAAGTCGGTCCGCCGCGGCCCATGGTTCGAAGGGAAGCGCGCTCGCCCGAGCGGCGCGAGCTCGTATACCACGACGCGCGGCTCACCTACGTCCTGGTCTTCCCCGAGATCGATCGGACCGCACGGGATTTGCGGCTGATCGTGCCGGATGTCGGCATTCCGGATGCGGAAGGCGGCCAGCGTCTGCTCGAGTTCGAGTTGGTATTCGAGCAGATCCTGGAGGCGGAGAGGCAGTAGCGACAT
>CAZBCN010000024.1:7968-38102 GCA_964490285.1 uncultured Gemmatimonas sp. | reverse complement strand
CCCTCAGCCCCCTCTCGATCTCCTCGAACACGGCGCGGACCGCCTCGTTCTGGCTCACGAGGAGCGTGAGCACACCGTACTGCTCGCTCGTGAGTCCGTTCTCGACGAAGATCCGGGCGATACGCGCGTCCATCTCTTCTCGCGCGCGAGCCAATCCCACGTCGTCGTGGATGCGCGCGATGCGGGCATGGAATTCGTCCCGAGCCGCACCGATGGCGATGTGCGCGCGCGCATAGCGCGTGAGCTGCTCGCGATCGAGGGGGACCTCCTGCGCGCCGACGGGCGACGTAACCCCGCAGGCCACCGCGAGCGTGAGAACGATGCCCTTCGCTATGGCACGGCGCAGATCCGTCATGTAGAGTGCTCCCGTAAGCATGGGCTCCGGATCAGGGTGCCATCATACCCCTCTACGATTACTCCTGCAAAGGCTGCGGGAACGTGTTCGAGGCGCTCGTTCGCGGAGCGGATGCGCCGTCCTGCCCCGCGTGCGGCAGCGCGGATCTCGAGCGCGGGTTTTCCCTTCCGACCGTCCATTCGACGGGTACGCACGAGAAGGCGCTGCGGGCCGCCAAGCGCCGCGACGCCAAGCGGGCCGAGCGTCGTGTGAGGGCACAGCAGGAGTACGAGCGGCACCACGACGATTGAACGACCGGCGACCGACGCTCCTATCGGCGACTTCTGGCCCGAATCCGTCGGAGCACTCAGAATGACCCAGCGCCTCGGTCGTCCGTCACTCTGGAGCCAAGAGCCATGAAGAGCCGCTCGGCTGCATCGTTCGTCGCCCTGTTCCTCTCCCTCGGCGCCTGCGCGGACCGGGACGCGGCCGCGACGGGCTCGGCCACGGTCGTCAAGGGCGGCGACGAGCGCACCGGAGCCTACGAGCCTGTCCCGGGTTGGTGGAAGCCCGCACCCGATCACGTGGACCCGTGGACGTGGGGCGAAGTGTCGGGGGTCGCGGTCGACAACCCGGACCGGATCATCGTGGCGGTGTGGGGTGACCGTGACGCCGATGGTAATCAGCGCGAAGGCAGCTCGAACTACCTCGTCGTCGTGAATCGGAACGGGGAGATCATCGAGAACTGGTCGCAGTGGGACTCGATCGTGAACCGGCCGCACCAGGTGTACATCAGCCCCTACGATCCGGAGCGGCACGTCTGGATCGTCGAGCGTGGCCAGCGAGGAGTGCCGATGTCGGTGCTCAAGTTCACCAACGACGGGAGCCAGCTGGTCATGCGGCTCTTCGATCCCGACCATCCTACGAGCCGCGCGGCGGCGCGCGCGAATCCGAACCCCGGGCCGTACAGCTACGGGGATCCCGCCGTGCTCGCGTTCTTCCCGGACGGCACCTGGCTCCTCGGCGATGGCTATTGGAACACGCGCGTCGTGAAGTACGCCGCGAACGGGGACTACATCATGGAGTGGGGCGGGCCCGGCACGGGACCCGGGCAGTTCGACCTCGTGCACGGGCTCGCAATCGATCGCGAGCACCGCGTCTACGTCGCCGACCGCAACAACAACCGCATTCAGATCTTCACCGAAAACGGCGAGTACATCGAGGAGTGGCCCGACGTGTCCGATCCGGTCGGAGTGTTCATCGACGAGAATGACGGCGTGTGGGTCACCTCGGGACGACTGAACCGCATCCTGAAGTACTCGCTCCAGGGGGAGCTGCAGTACTACTGGGGCGCGTACGGCGGCACGATGGGCGGGTTCGAGGGCGGGCTCTCGCGCCCGCACCAGATCGACGTCGACCAGGAGGGCAATGTCTACGTCGCGAGCTGGGATGGCGGCTGGATGGACAAGTTCGTGCCCCGCCCGGGCGCCGACCCGAACCGACTCGTGGGAAGGCCGCTCGTCCTGGAGAACTAGCAGCGACTGCTACCGGCCGTAGTCGTCCCCCGCGGTCTGGACGAACGGGGGCACGCCCGAGGCCTCGCACCAGTCGCCGGTGTCCAAGAAGTGCGTGTGCAGGCAGGAGTATTGCCCGCCCAGGCTGAGCAGCAGCTGCTCGCTCTCCGGATACGCCACGCGCTGGAAGAAGCCCGAACGCCCGCCCCGCGTCATGTCGACAGTCGACTGCCCGAGCCGCGCGATCGCACCTACATCGGCGCCCTTCGACACGAGGTAGCGGATCAGCTCGTTGTCGCCCCGCGACGCCGCGTAGTGGAGGGGCGTGTAGCCCCACCCGTCCCGCTCGTTCACGTCGGCGCCCAGCTCCTCCACCAGATACCGCACCGCGGGAAGGAACTGATTCGGGGCGTTACGCACGCTGAACGCGCCGAGCCCCAGGTACCCGCCGCCGGCCGCCATGTGGATCGGCCACGCGTTGGGCGTGCCCTCGGGCATCAACGTGACACCGGAGTCCTCCTGCTGGCGTCCATCCGTCTGGCGCCGGTCCCTCATGCCGATCGGCGGCCATTTCGTCGGGATGTCCGGGTCGGCGCCGTGCTCGGCGAGCAGCCTCATGGCCCCGACGTCCTGCGCCATGGCCGCGCGCCAGAAGGCCGTCGCCCCTGCGAGCTCGACGCCCATCTTGTTCAGCCCGTATTCCCAATACCAGAGATGGGTGTTGAGCGGCACGTTCGGATCGGCACCCGCGGCCACCAAGGCTCGCAGCACGTCCATGTAGTCGGAGCGCTGGACGTCCTGCGCGCGCGGCTGCGGATAGTTCGACCGGGGAGCCCATTGGGTCTGCAGGACGGCGAACAGGGGCGTCGATCCGTCGGTCGAGGCCCCCAGGTTGGGGTCGGCTCCGCGCCCGATGAGCAGGAGCGCGAGGTCGAACTGCCCGTTCATGGTCGCGATGAGCAGAGGGCTCGTGTGGTCCGCCGGGCTCACCTGGTCGATGTCGGCGCCTCCGTCCAGGAGCGCCAGCGCCGCCTCGACGTGCCCCTCCCTGGACGCGTGCAGCAATGCCGTCATGCCGCCCGTCTTCGCCACGAGGGTCTCCGTGGCGGGCGGGCGCACCACGTCGGGCCCGCCGGGATAGTCGGGGCCGACCCGCGCGAGCGAGATCGGATCGTGAGGTCCGACGTCGGGCTGCGAGGCGATGAAGGCGCGCTGCGCCTGGATCGCCGCCTGGACCTGTTCGGCGCTCGGAGTCCAGTCGCGGCCGCCGCGCTCGGCGATCTGGATCGAGTCGAGAGCGCGGTTGAGACGCTGACCGGCCGCGCGATCCAGCGCGTAGCTATAGAGCACGTCGACGACCCGCGTCGTCACGCTCGGGTCGGCTCCTCGGCGGATCAGTTCACGGATCGCGTCCGCACGATTCTCGGCCGCGGCGAACATGAGCGGCGTCTGTCCGGCAGCGATCTCCCGCGCGTTGGGGTCGGCGCCATGCTCGAGGAGCGCGGCGACCGTTTCCGCCCCGTTCAGCGCGGCGGCAGCGAGGTGGAGCGGAGTCACGCCCGTGTTCGTCGTCACGGCGTTCGGGTCGGCTCCGGCTTCGAGCAGCTTTTCGGCAACCGCAGTGTGTGCGCCAAGAGCAGCGAGGTGGAGCGGCGTATAGTTTCCGATCCTGGTCTTCGCTCCGATCGCGGCGTGCCGATCCATGAGCAACTCCACGATGGCCGCGTTGCCACGCTCTGCGGCAGCGTGGAGCGGAGTCAGCCCGTCACCGTTGGCCTCGTTCGCGTCCGCACCTTGTTGCAGCAGCGCCCGGACGGTGGCGACGTCCCCCGCCCGCGCGGCGTCGACGAGCTGGCCTTCCACCGCCGCGCCCGTTCCCCAGGAGAGGACCGCGACGAGAATCGACTGCCTCGCCCACCGCGCCCCGTTCATTGGCCGATGTCTCCGACGGCCGGCATGCCCCGGGGGAAGGTCAACGGGAACTCCCCCGTGCTGTCGCCGAAAGACTTCATGTCCGTGTGCCCGATGGCCTGCATGAGGCTCACGAACACGTTCGCCATCGGCGTGCCTTCCGGGGCCCGTAGGTGCAGGCCCCCCTCGAGCGCGCCGTTCGCCTTGCCCATGAGGAGCAGCGGGCAGCGGCGATGGTTGTGGAGGTTCGGATCACCCATCGGCGAGCCCCACACGATGGCAGTCTTGTCGAGCAGCGAGGACTCGCCGTCCGCCGTATCGCGCAGCTTGGCGAGCAAGTGTGCGACCTGGCCCAGTCGGTGACGATTGATCGCGTTGAAGTCCATGATGTCTGCCGGCGCGTTGCCGTGGTGGGACACGCCGTGGATCGACCGATTCACGCCAGAGAGCGGGAAAGTCCGGTTCGACTGGTCGAAGCCGGTCTTGAAGGTGATCACCCGCGTCATGTCTGCTTGCAGCGCGATGACCTGCAGGTCGAACATCAGCTGCATGTGCTCCTCGAACGAGTCGGGCACGCCCGAGGGCGCCTCGGGGAGCTCACGCTCCTCGCCGCTCGAGTTGCGGGCTTCCACGAGCTGGATACGCCGCTCGATCTCGCGGATGTGCTCGAGGTACTCGTCGAGCGCGACCCGGTCGGTCACGCCCAACGCGACGCGCAAGCGAGCCACCTCCCCGGTGATCCAGTCGATCAGGCTCCGGTCCGTGCGCAGCCGCGCGGCCCGGTCCTCAGCCGTGATGCCCGCCCCGAAGAGGCGCTCGAACACGATGCGCGGCTCGCGAATCGGGGGGAGTGGCTGTGAGGGCGACGCCCACGAAACCGTGGTCGTGTAGGCGCAGTGGTAGTTGTACTGGCACCCGCCGCCGCGGTCGATCGGCTCGATGCACAGCTCGAGGGACGGCAAGGCCGTGTCCTGGCCGACGCGGCGTGCATGGATCTGATCCAGGGACGTGCCGATGTACGCGTCCGAACCCTGCGTTTGCTTGGGGTGCGCCTGCGTGAGGAAGACCGCCGTGGACCGATCGTGATCTCCGCCGATCTCCTCGGCGCGGTACGGCTCGGCCATCCGGCAATCGGTGTTGCTGACGATGGTCAGGTAGTCCTTGAAGGGCGCGAGCGGCATCAGCTGGCTGTCGGGCACGATCTCCCAGTCCCGACCCACCGCGGCCGGCGAGAACAGGTGGCGCGCGTCACCCCAGTCGCTGCACCCAGCCGCACCCATCGACTCCTCGATGCAGATCAGGCGGGTGAAGTTCGGGTCGGCTGCGAATCGCCGCCACGACCTACCCGCGGGGACCATCGCGTCGAGCATCGGTAGCGCGACCGTCGCACCCATGCCGCGGAGGAAGGTGCGGCGAGGGATGTGCCTTCCGGTGATGAGATGCATCGGATTCAGGCTCCTGGGACCGCGGGTGGCGACAACCTGGCCATCTGGAACGGATCGCTGGTCACGACTCCGAGAATGAACGACGAGAGGCGATAGTCGTTCGCCTCCGCCTCCCTGGCGATGGCTCGGATCGTGGGTTGGTCGTAGTACTCGACGCGACGCCCGGTCGCGAATGCGAGCATGTTGGCTGCGAAGCTCCGCGCGATCGGAAGCGGGCGGCTCAGCAGGACATCGGTCAGCTCCTCGGGCGAGCTCAGCGGCGTGTCATCGTAGAACGTGCCGGCCGTATCGAGCGGACGTCCGTTCTCGCGGGTCCGCCACCGGCCGGTGACGTCGAAGTTGTCGAGCGCGAGCCCGATGGGGTCCATCAGGCGGTGGCACGCGTTGCACGTCGGGTTGGAGCGGTGCTCCTCCATGCGCTCGCGCGTGGTCAGCAGGCGACCCGCGGCCGCAGCCTGGGTGGTCTCGAACGCAGGCACATCGGGCGGGGGGGGCGGCGGCGGCGCGCCCATGAGCGCCTCGAGCACCCATTTGCCCCTCAGCACCGGGGACGTCCTGTTCGACATCGAGGTGAGGAGCAGCACGCTCCCATGGCCCAGAACGCCCCGTCGGGTCGCGTCCGGATACTGGACGCGCCGGAACTCGGGGCCCGCGACACCCGTGATACCGTAGTGACGCGCGAGCCGCTCGTTCAGGAACGTGTAGTCCGCCGTGACGAGCTCGAAGAGACTCCGGTCCTCTCGGACGAGGTGCTCGAAGAGCAGCTGCGTCTCACGGACCATGTCGGCACGGAGCTGGGCGGTGAAGTCCGGATAGAGATAGGAGTCGGGGCTGTTCTTGTCGGCGTCTTGAAGGCGCAGCCACTGCGACGCGAAACGGGTCGTCAGCGCTTCCGAACGGGGATCGGCCAGCATGCGCTCGACCTGCCCTTCCAGCACCCGCTGCTCGGACAGCCGCTCCCCGACAGCGAGCTCGAGCAGCTCTTCGTCCGGGCCCGTCCCCCAGAGGAAGAAGGACAGGCGCGACGCGAGGTCCATGTCCGCGATCCGATAGGACTCGCCCGGCTCCGCCTCCGGGGACTGCCGCTCGAGGCGGAAGAGAAACGCCGGACTCGCGAGGATCGCCTGCAGTCCGGTCCGAACTCCGAGCTCGAAGCCGGACTCGGCGGCCCCGCGGTCGTAGAACGCCATCGGGCCGGCGAGGTCCTCTGGCGTGACGGGTCGCCGGTAGGCCAACGTCGCGAGGCGCGTGAAGATCGACTCGGCGCAGGAGCGTTGCTCCGCAGGCGCGCTCGGATAGCAGGTGAACACACGGCGACGGCTCTCGGTCTCGGAGACGCCCGTCGATACCGTAGGTCCCGTGATCCTCAGCTCGCGCAGGTGGGGGAGCACCGTGATCCCGTAGTTCGCCCAAGCGCGCGAGTCCTCACCGCCCGTGAACGACCACCTCGGGCGCTTCAACCGGTCCTCGTACGGCCCGTCGACGTTCCGAACGAAGGCAGCCGCGACCCTGTGCTGGCCCGCGCGCACGAAGATCGGCGGCGTGCGAATGGGCACGCTGGCACGGCCGCCGTGCTCGAGCGCGAGCTGCGCGACCCCGGCACCGTCGATCGAGATGTCGACATCGGTGTCGGGCGCCCCCGCGCCGAAGTCGGTGACGACCTCGAAGAAGTACTCCCCATCGGAGGGGAAGTCGTGCGTGACCACCGTGCCGCCCCGTGTGCCGAAGGGCGTACCCTCGATGTGGTCCCAGGCGTGCTGGGAGACATCGACCGAGAGCTCGTAGCTCGCCGTGGTCGAGGGGCCGTCGGGGCTGCCGACCGCGAGTCGGCTGACCTCGGTGGCAGCGCGCAGGTACGCCTCGAGCAGCGTCGGCGAGAGGCCCTGCGCTGCAGAAAGGTTGTCGAAGTTGCCGAGGTAGGTATCGGCAGGCAGCCACCGCGCGGCATCGATCTCGAGACCGAGAAGGTCGCGCACGACGCGCTGGTACTCCACGCGGGTGAGCCGCTGGAACCGCCGAGCTCCGGGATTCGGTGCGGCCGCGGCGGCTCGGTCGATCACCGACTCGAGCGTTTCCACCAGCTGAAGGAGCGAGTCTGCGGGCGGCCGCCGCCCCCCCGGCGGGGGCATCATGCCCGCGCGGAGCTTCAAGATCATCTTCTCGCCGACCTCGGCCGACGCGCGCGCCGCCTCGGCGTCGAAGTCCTCCAACGAGAGATTCCCTACGCGACGCTCGTCGTTGTGGCACCGGACGCAGTAGCGCTGGATCGACTCGGTTGCATCCGCGGGAGCGGGGTCCGGGGCGCTCGAACCCCGCGAGGTCTCACCAGGGACGCTGGGCGCGCCGGCCACGGCGAGCCAGACGCCCAGAGCTGCGAACCCCGCTGTGAGTCCCCGCAAGCGCTCACCTCCGACGCAGATGCGGGCAATCTACGGGGGGGGTGGGCGATCCTGCCATGGCGAGGGTTCCGACCGGTTTGACTCGCTCGACGCCACCTCGGTACTCTTCACGCGCTCGCACCCTCAGGAGTGCCCAAGATGCTCTGCATCCGCCCCGCGCAGATTCTCGACGCCGCGATCGTGACCGCCCCCGTCACGTCGGTGACCTGACGGACGAGGCAGACGCCATGGCGCGCGTGTTGGTGGTCGATGACGACGAGGGAGACCGCGTCGTGCTGCGCACGATCTTGGAGCGAGCGGGCCACCAGGTTTGGGTCGCCTCGGACGGCGACGAAGCTTTGACCCAGTTCCAGGGGAAGGGGATCGAGGTGGTGGTGACCGACCTACAGATGAGGAACGTTCACGGCCTCGAGCTGATCACGGTTTTGAGGGAGTTGAACCCGAAGCCCGCCATCGTCGCGATCTCCGGCACGGGCGAAGCCCAGCTCGACATGGCTCGCCTCCTCGGCGCCGCCCGGGCCCTGACGAAGCCCGTTCGGCCCGACCTGTTGCTGGCTGCGGTCGCGGACCTCAGCGCCCCGAACGCGGGCGCGTGAACGATTCCATGAGGGTCTCCTCGGCGGTTCTCGTCGCGCTGCTCGCCGCGGTCGCGCCGGCCCACGCACAGACGGGGCTTCCCCGCGCACAGCCCGAGGCGGTGGGCCTGGCTGCTGGGCCCCTCGGTGCGATCACGGACGTGCTGCGCGGCATGGTCGCGGAGCAGCGCCTCTCCGGTGCGGTCGTCGGGGTCGCGCGCAACGGCCGGGCGGCGTACCTCGAGGCGGTCGGCGTTCAGGATGTGTCCACTCGCACGCCGATGACCGAGCGATCGCTGTTTCGTGTCTACTCGATGACCAAGGTCGTCACCGCGGTGGCCGCGATGATGCTCCACGAGGAGGGCCGGTTCCAGCTCTCCGATCCGGTCTCCATGTACCTTCCGGCCTTCCGGGACGTCGTGGTGCTGAACCCGGACGGCTCCACACGCCCTCCGGCCCGGCCGATCACCGTGGAGCACCTGCTGTTGCACACGGCGGGGCTGAGCCACCGCACGTCGCCGGAGTACCGCAACGCGCGCGTGCGCGAGCGGGACATGACGCTGGACCAGCTCATCCAGAACATGGTCCGGGTTCCGCTCCGCTTCGATCCGGGTGGTGGGTACCTCTACAGCGAATCGTCCAGCGTGGTCGGACGCCTCGTGGAGATCTGGTCCGGCCAGCCTTTCGACACCTTCCTGCAGGAGCGCGTCTTCGGCCCGCTCGGCATGGTCGACACGGGATTCTGGGTCGAGCCCGCGCGCCGCGACCGGCTGACCACGGTCTACGCGACCGCCGAGGGTGAGGGACTCCGCTCCGTGGAGATGGAAGCGATTCCCTTCACCGTCCGGCCCACCCTGCTCGAAGGCGCCGTGGGTCTCGTCTCGACGGTTCCCGACTTCCTCCGCTTCACGTCGATGCTCGCCAACGGGGGAGAGCTCGCGGGGGTGAGGCTGCTCCGGGAGAGCACGGTCGCGCAGATCGTGCAGAACGGACTCTCCGCGGAGATCATGCAGAACCGCCGAGGAGGAAGCGGATGGGCGCTCGCCAACGTGTCGGTCCTGGTCGACGCCGCAGCCGGTGGCACAGGAGCTAGCGCAGGCGAGTATCGCTGGGACGGGAGCGCAGGCACCGAGCTCTGGGTGGACCCCTCCTCGGGAACCGTGTTGGTCACCGCCTGGCAGAGCCAGCCCGCGAACCCCGAGCAGCTGAGGCAACGGATCACCGCGCTCGTGCGCGAGGCGATTCAGCGTTGACGACGCCGAAGGCTCCGGTCCCCAAGGTCTTGAACGCCGTCGGGCTCGACAGCATCAAGAACCGCATTCTCGCCCTCGCGCTGATCGCGACCCTCGTGCCCGCACTCAGCACGGCCGTGCTGTCCTACCGGCAGAATCGGGCGGCGCTCACCGAGAACCTGAACGGCGAGTTGACCAGTCGCGGATCGCAGGCGGCGCGGGAAGTGGACCTTTGGGTGAAGGAGCGTTCGTACGACGTGCGCATCTTCACGGGCTCGTTCGAGGTGTCGGAGAACCTCGATCGGATCCGGCAGGGGGGGACGACCGCCACCGCGGCGCGCGCGCGTCTCACGGAGTACCTCGTCGGCGTGCGTGGTCGTTTCACGGACTATGTCGAGCTCCAGGTCCTCGATGCACAGGCCCGCCCCGTCGCTTCGAGCAGCGAGTCGACGGGGAGCGTCGACCTGCCCGCCGAGTGGCTCGTGCGCCTCGAGCGCGGCGAGACCGTGCTCGGAGAGCCGACACGCTCCGCGGAAGGCGACCGCGTCACCACCACGCTCGCGGCGCCGACCTTCTCCGCCGACGGGCGCTTCCTCGGCGGGCTCGTCGCCACGCTCGTGTTCGACGCCGCGCGAGCTGTCCTGGAAGGGCTGGCCCCCGGCGAGGGCGGACGCATCGATCTGGTGACCGGAGGTGGCCAGCTCATCGCGAGCTCCAGCGCGACTTCCGGAGCCGGCATCGAGACGAGTCTCCTCGAACGCCTCGCCGCCGCCACGGGCTCCTCCGTGGAGTACGCCGACGCCGACGGAACGCCCATGGTCGGCACATCGACTCCAGTGCCCGGCCTCACGTGGGCTGTCGTCGTGCAGGTTCCGTCGGCGGAAGCTTACGCTCAGGTGACACAGCTCCGGAACTCGGCCTTCCTCCTCGTCTCGGCGCTGCTCATCGTGGTAGGGTTCGTCGCCTACTTCCTCGGGTCGGTCATCGTGCGTCCTCTCGTTCGTCTCACCGAGGGCGCGGGCGCGGTGGCCGGCGGCGACCTGTCCGTCGACCTGCCGGTGACTGGACGGGGAGAGGTCGGGTATCTCACCCAAGTGTTCAACGACATGGTGGGTAAGCTCCGTCAGAGCAGGCAGGAGCTCGACGCACGCAACAAGGAGCTCGAGCGTCTCTCCGTCACGGACCTACTCACGGGCCTTCACAACCGACGCTTCCTGCTCGACGCGTTCGACAAGGAGATCCGCCGCTCCGACCGCCACGACCGCCCGTTCTGCGTGCTCATGATCGACGTGGATCGCTTCAAGCAGTACAACGACACCTACGGGCACCAGGCCGGAGATCAGGTGCTCATGGGCATGGGGAGGGTCATCCCGGAAGCGACCCGTGACCTCGACGTGGCCGCACGCTACGGCGGCGAGGAGTTCATCGTGTTGCTGCCCGAATGCGATCTCGCCAACGGGATCATCGCCGGTGATCGCATCCGCTCGCGCCTCGCCCGGGAGTCGTTCGATGGACGCACCGTCACCATCAGCGTGGGCGTCGCCGAGTTCCCGATGCACGGGGACAGCGCCGCGGGGGTGATCGGCGCGGCGGACGCGGCGCTCTACGAGTCGAAGAGATTGGGCCGAGACCGCGTGACGGGGGCCCCGCCCAAGTCCGAGCCCGAGGTGAAGCAGCAGGCGGCCAAGCGTCAGACTCGGGCGAAAGGGAAGCGAACGGACGCCGCTACCGGCTCGTGAGCAAGGTGTTGAAGATCCACCCCTCGCGCCTCTGCTCGTCCACCACGCGGACCCACTGACTCGTGTAGGACTGCCCGGTCACCGGAGTCGACGGGTCGAGCGTGAAAGCGACCGCGAAGTTGGTGCCGGGCCCCGACCGCACGTTGGTGCGGCCCGTCGTCCTGAGCGGCACCGGAACCGCGAACAGGGACTCACCCGCGACCAACGCACCCTGGGTACGGCCCTGTAAGCGGGTCTGGCCGGTTCGAACGATGGCCCTCACCTGGGTGGCGAGGTAGAGCGCACCGCCGTAGTTCTCACCGGTGAACTCCGTGGAGCTCTGCCGGAAGAGCTCGTCGGCCTGCGCGAGCTCCGGAAGCGGAGTCGTGCCGGCCGCCCGTCGGAGCGTGGCGATGGCGATCTCGGCTTCGGCCATGCCCGACGCTGCCTCGGCGCGGCTCGCCTGGGTCTGGAGGCGGGCCATGTTGCGGGCGAGCTCCAGACGCGTCGCCTCGAGCTGTTCCCCGAGCTCGCGAAGCTGAACGTCCCGCTCGAGGAGCTGGATCTGGAGTCGGGCGACCCGATCCTGGAGCTGGGTGTCCTGCTGCGCCGCCGTTTCCACCCGGACGGTGTCGACCCGTGTGATCGTGACGGTGTCCGCCATCACCACCGGAGAGGGCGTTGCGGGAGGAGCCGCGGTCGCGCACCCCCAGGCGAGCGTCGCGAAGATCGGGGCGAGTGTTTGCTTTGGAGGTTTCACGAGGGAGGCATCGTGTGGGAGGTTGGGGAATCTACGCGGCAGGTCCGTCCGCGTTCAATGCAATTCTCCACGCGCGGGGGATGCCCACGCACGCAGTGCCTCCTACATTCGGGACCGACACCTCCGCCAGGGTCTCCACATGTCGAAGGGACCCGTAGAGATCGAGTGAATGACCTTCTGCACCGACCTCGACAACAGGCTGCGGCCGCCTTGAGCGCGCAGACGCCGGCCGCCATCGTGGTCGAGAGCCCGACGATGACCGCGGGCCGTATGATGCCTCGCGATTACTCGCCCGACGGGCGGAACGTCTCGCCTCCCCTCAGGTGGCGTAACCTCCCGGCCGGCACCCGGCAGCTCGCCGTGATCTGTCAGGACCACGGCGCGGGCAATCCACCGCCGTGGGTCCACTGGGTCATCTACAACATCCCCGTGACGGCGGATGGGCTTCCCGAGGGCATCCCCTTCGATCCGTCCGATCCCATGCCGGCGGGTCTCCAAGGTGCGACGCAGGGCAACAACAGCTGGGGCCTCGCCATGTACCGTGGGCCGGCGCCGCCCGCCGGGACCGAGCACGAGTACGACTTCACGGTCTTCGCCCTCGACGCCGAGCTCCGCCTCGTCCCGGGACTCACGCGCGCCGGGCTATTCGCGGCGATCGACGGCCACGTGATCGGCCGAGGGAGCCTGGTGCCGACGTACACCCGGCAGCCCGCCGACGCGGGCGCCCTCCCTTGAAACCGGATACGCACATGGCCGAAGAACCGAGGAAGTCCCCCGCCCTCTCGCGACGCGACCTGCTCAAGGCGGCTGGTGCCGCCGGGGCAGCCGCGCTCGCGCCGGCGGGCCTCGCGGCCACCGACGGGACCCCGGACGCCACGCCCGTGACGCTCCCGTCCCTGGCGTCGGCGCCCGCCCCGGTCGGCCCTCTCATGAACCTGACCGCCGCCGAGACGGAGATCCTCGGTGCCGTGGTGGACCGCCTGATCCCGAGCGACGACCTCGGGCCAGGCGCGCTCGATGCCGGCGCCCTGCGCTTCATCGACCGCGCACTCGGCGAGGCCGAGTCCGCATCCGTGGAGGCATATCGCGCGGGGATCGCCGCGCTCGACCGCTACAGCCGCTACTCGCGCGGCGCCGCCTTCACCGAGCTGTCCGCGCGCGACCGGGATTCGGTGCTCATCGACGTACAGACCGGGACCGCCACTGGAGCGGGCACGGGCTTCGTGGGAAGCTCCGCCGCCTTCTTCAACATGGTGAGGGACCACACGTGGCAAGGCGTGTTCGGTGACCCGCAGTACGGCGGCAACGTGAACTTCGTGGGGTGGGACCTGATCCGATATCCGGGCGTGCGGCTGCGTGTCTCCGATGAGGAGCAGCGTATGCTGGAGGCTGAGGACCTGGCGCCGGCCCGACGCTCTGCCTACGACTTCGGGCAGTTCCAGGCGCAGCTCCCGGAAGGGAGGAGCCGCTGATGGCGAGGCAGCTTCCTGGAACCGACGTGGTCGTGGTAGGGCTGGGCGCCGCCGGTGGGGTCGCGGTCTATCCGCTGGCGCAGGCGGGGCTCGACGTTGTCGGGCTCGAGGCCGGCACGTGGCTCGACCGCCGCGATTTCGCGCCCGACGAGATCCGTAACAACGTGCGCGACTGGCCGATGCTCGTGAAGAAGACCGAGCAGGAGCGACCGACCTCGCGCGCGACCTCGGCGCAGACGGCGAACCAGATCGGCAGCCACCCGATGATGAACGCCGTGGGCGGAACGACGCTGCACTACTGGGCGCAGAGCTGGAGACTGAACCCGTGGGACTTCCGGGTCGTGAGCGACACCGCGCGCCGCTACGGCCGAACGAGGATCCCCGCCGGATCGACCGTGGAGGACTGGCCGTTCGGGTACGAAGAGCTGGAGCGCTATTACGACATCGTGGAGCGCGAGGTCGGCGTCTCCGGTCAGGCAGGCAACGTGGGCGGCCGAATCGATCCTCGCGGCAACAAGTTCGAGGGGCCGCGCCAGCGGGAGTACCCCATGCCCGCGCTGAGGTGGACGGCATTCCACGAGCGCATGGCGGATGCCGCCCGCTCCCTCGGCTGGAGCCCCTTCCCCGGCCCGGCGGCGATCAACACGGCCGAGTACGACGGGCGCAGCGGGTGCGGATACCACGGCTACTGCAACAAGGGCGGGTGTCCCCTCGACGCCAAGAACGCGACCCACCTCACGACGATCCCCAAGGCGCTCGCGACCGGTAGGCTTCGCGTCGTCACCCGCGCGCACGTCACCAACATCCAGGTGGACCGTCAGGGGCGCGCGACCGGTGTGACCTACCTCGTGGGCAACAACGAGTACCTGCAGCCCGCGCGGGTCGTGCTACTCGCATCCTACACCTACGAGAACGTGCGCCTGCTCCTGCTCTCCAGGTCGGCCGCCTATCCGAACGGCCTCTCGAACAATCATGGCCAGGTGGGGCGTCATTATCTCAGCCATCACCAGGGCGCCGGAGTGAGCGCCCTCTTCCCCTACGACCTCAAGGCCTGGTACGGCCTGCCGGCCCAGGGCGTAGCCGTCGACGAGTGGGCCGACGACAACTTCGACCACTCCGGGCTCGACTTCATCGGCGGGGGTAACCTGTGGGCGATGTCCGACCGCCGTCCGATCGCAGCGGCCAGCATGGCGACGTTCGGCCGCGGACGGACCTGGGGCTCGGATTGGAAGCGCTTCATCCACGAGAATGCGGATCGCTCGCACGGGTTCTACATCCAGAAGACGACGCTCCCGTACGAGGACAACTACCTCGATCTGGATCCGCGCGTCACCGACGCACTGGGCTTTCCGGTGATTCGGATCACAGGTGAGTACAAGGAGAACGAGCGCCGCGTCGCGGCCTTCCTCCAGGACAAGGCGGAGGCATGGTACCGTGCTGCGGGAGCAATCGAGGTGACCCGGGGCGGCGTCGGAGGAGCGATGGGCGCCTCGACGCACGCGTACGGCGGAACGCGCATGGGCAACGACCCGGAGACGAACGTGGTCGATCGGTGGGGCTTCTCGCACGAGGTGCCGAACCTCGGCGTGCTCGGCGCGTCGGTGATGGGGACGAGCGGAGCGCGGAACCCGACCCTCACGGCGCAGGCGCTCGCCTGGCGCACCGCTGCGCACCTCGCGGAGAGCTGGGGCTCGATCGCCGGCTGACGCACGCCACTCTCGGCCTCCGCGCTATCGACACGTGACGAAGGGACGCCCCCTCGCCGCGCTCTACACGGCTGCGATCTTCGTAGCCGCGGCGCTGCTGTTCCTCGTGCAGCCGATGGTCGGCAAGATGGTGCTCCCGCGCGCAGGAGGGAGCCCCCAGGTCTGGAACACCGCCATGGTGTTCTTCCAGACCGCGCTTCTGGCAGGTTACCTGTATGCTCACCTGAGCGTGCGGTGGCTGGGGGTACGCCGACAGGCGATGGTCCACCTGGCAGTCCTGGCGCTGCCGCTCCTGGTACTTCCCATCGCGCTCCCCGAAGGGTACCCGCCGGTCGAGGGCGGTCAGTCGCCGTGGATCCTGGGCGTCCTGACGATCGCCGTGGGCGCTCCGTTCTTCGTGCTCGCCTCGGCGAGCCCGCTCCTGCAGAGATGGTTGGCAGCCACGGAGCACGAGGCTTCCTCGGATCCCTATTTCCTGTACGCCGGCTCGAACGCAGGGAGCCTCGCGGGACTGCTCGCGTTCCCACTCCTCCTCGAGCCACTGATGCCCGGGAGCACGCAGGCCCGACTCTGGACGATCGGGTACGGGGTATTCGTCGCGCTGGCGGCCGTGTGCGCGTTCGTCGTCATCCGGGCGACTGGAGGTGACGGGGATGGGGAGCCACGACGGGCAGTCGAAGCGCGCCCCGGGGACCCCATCGTATCGGCCCGCGACCGCCTCTTCTGGATCGCGGCGGCCGCCGTCCCCTCGGCGCTCCTCCTCGGCGTCACGCAGTACCTGACGAGCGAGATCGCCCCGACCTCGCTGCTCTGGGTGCTCCCGCTCGGTGTGTACCTCGCGACCTTCATCGCGGCGTTCGCGCGGCGCACCCTCGTCTCCACCGAGTTGCTATCGCGCGTGCTCGCCATCGTTGTGGTCGTCGCCGCGCTGGTGCAGCTCGCGCGCATCGTCGACCCGCAGTGGGCCGTGGCGCTCCTCCACTTGTCGGTGCTCGCGCTGGCGGGACTCCTCTGCCACACGCGCCTCGCGGCGTCTCGGCCAGCCACGAGCCATCTGACCGAGTATTACCTGCTCATCTCCACGGGCGGGGCGATCGGCGGGACGTTCGCCGCCCTGGTCGCGCCCGTCGTCTTCGACTTCATCGCCGAGTACCCGATCGCGGTCGTCCTGGCGTGCCTGTTCCGGTTCGGGTTCGGCGTGCCCGAAGGAAGCGCCCGCGCACGCAACTGGCTCTACTCGGGACGTACACTCGACTACGCCCTCCCCGCCGTGCTCGCGCTCTTCATCGCCTCGGCGGTCGTGGGAACGCGGCGGCTCGGGTCGGTTCCGGACGGCGTGATGGTGATCCTGGTGGCCGTGATCCCGACCGTCGTGTGCTTTCTCTTCTCGCCGCGACCAGTACGCTTCGCGCTCGGCGTCGCGGTGTTGCTCGCGTCGGCGCAGTCGGGACAGATGTACCGCGGCGACATCCTGCACACCGAGCGCACGTTCTTCGGCGTTCATCGGGTCGCCACGGACCCGGAGAACAGCGTCCGCATCCTCTATCATGGCGCGACCGTGCACGGGGTGCAGAACGTGGATCCCGCCCGCGCGAGCGAGCCGCTCGCGTACTACCACCCCAGCGGACCTGCGGGGAACGCCGTTCTCGCGTTCGGGCGAAACGCGGACAAGCGCCGTCTCGCGCTCGTGGGCGCGGGGACGGGCGCGCTCGCGGTACTCGCGGGACCCCACCAGCGCGTCACGCTCTTCGAGATCGACCCTGCCATCGTGCGCATCGCGGAGGACGAGCGCTTCTTCACCTACCTCGCGAACATGCGCGCGGCGCACGAGACCGTGGTCGGCGACGGACGGGTGGCGCTCTCGCGGTCCGACGAGCGGTACGACCTCATCGTGCTGGACGCGTTCTCTTCGGGCACGATTCCCGTGCACCTGCTCACCCGCGAGGCGTTCGATCTATACCTGCAGCGTCTCGAGCCGCGGGGCGCGCTTCTCTTCCACATCTCCAACCGCCACCTCGACCTGGCGCCCGTCCTCGCCGCACAGGTGCGCGACCTCGACCTCGCCGCGTTCGAGTGGGTCGACGTACGCGCCGACGACGATGTCGAGCGAGGGATCTTCGGATCGCACTGGGTGCTGATCACGCGCAGCGCGCAGGACCTCGACTATGTACCGGTCGCCGGATGGCGGCCACTCGAGGCCGAAGCACCCGACCGCGCCTGGACCGACGACTTCTCCAACCTGCTCACCGTCCAGCGTTGGAATTGAGGGGGCGTATCTCGGCCACGCCTCGATCGACGAGGTCCTGCACGTCCTCGCTCGAGTAGCCGAGCTCGGTCAGGATCTCCGCGGTGTGCTCGCCCGCGTGGGGCGGCGTGGCGTCCGCGAGGGGTCGTGTACCATCCATACGCAGCGGAATCGCGACGTCCCGGTAGTCGGGCACTTCCGGGTCGGGATGGTTGGAGATCAGCTCGGCCGCCACCACCTGCGGGTCGGCGACGACCTCCGCGATGTTGCGGATCGGCGAGCACGGTACGGAATGCCTACGGGTCAGCTCCACCAAGTCCCCCGTCGAAAGACGCCGCGTCCGTTCCTCCACCAACGGAATCAGGACGGCCTGGTTCGCCGACCGGAGCGGATTCGTGAGGAAGCGCGGGTCCTTCGTGAGCGCGGGGACGCCGAGCGCCTCGCACAACCGACCGAAGAGCGAGTCGTTCCCCGCTGCGATCATCACGTGGCCGTCCGAAGTCGGGAAGGCCTGGTACGGCGCGATCGCGGGCACCCCCGACCCCATCGGACCCGGTATGCGTCCTGTGGCGAGATAGCCCGTCACGTGGTACGACACCCAGGCGAGCGTCGTGTCGAGCAGCGCCGCCTCGACCTCACCCCCCTCCCCGGTCTGGTCCCTGCGACGAAGCGCCGCGAGCACCGCGATCGCGGCCCACATCCCCGTGCCGTAGTCGACCACCGCGCCGCCGACCCTGGTGGGCGGCCCGCCCTCGTACCCCGTCGTGGACATCAGGCCGGTGTAGGCCTGCATCAACGGATCGTAGCCGGGCTGATCGCTCATCGGCCCCGTCGAGCCATACGCGCTGATCGACGTGTAGATCACGTCCGGCCTGAGGGCTCGAATCGCGGGGTAGTCGAAGCCGAGCCGTTTCGCGACACCCGGGCGCGACGCCTGCATGAACACGTCCGAACGACGGGCGATGCGATGGAGGACCTCGATGCCTTCCTTCGCCTTGAGGTCGAGCACGATGCTGCGCTTGCCGCGGTTCACCGACAGGTAGAGCGCGCTGCGCGTGCCCCAGAAAGGGGGGCCCCACTCCCTCGCCATGTCCCCGCCCGGCGGCTCGATCTTGATGACCGTGGCGCCCAGGTCCGCCAAGATCTGGGCGCAGTAGGGTCCGGCCAGGTTTTGCGTCACGTCACAGACGTGGATGTCGGCGAGAGGAGCGATCACACGGGATCTCAGGCGATGGATGAGCGAGTCGGAAGCTGCGCCGACGGCCGCGGACGGTAGAAGCACGCGAGGGCGAGGGCAAGCGGACGGGCGCGGAGCCCCGCGAGTCTTGTAGAATGGGTCGTGACCGAACCCGCACCCGCCTCCCCGGACCCGCTCGACGACTCCCAGTCGCGCGTCCCTCGGTTCGATCCGTGGGCGGGCGGCCTGCTCCTGGTCGCGTTCCTGTACGCCGCCTTCACGATCGATCGCGGCTGGATCCCACACGACGACGGCATGTTGGGTCAGGCCGCGGTGCGCGTCCTGACGGGCGAGCTTCCCCACCGCGATTTCCAGGACGTCTACACGGGCGGGCTCTCGTACTGGCACGCCCTGTCCTTCACGTTGTTCGGGATCCATCTGCTGGCGCCGCGAATCTTCCTGCTGATGTCTTTCGCCGGCTTTCTGCTCGTATGCTACGGCGTCGCACGACGGTTCGCGGCGCCCAGGGTCGCGGCCGGGGTCGTGTTGTTGGGGTCGGTCTGGAGCGTTCCCAACTACCCCGCCGCGATGCCGACCTGGTACAACCTGTTCGCGGCCGTGCTCGGGCTCTGGTGCGTTCTCCGCTTTCTGGACACCGAGCGACGCGCCTGGCTCGTCGCGGCGGGCATGGCATGCGGAGTCTCGATCGTCGTGAAGATCGTGGGTCTGTACTCCCTCGCAGCCCTACTGATCGGGTTGGCGCTCGTCGCGGTTCACGAGCGGGGCAGCCGGGGTCGTTCGCCGCTCCGGATCGCGGTCGGGGCCGGCCTGCTCGGCTACCTGCTGTTGGTCGTGTGGCTCGTCCGGGCGGACCTCACGCCCGCAACGCTCGTCCACTTCGTGCTTCCATCGACGGCGATGGTCGGGTTGGGCGTGTGGCTCGTCGCCGGGCCGCAGCCCATCGATGGCGCGAGCGCCGGTCTTCCACGCCTGCTTGGCCTGGTTGCCCCCGTCGCCATCGGAGTGACGTGGCCGATCCTCCTGCTCGCCCTGCCCTACGTGGTCACGGGCTCGATGGCGGACCTGATCCAGGGCACGCTCGTGCTCCCCTTCCAGCGATTCACCGCCTCGACCACCACGGCGGCGCCGCTCCCCCTCGCACTGTCGGTGCCCGCGCTGGCCGTGCTCGCCCTCGCGGCACTCGCCGCGGCTGGTCCGCGCAGCGTCCGCCGCGGCGCGCTGGCATTGCTGGCGGTCGCGCTGGTCGCGGTGCTGGTGCTCGGCGCCACCGACGCGGTCTATCGGGGGATGTGGGGCGGAATGCTGCTCACACCGGTCTTGGTGACCGTGGCCACGCTTGCAGCCGCGGCCAAGTCATGGAGGCGTGAAGACGCCGGCCGACGCGCGCTCGAGGCCGCGCTCACGGCCATCGCCCTCGGCACATTCACGCTGGTCCAGTATCCGTTCTCGGGGCCCGTCTACTTCTTCTACCTGGCTCCGCTCGTCGCACTCGGAGCGCTCGCGGGCTCCTCCCTGGCTTCGGAAGGGTGGCGCCCACCCATGTCCGCGCTCGCCGTGTTCGCGCTGCTGTTCGGTGCGCGCTGGATCGGCACCGCCGACCTCTTCGCCACTGCTCGACTCCGCTACGAGCCGAGACCCGCGCTCGAGCGGCTCGATCTCGATCGAGGTCACATCCGTGTGACTGCACCGGAGCGCACCGAATACGAAACACTTGCTCGTCTGTTGCGTGATCTGGCATCCGGCAGCGGCACGGCTTTCGTGACTCCCGACGCCCCCGAGGCATACTTCCTGAGCGGGCTGCGCAACCCGACTCCGGTCTTCTACGACTTCTTGGACGATCCGCGGGGCCGCACGGAGCGGATTCTCGCGATGCTCGACCGCGAGGACGTGCGGGTCGTCGCGCTAAACCGGGCGGCGCAGATCTCCGGTCCGCCCGCGCCTGACCTCGTCACGGAGCTGGAGCGCCGCTACCCGAGTGCGGCGAGCGTCGGGCGGTTCGTCGTGCGATGGCGGTGAGGCGGACCGCGGTCGTCAGGGTCGGGAGAGCACGACGCGGAAGCCGATGAACGGGCGACGCGCCCCCGGGTCCGCGCCCCCACGCACAGCCGCGCGCACGTTCTGCGGACCGTCGGCGAAAGATCCGCCGCGCATCACCCACAGCGCGTCCGCGTCGAGCCCCGATGTGTCGTCGGCCGGATCGTACGGGTACGGCTGATACGGGCTCCGCGTCCACTCCCACACGTTGCCGCTCATGTCCGCCAGACCGTAGGGACACTCGGGACATGCGAAGGCACCGACACGCGTCGGCCCAGGGCCCTGGTAGCTCGCCCGTTCCGCGCGCGGCTCGTTCCCCCAGGGGAAGATCCGCGCGTCTCCGCCTCGAGCGGCTTTCTCCCACTCCGCCTCGCTCGGAAGCGTGACGCGCCACCCCTCGCCGAGAAGTCCGGCGAGCGTCGCAGGCGTGCCGCTCCACTCGGCGAGCGTCTTCTCGAGCCAACGCGCATACGCCAGCGCGTCGGTCCACGACACCGACGCTACCGGGAAGTTGGGGCGCCCCAGGAGAGCGGCCTGGTCCGCGACGCGGTGCCCCGTCGCCCGCACGAAAGCCGCGTATTGCGCCACCGTCACTTCGTATCGCGCGATGTAGAACGTCGGAACCTCGACGGTCCCCTGCGCGGCGGTCGTGGACCATCGCTCGATATCGAAGGCGAGCGGATCGACTGCCGGGTCGCTTCCCATGACGAATGGTCCGCCTGGAACCTCGACGAAGCCGAGCATCTCGTCGTCGGGCAAGAACCAGACGTCCGGCCTGAACCCGGGGAGCTCGGTCGGCAACTCGATCGGCGGAGTGGCGTTCTCCTCGCTTCCCCCGCGCGCCGACGGCGCGAGCTGCAACGAGAGCCAAACCGCCACGACGACGCCCACCGCGGCGAACGCGGGCCAGCCCTTTCTCAGGCTGCTCAAAGGGAGGCCGCCACCCGGTTGCAGGCGAAGGCCCAACCGTGTTCGCACGCGCGCGCGTAGAGCTGGGGCTCGCTGTCGTCCATGCGGTTCAGTCCGCCCTCGCGCGTCAGCAGTCGAAGGTCGAGCGCGCGGGGCTCGGCGCGGGCGAGGCGCGCCGGATCGAGCAGGTTGACGCAGGCTGCCTGGAACCGGAGCTCGCAGGCGCGCGCGAAATAACCGGAGGCGAGTCCGACATTCGCGGCCGCGATACGGCCCTCCGTGTACGCAACACCGAGCTCGTTGCACGCCCAGGCCGAGGCATCGGCACAGTACGTGGCCTCGAGCCGCAGCAGGCGCTCACAGGCATTCGCTCGGTTCTCCGCGCACGCCTGCTGCCAGAACGGAAGGCTGTCCCCAACGTGCCGTCCATCCGCGCGACCGAGCGCCGCCATCGACAGGAAGAACGCCACCCAAACGCCCATGTACGCGAGGTTCGGTTTGGAGAACGCCGCCTCGAGTCGAAGTCGGGCCCAGGCGTCGCTCGCCCGCAGCGACGTTACCAGCGCGTCGATCCCCCGAATGCTCAAGTTGAGCAGAGGCACGCACAGAAGCTTGTCGTAATGCGTGGGCACACCCGCGGAGCCGAGCAGCCAATACAGCGCCAGTACACCCACGCCGTACAGAGCACCGAAGATCAGCTTGCCGGGCGGCGTCCGCGGGGAGGTCGAGGGGTCGGTCACCAGGAGGTGCAGCCCGAGGAAGACCGCGGCAGGGATCTCCGAGTCGATGAAGAAGGGCACCCCCGTCACGGACGCGTAGAGCCAACTGCCGCCGAAGAGCACGGCCGCCGCTGCGCCTGTGATGAGTGTGATGCTGAAGAAGTAGAGACAGACCAGGCCCACCGCGAACAGATAGGTGTAGATGTACGGCGCGAGCGTGAGCGTCGACGCGATCTCGGGTCCCCACGTGAGGTCGGTCGTGCCCGTAGCGATGAGCACGAGCGAGAAGAGGCCGAGCGCGAACGCGGAGGGATTGAAGATGTGGACGCGCTTGCCCTCCCTCTCCCAACGCACGAGCTCCTTGCCGAGGAAACCGACCGCCAGCATGAGGAACTGGAGGTAGAACCAGTCGTCCTTGAACCAGATGAAGAGGTTCGTGCTGAACACGATCGGGAAGGGACCGAACCCCAGCGTGTAGCTCGCGCGACGCGACCACGAAAGCAGCATATCGAACGCATACGCGAACGCGAGCTGTGCCAGGAACAGGCCGGCGAACTCGTAGACCGGGCGCCAGTACCAGCCCCAGTACGCGTAGATCGAGAGCTGGACACACGCTTGGATGTAGTGCTGCTTGCGCAGCACGGTGACGAACGAGCGCCCCTCCCCCGCCTGCCGCAGGCGCGTCGACAGCACCGCGAGCCAAACGAGCAGGACCGCCACTGCCCCCCAGAACGAGAAAGTCAGCCGCGGGTTGGCCTGCACGCGCGGAAGGAACGCGAGCAGCCCGATGACGCCCGTGAGGACGAGGGGTAGATAGAGGACGTTCCGCGACGCCGTTGTCGGGGTCGCGACCGCCGTGCCCGCGGCGGCCCGGTCGTTCCCCTTCGAGCTTCGTTTCTGTCGCTCGGCTGCCATCGATCGCCTCGACTACCGGAGCCAGCTCTCGAGAGCGGTCGCGACGTCCGTCTTCTCGTCCCGATACTTCACGATGACGGGCGTCTGGAGCGAGAGCGCCTGTGAGGCGCCCCACGCGGAGGTCACCCCACGCGCACCGGGCACCACCACGGCGCCCTCGGGGATCTCGAGCGGCGCGTCCCCGCTCGCACGGTGCACCCTCTCGCGCACGAGGTCGAATACGGGCGTCCCGCGCGTGAGCACGACGCCGGCTCCGAGCACAGCACGACTGCGTACGATCGTGCCCTCATAGACACCGACGTTCCCGCCGACCACGACGTCGTCCTCGATCACCACGGGCGATGCGTTCACGGGTTCGAGCACGCCGCCGAGCTGCGCCGCCGCGCTCACGTGCACGCGCTCACCGACCTGGGCGCACGAGCCAACCAGCGCGTGCGAGTCGATCATCGTTCCGCTCCCTACCCACGCGCCGACGTTTACGTACATCGGCGGCATACACACGACCTTGGGCGCGAGGTATGCGCCCCGCCGTACCGCGGAGCCGCCCGGCACGATGCGGACCCCGTCCGACAGCATGAATCGCCGAATCGGAAGCGTGTGCTTGTCGAAGAAGGCAGCACGATCCTTGGACGGCACGCCGCCTTCGGTGCCCGTGGAGGGCACGACGACCCCGACGCGGAACGCGAGCAGGATGCCTCGCTTCACCCACGGCACCGCCGACCACTTCCCTTCCGGCGACCGCGTGGCGGCTCGAACGGACCCACTCTCCAAGAGGTCGAGGAGCTCCTCGACGCGGTCCATGGCGTCGTCGGGAAGGCCCTCGCCGGTCTTCAGGGCGTAGAGCTCCTCGATTCGTCGCTCGAGTGACCTCCGTTCCATCGGGGTCATAGCGCGCCCGCCGCGCGAAGTGCGTCGCGCAGCGGCGCGCGATGCTCGTCGGCGAGGGTCACGAGCGGGAGCCGCACGACGTCCTCCATGCGGCCGAGCATGGCCATCGCGGCCTTCATCGGCATGGGATTGCTCTCGAGAAAACCTGCGATCATGATCGGCTGCAGCGACTTCATGAGGGCCCGCGCCCCCGCGAGATCCCCTCGGTCCATCGCCTCGGTGAGTCGGCTCATGGGCCCCGGCACCGCGTTGCTCACGACCGACACGATGCCGTCGCCACCGAGCGCCATGACCGGCACGGTGAGTGGGTCGTCACCCGAGAGCACGCTGAAGCCCTCCGGCCGATGCAAGATGACCTGAAGGATCTGATCGATGTTGCCCGACGCTTCCTTCACGGCCACGATGTTCTCGTGCTCCGCGAGCGCGAGCGTCGTCTTGGCCTGGATGTTCGAGCCCGTGCGCCCGGGCACGTTGTAGATGACCACCGGAATCTCGAGCGCGTCGGCGATCTTCCCGTAGTGCGCGATGAACCCGCGCTGCGGCGGCCGGTTGTACGGCGGGCCGACGACCATCAGGTGTGACGGACCCTGCGCGGCGACCTGCTTGGCGAACCGCACCGCAGCAGCCGTGTCGTTCTGGTTGAGTCCCCCGACCACGGGCACCCGGCCGGCGGCCTGCTCGACCACGATCCGCACCACTCTCAAGTGCTCGTCGTTCGAAAGGGTAGCGGCCTCTCCGGTGGAGCCGCAGGGGACCAGGAAGTGAATACCCTGCTCGATCTGCCAGTCGACCAGCGCACGCAGGGACTTCTCGTCGACGGTCCCGTCTTTCACGAAGGGTGTGACCAACGCGGTCCCGCAGCCGTGCAACCGACGTGCGCTCATGACGCCTCCAGTCCCAGGACGTCGTCCATGGTGAAGACCCCCTCGCGGCCTCGGAGCCAGAGCGCGGCACGCAGGGCGCCGTCGGCGAAGACGCGCCGGTTGCGCACGTCGTGGCCGATCACGATCTGCTCGTACGCCCCTTCGATCGAGACTTCGTGGCGCCCCGGGACCGCGCCCGTGCGAATGGACGTGATCGGCACCTCACGGCCCGCGGACGCGAGCGCATCGCGAAGGAGGAGCGCCGTCCCCGACGGGGCATCCTTCTTCTGCGCGTGGTGAATCTCGGTCAAGTGCACGTCGTAGCCCTCGAGTCCCCGAAGCAGCTCCCCGGCCCGCGCGCACAGCGCGCGCACGAGCGCGACCCCCACCGAGAAGTTCGGCGCCCAGAGCAGGGCCCCGCCCTTCTGCTGTACGAGCCCGCGCACGCGCGTGAGCTCACCGTACCATCCGGTGGTGCCGACCACCACCGGACACCTGGCCTCGAGACAGATCTCGATGTTCGACACCGCCGAGTCGGGAGTCGTGAAATCGATGGCCACTTGAGCACCCCTCAGCGCAGCCAGCGCGCCCGCCCGATCGGCGATCTCCGCGACGTCGAGGCGCGCCACGACGTCGACCCCTCGCTCACGGGCCAGGGCGTCCACTTCCCGGCCCATCTTCCCCATTCCGAGAATCGCGATACGAGGCGTCTCCGCCGTCACCAGGCTCCCTCCGCGATGCCGGGGAGTCTGCCCATCCGTCCCAGCACCTCGGCGTTGAGAATAGAGCCGCCGGCCGCGCCCCGCACCGTGTTGTGGGAGAGAGCGACCAGGCGGAGGTGCATGAGCGGATCGGCCCGCACCCGTCCGACGATCGTCGCCATGCCGCGACCGGTGAAGACGTCCTTGCGGGCCTGAGGCCGGTCCGGCTCCGTGCGGAGCACGAGCGGCATCGGAGGCGCGCTGGGGAGCCCCCAACAGACCTCGTGACCCCTCCAAGCCGACAGCACTTCCTTGGCTTCCTCGGGCGTCACAGGCTTCTCGAAGCGAACGGAGATGCACGCCGTGTGCCCGTGCTCCACCGGCACGCGGTTCGCGTGCGCGCTGACGCGGAGGGGAGCGGAGCTGATGCGCGAGCCGTCCGCCGTACCGAGCATCTTCGCGATCTCGCGCTCGATCTTCTCCTCTTCTCCGCCGATGTACGGGATCACGCTCCCGAGAATATCGAGTGACGCAACGCCGGGATATCCCGCGCCGGATACCGCCTGCATCGTGGTGATGACCGCCTCGCGCGCGCCGAACTGCTGGTGGAGCGGAGCGAGCGCGACCGCCGCGGTGGTGGAGGCGCAGTTCGCATTGGTGATGATCGCGCCTTCCCAGCCACGGTTCCTGCGCTGCGCGTCGATCACCGCCAGATGGTCGGCATTCACCTCGGGTATCACGAGGGGTACGTCCGGATCCATCCGGTGGTTGCGTGCGTTGGAGAGCACGATCGCCCCCGCAGACGCGAAAGCCTGCTCGACCTCGCCCGCGACCGACGCGTCGAGTGCAGAGAAGACGATCTTCGCACCGACCTCGCCCGGGTCGCAGGTGAGGATCGTGAGGTCGGCCACGTCGTCAGGCAGCGGCCCCTCGTGCCAATTCATCGCGTCGCGGTAACGCTTGCCGGCCGAACGCTCGGAGGCGGCGACCTGCGTAACCTGGAAGAGAGGATGCCCCTGGAGCAGACGAATGAACGTCTGGCCCACGGCGCCCGTCGCCCCCAGCACCGCGACCGGGACACGCGCGGACTGCTTGCGCGCGCTCATGATGCGAGCACCGCGCGAACGATCTTCTCGTACGCGCCGACGGCGGACGTCAGCTCCTGCAGGGACACGTGCTCCTCCTCTGTGTGCGCATGATGGATCGAACCGGGGCCGAACATGAGCGGCGTACCCCAGGCCGCGAGAATCGGCACGTCACTCGTGTACGCAACCGTCGTCGTCTCGAACCCGTCGATGACGTGGAATCGCTGCGTGGGGATGTGGCTGCCCCACTCGAGCACAGCACGATCACCGACGCACTCCGCGATGATGCTCTTGACCTTCTGGGCGTCGCCGACGAGGCGGATCATCGCCTCGACTTCGCACTCGCCCGCGAAGACGTTCGCCGCCGACCCGCCGCGGATCGTTCCGACGTTCATCGTCGTGGCACCGAGCTCGGGGTCCGTCGGGAGCCGCAGGCTCTGGATCTCTGCGAGAAGCGCCACCATCGCCTGGACCGCAGAGCTGCCCAGCTCGGGATAGGCCGAGTGAGCCTCCTGTCCGCGGGTGCGGAGGATCATGCGAAGCGAGCCCTTCGAGGCGCTCACCAGCTTGGACTCCGTGGGCTCACCGTTCACCAGCCACCGGCTCGTGGCCGGAAGCGACGCCGCCGCGCGCGCGCCGTCCGAGCGAAGCTCCTCGCCGACGACGAAGAGCAGGTCGACGCGCTCCTCGCCCTCGTCGACCAGGCCCTGCGCCGCGCAGATCATCGCCGCCGCGATCCCCTTGGCATCACACGCGCCGCGACCGTAGAGCTTTCCCGCGTCGCGGCGTGGAGGGAAGAAGTGCGGCACCGTGTCCAGGTGGGTCGAGAGCGTCACCTCGCCAGTGCCCCGCGTGGCCCACACGTTCACCCGCCCGGCCGAGACCGGTTGGGTGCGAACGTCCCAACCGCGGGCCGTGAGCAGGTCGATCACGAAGTCACACACGGCGTGCTCGTGTCCGGAGAGCGACGGAATCGCGACCAGCTGCGTCGCGAGCTCCACGACATCGAGCGGCCCCGAGCGCGCGGGCGCCACTTCCGGTTGCGGGGCCGCGCTCGCTGTCGCGGACGCTGGACGCTTGTCGGGTGGGAAGAACGCGGCATGGATCGCGCGCACGGCCTCGTTCGCGTCCTCGCGGCGCACCACGAACGAAATGTTCAGCTCGGACGACCCCTGCGCGATGGCGCGAATGCTGATGCCCTTCTCGCCCAACACGCCGAACACCTTACCGGCGATACCCGGCTGGTCCTTCATGCCTTCGCCGACGACGGCCACGATCGAGCACTCCTCCTCGACCGTCGGATCGTCCATGAGTCCGACGCGACGCTCGAGCTCGAATGCCTTCTCGACCGCGCGCAGAGCCGGGCGCACGGACTGCGGGGTGAGCGCGACGCATACCGAGCGCTCGCTGCACCCCTGGCTGAGGAGCAGCACCGTCGAGCGCGCCTGGTCGAGCGCGTTGACGAAGCGCGAGGTGATCGACTCGGTGCCGTGCCCCACTCCGTTGAGCTGCAGGAGTCCGACGCGGTCGATGGACGCGATGCCACGGATCGGTCCCATCGTCGACGCGGGCGCGCGCGGTGTCACCAGCGTGCCGGGATCGTCGGGGGAGAGGGTGTTCCGGATCGAGAGGGGAATGCCCCGGTCGCGACACGGTCGCACGGTCTTGGGGTGCACGACCTTGGCGCCCCAGTGTGAGAGCTCGAGGACCTCGTTGAAGCCGAGGTGGCGGAGCGGCCGCGCGTCCGGAACCACGCGCGGGTCCGCGGTCATCACGCCCGGCACGTCCGTCCAGATCTCGACCTCGTCGGCGCGCAGCGCCCAACCCACCACGGCTGCCGAGTAGTCCGAGCCGCCCTTTCCGAGCGTCGTGCGGTCGCCGTTCTTGGTTGCGCCGAGGAAGCCCGTGACGACCGGCACCTGGCCGGCGGGTGCGAGCACCGCGAGCGCGCGCTCCTCCGTCGCGGGGAAGTCCACCTCCGCTTCGACGTAGTGGTCGTCGGTGACGATGAAGTCGGCCGCGTCGACCGCGCGTGCGGGAACGCCCCGCGCGCACAATCCGCCGGCGATCAAATACATCGACAGGCGCTCGCCGAGCGACAGGACCTGGTCGAGCGTGCGGGGTGAGCACTCCCCGACCAGTTCGATGCCCTGCATCAGTCGGCCCGCCTCGGCGAGCAACCGCTCGATCGCATCGCCGACCTCGGGACGATCTCCTGTGACTTCGGCGACCGCCTGACGGTGCCTCGTCTCGAGCTCCCGCAGGAGGTCGCCCGACTCACCCCTCGTCGCGAGCTCGGAGGCTCGACGAAGCGTCTCCGTCACACCCGACATCGCCGACACCACCACGACCGGGTTCGTACGCTCGAGCCGGTCGCGCACCACGCGCGCGATCACGTCCACTCGGCTCGCACCGGTCACCGACGTGCCCCCGAATTTCAGGACGCGGCGCGGCAGGTCCACGCGAGGCGGGGCTTCGGCTTCCTTCTTCTGCGATCGGGCGCTCATACGAGGGGTGTCGAGCAGGTGCGGGGCACGGAAAAGGAGCCTGAAAAGGTAGCACGAGCCCGAGGAGCGCGAAGGGCCGCGTCCCTCGGGAATCGGTCAGCCGACCGCACCCATCTGGCAGCGCTCCGCGACCCATTCCGACCCCCGTCGGGCGACTGCGCATCGGTACGACGCAGCGTCGTCGACGCCGGTCGACGTGTAGACGGGCACCACCGCGCTCGACGTCCCCATCTCCGGCTCGCCGACTCCCAACCAGATCGCGCGGGCACCGCCGGCTCGGGCGAACAGCTGCCCGTCGATCTCCTCGCACCCTTCGGCGTAGGCGAACGACAGGACACCGTCGCCGCTCGGCAGCTCGGGATCCTCCCAGTCCCCCGAGAAGGCGACGCACAGCACCTCCAGGGGGCCGGGGTTCCGGCCGATGTCCGCCGCCATGCGGGTGACGGCCGCGAGCTGGGTCGCCGCGCGGTCCGCGTCCGGGTCGGCCGGGCTCGCGCACGCTAGGACCGCGAGCACACCGAGCCAGGCGGAGCGGGGGAGCATGAGGTTCACGCGCAAGAATGGAGAGACGCTCGGGTCCGCTCAAGCCAGGCATCCCTCCGGGCCGGTCCCGGGATCCGAAAGGCTGAGACATCCCCTCCACAGGAGGTCGTGCCATGGGCGCCACGCCCGTCCTCGAAGCCCGCATCCGGGCCCTGGAATCCTCGCTCCGACGTGCCCGGCTCTGCGCGCTCGGCCTCGGGCTCGCGCTGACCGTGATCGCCGCGGCCGCCCTGGTACCGCAGGCGACCGATGCCACTACACGGACGCTGCTGTCTCGGGCCGCCGACCCAGCCACCCCACCCCAAATCGCCGACCAAGTGAACACGGGCCGGCTCGTGCTCACGGACGCGGCGGGCATGCCGGCGGTGGTGATCGTGGCGGGCCCCGAGTCGAGCGTCGTGATTCAGACGCCAGACGGCGAGGAGGTGTTGCGCCTGGGCGGCCCCCCGGGACGGCACGTC
>CAZBCN010000024.1:0-7868 GCA_964490285.1 uncultured Gemmatimonas sp. | reverse complement strand
TCTCGGTCGCGCGGGGGCGCGCTCGTCTCGAGCGAGGCCAGGAGCACCTGGGCCGCGCGCGCGACCTCGTCGACCGCCGTATGGAACGCCTGCTCGTTCGCACGCGACGGCTTGTTGAACCCGCTGATCTTGCGCACGAACTGCAGCGACGCCGCGCGCACTTCGCTCTCGTTCGCGGGCGGATCGAAGTTGAAGAGCGTCTTGATGTTTCGGCACATGGACGTTCTCCCATGGAATGGGTACGCGAAAAGACTTGAGCCACCCCGACTCCCGAGGTACGGTACGGCAGTCATCGCCCCCATGGGAGACCCCAACGATGGACAGACGTGAGTTCAACAAGCTGGTCGGCGGCTTGGCAGTCGCTCCTGCACTCATCCCCAGCTCTGGCGCCGCGCAGCAGGCGCGGCTCTGGTCGCTCACCGCGGATGTGTCCGAGTGCTGCAGCTGCGCGATCCCGTGCTCCTGCAACTTCGGACGTCCCGAGCCCGGGACGTGCCACGGCACCCGGCTCATCCAGGTCCGAGAGGGTCAGCTCGAAGGCGCGAGCCTCGCCGGCCTCAACTTCGTGGTCACGTTCGAGATGCGGGTATGGACCCGCATCTATATCGATGATCGACTGAACCCGACCCAGGTGGCTACGCTCGAGCGTCTCCTCCCGGTCGCGTTCGGCGGCTTCGACCGCATCGCGCGCGCCAAAGTCCGGGCGCCCCTGACGATCCAGGAAACGGCGGACGGCATGCGCTTCGGGGTCCCCGAGTCGACGGTCGAGATGAAGCTGCTCCCTGGCCTCGACGGCGCGCGCATCGTCGTCACCGGCCTACCGAATCCCGCGTACCGCGACTATGTGCAGCACGAGTCGGTCGTGCACACGCATCGGAGCGCGGATGGGGAGTGGTCCCACTCGGGTACCAACGGCTTCCGTTCGGTCATGCGCGCCAGCGCCTGACCTGACGAGCCACCTCAGTCGAGCGCGTCGGAGGCGAGAAGCGGGACGGGACCCGGCGGCGGGGTGATCGGGAACGCGGCCACGGCGGCCGCGATCCCTCGCGCCGCGCGGTCCGGATCGTCCACGATCACGGTCCGATCGGCAGCGCTCGTGAGGAAGCCCGTCTCGAGGATCACCGCGATCGTCATCGGATGGAGCGCGTGCACGTACCGCTGGAAGTTGAACGCGTAGTAGTTCTGCATTCGCCGCGTCACGGTCGGTAGCCGGCGGATTCCGGTCGCATCCGCATAGCTCGCCTCCAGCAGTCTCGCCACACCGGCCGCGCGACCGGTCGGGTCGTTGCGCGGCGCCGCGACGCGGAAGCCGGAGGCGCGAGCGTCACCGCTGCCGTCGGCGTGGATCGAGATGAAGAGGTGCGCTCGGTAGCTGGGAGGCACGACCGCCGGGAGGACGTCGACCACGTAGCCCATCCCCTCCAGCAGCGCCGCCGCCCGCTGGGCGATCGCGAGGTTCACCTCCCACTCCGCGGTGCCCTGCGAGCTGGTACCGTTGTCCTTCAGGCCCGAGAGCTCCGCGGGCGCCTCGTTGGCTCGCCAGTGCCCGGCTTGGAGCGCGATGCGCACGGGACCGTCGGGCGGCGCCCAGTCGGCGGGCGTCGGGATCGGGCCGACCCAGATGTTTCGACGCGGACGCCGGCTGCCCCCTCGCGAGGGAGCCGGTGTGGTGACGGCCGGGGTCGGCCGCGACAACGTCGGAACTCCCTGCGGGGCCGCGGGCGGGGCGGCCTCTTGGGCGGACGGGACGACCGGAGGCGGAACCTGTGCCGCGACGGGGACGGGCGGTGGCACGACCGGAATCTGGATCCCGGCCCGCTCGGGGCGGTCGTCCAGCGCCATGCCCACGACCGCCCACGCCAGCCCAGCGGCAGCGAAGTATCCGGCCCGTCGCACCATAGCCCTCCCCGGGGTCAGCTCCGGCTCGATGCTAGGGGGCGGAGGGCCCATGGGAAAGGGGCGGAGCCGCTCGCCGTGCGGCCAATGCGGTCGCGGACCCTTCCCCTGTCGGACATCCTATGCGCTGCCCATCTTGCCGCTCGACGGGAGTCTTGGAGGATGCAAGGAGGTCGCGTGCGACGATTCGCTCCGTTGGCGGTTGCGGTGCTATTCCCCGCTGGATGCACGCACACCCAGGTCCTCGAGCGAACCGCGCCGCCCGAAACGTACCAGGCGGCCAACGAGACGACCGCAGGTCGCGACGCGGAGGTACTCACTCGACGCGGTGAGATCTTCCGCTGGTACGACGTCCGGCTTGCGCCCGACTCGACCTCCGGATTGCCTCTGGCCAGCGGTACGGCGGCCGCGCGTCCCTGGATTCCCACTGACCAACTCGCGCAGGTATCGCTGCGGTCCCGCGGGAGGGGCGCCCTCGAGGGCGCCGTAATCGGGGCAGGCATAGGCGCGATCCTCGGCTTCATCATCGGGCCCGATGACTACTGCTCTCTTGGTGACGTCGCGTGCGCCGACTCCGCGAGCGAGCAGGCGCTCTGGGGAAGCGCGAGCGGTGCCTTGTGGGGCGTCATCATCGGAGCGATCCGGGCGAGCCGCACGAGGATCCAGGTCCGCTAGGTGGGCCGGCGCCCATTGTCGGCGCCCCGTCCACCGACCGATCTTGGGCGATGCCCAACGTCATCGAGCGTCTGAACGCCGCCCTCCAGGGCCGCTACCGCATCGAGCGCGAGCTCGGCGCCGGTGGCATGGCCACGGTCTACCTGGCCGACGACCTTCGCCACGAGCGAAAGGTCGCGCTCAAGGTCCTCAAGCCCGAGCTGGCTGCGGTCGTCGGTGCCGAGCGGTTCCTCTCGGAGATCAAGACCACGGCGAACCTGCAGCACCCGCACATCCTCCCGCTCTACGACTCGGGTGAGGCGGACTCGTTCCTCTATTACGTGATGCCGTTCGTGCAGGGCGAGACCCTTCGTGAGCGACTCGACCGCGAGAAGCAACTCCCCGTCGAGGAAGCGGTGCGATTGGCGGTCGCCGTGGCCGGCGCGCTCGCGTACGCCCACGAGCACAACGTGGTCCACCGCGACATCAAGCCGGGCAACGTGCTCATGCAGGCCGGCCAACCGATGGTCGGTGACTTCGGCATCGCCCTAGCGGTGGGATCGGCCGGAGGCGCACGCCTCACGGAGACGGGACTCAGCGTCGGCACCCCGTACTACATGGCTCCCGAGCAGGCGACCGGCGACGTGGGCGTGGGCCCCGCGAGCGACATCTACGCGCTGGGCGCAGTTCTCTACGAGCTGCTCACCGGCGACCCTCCCTACACGGGGAGCACGGCGCAGGCGGTACTGGGCAAGATCATCCAGGGTGCTCCGGTCTCCGCCACGGCCATCCGTCGCTCGATCCCGGCGAACGTGGACGCGGCCATCCAGAAGGCGCTCGAGAAGCTCCCCGCCGACCGGTTCGCCAGCGCGCTGGACTTCGCCAAGGCGCTCACCGATCCGAGCTTTCGGCACGGGGCGTCGGTAGCCTCATCCGGTCCCGAGCGGCTCTGGAACCGCCTCGCGATCGGAGCGACGGCAGCCGCTGCGGTCTTCGCAGCAATCGCAGCTTGGGCGCTCCTACGCCCTGCGCCACCCCCTCCCGTGCTACGCTTTTCGCTGCATACGGAGCCGAACCAGATCCCGAGCGAGTGGATGTCCATCTCCCCGGACGGAACGACGGCCGTCATGAGCTACCGAGATCCCGAGGGCGCGTGGAGGCTCTGGGTGCGGCGCTTCGGGGAGCTCGAGGCGACGCCGATCCCGAATGTCGATCAGCAGGTGAACGACCCCGTGATCTCGCCCGACGGCGCCGAGGTAGCGTTCTTCGAGGGCGGATCTACGCTCAAGGTGGCGCCGCTCGCGGGCGGGCTGATCCGGACCATCTCGGAGGCGGCCAACTGCTGCGCCCGATGGGGCGGCGACGGCTTCATCTACTTCACGTCGAACGCCCGGAACATCCATCGAGTGCCGGTGCTCGGCGGAGCGGCCGAGGAGGTCACCACGCTCACGGGGGACGACGGGCTGCACGCGTATTTCCAGATCCTCGACGGCGGTAGATCCGCCGTATTCAGCGTCAACTCCTCGCCTCCGCGCATCGAGGCGATTCGACTCCCGGGCGGCGAAAGACTCGTCGTGGCGCCCGGAACGCGATCGTACGTGACCTCCACGGACCACCTCGTGTTCGCTTCACTCGACGGTCGCCTACTGGCCGCGCCCTTCGACTCCGACGCGCTGCAGATCGTCGGCGCGCCCGTCCCCGTGGTGGACAACCTCAGCATCCCCGGTACCGGCGACCCCGCCTACGTGCTCGCGGAAGGGGGGACGCTGCTGTACTGGAGCGGCCCCGCTTCGTCGGCGAATGCCGAGTTCGTGTGGGTGACCCGCGACGGCGTGGTGACGCCGGTCGATCCCGGATGGACCTTCAACCCTGGCACTGCCAACGTCGGGTGGAGCCTGTCTCCGGACGGGACTCGCCTGGCCTATCGTGACGTGGGCGGGGGGGACGGCGGAGAGATCTGGATCAAGGAGCTCGACCGCGGACCGCTGTCACGGCTGACGTTCGCACCCAGCGCCGAAGGAGCGCCCATCTGGAGCGCCGACGGCCGGACAGTCCTGTTCAACTCGGATCGGCAGGGCTCGGGAACGGACGTGTGGGAGCGGAGGGCGGACGGCACGGGCGAGGACCGGCTCGTCCTCGACCCCGATCGCTCGGTGGTGGAGCTCGCCATGACCCCGGACGGATCGTGGATCGTGTTCCGGGCCGCTGCGCCCCCTTCCCGGGACATCGTCGGCCAGCGGCCGGGCACGGATACGCAGGCTACGCCCCTTCTCACGTCGACCGACTTCGACGAAGTCTCGCCGGCACTCTCGCCCGACGGCCGCTGGCTGGCGTACACCTCGTTCGAGACCGGGGCACCCCAGGTCTACGTGCGGCCGTTCCCCGACGTGGATCAGGGACGGTGGCAGGTATCGTCCGGTGCGGGGGGCTCGGCGCCACGCTGGTCGCACAGCGGCACCGAGCTCTTCTATGCGAGCAACGCCGGCTGGACCGCTGCCAGGATCGACACGCGCACCGGGTTCCGGGTCGTGGCTACGCAGGATATCCCCTGGCCTTCACCGGTTCCGCCGGTCAGCACCGACGTCGCGGGCGGATGGTACGACATATCACCCGACGATCGGCGGATCCTGGCGGTGCGCCCCGCCACCACCGTCGGAGAAGTGACCGTCGAGCCCGAGCTCATCCTCGTGCAGAACTTCTTCGAGGAGCTGAAAGCGCGGGTGCCGAATTGATCTCCGCGACCGAAGCGCTCCGGCGCCTGCGCGAGGGCAATCGCAGATTCGTGTCCGACCGCCTGGCCACAGCGGCCGAGACCGGGGAAACGCGACGCCGTGAGCTCGTTGACGGGCAGGAGCCGTTCGCCATCATCCTCGGCTGCTCGGACTCACGTGTGCCCGCCGAGATCGTGTTCGACCAGGGGCTCGGCGACTTGTTCGTCATCCGCGTCGCGGGCAACATCGTGGCGCCCTCGCAAATCGGCTCGGTCGAGTTCGCGGCCGACCGGTTCGGCACCCGGCTCGTGGTCGTGCTCGGCCATTCGCAGTGCGGCGCGATCCTGGCCACCATCGCGGAACTCGAGCGGCCCACCGAGCAGCGCTCGCCCAACCTCCGCTCCATCGTAGACCGCGTTCGGCCGGCGGTGGAGGGCCTGATCGAGGCGGGACTCGGTCGCGATCCGGAGGCGCTCGCCCATCTGGCCGTGCGCGCGAACATCCGCGCATCGGTGGACCACCTGCGCCACGGGTCGGAGATCCTCGAGCTTCTGATCCAGAAGGACGGACTGCTCGTGGTCGGCGCCGAGTATTCGCTCGAGACCGGCGTCGTGGAGTTCTTCGACGACGGCGGCCGCGAGTAAGGCCGGCCATGGATCGGCTCGTCACCATCACCTACCTGGAGATGACGAGCGCCACACAGGTCGTCCCCCTCACAGGGGCACGCCGACTCGACGTGCGGCGCGCCGAGCTCCCCTGCCCCGAGCTGAACCGGTTCTTCTACGTGGCTGTCGGCTCCGAGTGGTGGTGGCACGAGCGGCTCGTCTGGGACCGCGATCGTTGGGCGACCTGGGTCGACCGACCGGAGCTCCAAACGTGGATCGGATACCTCTCCGGTACCCCCGTCGGCTACTTCGAGCTCGAGCTGCAGCCCGGCGACCAAGTGGAGCTCGTGTACTTCGGATTGCTCCCCTCGTTCATCGGTCGTGGCCTCGGCCCTGAGTTGCTCGACGCCGCGGTCCGCCGCGCCTGGGACCTCACCACGAAGCGTGTCTGGGTGCACACCTGCACGCTCGACCACCCGCGCGCGCTGGCCAACTACCTGGCGCGAGGCTTCCGCGTGTACGACTCCGTGGAGAAAATGGAGAGGCTTCCCGACGTAAAGTCGACACCATGGCCAACTTCGGCGCGTAGATGAGCAGATGAGCGAGAGACGCTACGACGAGGACGAGGTCGCTCAGATCTTCGAGCGTGCAACGGAGGCGCAGAAGGCGTCCCTGCCGGCGTCGCGTGGTGGCGACGGACTCACGCTCGCCGAGCTCCAGGACGTGGGCCGCGAGGTGGGCCTGACACCCGAGCTGGTCGAGCGCGCCGCGAGATCGCTCGACTCGACGAGCCGACCCCAGGACCGGAAGATCCTGGGGCTGCCCGTCGGGGTGGGGCGCACGGTCGAGTTCGACAGGCCGCTCACCGACGCGGAGTGGCACCGGCTCGTGGTGGACCTGCGCGAGACGTTCGACGCACGGGGCAAACTGGGCGACCAGGGTGCGTTCAAGCAGTGGACGAATGGGAACCTTCAGGCGTTGCTCGAGCCGACGCCCACGGGCCAGCGCCTGCGGCTCAAGACGCGCCACGGAAGCGCGATGAGTATGATGAGCACGGGCCTCGCCATGTTCGGCGTCACGGCCGCCATCTGGACCGCGATGATGCTCCGGGCCACGCCGTTCGACCCCACATCCTTCGGCGTCCTGGTCGCGACGGGCCTGGGTATGTTCGCCGCGGGCGCGCTCAGGCTTCCCGCCTGGGCACGCACACGCCGACGTCAGATGGAGGACATCACTCAGCGGCTCACTCTGGCGCTAACCGCCACGCCCACCACGCAAGACGACTCTAAGCGAAGTCCAGGTTCTTCGTGATCCGAGTGCCGTCGGCGGCGAATGCATCGAGGTACATGCGGATGCGCTTCTTCGCCTTCGGGAGATCGAAGTTGTCGATGTTGATGTTGAGCAGGTCGATGTACCAGGGCGATTTCACGGGGCTCCTCACGTACGCCTCGACGATCTCGCCCGCGACGGGCAGGGACGTCTCCTTCGAGTCGTCGTGCACGTCGCGGTCTCCGGCTCGACGGAGCTTCTCCATCTCCTCGGCGTAGAGTCGCTCGAAGAGCTCCAGCGTGAAGACGTCGCCCTTCTTGGAGCCCGTCTCGGGATCATCCTCGGTGAGGCGCGCGCCTTTGTGCACCCACTCCCACAGGATGCTGAGGCGGATCTCGCCCGTCGCCGCGTCCTCCATCAGGTAGAGAACGTCGGCGTTGCCGAAGAAGTCCGCGGGCTTGAGCGCAGCGGCCTGCATCCCCTGTCCGAGCGCGTTGCCGTACTGGATGCCGACGGAGAGCAGGTTGCGCGCACCCCGGATCGTTCGCGGCGCTGGCTCGAGCATGAACAGGTCCGCCGCGTCCTTCTCCGTGTACGTGAGCGGCGGAAACGCGCGTCCCATCTGGTTCGCTTGGCCGACCTTCTCCCAGACGGGTCGGACGATGTGCACCATCTTCCAGTGCGCGACCCACTTTCCGCTCGCGCCCTCGCGCTGCTCACGCTCGGCCCCCTG
>CAZBCN010000023.1:34531-38887 GCA_964490285.1 uncultured Gemmatimonas sp. | reverse complement strand
ACCATCGCGATCCCCAGCGACGAGACCCCGAACGCGATCACCGTGGACCTCACGGCGATCGTGAGCGTTCACGCGCTGGCGCTCCGCACGACCACGCCGATCACCGTGTCGCTCAACGGGGTGAGCATCCCGGTGGATGACTTCCTCCTCCTCATCACGGAGACCACGCCGATCACCGCGCTCACGGTCACCGGAAGCGGGCCGGCCGGCACGGTGCGGATCACCATGGGGCGGGTGTGAGCGACCTGCCGACCATCGAGCCGTCCAGCTCGGCATCGGGTTCGCTCGTCCACGCCGAGGGCAAGCTCTGCAGGTGGTGCGGGACCGACCCGGCCACCACGATCATCTACGGGTGGGACACGTGTCTTGCCTGCTCGGCCGGCGGCGCGAAGGTGCGCGTGCAACGCTGGCTTGCCAACCACGCACCGCGAGAGCGAAGGCTCCGATGAGTAAGTTCAGAAAGAGGCCCGTTGTTGTCGATGCCTGTCAGTGGCTCGGCGTGAACGTGGAGGAAATGGCGAGATGGGCCTCGTCTGCAGACCTCGCGCACAAGAAGGCGCGCGGCGTGACCCTCGCGTCGAACGCGGACATTCAGCTGCCGATCGATCTCGTGTCACTCGGTGGCGGCGCGTTCGCCCTGGAGATTCGTACGCTCGAAGGCGTCATGAAGGCCGACGCGGGAGACTTCATCATCTGCGGCGTGCAAGGCGAGTTCTACCCGTGCAAGCCCGACATCTTCGCCGCAACCTACGAACCAGCGGAGTGACCATGAGTGAGAAGCCAGCCGTTCCAGACCTGACCTACGTGCAGTTCGCGCACCCCGTCTCCATCGGCGGAGACGCCGGCACGATCACCGCGTGGTCCAAGGACAAGCACGCAAACCTCATCGACATCGAGGAGAAAGGAAACTGGATCTTGCTGTTCGAAAAGCGCGCCGTGGACAAGGACGGCGTCCGCCACTACATCCGCACGGGCCGCCGCCGCCGCATCCCGATCACCAGCGTCCACTACATCGGCGATGAGGTGGAGGTGAGCGAGTACCCGAGCGTGCAGAAGCGCGAGCTCGAGCGCGAGGCGAAGAAGGCCGCGAAGGAGCAGGCGCATGGCGAGGCGTAAGCACGTCGAGAAGCTCACTGGCTTGCCCGCCAATCCCGAGCCGTGCGTGGTCCTGTTCGGCAAGGAGATGGAGGCGTGGAATGCCTTCAAGGCGGCCAGTCAGACGCTCCTCAAGGTCACGACCGCGCTGAAGGCCGCCAGCGCAGAGCGTGAGCAGCGGTCCGCCGCGCTCCTCGATGCGTCGCACGATACGATCGTGGAGATGCAGAGCAACGCGCAGAAGTGGCGAGACCAGGAGCGGCACTGCATCAGCGAGTTCCAGGCCGCTCAAGCGAAGTGGCGCGACACGCTCACCGCGCTGGCGGCGGCGGTGGCCCCGGGGTAACACCCGGTGGCCTTCGACCACGACCCGGACCGCGACGGACTCCGCGCCCTGCTCGCGCGGCGGCGAGCCCGAAGGGGCGCCCCCGATGTCATCGCGGCGCTCACGGACGAGTGGTTTCCCGAGGAGCGCGCGTTCTTCGATGACGCTGCGCAGCTCGAGGCCGCCATCTGCGGGCGCCGCGCCGGCAAGACCCGCGGCGTGGTCCGCGATCACCTCCGCGACCTCCTCACGGTCCCCGGCTACCGCGGCCTCTACCTGAACAGCACCCGCGGCGAGGCCGAGCGCCTGGCGTGGATCGGCAACCGCGCCGACGGGTTCCGCCCGCTCGTCGAGAGCCTCGGGCTCCCGCTCAAGCTCGATAACAGCGCGCTCACTGTCCACAACCCCGCGACCGACGGGTGGATGTACCTCCGCGGCGCCGACGACGAGGCCGAGCTCCGCAAGGCCCTCGGCGGCGCGTACCACAAGGTCACGTGGGACGAGGCGCAGAAGATCCCACCCAAGCTCGGACCCTCGCTCCGCGAGGTGTTCTTTCCCGCGCTCCTCGACTTCGGCGGGCGGTTCCGCATGACCGGGACGCCCGTCCGCCAGATGAGCGGCCTGTTCTGGGACGTGACCCGCCCAGAGGCCGACAAGCGCTCGCCGGGCTGGCGCGTCCACGCCTGGAACCTGCTCGCGAACCCGTACTGGGGCCGCCAGAAGCAGATCCGCGGGCGGTGGTTCGTCGTGTGGGGCCACCGCGATGAGGTCGTGAGCGGCCCGCACGAACAGGAGCAGCTCCTCGCCGCGGTGATGGGCGCGCGGATGGTCAAGGGCATGGAGGCCCTCCAGACGCTGTTCGGTGGCGTCGATGTCGCGCCGATGGACTCGCCCATCATGCAGCGCGAGGGGTTCGGGCACTGGGTACGCGAGGATGCGGCGTTCGTCTACGCGGTGAACAAGCTGGTAGCCGCGGACCTGTTCTACGCGCCGCACCGCAGGCGCGCGGACGGGTTCCCCGACATCGCAACCGCGCTCAAGGACCTGCCGTTCGACTGGCGAGAGGCGATGTTCTCCCTCGGCTGCGACATCGGATGGTGGCCCGACCCGTTCGCGTTCGTGCTGTGGTCCTGGCACCGCCACGATCCGCGCATCTACGAGGTGGCGAGCTGGCGGCAAACGCACCTAACCTCGGACCAGCAGGTGGCGGCGCTCCGCGAGGTGCAGTCGGCGGTCAACATCGGGCTCATCGTCGCGGACGCGAGCGGTCCGGCCAAGCCGACGGTGAAGGGATGGAGCGCCGACTGGGTGACGCGCTACAACCTGCCGATCTTGGAGGCCGACAAGCAGCACAAGTACGTCCACATCGACGTGGAGAACAACGACATCCTGAGGCGCAGACTCAAGCTCCGCGAGGGCGGGCCGCTCTACGAGGAGATGTCGCAACTCCAGTGGGCGACCATCGTGTCAGGATCGGGCCGGATGGTGGAGGATCCGACACTTCCGAACGATCTGTGTGATGCGGCCCTGTATAGCCACCGTCACAGCTACCAGTATCGTTGGATGCCCGAGGACAAGCCACCGCCGAAGGGATCGCCGGAGGCCATGATGCGCGAGGAGCGCGAGCTCGAGGAGGAGATGGAAGATGCCGAATACGACCCAAGCAACTACCACTAAGGAACGCGAGGCGAACAGGTGCCCGAGGTGCCTCAGTGCTGACACCGTCGGATACTGGGACAAGCCATCAAACGATCCGAACGTGATACGGCGGACCATCACGGCGGTCTACCAGTCGCACTACCCGAACGCTCGGAAGTGCATCGACTGCGAACAGGTGTGGTGGTAGCGATGGCGAAGGCGAAGGCGAAGCCCAGCGAGACCGAGGCGCTCAAGGAGTTCATCCTGTGGGCGCGCAAGAACCACATCGCGGTGGCGCACGTCCGCATCGGCGAGGCGGAGGTGAGCTACTCCGACCCGGCGGCGATGGCGCCGAGTGAGCCGAACCTCTCGCCAGAGGCCAAGCCCCGCCAGTCCATCTATCAGGAGTTCGGCGGCGAGATGATGCAGCCGGCGACGCCGGCCACGGCGCAGAACGAACCCACCGAGGAGGACGAGGATGACTGACCTACTCGGCGGCCTGGTGTTCGTGCTCGCGGTCCTGCTCTCGCCGAAGCAGTGCCGCGATGGCTGGTTCGTGCAAGGCGTGCGGCCGAGCGGCGTGACCACGTGCGAGCAGGCGCCGCCGCCCCGGTGCGGAGAGCCCGTGCCTCCGTACCAGCAGCCCTGCCCGGCGGCGGCGAGCTATCCGATGGCGATCGTTTGCACGGGTGGGTCCAGGCCGATCGTTGTGGACTCGCAAACTGTGGGCTGTACGCGGTAGGCTGACCTCGGATGGCCCGCCGCAAGTCCTACTCCGCATCCCAGGGAACAAAGGTGGTGCGCGCTCGCCGCGCCGGGAAGTTCCACGGGGACGAGGCCGAGGGCGGCGGCACCATCGGCTCCCGGCAGTGGTGGAAGTGCGAGGAGGGCTTAGACGCCGCGCAGCAACTCCAGGCGTGGGTAGAGCGCCTGCGCCCGTGGTGGGTGGGCTACGGGATGATGGACCTGGTCCACGAGGCCATCTACCGTGGCCGGCCGCTCGGCGCGACGCAGACCCAGAACCTCGGCACGTACCTGCTCCTGCGCTCGGGCTCGCTGCTCAACCTCAACGTGGTGATGTCGTGCGTGGACACCGCCACCGCGCGGCTCACGAAGCGCCGACCCATGCCGATGATCGGCGCGGACGACGCGGACTACTCGGAGAAGGAGTTCGCGAAGCAGAGCAGCCGCATCCTCCGCCGCAAGATGGGCTCGACGCGCGTCGAGAAGATGAGCCCGCTCCTGATCCGCGACTTCTGCATCCGCGGGGACGGCTGCGCGAAGATCGAGCGCCACGG
>CAZBCN010000023.1:30745-34431 GCA_964490285.1 uncultured Gemmatimonas sp. | reverse complement strand
CGCGGGTTCCGCGGCGAGGGCCTCGTGTCCCAGCTCGCGGGCATCCAGGAGCAGATCAACGACATCCTCAAGGACGCGCGCGAGGGCCTCAAGAATGGCTCGCAGCTCACGATCTTCGTGCAGCGCGGCGCGAACGTGAACAAGCACCACCTTCGCGCGCGGCACCCCAAGGTGGTGGAGTTCGATGGAGTGGAGCCGCACTACGTGGCGCCGAACCCGGTCTCCGAGCAGGCCATCCGCATCCTGCTGATGCTGATCGACCAGGCGTATCAGATCTCCGGCATCTCGCAGATGAACGCGCAGGGAAAGAACACCCTGGGCGCCAACGCGAGCGGCCGGGCCATCGACACGATGGACGACCTCCAGAGCGACCGTTTCGCACACGTGGAGGCCGACTATCAGCAGTTCCGCGTCGAGCTCGGCGAGGGGATGCTCGACGAAGCGCGCTCGATGTACATGGAGGCGCACGGCAAGACCGACACGGACGACGACGACAACGATGACATGTACGAGGAGACCCCGGACCCCATCGATCCGAAGTGCCTCGCGCCGTGGATCCGGAACGGCCAGTGGGATCGCGTCTGCCTCGACGACGGCACCTATCACGTGGCGCTCGAGCCCGTGAACTACCTCGCGGACTCGCGCGCGGGCAAGCTGGACCAGGTGAACGAGCTCGGCAAGGCCGGCCTCATCCCGGACCCGGCGATGCAGGCGGACCTGTTCGACGAGCCGGACATCGCGGCGGCGAACCGCATCGTGCTCGGTCCCAAGCACAACCTCGACAGCATCATCTCGGGGCTCAAGGACCCATCGGTGCCGATGCTGGACCTCCAGCCCGACCAGTACATGAACCTCCCGCTGGGTGTGCTCATGGTGAAGGGCGAGCTCAACGAAGCGCAGAGCCACCGCCGGCACGAGCACCCGGATGAGAACCTCGAGGCCATCCTCGAGAGGTTCCGCCAGTGGATCGAGCTCGCGAAGGCCGAGATCACGCGCGCCGAACAGGGCGCCATGGCGACCAGTCCACAGGGCCTCCAGGCCGGCAACATGGTGGCCGCGCAGAACGCAGCTACTCTCCAGCCCGGCCTCGGAGGGCCGGCACCCGCGCCGATGGCACCCGGCATGGGCGATCCGGGCATGGTGCCGCCAGGGATGATCTCATGAGCATGGACGATGATGACGAGGTGGCGCTCGATGGCGGCATGGAGCCCGAGGCGCCGAACGGCACGCTAGCCGGGGACGAGTCCGACATGGACGAGAGCGACGGAGACGGGGACGGCGATCCGCGCGATGCGGCGATGGCGCGCGGCGGCGGCTCGACCCGCATCGAGACCCCTCGGGGTACCAGGCCGGTGAGCGCGAAGGTCCGCCAGATGATCGCGGACATCGCCAAGCAGGCGAAGCCCGGCGACGACGCGAGCGACGAGGACGTGGCCATCGGCGGCGAGGAGATGGAGCCCGCGCACGGCAAGGGTAAGGCCCCGGCGGCGGTCGCTCCTGGCTCGCAGGCGCCTGCGTCCGCTCCCGCGGCCGGGACGCCGCAGCTTACCCCGCCCGCGCCGAGCCTGGACCCCGAGGTGGCCAAGCTCAAGGAGACCTACACCGCCCGCATGGCCGAGCTGGACGCGCGCGAGCAGGCGCTCGCCGACCAGGCCGCCGCCTCGGACTTCGGCGCGCTCGCCGAGGAGTACACGGAGAAAGGCGGCGCGGGCGTCGTGGTCAAGCTCCTGAAGAAGTTCAGCGGGCTCGACGGTGACGCGCTCAAGGAGGAGGTCGCGGACCTCGTCACGGCGCTGTCCATGTCCGAGCTCGGAGTTGACGTACCGCCCGAGGTGCGCGATAGACTCGATCGGAAGATCACCTCCCGCGCGCTCAAGGCCATGAAAGAGGGCCTCAGCAAGCGGGAGCAGGACGCAGCGAAGCAACGCGAACAAGCCCAGGAGACGGAGAAACGGAACTACGCCGTTCACCTGCTCCGGGAGGAATTGAAGAAGCCCGACCACTCCACCGCGTATCCCCACCTCGCCGCCGAGGACGACCCCGGAACCCTGATCGTGGAGCTCTACGAGCGCCGCATCAAGGAAGGGAGAGACCCCAAGGCGTACCAGTGGAGTCACGCGGCCAAGGAGGTAAACGACTATCTCGAGAAACAAGCCTCCGCCTGGTTCGACAAGCGGAGGCACCTGTTCACCGCGGCCCCCGGAGGCCAAGGGAACGGAGCAGCGAAGCAGACGCCGACCAGGGAGACCACCCAGGGACAACGCAGGTCACCGGCCAAGCCAGAGCAGCCCGCCCCGACGCCCGTGCAGATCGTGAAAAACGGTCGGTACGATCCGGAAGCCCACCGACGCCAGACCAAGCAGAAGATTCGCGGCTTGTTCAAGGCGAGCGCCGAGGAGTGAGATAGCTCGGCGACAAGGGCGGAACGAACAGGTCACCACCGTCGAAAGAAAGTGACCTGCGATGACTCTCGATCCCACTACGTTCAACCCCATGCTCAAGGAGCACTACGCTCCCGGCATGGTGGTCAACATGGCCTTTCAGAAGAACAAGGCCACCGGTCTCCTCACGAAGCGCAACCGCAAGCCCTCCGGCGAGGGCGGCGGCAAGTACTGGGTCCAGCCCATCCAGTACGCCGACCCGGGCGGCGGCTCGTCCGACTTCGGCACCGCCAACGCGGTGACCTCCGGCGAGTCCCTGTTCGCGGCGTTCCAGGTCACGCGGAAGAAGCACTATCGCGTGGCGAAGGTGGACAACGAGGTCATCGAGGCGACGAGCGAGGGCAACGTCGATGCCTTCGAGCCCGCCTTCGACGAGTTCGACCGCGCGATGCGCGCCGAGGGCAACTACCTCAACTTCCGTTTCTTCCGCACGAAGGGCGGGAGCATCGGCCGCATGACGAACAGCTCGTTCGCCACCGCCGTCATCGCGCTCGACGACGCGGCGGGCGTGTGGGCGGTCCGCAAGAACGACGTGCTCATCCTGTCGGCGACCGATGGCACCGGCTCGATCAAGAGCGGCACGCTCACCGTGTCGTCGGTCCAGCGCCGCGCCGGCACGATCACCGCCACGGGCAACATCTCCGCGGGTGTCGCCACCGCCGCGCAGAACGACTACATCTTCCTCGCGGGCGACTACGGTCTCGCCGCGTCGGGCCTCATCGACTGGTGCCCGGACTCCGACCCGGGAGCGACCTCGTTCTACGGCGTGGACCGCACGGCCGAGCCCGAGATGCTCGGCGGCCTCCGCGTGGACGGCACCGACGGCCGGCCGACGCACGAGCTGCTGATCGACATGACCGTCGAGTCCGACAACCTCGGCGGAGATCCGGACGTGGTGTTCGCGAACCCGCGCGCGCTCGGCACGCTCTCCAAGCAGCTCGAGGGCAAGTGGGTGATCATGAAGGGCCAGGGCTACGGCGGCCAGGAGGCGGACATCGGCTACCGCGGGTGGCAGGTGACGCTCGAGGGCCACGAGGTCACGCTGTTCAGTGACCGGTGCTGCCAGGTGAAGCGGCTGTGGATGACGCAGCTCGACACCTGGACGATGTTCTCCGCGGGCGTCGCGCCGAACTTCATCACGAAGCGCGCGGGATCGATCCTCAAGATCTCCGAGACCAGCGACTCCTGGGAGGGTCGCATCGGGGAGTACTTCAACTTCGCCAACCGTGCCCCGGGCTACACGGT
>CAZBCN010000023.1:0-30645 GCA_964490285.1 uncultured Gemmatimonas sp. | reverse complement strand
AAGACCAACTACATCGACCCGAACGTCTTCCTGCAGGCGGCGGCGGCCGGCACGGCGCAGAGCCCGGCGGACCGCACCGCCGCGGCGTGGACGCTCATCCTCAAGGCGTTCAACAGCCGGTTCGGATACGAGACGCTCGACACGGCGGGCGCGCTCGACATCACGCTGTACAAGTCGGAGCTGACCGTCTCCGGCACGATGGCGTTCACGCTCGCGGCCCCGACGTTCGCGGGTCAGGAGAAGCTCATCACGTGCGTGGCGGCGGCGAGCACGCCCGCGGCGACGCTGACCGTCTCGAGCCCCGACGACACCACGGGGTTCGTCTGCCCGGCCACGTTCTTCTTCGACAACAAGGGGCAGACGTTGCTCCTCCGCGCGACGGCGGGCCTCAAGTGGCGGTGCATCCAGAAGATCCGCACGGGCGTGAAGGCGCTCGTGATCGGAACGACGGTGACCACCGGCATCTGCGACATGAGCCACGTGGACGTGTCGGTCACCGGAACGGTGGCGAGCACGAGCACGAAGGCGCTCCCGAACGGCGCGGCCGTCGGCGAGCTCTGCGCGATCACGTGCTCCACCGCGGCGAGTACGCCGCACGGTGACCTCGGCGGCACGTTCGTGAAGAAGGATGGCACCGCCGGCACCGCCCTTGACGACTTCACCGCGACCAGCGATTCCGTGCTCCTCCAGTGGACGGGCGCGGCGTGGCAGCCGGTCGCGATGCAGACCACCGCCCTCGCGGTGGTGTAAGGAGCCCCGATGAATCGCGGAGTCTATCCCCTCAAGCACGCCGTCCTCAACGTGGTGGCGTTCTTTGCCGCGTTCCTGGGCGGCGGCGCGGCCTCCAACGGCACCATTCCGACCAGCGGAGTCCTCACGGATGACGCGGCGGGGCTGTACCCGAAGGGCGCCAACCTCGGCACGTCGCTCACCTACGTGAGCACGGGCATCTACACGGCGGTCTATTCGGAGACGTTCAAGAACGTGCTCTGGGCGACCGGCATCGTGGTCTCTGATGGTGCATCTCCGACGACCGCTCTGTATGCGATCTGCTCGAAGATCACCCCGGGAACGAACACGATCACCGTGCGGGTGTACGCCCCCGGCGGCACGCTCACGGACCTCGGGACGAGCGATTTGCTCATCCTGCGGATCGAAGCGGCCGACACGAGCGCGCTCGCGTAAGCATGGACGCTGCTCCGACGCATAGCCACAGCTCGCGCGTTGCGCGGGCGGCGGTGCGTCGCATGGAGCGCCCATGAAGCTCGATACTGGCGAGATGCGGCTGTGCTTTCGGTGCGGCGCCCCTGGCGAGGCGGTAGAGGTCACGCGAGACGATGTCGTTGTGGCGATGGGCGCGCTCTGCGACGAATGTTTTGGCAACTCCTTCCAGGAGAGCCAACGCCTTCGTGATGAGTTCGAGTCGCTCCTTGAGGCGGGGCTATCGAGGCCAGCTGCTAACGCGCGGATGATTGACAAGATCGAAGGGAGGGGCGGACGAGCATGAGCTACCAGCGGACCCTCCTCCAGCTCCGCACGTTCCTCGCCCAGAAAGGCGGATTCGAGAACAGCGCGGACCTGACCGCGTCCGTGCTGAACGGCTTCATCAACGATGCCATCGAGGAGGCGTGGGACCTCATGGTCCAACGCTGGGAGGACTACTACACGAAGTCCACCACGCTTGCGTACGCGTCGGGCGCCGCGTCGATCGGGCTCCCCTCCGACTTCCTCAAGCTCCGCAAGCTTTGGGTCCTCCAGAGCGGGACGGAGTACAGCAAGCTCCTCCCGGGTACGCTGGACGCGGCGCACCGCTACACGTCGCAGACGCTATCGGGCAAGGCGTACCGCTACCGCGAGGACGCCACGGGACTGATTCTGATGCCCGTCCCGGCGCAGGCCGAGACGCTCAAGCTGTTCTACATCCCGCAGGCCACCCAGCTCGTGAACGATGCGGACGTGATCACCTTCGAGGTGCCTATGCTCGCGCGGCTCGTGCTCGCGATCGCGTGGCGCGAGTGCCTCGACCGCCAGGAGCTCGACCCGAGCCCGGCGATCGCCAAGGTGGAGGAGCTCACCTCCAAGTGCCGCACGAGCGCCGAGGCCCGCGACGCGGACCAGCCGTTCTACCTGGATCCGAACGCCCCGCGCGACGAGGACTGGGACGATGCTCTGGAGGCGCGCACCTGATGCCGGCTAAGCCCGCCAACCGTCCCGCCCCGAAGGCGCAGATGGTGGACCGCCACGTTGACTCGCTGGAGTCCGCGGACCGCCAGATGGGCGAGCTCGCCAAGCTCGTTAACGACCAGGCGCCCGATCCGCGCTCGGTCCGCACGGGCGTGGACCTCGTGGTGGGCGACAACCGGATCGTCACCGGCCTCCCGCGGCGGGCGCGCGGGTGCAACCTCACGCCGACGGTGGCGAACGCAACGTTCGCGTGGGCCTTCGCGCCGAGCGGCGATCGCATGGCGGTGATCACCGTGATCGGCGTCGATCAACCGGGCGTAACGCTGGAGTTCTACTGATGGGCGCCATGGGCCTCACGCTACCGACCGACCACCAGAGCCTCGACGCGTGGGGGGCAATCCTCAACACCGCGCTCGGTCTCGTCGAGGCGCACAACCACACCGCGGGTAACGGAAACCTCGTGCCGACGGGCGGGCTGTCCATCGATGCGGACCTCGCGTTCAACACGAAGGCGATCACCGGCCTCAAGGCGATCGACTTCACCGCGGTGGCCACCTCGGCGGTGACCGGGTACGCGGGCGCGTTCTTCGTCAACTCGGCCGATTCGAACCTCTACTACCGCACCACCGCGGGCGTGAACGTCCAGGTCACGAATGGGGCCGCGCTCAACGTCTCGGCGTTCACGGGCGGCATCGGCGGCGACTACGCATCCGTTGGCGCGCTGTTCTCCTTCGACGACGCCACCGATAGCTACTGGGCACAGCAAGAGCTCGTGCTCGGCGTGCGCGCATGGGCCGGGCTCCGCGTCGGGAACGTGGACATCTACGAGCAGGCCGCGAGCATCACGAACCGCGTGCGCCTGAACAGCCCGGCGGCGCTCGCGGCGAGCTATGCGCTCACCCTGCCGCCGGCGCTCGGCGGCTCGACGCTCGCGTTGCAGGTCTCGAGCACGGGCGTGATGAGCCTCTCCAACTCGTTCGCATCGGCGCTCACCGCGCCAGACTTCCTCTACACGACGGCGCAGGAGGCGGTGATCCTCGGCGGTGACTTCGAGGACGTGTCGGGGACACACACGAAGTTCAACAGCGCCGCGGGCGCGCACGTCGGGTGGACGCTCTCCGCGAGCACGGACAAGCTCTCCGTCTCGCTCCCGGTGCGCGTCGGCGACATCATCACGGGGTACGAGGTCTACATCAACAAAACCACCAACGCCGCGGTGACGCTCACGGCGCGGCTCTACCGGACGCGCGGCTCCACGAGCCCGGGAACGGAGAGCACGGTCTCCGCGGGCGTGTCCGAGAGCGGAAACGCGCCAGGGTTCACCACGATGAACGAGACCGGCCTTTCCCACACCGTGGCCGCCGGGTACCAGTACTACATGCTTTTCACCCCGTCGGCGACCAACGGCGGCGATGTCGTCTACGGCGGCGGCGTCACCCTCAAGAGGGCCTAGCCATGGACACCTGTTTAGGGTCATGCGACTATGCGCCGATGAAGCAAATCGACCTGCAGGGCTCGGTGTTCGGTTCTTTGCGCGTCATCTCGCGCACGGCCCGAAGAAGCAGGGAGGGCGGGGTCATCTGGACGTGCGCGTGCGCGTGCGGGGCCACGGTCGATGTGAAGTCTGGGAATCTCAGGTCGGGAAACACCAAGACGTGCGGATGTTCGCACCTAAAACACGGCCACACCGTCGGAGATCCGCGGGGAACGACCGAGTATCGGTCGTGGCTCTCGATGCGGAGGCGATGCTCGACGCCGAGCATTGCTGGTTCCAAGTACTACCTGGGGCGCGGCATCACCGTGTGTGAGCGCTGGGAGTCGTTCGTAAACTTCCTGGCCGACATGGGCCGTAAGCCGACCCCGCGGCATTCCATCGACCGCATCGATAACGATCGCGGCTACGAACCAGGAAACTGCCGCTGGGCCACCCCCAAGGAGCAAGCAAACAACCGGAGGAAACGTGGCGCTTCGTAGGGCGCCAGCCCTGGCTATTCGCTTCGAGGGCGGGATCGAAACTAAGGAAGATAGCAAGACCATTTCTCCGCTCAAGCTGCTGAACCTTGAGAACGCGACGTTCATCAAGCAAACGACGCTCGCCAAGCGGAACGGTTACGCCTCGCTCGGGCGCCGCGACTACTCCACGGGCCTCCAGTGCCCGGACTTCATCGGCATGGCGATCCGCGATGTCCCCGCGGGCGTTTCCGAGCTCGTGGCGTTCGATGGTGAGCGGTCGTGGTCGTACCGCGACAGCGTGGACGGGTGGGCGGACGCGGGCGAGGTGGACTCCGTGGTCCAGGATGACCATGCGATCGCGCGCACGGCCACCCAGCAGACGCAGAGCGATCACGCGACCAATGGAGGTGTGTCCGTCGTCGCGTGGGTGGACTCGCGCGGCGGGGTGTGGTGCGAGGTGATCGAGACCGTCGGAGAGCGGGTGCTCGTCGCGGCCACCCAGCTCGACTCGCTCGGCTCGCGGCCCCGGTGCATCCCGTGCGGGACCGTGCTGCACGTCATCTGGGCGAAGGCGTCAACCTCGGAGCTGTGGCTTGCGGTCGTGAACCCTGCCAACGTGGTCACGCCGACCAAGCAGCTTCTGACCACCGACCTATCGGCGACGAACCCCGAGTTCGATGCGTGCGTGATGGGCGGCTCGACGTACGCCGCGGGCGACATGCCCGGCCTGCTCGCGTGGTCCACAGCGCTCGGCTGGCGCCTCGGATACGTCTCGCCATCGGGCGTGATCGGCTCTCCGCTCACCGGCCTGCCGTCGGCGGTGACGTTCGCGGACATCGTGGACGGCGGGATCGCCGTGGCGTTCGACAAGACCGGACAGACGCTCATCGGCGTGGCCTACACCGACAACGCCGGCACGACGCACGTGAAGCTCATCACGGCAACCACGCTCGCGGTGTCCGCGTCGGTGTCCTCGCCGGGCTCCTTCGGGGCGTGCGAGCGCGTGACGTGCGAGTTCTCCGCCGACGAGCTGCACTGGGCGCTCGAGCACGCGGGGGCACGCGCGGATCTCAACGTGGTGCGCGCGGGCGCGTGCGACCTCACCGGCACGGTGACCCGGGTGGCGGCGGACCGCGCGCTCCTTGGCCACACGCTGGCGACGCGCGCCTACCACGACAACGGCGAGGTGTACGCGGGCGTGTGTCACGCGGTGAAGTACTTCCCCTATGTCGCGGTGGCGAAGCTCTCCACGGCGTACTTTGGCGGGACCACCGGAACGATCGTGGTGGCGCATTGCCAGCCCGGGACGAGCACGGGCGTGCTCGCGAACGCGATGCTCCCGAGCGTGCAGGCGGTGGACCCGGATACGGAATGGCTCTCGCGCCAGCACCGGACCACGCTCGGGTACCGCATCCAGCTCCCGGTGGATTCGTCGCAGGCGGCGAGTTCGCAGTTTACCGAGGACGGCATCCGCCTCACGACGCTGGACCATGACCACGCATCGAGCTACCAGACCGCCCAGCTCGGCGGCGGCCTCTACCTCGCCGCGGCGTGCATGAGGCACTACGACGGACGGCGGTGGACGGAGGCGCAGATGTTCACCGCCCCGGACACGGCCGACGGAGCGGCGGCTTGGGCGGTAGCGAGCGTGGATGGCTCGGGCGCGATCGCCGCGGGTGACTACAACTACGTGGCGGTGTACGAGCACGTGGACGCGCTTGGCGAGGAAACCCGCGGCGCGGTGGCGGTACCCATCACGGTGACCGTCGGAGGCGGCGGAACCAACGCGGTGACCTGCACGCTTCCGACGTACCGGCTCACGTTCAAGGAGCGGGTCCGGATCAGCGTGTACCGCTCGGAGGCGAACCAGACCGGGGACCCGGATTCGATCCCGTACTTCCGGGTCACGGGGCTCGATCCGTCCGACCAGTCAGGCGCGAACTGCTACGTGCAGAACGACCCGACGACGGACACGATCACGTTCCTCGATATCCTCGTGGACGCGGACCTCAAGCAGCGCACGCCGCTCTACACGAACGGTGGCATCCTCTCCAATGACCCGGCTCCGTGCTCGGGCAACGCCATCGCAGGCGGCAAGGGACGGCTGTTCTGGACCGACCCGAGCGATCCGCTCATGGTGCGATACTCGCAGCAACGCGAGGACGACACCGCGATGGAGACATCGGTGGCGCTCTCGATGCGGTGCGACCCGTACGGCGGTCCGGTCGTGGCGCTCGGCGCGATGGATGACGCGGTATACCCGTTCAAGGCCACCGCGGTGATGGTGTTCGGCGGGCCGGGTCCCGACGCGGACGGCGGCCTCGCCACGCCGAACGCGTTCTCCCCGGTGGAGCTCGTCACGGGTGACGTGGGCTGCTCGAGCCCCACGAGCATTTGCCAGAGCCCCGAGGGAATCGCGTTCCAGTCGTCCAAGGGCATCAAGCTCCTTGACCGCCAGCGCAACGTCCAGGACATCGGCTCCGCGGTCTACGCGCTCAACGATCAGGTGGTGGCGCGCGCGACGCTACTCCCGGATCGGCATCAGATCCTTTTCCTCACCGCCTCCGGCTACACGCTCCTCTGGGACTACGAGCGCGGGCAGTGGGGGAAGTACACGAACCACGAAGGCTACGATGCCGTCGTGCGCGGCGGGCTCTACTACTACGTCCGCACCGACGGGCGCGTGTTCAAGGAGACCCCGGGCCTCTACGCCGACGACAATTCGCACATCCCGATGAAGATCGAAACGGCGTGGCTCTCGCCCGCGCAGTACCGCCAGGGCTGGGCGCGCATCTGGCATGCCCTCGTGCTCGGCGCGTACAAGAGCGCCCACACGCTCCGCCTGCGCTACCGCATCGACTACCAGGACGCCTACGCGGCGCCGCTCGAGGCGAACGTCAACGCGAACTGGAACCCCTCCCGCTACGGTGACGGGAACTATGGGGATGGGTACTACGGCGGGACGCTCGGCGACTCGACGGTGTATCAGCGGGAGTTCCACCTGAACAAGCGGTGTCAGGCCATCGCCTTCGAGTTCACCGACGTGGAGGACGATGCCGACTTCGGGGCCAGCTTCGAACTATCGGAGTTGCTGCTCACGGGTGGTATGCTCGGGCCACGCGCCATGGTAGGCGCGGCACGGAGAGGTTAGGCCATGCCCTACGGACCACAGTTCCAGAATTGGCTCAACGGAAACCCCGCGGCGCAGCAGGCGGCCAATACCTCCGTGAACAACATGTCCGGTCGGGGGACGGGCAGCGGGAGCGGCAACGCCTCCCAGATCTGGAACGTGCTCCTCGGCGGCATGAACGCCAAGCCTCCGTCCGCCGGGTTCGAACACTGGGCTGACATCGGTCCCAAGATCGATCAGGGGTTCCACATCGCGGAGACGCGCGGCGCCCCGCAGCTCAACGCCGGCCCGCAGGACCAGTTTCGCGGGATGCAGATCGGACAGGCCGGGCAGCTCCAGAACATCGCCTCCGGCCACGCCCAGGGCGCGGGCGAGCTCGCCGCTCAGCGCCAGGTCGCGAACGCGATGGCGCAGCAGCAAGCCATGGCGCGGATGGCGCGCGGCGGCAACGCGCTCCTCGCCGGTCGTCAGGCCGCGCGCAACACCGCCGGCATCGGCCTCGCGGGCGCGGGCATGGCGCAGCAGGCGGCGCTCGGCGACCAGACCGCCGCGCAAGGACTGCTCGCGCAGCTCACCGGGCAGGGGCGCGGCCAAGACCTCCAGCTCGCCGGGCAGAACGCGCAGCTCCAGTCCCAGCAGAACGCCATGAACGATCAGCTCTACATGAACATGCTGCAGCAGCTCACCGGGATGGACGCGGAGACCCTCCGCGCCAAGCTCGGGCTGTACCAGGCGCAGAGCCAGCAGCAGGGTATCCTCGGACCGCTGCTCTCGGGTGTGGGCCAGGGCATCGCGGCGGGCGCCATCTAGCTCATGGGGATGATCCAAACAGCGGTGGGCCCGATCTACGTCCCGGACGGGATCGCTCCTCCGTCTATGGCCGCGCCGGTTCCGCCGCCCGTGGACATCTCGCTCGCGGGCGCGCCGGGGGCTCCGCAGTTCGCTCCGCCGGCACCGCCGCCGCCCGCGGGAGACCTCGCCCCGGTGGACTTCACTGCGCCGCAGATCGCCAGCCTCCCGGCGATGAGCCCGATGGGCGGCGCGGCGGCGGGCGCGCGTGTGAGCGGCGATGTTCCGTTCCAGAAGAAGAAGGCCAAGCAGGACGCCGCGCAGGCAGCCTATGCAGCCTCGCCCGAAGGTCAGATCGAGCAGGCGACCCAGGGCACCCTCCAGGCCATGGAGGGCAAGGCGCAGGCGCTCGACCAGCAGAACGCCGCCGAGCAGGCGCAGCTCGAGGAGCAGGCGCGCATCCGCGAGGAGGGCGCCGCGAACGCGCAGGCCGAGCGCGAGCGACAGGCAAAGCTCGCCGAGGAGCGCGCGAAGGGGATGGCCGATCGCACCGCCGCCTACGAGAAGGCGGTGGACGCCGAGGCGGCATACAAGGTGGACGACAACCGACGGTGGAACAGCCTATCCACCGGTCGTAAGGTGCTCGCCGGATTCTCCGTTCTCCTCGCCGGCATCGGGGAGGCGCTCCAGCACAAGAGCGGGACCAATCCGGCACTGGCGCTCATCATGAACGCCATCAAGGATGACGTGGACGCGCAGGTGCGCGATCGCGATCAGCTCGGCCGGGTGGCGGACCGCAAGCGCAACTCGATCGACCTGTACCGCCAGCAAACCAACGATCTGAGGGAGGCCGGAGCGCTCAAGCTCGCCGAGGAGTACAAGCGCACCGCGGACCAGATGGAGGCCACGGCGGCGAAGTACGCTGCTCCGCAGGCCAAGGCGCGCATGATGGACGCGAGCGCGCAGCTTCGCATCGAGGCCCAGAAGATCCTCGGCGGCGCCGCGGAGGCGCGGTTCGGACGCGACATGCAACGCCAGCAGGTGGCGAACGAGCGCTCGCGCATCGGCGTGAGCTACGCGCAGCTCGCCCAGGGCAAGTACGAGTTCCAGGAGAACCTCAAGCTCCGCAAGAACGACCAGCTCATCGAGGCGGCAAAGCTCGAGCAGGCGGGCCAGGCGGTACAGGCGAAGGCGCTCCGCGATGCGGCGGAAAAGGACGTGGAGCTGGGTGTGGGCGCTCCGCCCAAGATCCGCAAGGACGCCAACGGCCAGGTGATGACCGACGACACGGGTACGCCGCTCGTCGATCGCGGCGGCGCGCTCACGAACGCGGACGGGACCACGTTCCACGCGCGCAACGCCACCGAGGCCGCGAAGATCGCCGATCAGATGGCGGGCACCGCCGAGGCCACGCGCATCATGGACCGCGTGCTCGCGATCCGAGATCGTGTCGGCGGCGAGTCTTCGCTCGCGAACTCCGACGAGTTCCAGCAGCTAAAGACCGCGTGGGGCCAGCTCAAGCTCATCAGCAAGGACACGAACAAGCTCGGCGCGCTCTCCGAGTCGGACATCACGCTGATGGATGACGCCCTCGGCGCGGGCGATGCCACCTCGTTCCGCGACAAGACCGCCGGCATCGAGGAGGCGCGCAACAATGTGGAGTCGCGCCTGAACTCCAACCTCCAGGCAAACCAGTACAGCGGGCCGCGCGTGGTGTTTCCCAAGCTCGCGGACGCGAGGGCGCCCGGCCTCACCGCCGAGGACGCGACGCTCAAGGCGGCGATCTCCAAGCCCAGCGGATCGAGCACCGCAGAGCAGGATGCGATCGCAGCCTACGAGCAGGCGCGCAGGATGGGCAAGGACACCACCGCCGAGCTCAAGGCGGTGGGGAAGCTCAAGGGCATCACTCCCGACCAGGAGATCCTCCTCGGAAACCTGGAGCGCTCGATGACATCGGGGACGCCGCAGGCGCGCATCAATGCGCGGCTCGCCCTCACCCAGGTGGCGCAGAGCGGACAGACCGAGGAGCTACGCCAGCGGGCGATCAACGCGCTAGTCGCGGCCGGCGCGGCTCCCACCGAGGAGTCCGCGGCGCCCAGCGTGCGCGCGACGGCGAAGGATACGATCGCGGCGCCGCCTCCCGCGAAGAAGGCGAAGTAGACCGTGGGCGATACGATCAGACTCGTATCCCCGGACGGGACCCGAGTGATCGAGGTGCCCGTGGAGCAGGCCGCGGGCGCGATCGATCAGGGGTTCCACGCGGAGACCGGCGCCGAGCGGACGCAGCGCGTCTCCGACATCGCGAAGGAGGAGACCTACGGCGGGGTCTCGGGCAAGATCGCCACGGGCGTCACTTCGGCTCTTGGGACCGCGACGCTCGGAGCCACCGATGCGCTCATCGCCGAGCTCGGCGGCGGCGAGGACCTCACCGCCTACCGCGAGGTGAACCCGGGAGCCCACGTGGCCGGCTCGCTCGTCGGCGCTGCGGCTCCGTTTCTTCCGGGCGTCGCCAGTGTCGCGAAGTACCTCCCGGGCGGCCTCGCGTCTCGTGCGGCCTCGGAGATCGCCGGCCTCGGCGAAGGCGCGGGCCTCGCTGCTCGCGTCGGATACACGGGCGCGGGGACCGCCGTCGAGGGCGGACTCCAGAGCGCCGGGTCCTATGTCTCCGACGTGGCGCTCGGCGACAAGGAGCTATCCGCCGAGGGGTTCGCGGGCGCGGTTGGTCACGGCGCGCTCTGGGCCGGCGGCGCGGGTGCCGGGCTCACCCTCGCCGCGGGTGGCCTCATGGCGGCGCGGCGCCTGTTCCCCAAGGTCGAGATGACCGCGGAGAACGTGGCCAAGGTGGAGCGCCAGGCCGCGGACGAGATCGGCCGCGCCGTCGAGGACGGTCACACCCTCGAGACCGCCGCGCGCGAGCGCATCGGTGAGATCGCCACGGAGCGCGCGTTCCGTGACCCGAAGTTCGCCGAGGAGATGGCCTCTATCAAGGCGCGCACCGACGCCGCGCGGCTCGAGACCGCGACGTATCGCGCAGAGGCCGCCGAGGTGAAGGCGGCGAAGGCGAAGGAGCAGCTCGAAGCGGCCAAGGCGCCACGCAAGACCCGCCGCGCAATGGGCGAGGAGGAAGCAGCGGCGCCCGGAGCACCTGCACCCGAGGCAGGTGGGGTAGTCCCCGAGGCGAGCTCGACGAGCGCCGCCACCCAAGAGCCTACCACGTGGCGTGAGTTCACCCGCGGGAAGATGGGCGAGTATATGAAGTCCGAGGGCGGCCACGCCGGGGCGATGAAGCGCCTCGGCGAGGAGTGGCGCGCACTCAAGGCCGGCGGACAGGCGCCCGCCGATGCAATCACCTCCCTCGAACAACAGCTCCGCGGCACGAAGCAAGCGCTCGACGCCGGCCAGGCGCTCTCTCAGATCGGCGAGTCCGCGCGCGCGGCGCGCACCGCCTCCACCATCGAGGAGCAGGTCGCACGCGCCGTCGCGAAGGTTGACCCGGAGGCGGCCAAGCTCGTGGCCGCTGTGGACGAGATGAATGCCTCGCGCTCCGTCGTCGATGAGTGGCTCGGGAAGTACGGCGGCAAGCAGAGCGCGGTGTCCAAGTTCGAACGCTCCGAGGGCGCGCGCGCCTGGGCGGACAAGGTGCGCCCCAAGCAGAGCGGGTACTACGAGGCGGTCCCCGAGGGCGAGGGCAACGTGGCGCTCGCGCGCGGTCGCGAGTACAAGTTCCGCGGCTCCGAGGAGGAGCGCGCCGCGGCGGATGCGCGCATCAATGCGAAGGTGCAGCCCGAGGAGCGCGCGGCGATTGACGAGATGTTCGCGCGGCGCCGCGCAGGGAAGATCGCGGACGAGGTGACCGGCGAGGTTCCCGTGTCGGTGGAGGACAAGGTGGCCGATGCCATCAAGGCGAAGGTCCCCGACGTTCACGCCGACATCGCCGACACTGCGCCGGCCCTCAGCCGATACGAGGCCGCCTCGGCGGACATTACGGAGACCCTCGGACCCCGCGCGCCTGTCTCGGCGCAGGAGAGGGCCCAGGCCCTCAGGACCGCCCAGGCGACCTCGGAGGACCACGTGGCCCGAGCGGCGGCGAACGCGGCCGAGGACATCGACAAGGCCACGGCCCTCGTGAGCCTCCCGACGGCCACGGCGCTCCCTGGCAAGGGGACCTCCGCGCTCGGCGCGCTCCAAGGCGCAGGCGACGTCTGGCAGGCCCTCCACATGATGGGGGTCCCTCTCCCGGACCCCAAGGACATTCCCGCGGTGGGTCCTCTCCTGTCGATGTACCTCAAGGCGCGCGTGCTCGGGAAGGCGTTCGGCCGGTTCGGCGGAAAGGTCGCGCAGACGGCGGAGACTACGATCGCCAGCAAGGCCGCGCAGACGAAACAGCGCATCTACCAAGCTGTGGATAAGCTGTTGGACACGAGCTCCAAGGCGGTCTCGCGCGCAACGCCGAAGGTGGGCGGCGTTGCTGCCATCCTCGGGACGCAGCTTTTCGACGCGCGCGCGGCCGGCAAGGCGCCTCCCCCGAAGGCCAAGAGCACGGACCTCGCGGCGCTCTACCACGCGCGCGCGGACGAGCTCACCGCGGCGATGCAGCCCGGCGCGGTACGCGCGGCGGTGCGGGACAAGGTGCGCACCACGAATCCTGAGATCTTGGACGCCATCGTGGCCGCCAAGGAGCGAAAGCTCGCCTACCTCCACGAGACCATGCCCAAGGCCGACCAGCCTCCAGGGCTCCTCACGGGCGCCACCGAGTGGACGCCGAACAAGCCCGCGCTCGCGAGCTGGACGCGCCGCATCGCCGCCGCCGAAGATCCGGCGAGCGTGCTCGAGACCGCGGCGAGCGGTGGCCTTGTGTCGATGGAGGCCGCAGAGACACTCAAGCAGGTGTATCCGCGGCTCTACCAGGAGGCGCAAATGCGGCTCTTGGACAAGGTTACCGACGGCACCGCGCGCACGCTCCCGTACGCTCGCCGCCTGCAGCTCTCCATGCTGTTCGGGCTCCCGCTCGACGGCTCGCAGCAGCCGGAGATGGCCGCCTTCCTCCAGCAGTCGTACAAGGGCGCACCGGGCTCGGCGAACCCGAGCGCGATGGCGCCGCCGATGCAACCGCCTACACCCAGCCTCTCGGCCGATGTACGATCGGCCAGCAGAACCGACCCTAGCGCGAGGACTACGAGACCATGAGCCAGCAGAGACGAACCGGCACCGGAGATTGTTTCGCGCTCGACGAGGACGACGGCGCGCGCCAGGAGGTGGACGCGGACGGCTACGTCACCCTCGGCGTGGACACGTACCTTTTCCCGCTCGGAGGCGATGACTCCACGGTCTCGGGCGTTCACATCCTGACCGATGCAACGATCGCCGGGACATTCACGCTGGAGGTGTCGAACATGCCGCGCGACGCGATCCAAGGCGGGAGCGGCAACATCACGGACTGGGACACGGCCACCGTCGGCGCGTGGGTCAAGCTTGACCCGTCCACCGCGTACATCCCAACCGTGGGGACCGGGTGGAGCGTGACCAACGCGACCATGACGAAGACCGCGGGCGTGGGCGCGGCGTTCGTTGACCTCATCGCGAGCGGAGCGAAGCGGTACCGCATCAAGGCGGTGATCACGACCGGCGGAAAGGTGCGCGTCAACGCGCACGGGAAGGCCTAGCCATGGGGATCGGCGCGCTTATTGGCGGAAATGGAGCGGGCGGCTACCCATCAAGCATGGATGGGTTGCTATTCGGAAACGGGTCAGATGGGGCCCTCGATTTCGATGGGGCGACCACCATTCTGGGGATTGCCCCGGTCGCCAACGTGTACACGTGTGGTCGCCTACTCAACGCCACCACGATCCGCGTTCGGTCTGGCGTCACCTTGGATCTCACGCGGTGCGGTGTCATCTGTGCGATCGGCGCCATTTCCGGGGATGACTCCACTGCAATCATTCGGCGGGTTGCACCGAACGGATCCAACGGAACGATCGGGGCGGGCGGGGCCGGGGCTGTCATTTCGAACATCGGGGCCATGCCTGCCTTCGCGCAGGCGGGCGGCGATGGTGGGTTCGGCGCCACCCCGGGGACATCGACCGGAGCGGGGGGGTTCACCTTTGCTGATTCGCTCATCAAGAGCGACGGCGGCAACGGTGGCGCAGGGACGGCGAGCGCAGGGGGGTCATCGGCTGCGACCATCTCCCGGGATGTTCCGGGATTCGCAAAGGCGAATCCGATCACGTATTGCTTTCCGGCGAGCGGCGCATCGGCAGCGAATCAGTACTCGACGTCCGGAAGTGGCGGCGGCGGTGGCGCGGCAGCGGGCGGAGGCGGCGGCGGATCTGCTGGAGCTGTACTCATCATCAGGGCTGGCGGAGGACTCATCGGAGGAATCACGCTCCAGTGCCTAGGCGGAAACGGGGGCAACGGGTTTTCAAACGGCGCTGCAAACGGAGGCGGAGGCGGAGGCGGTAGCGGCGGCCTCCTAGTCTTCCTTCGGAAGAACGGCGCGCCGGCATCCTATGCCTGGTCTGCCGCCGGCGGGACTGGCGGCACGGCCGGCGGCGTAGGGGCGGCCAATGGATCCGATGGACCGAGCGGCGCCGCCCGGATCCTGAATTATACCGTGTAGACGTGAAGCGACTCGCACTCCTCGCCCTGGTCTCGTGCCTCTACACCGAGGCCCCTCCAGAGCGCCCGCACGTCTACTCGTGCCACGGCGTTGGCGCGGACATCTTTCTCCAACTCTGCGTGCGCCCCGACGAGACACCAGAGGACGAGTGGGCGCGCGTGACGGCGCGGACGGGGTACGATTGCCACTGCACGCTCTCGTGTGTCGAGACGCGCCAGACCTGCATACCGACGGGTGAACCATGACCATCCCTGCCCACCTCGATACGAACCTGTACCTCCAGCAGAGCGCGGATGGTCACGCGCACGATGGCAATGAGCTCCTCGCGGACTTCGTCTCCAAGATCAACGAGATCATCGACGCGCTCACCTCCGGCGGCACCATCGGGGACATCACGGAGATCGTCGCGGGCGTGAACCTCGACGGCGGCGGCGATACGGGCGTGGTCACCATCGACATGGCGCCCTACATCGACCTCGCTGGCGCATCCGAGCAGATCACCATCACCGCGCGCAAGGCGGCGGCCGGCCAGACCGACAATAACGGGGCGGCGATCTTTGCGCTCAATAACGGAACGTACGACGCGGGCAGCACTGGCTCCAACCTCCAGCAGTACGGAATCTGGAGCCAGTTCTCCGGCAGCAAGTCGGCCGGCTCCGACACGCTCGAGGGATGGGGCCTGTTCGGGAACGCCACCGGGACGCCCGACATCGCGATCGGCTCGCTCGGATGGGCGCACTCGTCGCTCGCTGGGTCCATCAACTACGGCGTGTTTGGCCAGGCGAGCAATAACGCCACCGGGACCATGATCGGCGTGGTCGGGTACGCCGGCCATGGCAACCTGACCAAGTTCGCCCCCGACCCCGGGGACGTCGGGAACGAGTTCTCCGGCATCTTTCGCGGCGGGACGCTCAAGAGCGAGTCTGACTTCTGGCACACCGGAACGAACGCTGGTTTCTTCTCCGCGACTCCGACGACCAAGCCAGAGGTGACCGGCTCGCGCAACGGCAACGCAGCGCTAGCCTCGGCGCTCACGGGCCTCGCTGGGCTCGGGCTGCTCACGGACTCGTCCACCGCCGGGACCGCGGGCATCTCGTATCAGGTCGGGTATTACTCGGACGCTGGCGCCAACGCCATCGATCCCGGGGACACGACCGCCATCATCGCGAACATCACCGGGGAGGGCGGGTCCACGTTCTCCCTCGCGGCAGGCACGACCGAGGGGCACTCCATTCAGATCATCCTGGAGTCGGGTGCGGCGACCGCAACCACGGCGGTCACCTGCGCAACGCTCGACGATTCCGAGGCCGGGACCACCATGACCTTCCCGCATACGGCACCCGCGTCCATCACGCTCACGTGGTCCGAGACCAATCAGCTCTGGTACGTCGTCTCCCTCCGCAACGTGACCATCGCCTAGGAGTTCGCGATGACCGACGAGCACGACAGAGGACGACCCAAACGCTCGATGCTTCCTCCGATCGTGGAGGACGAGACCACGGGCGCTCAGGTGCTCTCGCTCCGCCGGGAGATTCGCCACGTCGCGGAGACGCAGGAGATCGACACCCGCCAGCTCCACGGACGCATCTCCGAGGTGGCGCGGGACGTCAAGGCGCTCCAGATCTCCAACACCGCCCAGACCATCACGCTCGAGCACATCCGCAAGAGCATCGACGACGAGCGCGCCGAGCAGAAGGAGCGCCGCCGCCTCGCGTTCCAGAGCGACGAGAAGATCCGCGTGGAGACCGCGAAGATCCCCCGGACCAAGCTCACCCTGAGGGCCAAGATCATCCTGGGTATCATCGCCCTCGCCGGAACGGGCATCGGAGCAGGCGTCAAGATCGTGGCCATCCTGCACGGCGGGTGAGGTAGGCTCGGGCCATGGAAGAAGCCGAACCATCCACCACCGCCACGGTGGCGACCTCGCCGACCGGGAACGTCACGAGCGCGAGCGCCACGACCAAGCCGGGGGTTCACACCTCGGAATTCTGGGTCCAGAAAGCGGCCTGGTTCCTGTCGGCGCTCTACGCCGCGGACGTGATCCCGACCGACGGCTGGCAGATGAAGCTGGCGATGGTGGTCGCCCTGATGCTCACCTCGATGGGCTACACCGTCATGCGCACGAAGGCCAAGTCGTGAGGGCGCTCGTCCTCCTCGTCGCGCTCGCGTTCTCCGCCCCGGGGTGCGCGCACCCGCCGAGCCCGCTCAAGGTCGCCATGGTCTCGCTTACCGCCGCGTCCGACGGGTTCACCGCCTGGGACAAGGCCCACCAGCTCGAGATCGTGGCCAAGGCGACATCCGAGGCCGATGGCCAGGCCAAGCTCGGCGCGTACCGCGCGCGGCGCACCGCAGCCATGGCCGCCGTGGAGCAGGCATACCGCGCGATCGCCGCCGCAGCGCTCCTCAAGGCCGACAAGACCAACGCCATCATCTTCGCCCAGGCCGCCGCCAAGGCGCTCGCCGACCTCCAGGGGACACCATGAACACGATCATCACGGACGCGCTCAAGGTGCTCGGGGTCCTGCTCGAGCACGCCAACCCGAGCAACCTCGCCCTCGCGCGCGAGCTGTTCGACACGGTCCACAAGGCGAGCTCGGGCACCATCACGGAGACCGACGTGGCCACGGCGCTCGATGGCGTCCGCGCTCACCTCGCCGCGAACGATGCGACGGCGGACGAGGCGCTCCGGCTCAGGTTCCAGACCTAGAGCCCGGCACCGGTCAGCAGCGCACGCCCGTGCCCCGGGCAGAAGTCGCGGCGCCGCGGCCCGCACGGGGTCTCCGTGTAGACCTGGACCCACCCGGCCTCGGCGGCCTCGCGGCGCGCGTCGGGCTCGGGGAGCGGCTGCGAGGTGAACGAGCCCGCGCAGGCGGGAGCGTCGCAGTGGAGCGTGTGGGTCATGCTCATGGCGACCCCTTGGGCTTCCGACCGGCGCGCCCGGAACCACGCGGGCGCCGAATGCGATCCCGACGGCGACAACAGAGCCGGCACATGCGACGACCTGTTACTGGGTGTCGGTACTCGCTCTCGGCCGTCCACGGATGGCCAGCCTTGCATCCCTTCGTCCAGATGCGACGGAGGTTCTCCGAACACGTCACAGCACGGAGGTGGTCAGGATTGACGCACGACCGTTGGTTGCATCGGTGGTCGATTTGGAGGCCGTCCGGTATCGGCCCCACGAGAGACTCGTACGCGCGTCGGTGTGCGAGTTCCAGCCCCTTACCGCGACCGCCGACGCCGAACATCCCATAGCGGGAGTTGTTGTGATTGGCGGTCCAGAGCCAGCATCCGGTGTTAGGCTCCGGAACGACCTTGCTCCAAAAGCGCGGCGGGAGTCGAGGATCATCCCACACGCTTGGCTCTCCTCGCGGGCTCGCCCCACGACGAACTGGGGACAGCTCCATTGCTTGCCTCGGCGATCCTGTTCGCCAGGTCGCGGCCGGGCAGGGTGTGTTTCATCCTGAGGTTACTCACGGTCTGGACCGAGCACCCGAGCAGCTCGGCGACCTTCGGATAGGTCAGGCGAGCGCCGCTCTTGTCGCGAAGGGTTTCGATCCACTTGCTGAATGGGCCGGTGGCCTTCGAGCGGGGTCGGTGCGGCGGACGTGCGGTGCGGTTACCCATGCTCGTTCTCCTTCGCGCGCGCAGTGCGGCGGGCGTCGATCCTTGCCTGATCATCGGCGTCCTGCTTCTCCATGATCGGATGAAGTTCGGCGAGTACATCGCGAAGCCAGCGAACCTCATCGGTCGTAAGCCACATCTCGCCTAGGGACGCAAGGATCCGGTTGGCGTCGGGGCGCATGACGCGCTCGGGGAGTACCTGCTCCTCCACGAGATGGGCGCTTTCCCCGTCCTCGCGGCTCAGTCGCAGGCGCCAACCCTTGTCCTCCTTGCTCGGGGACTTCTGAGAGGCCGCGCACGGGAGGATCCTGTGATAGTCAGCCATCGGCGTTCTCCTTCGCAGAGAGGGCGCGCTCGGCCTCCTCCGCTTCCTTGTCCTCGTAGCTCTGCGGCGCGGCGCCCGCCTGGTCCGTGGATCGCGTGGCCTCGCCGCCGGTCTCGATGTCGAGGACCTCCACCTGGGAGCGGTCCTCGTCGGTGGCCTGCTCGAGCGCGAGAGCCACGTAGTAGTCCGACCCGAGCGGGAGGCGCTTGGCGAGCCGGCGGATAGGGCTCTTGCGGGCCATCTGATCCGGCCACTCCTTCCAAGCGTCGGAGCCCTTCCGCTCGCCGATTGCGCGGATCTTGTCCAGGTCGCGGCGACCCATCCACTCGATCTCCCGGTGGCCGTTCGCGAGCGTAGCGATAGCGTAGGCGCCGATCACATCGCCGGAGTTCTCGTTATCCCCTTCGCCGAGTGGGATGCAGGGCTTGTGCATGATGGTATTCGCGGTGCCGAGATCGATGTCGAACGCGTCACCAGCGCGCACGACGTTGGCGACGATTCCGATCACCTCGCGCGAGCGCCGCGCCTGCTTCACGAGGCCGCGCCATCCCGGGATAAACGTAGCCTCCGTGATGCCAGCGCGGTTGTTACGGAACGGGACGAGGTACGCCTCTCCCTTGAGGGCGCCGGGCTCGAGGCCGGTTACCGCGCACGCCAGGAGTCCGAGGTAGATGCTCTGCGGCGTGCACTCGCGGAGCTTGGGCGTGCGGGACATGTCCATCAGGGTGAACCGAACGAGTGCCTCGGGGGCCACGCCCTGGCGCACCCACTTCGTGAGCTGGTTCATGCGCGCTTCGAGGAACAGCTTGTGCCGGTTGAGCTGCTCGCCCGGCGAGTTGTCGGCCTGGCGTTGGAGCGCCTGACCGGATTGCGTGTAGGGAGTGGACTTGGCCATGTGGTTACCTATCGTGTTGCGATAGAAGTGTCAAGAGCGACGCTTGCGGTGGCGGGCAAGGATGGCACCGAGTGCGGAGTGCAGCGTCCTCGCCCCGGCGAGAGTGAGTACGGCCACCACGTTGGCATTCTTGCCAGTTCCGTCCGTAGAGCAGCTATCGCCGCAGCCGTCCACGGCGGACACGTGAAGCAGCGGAACTGGCGGGAGTCCCAGGGCTTCATCGAGCGGGTCCGGCGTGAGCGTGACGGTAACGCGGTCTCCGCGAATGCCGCGGACGGTTCGTTGGTCTCTCGGTTTCTTCATCGCCTACTCCTCATCCCCGCCGGGCGCCCGCAGGGTCCACGTGGTGCCCTCGCGCTTGTACGGCGCAAGGTCCGCGGTCGTACACGGCAGGTGAGCGGCTGCGTATGCCTTGTAGTCGGTCCGCCCCCCGACCTTGTAGGCCGGAATCTTCGTGCCATCGGGCAGCACGATGCGCGTGGCGCCCGCGGCAGACAGGCGGAGCAGGAGGTCATTCAGCGCCGCCTTGGCCTCGTCGTCCGCCTTGCTCGCCTTGCGCTTCTGCTCGAGCCAGTACTTGACCAACTCGGCGGTCTCCTCGTCGGCCTGGAGCTCGACGGCGGTCTTGCGCATCTTCTCGCTCACGTGCTGGCGCCAGGCCGCGGTGTGGTCGGGCGATGGCTCGCGGCCCTCCTTCACGAGCTGGGAGAACGCTCGCAGGTCCGTGAGGATGCGATCCTCGAGTGCGAGGTCGCGCTCGATGCGATGCACGAGCATCCGGTTGCCGCCGAGCAGCACGGCGCAGTCATTCCAGGGCAGGCCGCACACCGCCATCTCGACGCGGCACTGGACCTCCTCGGCGGCGGGCGTTCCGCCCTCCCACTCGTCGCGCTGGAACGCGGACCGGCACTTGACCTGGAGGAGCCCGTCGATGTCGTCCTGGTCGGTCGGGTCCTCGGGGTTCTCCTCGTAGGTCCCGACGTCGATCTTACTGGGCTTGAGCACGTACCCGTCGCTCGTGGCCCGGAGCCACCCGTCCATGACGCGCGAGGCGACCGGCACCACGATCGCGCGCTCGCGCTGGAGGGCGTACCGGCCTCGCACGATGGGCTCGAGGAGCTGGCCGAACTCCGCCGCCTCCTTGACGGCCTCCGGGGTCTCCTCGTCGATCAGCTCGCCGCGAAGGCGCTTACAGACCGTGAGAGGGGAGACGTAGCGCGAGAGCCCGAGGGCCGCGGGTGCGTCGCTGGCGCCGAGCACACCAGGAGCGCGCTCCTGGTCTACATGGACGACAAGGCCGCTCACAGCGACCTCTGGGTGCCAGCAAGGATGGCGTAGGTGGTGGACTTGGCGAGGCCGAACGCATGGGCGATGTCATCGGTGCGCTGCCCGCGGCGCTTGAGGTGCCTCATGATGGCCACCCCGACGCCGTTGACCTTGGTCGTGCGGCTGTTGTGAGTCTGCTCCTTGCTGGATGCCCACCGACAGTTCTCCGGGGTGTAGTCCCCGTCGTTGTCGATGCGGTCGAGGCTCATCCCATCGGGACGCTCGCCCATGTCGGCGAGGAAGTTGGCGAAGGCAAGCCAACGGTCACACACCCGGATGCCGCGCCCGCCATACCGGGCGTAGTCCGGCGCGTTACGGCACCGAACCCTGTTGAGCATGCTGTTCCAGGACTTGTAGGTCCGCGTCTGATGCATTCCGTGCTTGATGCGAGGCATACGCACAGACTATCGCCGCGCGATAGAACTGTCAAGGCCCCACCATGCGGGGTCTCGGCTTGTGCTCCGGGCAGAGGTCCACGAGCTTGGAGGACAGGGCCACACCCTTCGCATCGCGGATGGTCCTGCCACTGACCCGCGCCCATCCCTCCTTCGCGGCCTGGTCGCGGGCCACGCTCGAGTCCGAGTAGGTAGAGAACCTCGCCGAGCACTTCGGGAAGTCGCAGCACACCGCGGCGGTGGTCTTGTTCTTGTCGATCATGCGGCCACCTTCGCTTTCTTCTCCTTCTTCGGCTTCACGTACCGCGGCGCGGTGGCGAAGCAGGACGGACAGACGTCCACGGTACCGAGCGCGAGGATGCACTCCGGGTTCTCCGCATCCGCCTGGAACTTCTTTCCGCTCGCCCTGGACCACCCGGCGCCCTTGGCCTGCTTGCGGGCTATCGCGGCGAAGCTGTACGTGGTGAACCGCTGGGCGCACCCGGGCGCCTTGACGTCGCAGGTGATGACGCACCCGTGCAAGATCTTGTGTCGTGCCATGCCACATCTATCGCATGGCGATATGACACCCGCAAGTGCTACCATCCGCGCATGGTCATGTTCGCAGAAGCAATGCCGCCCCCCGATGTCCTCATCGACCGCCGCCAGTACGCCATCAGGAACCACCAGGACGGCGGCGAACGCCCCTGGAAGGCGATCACGGGCATCTGCCTCCACCAGACCGCGTGCGTGCTCGGCGAGCGCCCGGAGCGGTGGGACACGCTGGGCGCTCACCTCGGCGTGCTCCGCTCGGGCCGCGTGGTCCACGTCCACGACTTCTCGCGCCTCGTCTGGCACGGCAACGGCTGGAACGCCAAGACCATCGGTATCGAGATCGACGGCCTATTCGAAGGCATCCACGGGGACCCGTCCACCGTGTGGGATGACCCGAGCACGCCGGTTCACGAGAAAGGGATGGACGTGACCGCTGCGCAGGTCGAGGCGGTCAAGCAGACCATCCGGTGGTGCGCATCTGAGGTCCAGCAGCACGGCGGGGAGGTCAAGGTGCTCGTCGCCCACCGCCAGAGCAGCAAGAGCCGCCGCAACGATCCGGGCTCGCAGGTCTGGAAGGAGATCGCGCTGCCGATGATGGAGGAGATGGGCCTCTCCGATGGCGGCCTCGGGTTCCAGATCGGCGGTTTCCCTATCCCAGAAGCTTGGGATGGTCGCTGCAAAGGCGTGAAGTATTAGCGCCGCGCCCACGAGCCCGAGCACGGGACCACGTCCAACACCTTCGCGAAGTGGACCCCGTTGGAGACCACGCCGCACACGTTGCACCGCCGTGCGGGCGGCGGCGGTGGGACGAACCGCCGCGGTGGCGCGTCGCTCACGATTCCCCGGGTAGGCGGTGGAGTTCGCCAAGCATGGCCTGCAGCGCGTTGCGCGCCACGTCCAGCGCGGTGGCCTGATCCACCTTGATGTTCCGCGTGCCGAGCTGGTGGCGCACAGTCTCCGCGGCGAGCTCGGCCATCCGCTGCAGCGGTAGCCCGTCCATCACGAGCATGGCAAGGCGCTCGCGGTCCGCTGGGTTGTCCAGCGCGCACGACTCGGCGCGGGCGAAGATGTTGACGAGCCATTGGGGTATGTCGCTCACTTTGACCGCCTCCAGACTTGCACGCAGTAGTGACACCGACCAGCGACCTCGGGCGGACCGTGGGTGATGCGCGAGGCGGGACCGCTGTTGATGCACGCGCGCTCGGCTCTCCTGCGGTCTCGGCGCTTCTTCGCGTCCTTGCGCTGGCGCTCGAGGCGCCGCTCGTAGGCAAGCGGCGTCACCGCTGCACCTTGGCGCGGTAGGAGTCGAGGGCGGTGGCAAGAGCGCATTGCGGGCAGTGGTCAGCTCCCTCGCTTACGCACTGGTTCCACCGTTGCCACTTGTCCGCCGCCTCCACCACGGCCATCGCCTGCTCGCGCTCGGCGGCGAGTTTCAGGATCGCACGCGCGAGTCCGACAACGCGCGAGTCGGTGTGGCGACGCACGTCCGCGTCAAGGTCGAGTGTCTCGCGAGAGAACCTGATGGCGGTTTCGAGTTCCGCGGCGGTGATGTCGGTCATGGGTGCTGCTCCTTGGCCGCACGGAATCCCGCGCAGTCATCGCCGATAGTGTGTGGTGGCACGGCGCCGTGTTCTCCGAACGTGCGACCACAGCGTACGCAAACCTCGCGCAGTCGCTTTCGAGCGCGCCCCTGCTCGTCGAGGAATCCGTATTTGCTCATGGCTTCTGTTCCACGAGGCGGGTGAGGACGGCGAGGGCTTGCTTGCACCGCTCGACGTGCGCCTTGACCTTTGGATCGCCCAGGCGATCGGAGAACAGATACTCCGACGCGCCGACGACCTTGGTTGCGAACCTCAGCGCCTCCACGTCCTCCTCGCTCAGCGCAGCCTGTCGCAGGGCGCGGAGCTCGGTGAGGGCGCGCGCAACAAGACTGCCGACCGCCGCGCAGCTTCCCGGCGTGTTGCCGAACAACTCGTCAATGCCGTCCATCTCGGAGCCGAACTTCGCCATCGCCGCCAACTCCTCATCCGTCAGCTTCTCGTCGCTCACGCTACTCCTCCTTGTCCGTTGCAGGCGAGGGGCGCCAGGCGTTGGAGCGGATGTCGGCGGCGGCGCCGCTGGTGTACGAGGCGCCCCAGCCGAACTCGTCGCGCTGTTCGCGGTTGTGTTCGTTGTCGGGAATCGAGGCGAGCGTGGCTTCGAGCTTAGCGGCCTTCGCGTCCAGCCACGCCGCGATGGCCTCGGCGATCTCGCGCGCGATGCGCTGATCCCCTGACAGTTCAACCGCGTCTGCCATCTCGTTGCCGATACTCTCGACTTCGTCAACGAGTCCCATTGGGTTCTCGGGCGACCATTCGCAGCAGCACTCCGGCGCCATCTCGCCCGGAGACCGCCAACAGATCCCGGCAATCGCCAGCGCGCGACGACGAAGTGTATCGGTCTCGCGGCCGCCGATGCCCTTCAGCGCAAACAGCAGTCGCCGGATCTCTCGTCCAGTCTCATCTGCTGTGAGCGACGGAAGGGGCGGCGTGACGATTTGCGGGCACGGCGCCTGTGTTGAATCGTGAACCTGCCCGCAGTGGCATTGGTATACGGTCATGGACGCCTCCCGAGCGCGCGGCGCAGGTCGGCACGGTTTGCGCGAAGCCTGCGCAGGCGGCGGCGCTCCAGGCGAGAATCCCAGGCCAGCATGGCGAGCCAGAACATCCCCGCGACGAACCACAATGCCAGAAGATAGGTGACTAGGCGCATGGCTTGTTGAACTCCTCCCACGCTTGCAGGAGCGCGGGCGCAAAGCGGTCTCGTTTCCACCGCCGCATCGCGGAGAACAGGGCCTCCGCACGTGCGGCGTAGGCGGTCTGGTGCTTGGTCACGGCGGACATCTCGGCGTCCGACGCGCGCCGCGCCATCACCGCGGAGTCGCGCTCCGAGCGGGCCGCGTCACGCTCATCGATGACCTGGGCGAGCAGGAGGCGGGCGGCGCGCAGCTCGGCGCCCGTCGTCTCCAGCTCGTCCTTGGCGCGGTCGAGGCGGCGCTCCGTGGCCTCGAGATCGTCGAGGGTGCGCGGCCACCCGTCGCGAGCGTAGGAGGTCAGCTCCATGTCCTCGGTGTGGCCGTCCTCGCCCCACAGACGGACCGGGCGTCCGTAGGTGGGTGCGATGATCTCCAGACCGCGCGCTGGCGAGCGCATCGGCGCCAGGACCCACGGGCCGGCGGTGGCGAGGGAGAACAGCTTGCGCCAGCGCGCGCGCGTCGCAGCGTCGATCATTGCTCCCACTCCGCGCGCTGGTTGCAGAAGTCACAGTCCGACCGCCCACAGTCCTTGTACCGGCACGGGTTGAACCGCTTGGCCTTGCGAGTCATGTCCTTGAGGTACGCGCGCAGCGACACGCATTCGGCGCAGGCGCATTCGGGGGCGCACATCAGCGAGACTCCTTCGTGGAGGCGGGCGGCAGCTCGCCGAACCACAGGCGCAGCGCGCATCCGTCGCAGTTGCACGCGCGGAGGTCGTGGCTCTCGCGCTTCGATCGCTCGCACTCTGCGGTCTCGTCGCGCATCGCGTTGCGCGCGTATTCGTCGTCGTGGCGCGGCATGACTACTACGCCTCCTTCGAGCGGGCGTTGAGGATCTCGGCGCAGCGGGCGCGGCCCTCACGGATGTGCATCGCTTCGTTGCCGTGCGACATCCGGCAATCGACGCCGTCGAAGATGCCGGAGTGGCCGAGCGCGTGAGCCGCGGCGCGGATGTTGTTGCAGGTCTCGGCGTGCGACGACCACTCCATGGTGGCTAGCTCGCGGATCTGCTCGTCGGTGATCGTGTCGGCGGTCAGCATCAGATCCGCTCCTTTGCCTCGCACGTGGCGTTGTGGCGCTCGATGTCCTCGGGCGTCGCGTCGCGGTACTTGATGATGCAGATGTACCCCTTCGTGGAGTCGCCGCACTTCGCCTCGAGGTTCACGTAGGGCGGCATCGCGCCGTCCACGCCGGGAAACACGTGTTCGACGAGCGCGACCACGCCGTAGTGCGCGCCGGCCCACAGCTTGAGCATGTCCGCGGCGTGCGGAACCTTCGGCGCATAGAGCGTGACGCTGGCCGTGAGCGCGAGGGCCGCGTCGAACATGCGCATCAGGTGGGCCTTGGTCTCGTCGTCGCGGACCGTCGGGATCGGCTGGAGCGTGGAGTGATTGTCCATGAGGTAGATGTATCGCCTTGCGATAGAAGTGTCAAGTGGGCGGAGTAGCCCTCGTGTCGATTTCGCCCACCGAGTGATTGACACGGGCGCACGCGAGTCGTTAGATGACAGTTATGGCACACCAGCTGTTCTCAGTACCAGACGACATGACAGAAGATGAAGTGATCGCGGCCTACGTTCGGCACGTGATCGCGGCCGAGGGTGGAAACAAGGTTCGGGCGGCGAAGCGCCTCGGCGTGTCGCGGCGCTCGCTCTACCGGAGGCTCGAGTCCGCGAAGAAGGCGGCCTAGGGTGGCCGCCCCTGTGAGAGTTGAGGCCGAGGCATTCTCGGATCCTCGCATCGAGCTGCTCGCCCAGCTCGGCGGGTTCAACCGCTTCGAAGCCCTCGGCCGCATGGTTCACCTGTGGTCGGTCTGCACCGATCGCCAGGAACACGTGGTCACCTCGGCGGTGGTGCGCGGGTGCATGGGCCCGGATGGTGCCCGGCTGCTCCTCGAGTCGGACCTTGCCGTGGAGGTGGAGGGCGGCTTCCGGGTCCGGGGAACGTCCGGCCGCATCGAGTGGCTCGGAGACCTTCGGGACAAGCGGGTGGCCGCTGGTAGAGCCCGAGCGGCGGCGGCGCCGCGGGATCAGGCTGGTCGTATGGTAGCTAACAATCGTCCAGCACATGCTGGAGATGCTGGACCAGCACGAGCCAGCACGAGCCAGCCAGCGTCCAGCCAGCGTCCAGCACCGTCCAGCGCTCTGGCTCCGGCTCTGGCTCCGGCTAGTACTCAGGCTCCGGATCAGGGCTCTGATGGGGAGGGGTTCGACCCCTTCGCGGTGGCCTCGGACGACATGACCGGACCCGAGCCGCAGTGGTGGGGCAATCCGCCTCGGCCGCCTGCGGCGGCTCCCCCGCCGGCCAAGCCGAAGGCGAGGCGCAAGGCATCCCAAATGCCCGAGGGGTGGATGCCCGAGCCCTACACGGTCCCGCCGAACGTGGACCCCAAGCTCGAGCTAGCGCGGTTCCGGGACTGGGCGGCGGCGAAGGCGGCCACGTTCGTGGACTGGAACGCGGCGTGGCGGAACTGGCTGCGCAAGGCGGCGGAGTTCGCCTCGGCGCGGCCGGCGCAGCGCAGGGAGCCCGAGACCGCCCTGCAGGTGGCCATCCGGTTGGCGGGTGAAGCGTGACGCTCCAGGAAGCGACCAAGCTCGTGGCGTCGATGCTCGCGGCGATCCCGAACCACCGCGTTCGGCCGGCGGACGTTCCGGGCATGTGCGCGGTGTGGGCGCGGCTCCTGGCGGATGTTCCGTACGAGCTCGCAGATCGAGCCCTGAGCGCGCGGCTCGAGACCTCGCCCTTTCTGCCATCGGTCGCCGATCTTCGCGCCACGGTCAGCCTGTTGCGTTCTGGAGGGCGCAGGACGGGTCTGGACGGCTGGGGCTCTGTCCTGAGGGCGATCGGCGCCGAGGGCGTCTATCGCAGCCCAGGTGTAGAATTCCAGTTCAGAGACCCCATCGTGGCGCGCGTCGTGGCGGCTATGGGATGGGAAAACCTATGCAATTCGGAGAACCAGGCCGCGGACCGGGCGAGGTTCATCGAGGCGTACGAGGTGATCGGCCGGCAGTACGCCGCGGAGGACCAGAGCCCGACCCTGCAGGGCGCGGCCGCGGACCGGGCGATCGCGGCGGGTGACGTGGTGTCGCTCATCGCCCACCGGCTGGCCGCGAGCAAGGACGGCAAGCCGTGAAGAAGCTCGCCGACATCGTGTCCCTGGACCTGATCCGGAGGCGCCAGGAGGCCCAGCTCGGCGGCATGCCCGAGCCCGTGATCGCGCACTGGCCGTGCCGCGAGATGCTCTGCCGCAAGCCCGTCGGCGTGACCCGGAGTGCCATCGAGGCCGCGGATATGTTCGACGAGATGCTGGCCCGGCGGCGAGAGAAGCCGCTCGACCGCGACCGGACGATGCTGTGCCCGGAGTGCGCGAAGGCGTGGCACGAGCGAGAGCAGAAGCCATAGCCCCGTCACCGACCCGCAGTAGCTTCTTCTCTGGGTGACGCGCCGCAGCGCAATCGGTTGTCGTTATCATCTCGGGCCAATCTCAGAAGCTGTGGAGATGACTGGCGTTCTTCGACCGCTTATCATTTTGGGCCACGCCGATTTCGGAACCAGTCAACAAACACTTGCCAACGGTCGGCGCCCGTGCGAGGTACGAAGGGTGACTAGCAGGGTCGGGACATGGCCGTGACGCGCCGCTCTGGCGAGATGAGCCTCGAGGCGGTGCGCGTCCCCGAGGTTGGTTCGGTGCGCGTCCGCCGGCACATCCTCGACCGCGAGACCGCGCGCCTGATGCTGCTCTGCAAGCGCATCGGCAAGCGTCTGGACCTGTGGTTCACGCGGATGCCAGAGGAGCAGGTCTCGCACTACGTCCTCCGCACGAAGGAGGGGCCGATGGTCGTGCCGCGCGAGGATGCGCAGGGCACGCCGATCATGGAGCCCGTGGTCCCGACCGGCGACATGATGGAGACGTTCCGGTGGTACCAGACGGCGCTCCTGGGCTTGCTCAAGGAGCAGCGCGCGCGCGCCGCGATGAAGCCCGAGCACAAACCGGCGATGTCTGACCTCGAGCTGGAGGCCGAGCTCGCCGCGATCGCAGACGAGGCGGTGCGCTCGATGCCCCTGCCCGAGCTCGAGCGCCTGCTAGGCGAGCGCAAGGCCATCGACGTGCCGATCGCACCCGCTCCACCTCCGCCGCCCGAGCACTCGGCGGTGCCCGAGGTGGAGCCCATGCTGGACTTCGGAGAAGAATGATTATCTCCCGCCCACCAACTACCACCCTCATTCAACGTCGCTATCGGCGGTGTGGAGCGGAAGCTCCAACGCACGCGGCGGAGGCGAAGTACACGGGTGCTGCCTGGACGGGTCAGGCGCGGGAGGCTTTCCATGTCGGATGATGACGACTTCGATCCGGTGGAGTTCATCCGCACGCGGCGCTCGCAGGATGAGGCGTGGGCCGTGCTCGCGCCGAAGGTGGAGCGCGTGAAGGATCAGGCGGCAAGCCCGCTCTCGAGCGACTACGAACCGCTCCGCGTGCGCCTCGGCGGTCACATCAACGTGGAGCCCGCGGCGCGCGCGGCGTTCGGACTCAAGCCATGAAGCCCATGGATAAACCGCTCCGCGTATCGGTCCACCGCGGCGTGCTCACGATCGAGATCGGTATCTCGACCCTGGGGTTTGCGGCGATCCATTCCGAGTATGGCTATGACCTGCTCGGATTCCCAGAGCGCACCGGGAGGCCCGATGAGCGGTTCGAGATCCGAAACGCGCAGGGCTTTGCCGCTGACATAAAGCGCGAGCTTCTCCGCGAGGCGGAGGACGGCTCCTCGCTGCTTACGAAGCTGTTCGACGACGCAGCGCGCAACGCTATCGAGGACGGCTCCGAGTGGTTCATCGACAGGGAGGACGAGTCGAGATGACCGCCGCCGTGCTCGAATGCACCCGCGGCGCCGTGCCGATGCACGTGCTCATCCGCAAGCCCAAGCCGTCGGACCAGGGCTACGTGGCCTCGACGTGGACGCGCTCCCTCTGCAAGGCGTCGCAGGACATGACCGACGGTAAGGCGGGCGTCATCATCGATGCGCTCCTCGACCATCCCAACGTGTCGTGCCTGCTCGCGTGCGACCCCGGGAACCAGGGCACCATTAACGGGTGGATCGTGTGGTCGCCGATGAAGGCGATCCGCCTCGTGCACTTCGTCTACGTGCGCGGCGGCCTGCGGGACCGCGGCATCGCTGCAGCGCTCCGCGCCGCCGCCGGCCTCGACGATGCCACGCGCCCGCTCGTCTACACGCTCCGCGGCCCGGCCTACAAGAGCCTGGCGCGCAAGTACCCCAACGCGATCGAACAACCGATACAGGAGTTCCTCAGGTGAGAATCTACCTAGCGTCATCATGGCGTAACCAGTACCAGGCCGATGTCCTCGCGGCGCTTCGCGCGTCCGGTGCCGAGGTCTACGACTTCAAGAACCCCGCGCCCGGAAACGAGGGCTTCAGCTGGAAGCAGTGTGATCCGGAGCTAAAGAGCGACCTCACCGTCGACCGCATGCGTCGCGTGCTCGCTCATCCCGTCGCTCAGGCAGGATTCAAGTGCGACTTCGACGCGATGAAGTGGGCGAGCTGTTGCGTTCTCTTGCTGCCGTCCGGCATGAGCGCGCATCTCGAAGCCGGGTGGTTCGGCGGCGCGAACAAGCCTGTCGCCGTGCTCGCGCCTGAAATCCGCGAGCCCGAGCTGATGTACAAGATGTTTGACACACGCGACGCCTGGGGGCAGCGCGGTAGCCACGCCTTGCCGCTCGGCGAGTGGCAAACGCCGATCTTCGCTACGGTCGATGAGGTCGTCACACATCTTCGGGGAGTTCACTGATGCGCTACACCCCCCTCGCTGACCGCGTCCTCGTCCGCCCCGCCGAGGAGCACCGCTCCACGCGCGCCGGCCTCGTGGTTCCGGACGCGGTCATCATGAACAAGCACATCGCGTTCGGCACGGTGATCGCCATCGGCACCGGGCGCACCCAGCTCGACGGCACGACCGCTCCGCTCATCCTCAAGGTGGATGACGTGGTGTGCTACCCGCGCAAGGCCCCGGGCATCTTGCCCGTCCTGCACGACGATGGAACGGAGGAGCTCGTGCTCATGCTCCGCGA
>CAZBCN010000022.1:8907-41561 GCA_964490285.1 uncultured Gemmatimonas sp. | reverse complement strand
GGGTCGGGCGTGTAGGCGCCCGGATCCGGTGTATAGGGGCCCATGATCGACGTGCCGCATGCCGCGGTACCGATGGTCAGGGCGAGCACGACGAACAAGCGGCTCAGGGTCTTCATCGAAGAGATCCTCGTGTGATAGGGACCTGGGGCACTCAGTTGGTAGGTGCTCAACTTTCCAGGGGGTGCCGGACCGAGTAGTATCACTTTGCGTTCCGGGTATACCCTTTTCGAAGATCATGCCGCTGGTAACCCTCCTATCCGGCGCTCCCGAGGTGCATCGAGCGATGCGGGACGCGTCGGGCGACGACTTGGATGTGGCCACGGCCCGGTCCTGGGATGGCCTGCTTCGCCTCGTGCGCGAGCGGCCGACGACCGCCGTGGTGGTCGACTCGGGGGCGCTTTCGGGTCAGTTGGAGGACGAGGCCATGGGCGAGCTGCGGCGCCGTTTCCCGAGCGTCGCCACGGTCTTCGTGGCGCGGCCGCGGGTCGACCCCCTCTGTCTGTTCCGCCTCGGTCGGGCGGGCATCCGAGGGCTCGTGCTCCTTCCTTTCGACGCGCTCTCGCGCGATCGGCTCGTGGGGGCGATCTGGGGTGCGCTGGGTTCGAGCACGGATGCGATCGTGACCAGGGCGGTGAGCCCCCATGTACCGGCCCGCGAGCTTCGGGCCGTGAGGCTCGCCCTCGACGGCGTGCAGCGCGGCTGGGCCACGGAGGATCTCGCGCACGCGCTCGGGTTGACACGCGCGCACACCAGCGTCCGGCTCAAGACCTGTGGGCTTCCCTCGACGGGTCACCTGCTCACGTGGGCCAAGCTACTGCACGCCGCGCGCTGGCTCACGGATCCGGGTCGCAGCGCACAGAGCGTGTCGCGCCAGCTCGAGTACTCGAGCGGTGCGGCGTTTCGTCGCGCGCTTCGGTCGTACGTGGGCTCGACGCCAACCGCGCTCAGAGATCAGGGAGGGCTGCCGCCCGTCCTCGATCGATTCCTTGACGCCTGCAGACTGCCGTTTACCCTTCAGCGCGGTCGCTCCGTCGCCTGACGGGGTGCGCTACTCGCGACGGACGAGCCGGGGGCACATGAGGGAATTCACCGATGCCGAGGGTGGGCGCTGGCGCGCCTCGGCCCGCTTGGACGAGACCAAGAGCACGGATTACAAGGGTCGGCTCTTCCTCGTCATCGAGCCGCTCGACGGTGCAGCCCAAGGGGCGCTCGAGCTTCCCGAGGTGCGCTGGAACAGCGAACGGACGGCGGAGCGAACGATCGCGACGATGTCCACCGTAGAGCTTCGGCGGCGGCTGCGCTCGGCCCTCGGGCGGGTTCCGGATCGCCGGGCTGGCTGAGCCGCGGCGCCGCCTCGGTCACTCCTGCGTAGCTCTCCGGGCGGGAACGTCGATCCACTGCCCGGCAACGAGTCGGTTCGGCGGCAGGTCGGGGTTGGCCTCCATGAGTGCACCTATCGCGATGCCGTGACGATCCGCGATCGTGGCGAGGCTCTCTCCGCGATTCACCTGATAGCGCGCCGGCGCATCCGGCTCAGGCGCGGAAAGACCCGCCGCGAACGTCACCGCCGGATTGGGGGTGAACACCCGTCCGAACGACGCCAGGATCGCGCCCACTCGATTCTCCACCGCCTTGGCCCGCGAGTTGAAGCGCGTCCCATTCACGAGCAGTGAGAACGCCAATCGCTCGCCGCTCAGCGATCGGACGACACCCGTCAGGGCCGAGACGCCCTCGATGGTGCCGGTCTTTGCACGTAGGTTACCCGCTGCGGGCGTGCCGAACATGCGCCTCAGCTCACGTCGGCTGCCCGCTTCCGGCAGCGAGGCCCAATACTCGGGCCACACCGGGCTCGCGGCCATACGGTCCATGAGACTCACGAAGCTGGAGGCGCTCACGCGACTCCCCGCCGAGAGCCCCGACCCGTCGAGCTGCACTACATCCGCCATGTCGACGCCGAGCTCTTCGAGCGCCGCGCGTACACCGGCCGCGCTCATCTCGGCCGAGCCCACGCCACTCGTGGCGCGGCCGAGCGCCCGGAAGACCAGCTCCGCGAAGAGGTTGTTGCTCTCCTTGTTGACGACGGCGAGGTAGACGCTCAACGGGTCGGACACGTGGCGGGCGAGGACGCGAGCCCCGCGTCGCCCCATGCTCGGTGCGGACAGGCCGCCATCGACGACCGACTCCGCCGGATCGTCCACCACACGGACTCCGCCGAGCACGGTGATGCCGCGATCCTCGAGCGTGGCCCTGAAGCTGGTCGCCGCGAAGTGCGCGGGGACCGACACGGTCATCTCTCTCCAGACGTCCCGGGCGCCCACGAGCAGCTGACCTTCGACCCTGATCGGGTCGAGGGGGTCGTCTCGAAGGATGGCGATCCGGGGGCGTGCGTCAGCCGCCACCGTCATCGCGGAGTTCACGACTTCCAGTCCCGCGTGGTCCGGAACCGTCTGCACCGTGGGCCGCGTGCCGGCCGCGCCCGCGATCACGCGGAAGGAAACCACGTTCTCGTTGAACGAGAGCGCGGATACGGCGCCGGCGAAGCGGTCGTTCAGATCGTTGGGGTGCCACCCCTCTGGTCGGAGGGGGCCAGCGAAGAACGAGGCGTCGCCGACGAGGTCCCCACGCACCGTGTGGATACCGAGGCCGGCGAGCTGGTCCGCGAGCAGGCGGAAGACCTCGTTGCGGTCCCTGTAGAAGCGCCCCGAGATGCCGGGGTCGCCGGTCCCATAGAGGACGAGGTCACCCTCGAGGACCCCCTCCACCACCTCGCCCCGGGTGAGCAAATACGTCCGGAACCGGTAGTCGGGCCCGAGAACGCGGAGGGCGGCTGCGGTCGTCAGCAGCTTGAGGTTCGAGGCCGGCGCGAGTGGCTCGTCGGGCTCGAGGGCGAAGAGCGTATCGCCCGTGTCGAGCGAGAGCACCATGACGCCCCACGTGGCCCCGCGCCACGTGGTCGGACCGATGGCGCTCGCGAGCCGTGTCTGCAGCTCGTCCACTTCTTGGGCCTTCGCGCCCGCGGCCAGGAGCGCGAGCGACACGAGGACCGACACGGCCGACTGCGCGCAGCGGGCTCTCATGTCGTGTGGTCCTCGGGCGGCTTCAGGCGTGAACCAACGCGGGCCCACCCTCGGGCAGACACGACGAGCAGTAGCCCGAGAACTCGAGTCGGTATCCGATCACCGTGAAGTTGCCCGCGCGCCGGCGGAGCGCTTCCACCTCGGCGTCGGGGATCTCTCCCGGGATGTCCACGACGGCGTCGCAAACGACGCAGCGCGCGTGGTGATGAGGGTCCGTGCGGCCGTCGTACCGGGCCGAGTTGTCGGCGTAGGTCAGCTTCATGGCGAGGCCGCAGCCCACCAGGGTCTCCAGGCTCTTGTAGACCGTGGCGAGGGAGATTCCGGGCAGGCTGCGTCGGACCGCGAGGAACACCTCGTCGGCAGTGGGATGCACGTCCGTAGCCGCGAGGTACCGGTAAATGGTCGCCCGCTGCTCGGTGAACCGCTGGCCCCCCGCGTGCAGCGCGGCGCGCAGCCTGAGATCGCTGGAGTCGGTACGTATGGTCATGTTGTATTTTCGAACGTTACACGGCCCTGAGAAGGAGTGTCAACCTGGACGAGATCCATACCCTCGAGCCCCTCTTGGAGGCCGTGCGGGAAGGCGTCGAGGGGGCGGGCTGGAAGCTCTCGGGCCTGCAGAAGACGACGAGCATCGAGTTCGAGGGGCGCTGGGAGGGTGAATCGACCCGGAGCGCCTACCTGTTCTTCCACGCGCAGCACGGCCCGGACGACGTCAGCATCGACGTCTACCTCGACGAAACGAGTCAGGGCCTCACCGCGAACCTCGCGCTGGTCGTGGACGTGGCGCCGCTCGCCCGGCTCGGAGAGCCTGCGGCCGTGCTGGGTGCGCTCGGGGGCCTCGCGAAGGCCGAGCTACCCGTCGGGTACGCGGCCCCGCTCACGCTCCGCCTGCGACTACCGGACGGGGCGGCCGCCGCCGGTGACGCCGAGGGGGAAGTGAGATTCAAGCTCGTACTGCCCCGGCGAAGCTTGGCAGCCGGTCAAGGCGAGGTTCGTCGGCTCGCTGGGGAGGCTGTGCGGGGGTTCGAAAGAATCCTCCGATCGCGCGAGCTCGTGGACTACCGCGTCGGCGCCTGAGCCTTGCTCGTGGTGGGGTCCGATGCAGATTGGGACGCCCCGCCCCCCCTCGAGAGGACCCCGAAATGAGCAGCGACTCCGGATCGCTCGACGCGCTCCTCAGCGAAGAGCGGCGCTTCGCGCCCTCGGCCGCCTTCCGGGCCGGCGCCGTGTTGAACGATCACGAGGTGTACGAGCGCGCCGCCGCCGATCGAGAAGCGTATTGGGCCGGTTGGGCGGGACAGCTCCATTGGTTCCAGCCGTGGCGTGAAGTCCTGCGGTGGGAGCCACCGAAGGCGCAGTGGTTCCTGCAGGGGAAGCTGAACGTTTCGTACAACTGCCTCGATCGCCACGTACGGGAAGGGCACGAGGACCGCGTCGCGCTCCTGTGGGAGGGCGAGCCAGGGGACACGCGAACCTACACGTACGCCGAGCTACTCGACGAGGTGTGTCGCTGTGCGAACGCGCTCAAGGGGCTCGGCGTCCGCAAAGGGGACCGCGTCACGATCTACCTCCCGATGATCCCGGAGGTCGTGGTCGCCATGCTCGCGTGCACGCGCATCGGTGCCATCCATTCGGTCGTGTTCGGCGGCTTCAGTCCGGAGTCGCTGTCGGATCGCAACAACGATGCCGCGGCCAAGGTGCTCATCACGGCCGACGGGGGATGGCGACGCGGTGCCGTGGTGCCGCTGAAGGCCAACGCTGACGAGGCGCTCGCGAAGTCGCCGACGATCGAGCACGTGATCGTGGTCGCGCGTGGCGGCAGCCTCAGCGAGCAAGTCGGCGTCACGCTCGAGCCGGGACGCGACCACTGGTACCACGAGCTGGTTGCGGGCGCCTCCGCCGTGTGCCCGGCAGAGAGCATGGATGCCGAGGACACGCTGTTCATTCTCTACACGTCCGGCACCACGGGGAAGCCGAAGGGCGTGATGCACACGACAGGCGGCTACCTCACTCAGGTCCATGCGACGACGCGGGCCGTCTTCGATCTCCACGACGACGACGTCTATTGGTGTACGGCGGATGTGGGCTGGATCACCGGCCACAGCTACGTCGTGTACGGCCCGCTGTCGAATCGCGCGCACGTCTTCATGTACGAGGGCGCGCCCGATTGGCCGGACAGGGGACGCCTCTGGCGGCTCTGCGAGCGCTACGGCGTGACCATCTTCTACACCGCGCCGACCGCGATCCGCTCGTTCATGCGCTGGGGTGAGGAGTGGCCCGAGAAGTCGAATCTCTCTCGACTTCGCCTGCTCGGGACCGTGGGTGAGCCGATCAATCCGGAGGCGTGGATCTGGTACCACGAGGTCATCGGCGGGGCGCGGTGCCCCATCGTGGACACGTGGTGGCAGACCGAGACGGGCGCGATCATGATCACCCCGCTTCCCGGCATCACCGAGACGAAGCCGGGTACGGCGACCCTGCCGTTCCCCGGCATCGACGTGACGATCATGAACGAGGCGGGGCAGGAGACGTCCGCGGGGTACTTGGCGATCACATCTCCGTGGCCCTCCATGCTGCGCGGGATCTGGGGAGATGAGGAACGCTACCGGAAGACGTATTGGTCGAAGTGGAAGGACACGTACTTCGCGGGTGACGGCGCCAAGCGCGACGCCGACGGATACTACTGGATTCTCGGCCGCGTCGACGATGTGCTCAACGTCGCCGGCCACCGCATCGGCACCATGGAGGTCGAGAGCGCGCTCGTCGACCACCCGGCCGTGGCCGAGTCCGCCGTAGTCGGCAAGAAGCACGACATCAAAGGAGAGGCGCTGGCCGCGTTCGTCACCTTGAAGGAGAAGCACACCGCGTCCGACGCTCTCATGAACGAGTTGCGCGAGCACGTCGGGAAGAAGATCGGCGCGATCGCGAAGCCGGACATGATCGTGTTCACGGCGGACCTCCCCAAGACACGGTCCGGGAAGATCATGCGTCGTCTGTTACGCGACATCGCGGAGGGCCGGAAGGTAGGCGACACGACGACGCTCGCGGACCCAGCGGTGGTGCGTAAGCTGCAGGGTCTCTACGCCGACGAGGAGTAGAGCGCGGACCTACTCGGCGAACGGATCCCGGGTCGGAGGCGCCTTCGCCGCGCGCTCTTCGGCGGACTTCTCCTTCGCCTTGTGGGCGGGCACCCCCACGTAGACCCAGTGCGGCTCGGTGCTCTTCGTGACGATCGAGCCCGTCCCGATCATCGAGTCCTCGGCGATGTGTGTTCCGGCGAGGATGGTCGCGTGATACGTGATCCGCACACCCTTTCCTATGACGGTCTTGGGCGTGTACACGATGCGCCCGTCGACGATGTTGTGCGAATGCGAGTAGACGTTCGCGAAGTCGGACACCGAGGCGCCGTCCCCGATTTCGATGCCACCGCGGTCGTCGAGCAGCACGTGACGATGGATGACCACCCCGTTGCCGACGTGCAGGTTATATCCGAACGAGAAGCGAACGAACGCGAACGCCTTGAAGTTCTTGCCGCAGCTCGCGAACACGTGCTTCGCGAGAATTCGTCGGAAACGGATCCCGAGGTCGACGTTCTCGCCGAGCGGGCTCCGGTCGAACATCTCCCACAGCCACAGCAAGGGCTTCCTGGGTGCGTAGCGCTCGAGATCGATCTCGAAGTAGTACTCGGGCTCGAGCGTCACGTTGCGAGGGTCCATCTGCAGTAACGCCACCCGTGCCGTCGAGGCGAGATCCTTCGGATCCGTACCCGCGTGCTGCGGATAGTAGATGTCCGTCAGGATCCGGCGGCAGAGCTCGTTGCGGTCGGTCTTGGGGTCGTCGAGCGCCTTGGCCAGCCATTGCAGCCACTCGCCGTACTCCGTGTCCGCGGCAGGAGCGACGGGGGCGGACTTGAGTGGATAGAAGGACATGGCGAAGAGATTACCGGGATCCGGCAGGCTGGCCAAGGTGCGCCGGCCGCCGGGAGCGCGCTACCTTGAAGCATGCACGACGTCCTCCGCCAGCGACTGCTGCGCAAGATCGAGAGCCTGCCGGACGAGCAGATGTACCAAGTGCTCGACTACATCGAGTTCCTGGAGTCGAAGTATGCCTCGGTGGCTGCAGCGGAGGCGTCCGGCCTCCAGAAGTTCGCCGAAGGGCTCGAGGACAAGCTGCGTAAGCGCGCAGTGAGTCCGAGCACGATTCGCGAGGCCTTCCAGCTCATCTCGGCGGCGGACCGGGTTCTCTCCGGGGTGTCCTCCGCCGGCAAGCAGATTCTGGCCGACCTCGGACAGGCGCTCGAGTCCCCGGAGGGTGGTGTGCAGGGGACGACCGAGCGCATCGAAGCAGATCCGACCAAACGCAAGAAGGCGCAGCGCGCCGATGGTCAGGAGAAGCGCGGGGAGTAGCCCAACCCAGGCGATCGAGCGGACGTTGACGCCCCCTGGCGGCCCACCTATCCTCCCCCATGCCGCCCTCCTCCGCCGCCCGGATCGTCAAAGAAGCGCTGACGTTCGACGACGTGCTTCTGGTTCCTGGGCACTCGCTCGTCCATCCCAAGGACACAGACGTTTCCTCGCGCTTGACGCGAGGCATCGAGCTCCGTATCCCCCTGTTGTCGGCCGCCATGGACACGGTCACCGAGTCCGCGATGGCCATCCAGATGGCCCGCGAGGGCGGCATCGGGATCATCCACAAGAACCTCACCCCCGAGCGCCAGGCGGGTGAAGTGGATCGCGTGAAGCGCTCCGAGAGCGGAATGATCCTGAACCCGATCACCCTGAGCCCGGACGCCACGCTTCGCGACGCGCACGAGCTGATGGCGCGCTTCTCCATCAGCGGCGTCCCCATCGTCGAGACCGGGGGCCGCCTCGTGGGCATCGTCACGAATCGCGACCTCCAGTTCGAGACGGATCTCACTCGCTCGATCGCGGACGTCATGACCTCGAGCGACCTGGTGACCGCCCCCGTGGGCACCACGCTGGAGGAGGCGCAGGCCATTCTCCATCGGCATCGCATCGAGAAGCTGCCGGTCGTCGACGGGGGCGGACGGCTGAAGGGGCTGATCACCGTCAAGGACATCTTCAAACGCCGCAACTATCCGAACGCCTGCAAAGACGAGCACGGGCGTCTGCGTGTGGGGGCCGCCGTCGGCGCCTCGATGGGCGACTTGCAGCGGGCGGCGCTCCTGGTCGAAGCCGGTGTCGATGTGCTGGTGGTCGACACCGCGCACGGCCATTCGGAAGGCGTGCTGGAGGCCGTTGCCCGGGTGCGAGAGCGTTTCCCGGACGTGCAGCTCATCGGCGGCAACGTGGGGACTCGCGAGGGTGCGGCGGCGCTGCTCGAGCGAGGCGTGGATGCTGTGAAGGTGGGTGTGGGTCCAGGCTCCATCTGCACTACGCGCATCGTGACGGGCGTGGGGCTCCCGCAGCTGACGGCCGTCATGGATGCGACCGACGGCGTGAAGGGCGAGGTGCCGGTCATCGCCGACGGGGGCATCCGGTATTCGGGCGACATCGTGAAGGCGCTCGCGGCTGGCGCGCACAGCGTGATGATGGGCTCGATGCTCGCCGGTACGGACGAGTCTCCCGGGGAGAGCTTCCTGCTGGAGGGACGCCGCTTCAAGACGGTCCGCGGCATGGGGTCCCTCTCGGCGATGGAGGAAGGCTCCGCCGACCGATACTTCCAGGAGAGCGAGATGGAGAAGAACAAGCTCGTTCCGGAAGGGATCGAGGCGCGTGTACCGTACAAAGGGCCCGTATCCGATACCGTGTTCCAGCTGGTGGGCGGGCTCCGGAGCGGGATGGGCTACTGCGGGTGCGCCACGGTCGAGGCGCTCCGGACCGACACCAAGTTCATCCGTGTAACGAGCGGCGGACTCCGCGAGTCCCATCCGCACGACGTGACGATCACGAGGGAAGCGCCCAACTACCGCATGTAGCCTGGAGCCACGACGTGACTGCTCGGCCCGGACATCGAGGAGCGCTCGCGATCGCGGCGTGCATCTGTACGACCGCCTGCGGCGGTGCCATGTCGGCATCCCTGCCCGCGGTCACCCCTGTGGGGCCGGCGCTCAGGACGGTCGCGGTCGCGCCCCTCGACTCACGGGTCGATCTGGCTCCGCGCGACCACCCCGGGATCGAACTCCGCATCGACGAGATCCTCGCCTCCGAAGCGCTGAACGACCCCGAGTTCCGCGCCGCCGTGGACACGTGGGTGGAGTACTGGCAACGGACCGCGGCCCGCGCGATCCCCGACTTCCTCGGAAGGATGGGGAGCTTCGGGTCGATGGTCGATTCCGCGTTGGCCGCCGCGGATATGCCGCCGTCGTTGCGCTATTTGCCGTTCATCGAGAGCGGGTACAACCCCAGTGCGTCGAGCAGGGCCAGCGCGGTCGGAATGTGGCAATTCATGCAGGCCACCGCTGGCGGACTCGGCATGGAGGTTTCCCCGCTCCTCGACGAGCGTCGTGACCCCCAGAAGTCGACCGAGGCCGCGATCGCATTCCTCTCGGCTCTTCGAGGCGAGTTCGGGTCATGGTTCATGGCGCTCGCCGCATACAACGGAGGTCCCAACCGGATGCGACGCGTGCTGGCGCGCTACGCGCCCGGGGTGCCGGGCTCCGACAGCCTGTTCTGGGCGCTCCGCGGACATTTCCCCCGAGAGACACGCGATTTCGTCCCGAAGCTCTTCGGCGCGGTGATCGTGGCCGCGAACCCCGAGGTGCACGGGCACGAGGCAACCCCGCACACTCCCTTCCGGTTCGACGTCGTGAGCGTGCCCGACGCCACGACGCTCGACGTGATCGCGCGAGCGGCGGATGCGCCACAGGCGGAGATCGAGCGGCTGAATCCACAGTTCGTTCGGGGCATCACGCCGCGGGGCCGCGAGAGCGCGGTTCGCGTACCGGAGGGTCGAGGGCCCGCATTCGAGGCGGCGTACGCGCTCATCCCTCCCGACGAACGCGTCACGTTCGTCGAGCACCGGGTAGCGAGCGGCGAGACGCTCTCGCACATCGCGATCCGGTATGGCATCCGCGTCGCAGACTTGCAGGCGGCGAACCCGAATGTGCGGCCGCGTGCGTTACGGATCGGCGCACTGCTGACCGTGCCCGTCGCTGCGCGGGCGCGCGGTGCTGCCCAGTCGGGAGGGTGAGGGGAGCTAGCGCTCCGCCTGCCACTTCCCGGAGCGGCCGCCCTCCTTCTCGAGCAGGCGTACCCCCTCGATCCTCATCCCACGGTCGACGGCCTTCGCCATGTCATAGACGGTGAGGAGCGCGACCGATACCGCCGTGAGCGCCTCCATCTCGACGCCGGTGCGGTCGGCGACGCGGGCCTCCGCGCGGGCCCGTATGCCAGGCAGCTTCTCGTCGGGTTCCAGGGACACCCGGACCGTCGTACCCGGGAGCGCGTGACAGAGGGGGATCAGGTCGGCCGTCTTCTTGCCGGCCATGACGCCGGCGAGCTCGGCCACTTGGATGACGTCTCCCTTGGGCGTCTTGCCCGACACGATCAGGCGGAGGGTCTCGCGGTCCATGACGATGTGGCCTTCCGCGATGGCCCGCCTCGCGGTCGCCTTCTTGTCCGTCACGTCCACCATGCGTGCGCGTCCCTTCGTATCCAAGTGGGTCAGTCGTTTGCGGGCGCTCACACCATGACCTCCGTTGCGGGTAGGCGCCGTAGCGCGCGGCGCAGGTCGCCGACGAGTCCGCCCACGACGAGCTGAGGGTTGACGTTCGCGAGCGCGAGCTCGCGCGCGCGTTCGACTCGCGCGAAGGCCCTGGCGATTCGATCGGCGGTGAGCCCGCCGTTCGCCACCAGTCGATCGAGGTCGGACGAGCGATCCCGATTCAGAACGGCCCCTCGTGCGCCCGTGGTCACGGCGGCGAGGTCTCGCAGCCACTCCTCGACGAACCCGAACAGCTCCACGAGCGCCCGCCCCCCTGCGGGTGGAAACTCGAGAGCCAACGCGTGGCCCGCGGATGCACGCGGGCCCGTGGCGGCGGCGACGATGTCGAAGGCGCGTCTACGGAGGAGCTCGAGCGGTCCAGGCTCATCTCCGTCGGGTAGGAACCCAAGCGCCCGCCCGATGGACCCCTGGCTCAAGCCCGCCGCCCAGGCAGCCGTCTTCGCATCGACGTGCGATTCGCGCTCGAGGAAGGCGGCCACGTCGCGCACCGGGAGCGGTGCGAGGTGGAGCGGTACGGTTCGGGAGGGAATCGTTGCGGGCAGCCGTCCCGACTCGCTCGTCGTCAGGATGAAGCGCGTTCCCCCTGGGGGCTCCTCGAGCATCTTGAGCAAAGCGTTCGCCGCCTCTGGGCTCGACTCCTGCGGCACGAGCAGCTCGGCATCGCCCACGATGAACACGGGACCTGCCGCCATGACCGGGCGCTTGTAGGCATGGGCGCGGATGCTGCGCACCGTCCCCACGTAGAGACCGCGTATCTCCTCGCTGTGGCTCGGGCGCAGGGGCTGCTCGCGAAGCGCGGCGAGCTCCTCGAGCCGGGCCTCCTCGAGCGCGTCCACCAGTCGGTCTCCCGCCGCGCCCTTCGGACGCGGAAGGGGGAAGTACCAGTGCACGTCCGGGTGCTCCAAGGACGAAGCCATGCGGCACGGCGCGCAGGCACCACAGGGGCCCTCCTGGGGCCGCTGGCACACCAGCAGCTGGGCGAGCCAGAGCGCCAGGCGCTGCTTGCCGATCCCCCGCGGGCCGTGGAAGAGCAGCGCCGCCGGCAGGCCGCCCCTCGCGTGGGCCCGTGCGAGCGTGGCACGCGCTTTCTCGTGGCCCAGAACGGCGTGCAGGCTCACTCGCCTCCCTGCGGTCTCAGCCATTGCAGGGGGTCCTGAGCCTCCGGCGTGCTGCTCCGCAGGGGCGCCCGGATCTGGAATTCGAGATGGGGGCCCTCGGGCGTACCCGCTCCTCCGACCGTGCCCACTACCTGACCCGCCTGGACGTCACGACCCTCGACCACCCCGATCTCCTCGAGGTAGAGGTACAGGGTGTAGAAGCCCTCGCCGTGGCTGAGGACGACGGTCGGACCGTACCCCTCGAATGGACCCGCAAGCGCGACGCGGCCGGCCCGGACAGCCCGGACGGGAGTGCCGGTCGGGGCTGCGAGCCCGAGCCCGTTCCAGCGGAGCACCATGCCATTGGGTCGCTGGTCACGTCCGAAGCGATAGATGATCCGGCCTTCGATGGGCCAGTCGAGGGTCCCGATGTCGCTGGCGGTCAGGGAGGGGCCGCCGACGCGCGCACGCGCCGCCTCGAGCGCTCGGCGCCGCTCCTCCAATTCGTCGATGAGCGTGGTCATGCGCGCCTCGTCGCCCTCGAGCTCCTCCAGGCGCGTGGAGGCGCGGACCTCACGGGTGCGAAAGTCCCTGAGCGCGGTCTCGCGCTCGTTTTCGACGGCCCGCAGCTGTGCAACTTCGGAGACGCGGTCCTGGCGGAGCATCCCGAGCTGGGACATCCGTTGCCGCAAGTCCTCGTTCTGTTCGACGAGTCGACTTTCGAGCGCGCGCACGCGTTCCACGAGCTGCCGATCGGAGGATGCGATCTGCTGGAGGTAGCGGTATCGGTTGAGTAGATCGGCGAACGAATTCGCCGCGAGCAGCACCTGCACCGTATGGAGGGGGCCCATCTTGTAGATGTCCCGCAGGCGCCGGTTGAGCACGGCCTGACTCTCCGCGAGGCGATCCTGAGAGTAGATCAGGTCTCGCGTGGTGCTCTCGATCTCGACGGCGGTCGCTTCCGACTGGAACTCGACCTCGGCGAGGACGGCGGTGCTCGCAGAGAGACGCCGCTCGACATTCGCCAGCTCCGTCGCCACATCGCGTACCCGGTTGCGGACGTCGCCGATCTCCGCCTCCAGTCGCGCGCGTTCGGCGCGGATCTGCTCGAGGCGCCGTTGGCTCTCGAGGATCTCGGCGCGGAGGTCGGGCTGCTGCGCGGCGAGTCCTGCCGGCGCCACACATACGAGCAGTGCCAGGACTCTTGCCGTGCGGGACATCTCAGATCTCCGTCAGATGACGGCGAATGGCGAGTCCACTCGAGACCGCGCCGAACACGCCACCCACCAGCAGACCGAGGGTGATCCAGGCGGAGGGTAGCCAGGCCACCTCGAAGAGGTACGAGTAGACACCGCGGTACGTCGCGTAGGTCAGTGCCCAGGCGAGCAGGCCGCCGAGGAAGCCGGCGATGGCACCTTCGATGAGGAACGGCCTGCGAATGAACGAGCCTTTCGCACCGACCAGCCGCATGATGTAGATCTCGTCGCGCCTCGCGAACACGGCGATTCGCAGGGCGGTGCCGATGATGAGGGCTGCAACCACTGCGAATGCCGAGCCGAGCACGGCCGTCGTGGCAGCGCCGATCCGCCGCAGGGTGAACAGCTTGTCGACCCATTCGCGTCCGTAGCGCACGTCCTCGACGAAGGGGTAGACCGCTGCAGCCTCCGACACCCGCTCGACGACCTCGGGGTCACGCGATCCAGGCCGCAGCTCGACCTCCAGCGACTGGGGCAGGGGGTTCACCTCGAGATCGGCGAAGAGCTCCCCGAAGTCCGGGAGGTCCGCCCGGGCTCGCTCCAGGGCGTCCCGCTTCGAGATGAAGCTCACGGAGCGAACCTCGGGGATGGCCGCCAGCTCCGTGAGGGCGAGGTCGATCTCGCTCTGTCGGGCGTCGTCCCGGAGATAGACGGCGATCTCCACGCGCTCTTCCACGGAGGTCAGCGCAAGGCGGAGGTTATAGGTCGCCAGCCCGAAGAGGCCCACTACGTAGAGCGCGAGCCCCACCATGGCGGAGGCCAGACCCGTGAGAACCGGCGCGCGCTTGAACCCGGCGACCGCTTCGCGGAAGGCGTACACGGCGCGCTACTCCGGGGCCGAGTCGTAGACGAGGCGACCCTGGTCGAGCTCGAACACCCGAGCGTGGGGATACCGTTTGATCAGCTCGAGGTCGTGGGTCGCCATGAGCACCGCCATCCCTTTGGCGTTGATGTCCCAGAAGAGGTCGAGCACGCCGCGGGTCGCGCGCTCGTCGAGGTTGCCGGTCGGCTCGTCGGCGAGCAGGACGAAGGGGTCATTGGCGAGGGAGCGCGCGATCGAGACGCGCTGCTGCTCGCCACCCGAGAGCTCGTTCACCTGGGCGCCGGCCTTCGCACTCAAGCCGACCTGGGCGAGCAAGCGCTGCGCCGCCGGCACGATGGCTTTGCGCGGCGTCCCAGTCACCTCGAGCACGAACGCGACGTTCTCGAGGGCGGTGCGCCCCGGCAGGAGTCGGAAGTCCTGAAAGATATAGCCCACGCGCCGACGTACCCGCCACAGGTTGCGGTCGGTGACCGCGTCGGAGGAGTAACCCGTCACGCGCACCTCCCCGCTGGTCGGGCGTTCCGCCATGTGGACGAGACGCATGGTCGTCGTCTTGCCGGACCCCGAGTGGCCCGTGAGGAACGCGAACTGACCCTTCTTGAGATGGAAGGAGACCTCCCGCAGCGCATACCCGCGCTTGGGGTACTCCTTCGAGACGTTGGTCAGCTTGATCACCGGATTCGGCGGCTCTGAATGGGCACGGCGCTCCGGAAGGCAACGTTAGACACGGGGGGAACCCGTGGCAATGCGCGCGTGCGCGAGGCGCGCGGCCAACTGTACGGCTTCCACCATGGAGGATGCGTCCGCGCGACCCGAGCCGACGATGTCGAACGCAGTGCCATGGTCCGGGGAAGTGCGCACGAACGGGAGCCCGATCGTCACGTTGACGCCGGAGCCGAAGGCCACGGTCTTGAAGGCCGCCATGCCCACGTCGTGATACGGCGCGACGACGGCGTCGAACTCGCCCGCCAGGGCTCTCGAGAAGACCGTGTCCGCCGGTACGGGGCCGGTCACCTGGACGCCCGCCGAACGGAGACGCGCGATAGCCGGCTCGAACACGCGGGCCTCCTCGGTACCGAAGAGGCCCCCGTCGGAAGCGTGGGGGTTGAGCGCGCAGAGACCCAGCCTGGGCTCGGCGAGGGCCCAGTCGCGACGCAGAGCTCGGTGCAGGAGGCTGCATTGCTCGACCAGCAGATCCTCGCTCACGGCCCCGGGCACGTCGCGCAGCGGGAGGTGCGTGGTCGCGAGCAGGACGCGGAGGGGGGATCCCAGCTTGGTGCCTTCCGCCGCCATGAGCATGCCCACAGGGCTCGAGCCGGTCAGCCGGGCGAGCATTTCCGTCTGTCCCGGTACGTCCCAGCCCGCCGCGTGGAGGGATGGCTTGTGCAGAGGTCCCGTCACCACGGCGTGGAAGCCACCCGCGAGCGCCGCGGCGACCGCTCTCTCGATCGAGCGCGCGGCTGCGGCGCCCGCGACGGAGTCGGATGTTTGCCGCGGCAAGGCGTACTCCCGGATCGCCCGCGCGGCGTCAGCGGCCGGCACGGTCGCGTCGGGGACGACCACCGAGAGCGCGATCGGGCTCTCGCTGTCGGCGAGACGCTCGATGGCGCGCAGCGCGACCTCGGGGCCGATCCCGCGCGGATCACCTAGCGTGACGGCGAGGTGCGCCCGGGTCACTACATCCGTAACTCGATGAAGGTTTGCGCCCGTAGCTCCTCGAGGATCTGCGCGCGCTGAAGCTCCTGCTGGATCTGTCCCGCGATCTGGGTCCGCAGGTCATCCAGCGTGTACGCCCCCGCCTCGCGCACGTCGAGAACCTTGATCACCGCCAAGCGGACGTCGCCCGCCTCGCCGGATTCCCCGGTGTACTCGAGGGGGCCCACGACCTCGCCTCCACGGACGGGAGCCAAGGCGGCGTACGCGGGTGGTAGACTACCGAGTTGCTCGAAGGGGATCGTGAGCGAATCCGGGGCGAGGGGGTCGGAATACTCGTCGAAGAGCGCGATCATCGATTCACCGGCCTGCGCTCGACGAGCGACGTCGGCGGCGAGTGCACGCGCGCGCGCCACGTCCGCATCGCTCGTCTCGGCGATCTTGAGGATGTGCCGAGCCTGCACTTCGCTGCGGCCTCGAACCCGCTCGACCTTGATGATGTGGAATCCGAAGACCGTCTCGACGATGCGGCTCACCGATCCGGCCGGAATGCCGAACGCGGCCTCCTCGAACTCCGGGACCATCTGTCCTCGGCGGAACCAACCGAGGTCCCCACCGAGGGGAGCGGTCCCGACGTCGTCGGAGTTCTCCCTCGCGAGGGCGGCGAAGTCCTCGCCCGCCCGAACGCGCTCGAGAAGCGCATCCGCCTCGGCACGCGCGACGGCCTTTGCGCTGTCGCCCGAGGTCGGCCGGATGACGACCTGACGGAACGTCAGGAGTCGCGGCCGCTGTCCGAGCTGAGCGCTGGCTTGCTGGAAGCGAGCTTGGAGGGCTTCTTCGGTCACCTCGACGGGCCGCGCGGTGCGCAACCGACTCTGGAAGTAGAGCTGGAAGATCTGCAGCTGGCGAGCGTCGTTCCGTAGGAATTCGCGATACTCGCCCAGCGTCCACCCTTCGGCCTGGAGGGCGATCTGGAGCGCGGGCTGGCCGCCGAACTGGAGGGCCAGACCGTCGATACGCTCCGAAACCTGCCGGTCGATCGCCGCCTCGTCGGCCTTGATGAGCGAGTCCTTCGCGGCTGCCTGGAGCACCATGAGCCGGTCCACCCAGGTGTCGAGGACGTCCCTGAAGAACTCGTCGTAGCCGGGCTCGGTCTCGGTGGGTATCTCGGGATCGCTTATCTGGAGCCGCCGAATCTCCTCGATCACCTGCGTCTGAAGGACTGCCGAATCCCCCACGACCGCGACCACGCGGTCGACGACGTCGCTCGGGTTCAGGGCTTGGGCCTGCGCGGCCGTGGCCGAAGACGCCAAGATCACGACTGCGCACGCGAATCGGTTCAGCATCTCGGATCGTAACCCTTTCCGATGCGAGGGGTCCCCAGCACGTCAGCGCCCCGAGTCCGGCACCGCGGTCATCGAGTCCGGGAGCTGTTCGATCGGCGAGGGGCTTCGTCCGGCGCGAATCTGCCCGACGCTCAGGAGTGCCTGCCCGATGCCCGCCGGGTATACCGAGACCGGGAGGCCCTCCCGCAGCTGGAAGCCAACCAGACCCAGCGGCACCACCCGAGTCGCGCCCGACAGATTTTCCGCGAGGGCCTCCATGACGGCCCGTTTCACGGCGACCTGGGGTCTCTCGCCGGGGGCGACGTCCAGGTCCCTCAGACCGAGTGCGGCTGTGGCGGCGAGGAGTTGTCTCCCTACGTCTGCGGTCAGCGAATCGACCCTCGTGGTCGGTGGCTCGAGGCCCGACATCCGGGCCTCCGTGACCAGGAGGTCGCGGCGCCCGAGGTCCTGCAGGAAGTCCTCGAGCTCCTCGTCCGTGGCGACCGCGACGCGCTCGCGGAGCGTAGGCTGCTCGAACTGGAGGAGTTCCTGGAGCTCGCCAGCCGAATAGTCGCCGCCGTCCCACGTGACCAGGGCGCGGCGCCTGGCCCTCCGCGACAGCGCGGTGGTCGGGTTTCGCGCCAACTCGCGGGTGACCTCGAACGCGCCATCCGCAATCACGAGGCCTGCGGCGCCCTCGAGCCCGGCCACGAACGTGGACTCGGCGGCGGTCGTGCGTTCCTGCAGGACGCGCGCTCGGAACGCACTCGCGACTTCGTCGAAGTCCTGGACCCGCCGTTCCTCGAGACGGATGAGGTGGAGCCCCATCGGCGTCTCCACGACCTGACTCACCTCGCCTGGCTCGAGGGCGAGGACGGCCTCCTCGAACGGCTGAACCATGTCACCGCGCGAGAAGAACCCGAGATCGCCGCCGTTTCCTGCGCTCCCCGGATCCTGGCTGAACTGGCGCGCGACGTCTTCGAACCGCGCTCCTCCCGAAATGCGCGTCCGTAGCTGCTCGAGGACGCCTCGCACGCTGTCCCGCTGCGCGGGCGTCGCCTCGAGCGGATACGTCATCATGATGTGGCGAGCACGGAGCTCGACCTCGGGTGACTCTGCGGCGTACAGGGTCCTGAGCTCCTCGGCCGTGACGAAGGTGTCGACCTGGATGACCGAGTCGCGCAGCTGGAGGATCATCTCCTGATCGATGCGCTGGCGAACGAGTGCCTCGAGGTCCAGCTGGCCGTATGTGGAGTCTTCGCGCGTGGCCTCGGCGAGCAACGTGTAATCGATCCACAGCTCGGCCAGCGACTCGACGATAGCCCTGTCCGCGGGCAGGCGCTCCTCGTCCACGAGCAGACGAACGACGTCATCCACGGTCAGCTGGTAGTCGTCGACCCGAGCGACGACGTTCGCGTCCACCGCTTCGTCCCCGCACGCGGAGGCGGCGAGGGCGAGGCCACCGAGCAGCGATGCGATCCGGATCCTGAGCATTCTCACTTCGGGTCTCCTCAAGCCGCCGCGCCCGCCGTTCTGAGCGCCGCGAGTGCTACCGTGAGCGTTTCCATGATCGGCTCCGACCCTTCCTGCTCGAAGCGAACCGACAGGGGCCGAACCCGCCGGACTTCGATGCTCGTCTTCTGCTTCCGCAGCGGCCCTTCCAGTGCCGCCATCTTGGGCACGACCTCCTCGCGGAAGCTGAGCCGTGCCGAGCGCCCCCGCACGAAGATCTTCTCGACCCCGACCGCCCGGCCGAGGACCCGCAGGGCCGCGCCGGCCAACAGCCGCTCGACCTCGGGAGGAGGAGGGCCGTAGCGGTCGGTGAGCTCCGCGCGCAGAGACTCGACTTCCCCGAGGCCGCCCAGCTTGGACAAGCGCCGGTAAAGATGCAGCTTTTGCCCCGAATCTGAAACGTAGGCATCGGGCAGGTACGCGGGGCCGCCGAGGGAGACTTCCGGGTCCGGCCACTCGGGAGCGGCCTTTTCCCCCTTCTCGATGCGCTCGACCGTCCGCCGCAGTAGGCGCATGTACGCGTCCAGCCCGATCTGCTGGGCGAACCCGGACTGATCGGCCCCCAGGAGATTGCCCGCGCCCCGCAGCTCCAGGTCCCGCAGCGCCACCGAATATCCCGAGCCGAGCTCGGTGTAGTGCTCGAGGACGCGGAGCCGCCTCTCGGCGTCTTCGGCGATTTCGTCCGGCACCAGCAGGTAGCAGTACGCACGACGATCGGAGCGTCCGACGCGGCCGCGGATCTGATAGAGCTGCGCCAGGCCGAACCGGTCGGCGCGGTCGACGATCAAGGTGTTCGCGTTGGGAACGTCGAGCCCGTTTTCGATGATCGACGAGCAGACGAGCACGTCGACTTCGCCGTCGACGAATGCGCGCATGACATCGTCCAGGTCGTGCACGTTCATCTGTCCGTGCGCGACGGCGACGCGGGCTTCGGGCACGAGCGCGCGCACCTCTTCGGCCAGATTGTAGATCGTGTCGATGCGGTTGTGCAGGAAGAACGTCTGCCCTCCGCGGTCGAGCTCGCGGTGGAGGGCGTCGGCGATCAACTGGTCGGACCACGGAAGGACGTTCGTGAAGATCGGCATCCGGTCGCGCGGCGGCGTGCGGATGATGGACAGATCGCGAATTCCGGAGAGCGAGAGGTAGAGCGTCCGAGGAATGGGTGTGGCGGTCAACGAGAGCACGTCGACCACCGCGCGCATCTGCTTGAGTCGCTCTTTGTGCTTCACGCCGAAGCGCTGCTCCTCGTCGACGATGAGGAGGCCCAGGTCCTTGAAGACGACGTCGTCGGAGAGGATGCGATGCGTTCCGATGACGATGTCCACGTTCCCCTCGGCCAGCGCGGCGAGGAGCTCGCCCTGCTCTTTGGGGGTCCGGAAACGGCTGAGCGCGCCCACGCGTACCGGGTAGTCCGCGAGCCGCTCGGCGAACGTATGGCGGTGTTGCTCCACGAGGATCGTGGTCGGCGCGAGAACGGCGACCTGCTTTCCGTCCTGCACGGCCTTGAATGCTGCCCGGATCGCGACCTCGGTCTTGCCGTAGCCGACGTCGCCGCAGAGAAGCCGATCCATGGGCCTGCGCGACTCCATGTCGCGCTTCACGTCCTCGGCCGCCTGGCGTTGGTCCGGCGTGTCGTCGTAGAGGAACGACGACTCCATCTCCTTCTGCCACTTCGTGTCGGGCGAGTACGCGAACCCTTCCGCCGCTTGTCTGCGAGCGTAGAGCTCGAGCAGCTCGACCGTCATCTCCTCGATCGCATGCTCCGTCTTCTCACGCAGTTGCTTCCAGCGCTTGCCCCCGATGCGGTGGAGCTTCGGCGGTTTGGCGTCGTCGGACTCGCCGACCCAGCGTTCGACCAGGTCGAGCCGGTAGACGGGGACCCGCAGGATCTCGCCCCCCTCGTACTCGATGGCGAGCGCCTCCAGCTCTTCACCCGCCACCGCGATGTGCTGGAGCCCCACGAAGCGGCCCACGCCATGGTCCATGTGGACCACGTAGTCGCCGGGCGTGAGCTGCGCGAGGCTCTCGAGCGCGACGGCTCCCTTGAAGTGGCGGCTGCGCCGCACGCGCCGCGATCGGCGGAAGATCTCGTGGTCGTTGAGGACGCGGAGCGGTGGATCGCTCGAGCGCAGCGCGAACCCTGTGGCCAGCGTGCCGAGACCGAGCTGGGTGCCGGGTGGGATCCGGCCCGGCCCGCCGAGGATCTCTTCGAGCCGAACGAGCTGCCCGTCGTTGTCGCAGAGGAGCAAGGTGCGCTGACCCGTCGCGGCACCCTCGCGCAGATACGCCTCCAGCACCTCCATGTCGCGGTCGATCGCGGGGGGCGGCTGCGCGTCCAGTCGCGGCTCCGTGTCCTCGCCGGGCAGGAGGTCCAGGCGCGGCCTCGACTCGAGGAGTGCGCCGAGCTCGTGGGGCGGCACGAAGAGCTCGGACGGCTCGTGTGGCGAGGAGCCCGACTCCACCAGGCTCGCGTAGAGCTCGCCCGCGCGCGTCCACATGCGCTCCGCTTCGGCGCCGAGGTCGAACGCCCCGAGCCGCGTCAGTACCGCGTCGCTCGGCAGCAGCTCAGCGAGAGACCGAGTGACCGTGACGCCATCGCCCGCGGCTTCGCGGCGGAAGTCCGTCGGCAAGACGTGGGTCTCGGCGACTTCGGCGGTCGAGCGTTGGTCGAGGACGTCGAAGAGCCGGATCGAGACGATCTCGTCGCCCCAGAATTCGATGCGCACCGGATCGCCCGCCGCGACGGAGAACACGTCGAGGATCCCTCCGCGCACCGCGAACTGACCGACCTCCTCGACGAGCGGCACGCGCTCGAAGCCCCGGTCCTCGAGCGCCCGGGGCAGGGCGGCGAAAGCGAGGGTGTCGCCGACGCGGAACGTCTGGCGCAGCTCCGCGAGATGCGCGGGCACGGGAACGCGCTCCTGCAACGCGCGCGGCGTCGTGACGATCAGGCGGACTCTTCCCGAGAGCAGGGCCTCGACCGCCTCGACCCGCAGTCCCCCGATTTCCAAGTGGGGTTCCGACTCGTCGTAGGGGAGCGCCTCCTTCTGCGGGTACAGATACGATTCGCCCTCCTTCTCCAGGAGCGTCTCGAGGTCTGCCTGCGCGGCTGCCGCTGATTGAGGAGTCTCGGCCACGCAGATGAAGACCCGTTCCGGACGGGCGTGATGGAGGGCGGCCACCACCGCTGCTCCGAGCGAGCCGGCTGAGCCCCCGAGGACCGCCCTTTGACCCGGGGCAGGGAGCCGACCTGCCAGATCGCGGACGGCGCGACACGAGCCCACCGCCTCGAGAACGAGGTTAGGAGAGGGCACCCGACGTCTCCGCTTGCGCGGGGCGCCGCTCGGCCTGGCGCGCGCCGCCCCGACGGGTCGACGCGAGCAACGACTCCGCGATGAGCAGTATGGCCGCAGCGAGGAGGAAGGGCCACCAAGCCTCGCCTCCCAGACGAGTGCGGAAGACCTCGTCGGCCCACTCGTCTGCGCGCGTCACCGTCGCGATCTCGGAGCCGATCGCGGACTCGTAGTCGCGACGGTCGAGCGCGGTCAGCCGCGACTCGCTCGCGGGTGGGTTCAACGCCACCAGCGCGACGACGGTGTCTGCGGCAACGAACGCGTATACGCCCGGCTCGCTCGTGCCGCGCACCGTGCGCGTCGCGTCGATCTCGATCTGCCGACCCGATGGGAAGCGCACATGTGTGGCTTCGGCGGGGGCGGGCAGGTAGGCCCCGGTTTCGTATTGCGGGTAACTTCCCGCTCCCGCCCATTCGCTCGCTGTCCAATCGATGAAGCGCACCATCGCGGCCGACACGGGCAGGGTGGTTGCGCTGGCCACGAGCGGGGAGGCGAGGAGCAGATAGCGGCGTCCCGTCGACTCGGTCCCCGCGATCGCCCAGGGCCGTCCGGCGACCTCGGCGAGCGTGCGCGCGCCCGGGTCGCGCTCGCCGACGCTCACGAGGTCGTACCAGCGGAGCGCGCGCGAGCCGCGGAGCGGCTCGGGAAGATCGGCCCCCGTGAGCTCGGATTCTCCGCTCTCCGGCCGGACTTCGTAGCGCCACGGGATCTGTGCCTCGGTCAACCTGCGATTCAGCGCGGGGAGAAGCGTGGGGTCGTCCGGCGGGATCACGAGGGCCTGTGCCCTCGCCCCCCTCAGGTCGAGTCCCGCGCCGTCCTGGGCGACGACCAACTCCGCCTCGGCGGCGCCGGTTGCACGCAGGCGCCCGGAGGACTGGAGCACGGCGACGGCCTCCGACACGAACACGCCGGGAGCACCGGCCACCGAAACGGATGGTGCGCGTCGCGCGCGGAAGGCGAAGTACCGGCGATCGTCCGCGCTGAGGTCGTCCGGATCCGACTCGACGTAGCCCTGCACCCAGCCGAGCGCCGTCGCTGGGAGCGCGATCGTCGTCTGGGATCCCGCGGATAGGGTGCCCGCGCCGCGCACACGCCCGTCGACCACGAGGCGCACCGCCCAGCGGGTCGTGTCCTCTGCGGCCTCCAGCGCGGCCACCGTCACCTCGGTCCGCTGCCCCTCCAGGGGAGGGAGTCCGCCTCCCACCAACACGTCGACGATGGCGCGGCTGTATGGTCGATCTCCCGAAGGTGTCCACGCCACGACCGGGATCTCGCCGGTGGGGGCGTCGCCCGGCAGCGCGAACGCCGTCCTCTGTAGGTCCGAAAGCAGATGGATCTCGCGGTCCTCGATCTCCACCGTGGCGAGTAGCTCCGCCGCGCGCTCGAGGGCAGCGGTGAGGTCTCCCGCCCCCGCGCTCGTCTGGGTGGATTCGACGGCCGCCCGGGCCTCGGCGACGCCTCCCGCGATCGCGGGCAGCCACGGCTCGCCTGCCCGGATCACCCAGAAGCGATCCTGGTCGGAGGCGCTGGCGAGGGTCTGCCGCGCGAGGTCCTTCAGCTCGTCCAGGGCGCGGCGCTCGCCGAGGACGAGGCCGCTGCTCATGGAGTTGTCGATCACGATCACGACCGCGGTCGGCGGATGCGCGCCGCCGAGGCCGGCGAAGATCAGCCGGGCCCCTGCGCCCACGAGGAGCACGAGCACCGCCACACGCGTGAGGAGCAACAGCAACTGGCGCAACCGAATCTGCCGCGCGTGCTCCTTCTCGGTGCGCTCGAGGTAGCGGAGCGCCGGGAAGCTGAACCTCCGCGTCTCGTTCCGATGAAAGAGATGCAGGATGATAGGCACGGCGATGACGACGCCCGCGGCGAGAAAGAACGGATTGAGGGCGCCCATCAGCCGAGGCGCTCTCGCTTGCGGAGGTACGCCTTCAGCGCCAGCGAGAGCGAGCGGTCCGTGTCGACGACCTCGTAGTCGATCCCGTGCGGACGCAGATCGCGCTGCCATTCGGTGAGCGCATCGCGCACGGCCTCGCGGTACTCGGACCGGATGTCGGGGACGCTCACGAGGAGCTCGTCGTCGGTCTCGGGGTCGAAGAAGCGGGCTTCCGATGCCTGGGGCAGCTCGCGCTCACCCGGATCGAGGAGGTGGAAGACCAGGACCTCGTGACCCTGGTGGCGGAGGAACTTGAGGGCCGTGAGGGTTTCCTCGCGCGCGACCAGCAGATCCGACAGCAGGACGACCAGCCCCCGTCGCCGCAGTCGAACCGCCAACTCGCGGAGCGCTCCCTCGGCCACCGTGCCCCCCTGCGACTCGAGCGGCTCGAGGCGCCGGACGAGCTCGTGCCACTGGCGACGGCCTCCCCGAGCGTGAACACGGTCGACGATGCGATTGTGGAACGCCGCCATGCCGACCGAGTCGCCCTGACGCAGGAGGACGAGCGCGAGGGAGGCAGCGAGATGCTTCGCATACCACAGCTTGCTCGGGAGCACCCCGGGCGCCGAAGACCATCCCATCGACTCGCTGACGTCGATCAGGAGGTACGCGCGCAGGTTCGTCTCCTCCTCGAACTGCTTCACGTAGTAGCGGTCCGAGCGGCCGTACATGCGCCAATCGATGTAGCGGAGGTCGTCCCCTGCCTGGTAGGCGCGCAGCTCCGCGAACTCCGCCGAGAAGCCGCGGTGCGGCGAGCGATGGAGCCCCATCAAGAAGCCCTCGACCACCTCCCTGGCGATGAACTCCATGCCGCCGAGCTGCGAGAGCGCGACGGGGTCGAGGAGGTCGGGGCGGGCGCCACGGGGGGCGCTCCGTTTCAGGTCGTTCAACGAGGCTCGTCCTTGAGAGGCGCCGGAAGGTACCCGTGGCTCCGAGGGTGCTCAACCGTCGTGTCCCCTGGGTGGGTCTCCCGCGGCCACGGGTCGTCCTCCGTCGGGGACGGCCCGGGGGCGTCCCACCAGGGAATAAGGGCCTGGACGGGTGGCATGCCTGTTGCGAATCATGCCGGCGCGATGCTACGCCTTGCCTCCCTTACTTTGGTCCTCGCCCTCGCGGGCGCGGTTCGTCCTGCGGCGGGCCAAGAGACTGCCGGAGGCCTCGAGGCCAGGGTCTGGCTCGACCGCGGCGGAGAGGAGCCGGTGCTCCGGCGCGGGGAGGACGTGCGGGTCTATTACCGCACGAGTGAGGATGCCTTCGCCGCGATCTTTCGGATCGACACCGACGGACGGGTCTCCTTGCTTCTCCCCCTGCACCCCGACGCAGCGGACGTCGTGCGCGGCGGCCGTGACTATCGGCTCCTCTTCCCGTACGCGTCCGCCTGGAGGGTCGAGGACGATCCGGGCGTCGGATACCTCTTCATCGTGGCGTCGCCCGAGCCGCTCGACTTCTCTCGGCTCCCCTACGACGAGCGGTACGGGTGGGACCTGAGCGGCGTCGGCGAGGCCATCTACTCCGATCCGTACGTCGCCATCGACGATTACGTTGCCGAGATCGTGCCCTACTGGGAGCAGGTGCCCTACGCGCTCGACTTCGTCACCTACTCCATCGGCGCGACGTACTCGTATCCGCGCTTCCTCTGTTACGACTGCCACACGTACCAGAGGTACTCGTCGTGGAATCCCTACGACTACACCTGCTCGACCTTCCGCGTCGTGATCTGGGACGATCCCTACTTCTATCCGCGGTACCGATACTCAGGCGTCGACGTCGTCTTCGCGCGCCCCGTGCGGGCGTTGCCGCGCTACGAGGTGACGCGTCGAGCCCTTGGCGACGCGGTGGCACCGGTCGTACGCGCGCGGACGGTTGCCCAGCGGGAGGCCGCGTACAAGGAGTCGCCGGTCGCGGCGACGCCGCGAACGGCGGTCGCGCGCAGGGCGTCGAACGTGTCCGGGACGGCGACGGCGCCGACGCCCAGAACGGCGGCGCCTTCCCCGCGTCGGTCCGACGCGCAGCTCGCCAGTCCGCAGGAGCGGACGCGCTCCGGCGCCGCACCCCAGCAGGCGCCGGACACCTCCCGGTCACGGCCGACCCTCCAACGTCGCCCGAGTGCACGGCTTCCCGTGCGCACCCCTCCCGCCGCACGGGGCACGTCGCCCGCGCCATCAGAACCGAAGGGGACGACCGCTGCTCCCACGCGCACGAGCCCGCGGGCTCCGATCACGCGCCCGCAGGCCGAGCCCCGCGCGCCCCAGGCCGCACCGTCTCGCCCGTCGACCGGGCGCGAGCCGCCACGGTCCACCGCGCCACCCTCGGCGCGGGGCGTGCCTTCGCGGCCTTCGAGCCAACCCTCGACCTCGCCCCGCCCCCAAGCCGCTCCCCAGAGGATGCCCCCGAGTGCAGGAGGGGGCACCGCCCGCCCCAACACGAGCCGCGGTGGTGATAGGCCGAACGCCAGCCCCGCGCCCGCGCGGCCCCGCGAGAGTCCGCCCGCCCGCTCGGCTCCGCCGCCCCGATCGGAGGAGCCACGGCCGACCGTACGCCCCAGGCCCACCGAGCCGGGCTCGCGGAACTAGGTAGGCGAAATCCGGGAGGGTGACGCGCGGGGGCTCCGGCTCTCCGCCGCGAGCCGTTACCTTCTTCGCCTTCCCTTCGGTGACGTGCCGAGGGCGATCAGCTCATCCCGTCTCGCCGTGCAGACCGACCACATCCGCAATTTCTGCATCGTCGCGCACATCGACCATGGCAAGTCGACGCTCGCGGACCGATTGCTCGAGACGACGCACACGCTCGACGAGCGCCAGATGCGCGAGCAGGTCCTCGACTCCAACGACCTCGAGCGCGAGCGCGGGATCACGATCAAGCTGCACGCCGTCCGCATGGACTACAGGAGTCCCGGCGGCGAGGAATACCAGCTCAACCTGATCGACACGCCCGGGCACGTCGACTTCACGTACGAGGTCTCTCGCTCGCTCGCGGCGTGCGAGGGGGCGATCCTCGTGGTGGACGCCACGCAGGGGATCCAGGCGCAGACGCTCTCCAACCTCTTCCTCGCGCTCGACGCGAACCTCGAGATCGTTTCCGTCATCAACAAGATCGATCTGGTCGGCGCCGAGCCCGAGCGTCGTCAGGCCGAGGTCGCGGACCTGCTCGGCGTCAAACCCGAGACGGTGCTGCTCGCGAGCGCGAAGCAGGGGATCGGCATCGAAGCGATCCTCGAGGCGGTGGTGCGCAAGGTCCCGGCCCCGACAGGGAAGGCCACGGATCCTCTGCGCGCGTTGATCTTCGATTCGTACTACGACCAGTATCAGGGGGCGGTGCCGTCGGTGCGCGTGGTGGACGGCGCGATCGAGCCCGGCATGAAGATCACGTTCGGTAACGTGAACACCGAGTACGAGGTGACCGAGGTCGGGTTCATGCGACTCGGGCGCGTGCCGCAGCCGCGCCTCGGGCCCGGCGAGGTGGGGTACGTCGTGGCGGCGATCAAGGAGGTGTCGCACACGCGGGTGGGCGACACGATCCTCGACGCGGCGAACAGAGCCACCACGCTCCTGCCCGGCTACCAAGAGGCTCGACCGATGGTATTCGCCGGGCTCTACCCGACGAGCACGGACGACTACGAGGACCTCCGCGACGCGCTCGAGAAGCTCCGCCTGAACGACGCGAGCCTGCACTACGAGCCCGAGACGTCGGTCGCGCTCGGCTTCGGCTTCCGATGCGGGTTCCTGGGGCTTCTCCACATGGAGATCGTACAGGAGCGCCTCGAGCGCGAGTTCAACGTGGACCTCATCACGACCGTGCCGAACGTGGAGTACCACGTGACGCTCACGGACGGCACGGAGATGAGGATCGAAAGCCCCGCGGCGATGCCTCCCGCGACCCGCATCGAGACCATCGCCGAGCCGATCGTGAAGGCGCGCATCCTCTGCCCGAGCGAATACATCGGCAACGTGCAGAAGCTCTGCCACGAGCGCCGCGGCGTCTTCAAGCACATGACGTACCTCGACCCTCAACGCGTCGAGCTGGACTTCGAGCTGCCGCTCTCGGAGATCGTGCTCGACTTCTACGACAAGCTGAAGGGGAGCACGCGCGGGTATGCCGCGCTCGACTACGAGTTCCTCGAGTACCGCCCGGACGACCTGGTCAAGCTCGACATTCTCGTGAATGGCGACAATGTCGATGCGTTCAGCGTCATCATCCACGAGTCGAAGGCGTACCTCTACGGGCGCGATCTCGTGCGCAAGCTCAAGGAGCTGATCCCGAAGCAGCAGTTCGCGATCGCGCTGCAGGCGTCGATCGGCAACGACGTGATCGCGCGCACCAACGTCTCGTCGCTCCGGAAGAACGTGACGGCCAAGTGCTACGGCGGCGACATCACGCGGAAGCGGAAGCTTCTCGAGAAGCAGAAAGAGGGAAAGAAGCGGATGAAGCAGGTCGGCACCGTGGACATTCCCCAGGAAGCGTTCCTCGCCGTCCTGAATCTGAGCGACGATTGAGCTCGGCGGCGGCTCGGCGCATCGTGCGCGCGCCGAACCACCTGGGCGACGTGGTGGCCGCCCTGCCGGCGGTCGTTGCCGACGGCGCGGACGTGTTGGTGCTCCGGGGACTCGCGCCGATCGTCGAGATGTCGGGCACGAGGGGTGAGGTCGTTGCGTTCGACCGGGGCATGGGCGGCTTCGCACGCGCGGTGCGCGAGCTGCGCCGGCGTGGCTACGACGAGGGCGTCTTGCTCACCCCGGCGTTCTCGGCCGCATGGCTGATGCGATGGGGCGGCGTGCGCCGCCTGCGCGGGACCGCGACCGACGCGCGGAGCGCACTGCTCACCGAGCGCATTTCGCCCGAGTCCTTGCGACCCTATCATCGCATCGACGCGTACAAGTTGCTGCTCGGTCAAGTGCCCGCGGGCGAACCCGTGGCCCAGAGGCTCGTGCCTCCTGCCGAACGACGCGAGCGCTGGCGAGCGGCGATCGGCCCGGGATCTCCCATCGTCGGCGTCGTACCGGGCTCCAACGCACCGGCCCGGCGCTGGCCAGTCGAACGCTTCGCCGCAGTGGCGCGGATGCTCGGCGATCGAGGGGCGCGGGTGGTAGTCATGGGCGGGGCGGGGGAGGTGGGCCTGACGGCGCAGGTCTCGGCCGCGTGCCAGGGGGCGCTCGACGTCGGCGGCCGGACCGATCTCACCGACCTCGCGGCGCTCCTGTCGCTCTGCGACCTTGTGGTCACGAACGACACGGGATCGATGCACCTCGCGGGAGCGGTCGGAACGCGGACCGTGAGCCTCTGGGGGCCTTCCGATCCGGACGAGGTGCGACAGGTGGGGGCTCCCGACGTGCGCGTGACGGGCGCGGCGCTCCCCTGCAAGCCGTGCCGACGTAACCACTGCGCGCGGCGCGGTGCGGGAACGGTGTTGCCGGACGCCCACGAGGAGTGCATGCGACTGATCGAGATCGAGGCCGTGCTCGCGGCCGCGGACGAGGAGCTCGGCAGGAGTCCCTCGCGTGCCTGAGCCGATGGGTTCGGAGCGCTGGGTGGTCGGCGTCGACATCGGGGGCACGAACGTCGTCGTCGGCGTCGTGCCGTTCGCGGGCGGATCGCCGCTCGCGCTGCGATCGAAGGTCACGAACGGCAAGCGCGGGCCGGATGCCGTGGTGGAGGACATCGCCACGATGGCGGAGGAGGCCGTGACGGAGGCGATCGATCGCAGCGGCGGCGACCGGAGCCGAGTCGTCGGCGTGGGCATCGGGTGTCCCGGCCCGCTGGACCTCGTTCGTGGAAGCGTGATCGAGACGCCGAACCTCGGCTGGAAGGATTACCCGATCCGCGACCGCGTCGCCGATCGGCTCGCACTTCCGGCGACGCTCGACAACGACGCCAACTGCGCGACGTACGGCGAGTGGTGGCAGGGTGCGGGCCGGGGAGCCCGGAGCGTCGCGGGCGTGACGCTCGGAACCGGAATCGGCGGTGGGCTCATCGTGGATGGCCGGCTGCTGCGCGGTGCGAGCGGAACGGCGGGGGAGTTCGGCCACACGACCATCGAATTCACCGGGCGCCGGTGCGCGTGCGGAAACTATGGCTGCCTCGAGGCTTACGCGTCCGGCCCCAACATCGCGGCGCGCGCCCGCGAGGGCATCGAGGCGGGCTACGAGTCCGAGATTACGCGGCTCGTCGACGGGGATCTCTCGCGCATCACCGCGCTGACCGTGTACGACGCGCTCCTGCTCGGCGACCGGCACGCGCGCGAGGTGATGCTCGAGACCGCGAAGATCCTGGGCGCGGGTGTGGCGAACATCGTCAACATGTTCAACCCCGAGGTCATCGTGGTGGTGGGCGGCGTGACGCGCGCGGGGGACCACCTGTTCGCGCCGCTCCGAGCAGAGATCAAGCGTCGGGCATTCCCGACCGCGGTGGCCGCCTGCCGCATCGTCCCGGGAGAGCTGGGTGAGGCGGCCGGCGTGGTCGGCGCTGCGGGCGTGTTCGTGGACGAGCAGGGGGGCGTCGCGTGAGCCCGCCGCGCACCCTCGGCGTGCTCGGCACGCTCGTGTGGGACCGGATCTACGATCGCGATGGACGCGCGGAGCCCGTGGAGGAGTGGGGAGGGATAGCTTACGCGCTCGCCGCCACGAACGCCTCCCTCCCCGAGGGGTGGAAGATCCTTCCCATCATGAAGCTCGGACGTGATCTCGCCGAAGATGGGCGCCGGTTCCTGAAGGAGCTGCCCCGTCTGGACGACACGGGGATCGTCGTCGTGCCCGAGGCGAACAACCGCGTCGAGCTGCGCTACGAGAGCAACGAGCGGCGCTGCGAGCGGCTGACCGGTGGCGTCCCCGGCTGGAGCTGGCCCGAGCTGGCTCCGCTCGTCGACCTGTGCGACGCGCTCTACGTGAACTTCATCTCCGGGTGGGAGCTGCAGCTAGATACCGCGCAGGCGCTCCGGATGGGGTACCGCGGTCCCACCTACGCCGACCTCCATTCGCTCTTCCTCGGGATGGGGCACCACGGCCACCGCGTGCCGCGCACGCTGGAGGCGTGGGCCGCATGGCTCCGCTGCTTCGATGCCGTGCAGATGAACGAGGACGAGTTCGACCAGCTCGGCGCGGCCGGAGACCCCTGGCAGCTCGCCGCGGGTGCGCTCGGTCCGGACCTCAAGCTGCTCACCGTGACGTTGGGCGCGCGCGGCGCCGCATTCGTGGCGGGAATCGACTTCGACCCCGATCCAATGGCGTGGCGGCGGCGAGGGAGCCTCGCGGTTGCCGAGCGCGCGCACAGCGGAAGGGTGGGGCTCGTCGATGCGCCGCGCTCCGGGGATCCCACCGGGTGCGGGGACGTGTGGGGCGCGACCCTCTTCTCACGACTGCTCGCAGGGGACGACTTGGTGACGGCCATGCAGGAGGCCAATCGGCTCGCCGCGCGTAACGTCGAACACCGAGGGGCGCGTGGTCTCTTTCGCCACCTGGCGGGTAAACTGTCGCACGTGGAGGGTGTCTCGTGAACGTTCTGCCCGTTCCCGCCTCGCTCGACCACCAGACGGTGGACGCGTTCTTCGACCAGGTCGCGCTCGCGAGCCCTGGGCGGACGCTATTCGACGCCCGCCACCTGCGCTGGGTCGATCCGAACGGCATGGTGGGACTCCTGGTCGCCGGAACGGTGTTGGCGCGGAGGCACGGTACGATGCCGCGCCTCGAACTCCCCGAGAGCGCGGACGTGATCGGGTATCTCTCGCGCATGGCGTTCTTCGAGGCCGCGAAGGGGGTCTTCGAGGTCGACGAGCCCGGCCGCCGGAGCGCGGCGCGCGCGTCGGACGTCCTCCTCGAGATCACGCCCATCGCCGCGAACGTCGACGTGCACGAGGCGGTGGACCGGGTGCAGTCGAAGGCTGGAACGATCCTCACGTCGAGGCTCGGCTACCCGGCGACCGCCGTGGTCCAGTTCTCGGTCATCCTTTCGGAGGTGTGCCAGAACATCATCGAGCACGCCGATGCCCCCGGCTGGGTGGCCGCGCAAGCGTACAACTGGGCGAAGCGGCTCGGGCGCTACGTGGTCGTCATCAGCGTGATGGATGTCGGCCGGGGCTTCCGCGGCTCGCTCGGCGACGAGCACTCCGCGCGCTACGGCGACCGCTGGGGCGACACGACCGCGCTCGAGGCCGCGTTTCTGCACGGCCTCACGCGCTTTCCGGACTCGGGGCGAGGGCAGGGGATCCAGCAGATCCGCAGGCAGGTGCGCCGCTGGGACGGCGCAATCACGATCCGGAGCGGAACCGCGCGCATCGGCCAAGTGCCCGAGTGGGACGACACGCCGCCGCTCGCCGACGGCATGCAGCCGTTTCCCGGTGCGCAGATCTCGATCATCCTACCGGCGAAGGGCCCCGCATGACCGATCCCGGCCTGGATCCGATCTGGATCGACGTGGGCCAGGTGCTCCAACGCACGGTGACCTCGCTCTACTCCCATCTCGTGACGCGACCGACCGGACGGGCTGTGCGTATGGCGATCGAGACACAACTCCAGGCGGCGGGTGAGCGCTCACTCTCGCTGATCGATCTGTCGGAGGTCGTCATCATCGACTTCTCGTGCGCAGATGAGGTGGTCGCCCAGCTCCTCGAGAGATCGAGGCAGAGCCGCTCGCACGAGGCGTTCTTCGTTTTTCGTGGTGTGCACGAGCCACACCGCGATCAGATCGAGACGGTGCTCGAGCGGCGCGGGCTCGCGGCTGTGGCCGAGACCGCTCCCGACACCTATCAGCTGCTCGGGCGCCGTTCGGAGCTCGAGGACCGAACGTGGAGCGAGATCGAGCGCCGCGGTGTGATCGCGCCGGACGAGATCGACGCGCTGCTCTCCGATCGTGCGGCGGTGGAGTCTCTGCTCGAGCGACGCCTGGCGCTTCGGAGCGCTGTGTCCGGCCGGATCCATGCGCTCAGCCGGCTGGTGCGGCACCTGCACTGA
>CAZBCN010000022.1:0-8807 GCA_964490285.1 uncultured Gemmatimonas sp. | reverse complement strand
CGCTGTGTCCGGCCGGATCCATGCGCTCAGCCGGCTGGTGCGGCACCTGCACTGACCGAGGCGACGAGGAGCACGCCGAGGACGAGGGCGTAGGTCAAGGGATCGGTGGGCTCGACGCCCTGGACGAAGGAGCGCATCGTCCCAGTCGACCCGGCCGTCGACCAGGTGAATCACACGTCGACACCCTCGGGCGATCGCCTGCTCGCCCGCGCTACCCCACGAGGTCACATCACACAGATCGGACACGGACCCATCTCGGGATCGCGACCGAGCCGTACGCTCACCGGTCCCAGTACGACCAGCTCGCCCGCGATCGTGTCGTTGATCGCCACGGTCATGACGAGATCGCGCCCGCGCACGACACCCGCGAACTGTGCCGGCATGGTCGGCCCCATGGCGACGGGGTAGGCCCTCAGGAGGTAGTCGCCTGCGACGCTGAAGCGCCCGTCCTCATCGAGCGCAATCGGAGCCGGGAAGTCCCCGTTCGTGCAGCCCACGTGCACGTGCGCGCCGGTCGCGCTCACGATCACGCCGGCGTTCTCACCGCCCCAGGTGCCGACCTCGAGCTCGTCGAGGTCGGAGCCGAACGGCGCGCCCGCGCCGCAAGCCATGAGAGCCATGAGGGCGGCGGATGCCACGGCGAGCTTACGAGCGACCAAGAGAAGGCCTCCGGTTGACGTGCCAAGGGCACTCCGACTAGGGTTGGCGCCCTTCGCATGCAGGCTGCGACCCATCATATAACGATTCAGCGTCGCAGCCTGAGACGGCAGCGAGCGGCTCACAGCCACCTGCGAGCGCTTTCAACCCGGGATGATCCCCATGTGCGACGACCGACTCCTCCTGATCGCTCTCGCCTCTTCGGTGCTCGCCGGCTGTGGCGGTCCTGAACCGGAGACGGCGGGTTCTCAGAGCGAGGGTTCGGCCCCCGCGGCCAGCCTCCCGGCCATGATCACCGCCGAACGGGGCGGCTTCATTCCCGAGGGGATCGAGTACGACGGCGCGAGCGGTCGCCTTCTCGCGGGGTCCCTTCCCGAGGGCACCATCTACCAAATCCACCCCGACGGCCGCCTCACGGCGGTCGTGACCGACCCGGACCTGGTATCGTCCGTGGGCATCGAGGTGGATGCCGTACGGAACCGGCTGCTGGTCGCCAACGCCGACTTCCGCGTCTTCGAGGGGGCGAGCCGGGGCAGGGCCATGCTGGGAGCGTACGACCTGGCCACCGGAGCGCGGCTGGCGATGGTCGACCTCGGCGCGGTCATTCCAGACGCGCCGAGTGATGCCTCCTACTTCGCCAACGACGTGGTGGCCGCTCCCGACGGCACCGCCTACGTGACCGACACGTTCCAGAATGTGATCTACCGGGTCGGCCCGGACTACCAGGCCTCCGTGTTCTATCGATTCGAGCCCATGGAGGGGCTGGCGCTGAACGGAATCGTGTACCACGAGGCGGGTTATCTGCTGGTCGCGGGCGGGTCCGTGCTCTACAAGGTGCCGCTCGCGGATCCTGCTGCGACAAGCCAGGTGACCTTGCCGGAACCCGTCGAGGGCCAGGACGGGATGGTGTGGACGTCCGACGGGAGGCTGGCCATCGTCAGCAACTCGCAGAATCGGGTCGTGGCCTTGAGCAGCGCCGATCAGTGGGCCACCGCCCAGCTCGCCGGCGTGGGGCCGTTCACGGTCCAAGGTACCACGGCAGCCGTGGTGGGCGACGATGTCTATGTCGTGCACCCGCACTTCGCCGACCAGGATCCACCGAGCGTGGAGCATGTCCCGCTTCGATGACGCCGCGGCTCTAGTCGCGGCCTGAACCCCGCGCCCTGGTCAGGCCTCCGTGGCGGGCCGCGTGACCAGGACCGGGATCGGGCTGCTGCGTAGGACCTTGTCCGCAACGCTCCCGAGGAAGGTGCGTCTCACACCGCCGTACCCGTGCGTCGCCATCGCGATGACATCCGCGTCCAACTGCACGGCGAGTTCGACGATCGCCGTCGCGGGCGTACTGCCGGGAGCGACGCGCGTCGCGACATCGAAGCCGTCGTCCCGCATACCCACGGCAACGCCCTGCAGGTAGTCAGCGCCTGCGGCGAGGCCTGGCTTCCTCTCGTCCTCGGTCGGAAGCAGCGCGCGAGGCCACAGAGGGGAAACGGAAACGATGTGCCCGAGCGTGATCTGCGCCTGAGTTGCGCGGGCCAGCTCCATCGCGGGCCCCAGGGCCGACTCCGCCAACGGCGATCCGTCCAGCGGCACGAGGATGTTTCGGACCAACGTGTTCTCGGCCTTTCGTCCAGCAACGTTCCGCGTCACGAGGAGCGGGAGGGTCGTCGTGCGGATCATTTCATCCGCGACGCTCCCGAGCCACGCGCGACTGAAGCCTGTGCGCCCGTGGGATGCGATGAACACCATGTCCGCATCGACTGCCGCGGCGTGGGCCGCAAGGCTGGATGCCACGCGAGGTCCTGTGAGAACCTTCGCATCGGTTCCTCCTTCCCCCGCGTCGAGGGGCCGCGCCATCTCGGCCAGGTAATCTTCCTCCTGGTGCAGATGGAGCGCGTCGTACTCGTCGATGCTCACGCCCTCGAATTGAAACGCGGAGCTGGCGAGCAGATGCTCGGGCTCATAGGGGATGTGGACGTGCGCAAGGTGTAGCTTGGCCCCCGCGGCGCGCGCAACCGCGGCCGCGAGCGGGAGGCTCGACTCGCCGAGCTTGGAACCATCCAGCGCGATCATGAGGGATTTCAGCACCGGTCCTCCTAGCCCCTCCGGGGGCGATACATCGATAGATGCCTGCGCCGTGCACCTCGGAGTTCAAGTTACGGATCACCCGTAGGGCAAGGAGTCGGGTGATCCCCGCGTCGCAAGTAGGGCTTCGGCCCAGGGCGCCATCATATGGCCTGGGAGCCCTTCAGCCGGAGGTAGAGATCGGCCGTCTCGGCTTCGGGCTCCGCGTCCAGCTCTTGCTCGAGGAGCTCTTTCAGACGCTGCCACAAACGCAGCGCCTCGGAGCGCTCTCCCAACCGCGCCTGGCAGATCATCAGTTGGCGGTATGCAGCTTCGTGCAACTTGTCCCGGGCGATGAGACGGCGAAGAGCCTCGCTCGCTTCTGCCCACCGTCCCTGGCCGAACCACCAATCTGCCAGGGATCTCAGCGCATCCAGATACATGGAACGCAGCCGTTCGCGCAGCTCGAAGTGCCAGTCGACCGCCTTCTCGTGCTCGAGAAAGTCACCGCCGTAATGGGCCAGCACGACCTCGAGCCCCTCGACATCCCCCACGGTCTTGAGCCGCTTCAGAGCCGGCGGCAACTCTCGCTCGAACCGCGCCGCGTCGAACTCCACCGCGTCGGGTGCTATTCGGTATCGGTCGTCCTCGAGACGGACCAAGGCGGGACTGCCGAGGATATTCCGGAGTCGATGAAGGGTGACGTGGAAGTTGTTGCGCACTTGCTCGCTCGAGGCCTCGGGCCACAGGACAACGCCGACCTGCTCTCGCGTTCGGCCCTGGGGGTGGCAAAGCAGAACGAGCAGCAGCTCTCGCGCTCGAGAGGAGGACCAGGCCGTTCGCGGGAGCGGGTGGCCATCGAGGTCGATCCGAAGTTCGCCGAGGGCCCGCACCCTCAAGCTGAGCTGAGAACTCGCCGCCGCCACTCTCGCGTCTACCATGCGCGACGCGATGTTATCGCGCCCCACCGTCACGAGCCGATGCGCCTCCAGCTCCAATCGCGCCGCGTCCGACAAGGGCCCGGCCGAGGCATCCGTCCAGATCGCCTGAAAGGCATCCTCGCCGAGCTCCCGACGGAGGAGCGCCCTCATGGCGTCTGCGTCCATACGTTCACGCTCGGACCAGGCACTGCCCGTGCGGTTCCGCTCCGCCACGGCGGCTGCCAGCAGCCTGGTCGCCCGCTCGGGCATGAGCTTGCGATGAGCCAGCCGGGCCAGACCTTCCAGCGACCACACGCAACCGAGGACATCAGCGTTCTCGAGGTGGAGCCGGAGAGCCTCCGACAGCTGCGCTCCTGCCTCTGCGAGGTCCCCGCTCCGGACTTCGACCAGACCCAACATGGTGAGTGGGTGGGCCACGGCGGGCTGGTTCCCGAGCTCGAGCCCCAGGTCGCGGCACTCCTCGAAGCACCGACGGGCCGCGGCTAACTCGCCGAGTGTCAGCGCAACGCGTCCCTGCCAGTAGAGCGCGAAGGCCAACAGCACCGTTCGCCCTTGCCCACGCGCCGTCGAGACCGCCTCGTCGAGACGCAGCCGTGCCTCGTCGGCGTCACGCCACGAAAGGCCGATCCCCAGGACGGAGAGGGCGTATGCGAGAGACCACGCGTCGTCCGCCTCCCTGAGCAACGACACGGCCTTCTGGGCGCATGTCGCGACACGTTCGTGGTCTCCGGTCCAGAAGGCCATCATGGCTGCTGCCGTGTATGCCTTTGCGCACGTCGCGGCAGAAGCGCGATCCGCGCGGGTGAGCGCGGCCGATAGCTGTCGCTCGCCCTCCCGAAATTGCCCGCGCGCGAACCAATGCCAATGAAGTCGCGCTGCGAGCTGGAGAGCAGCCTCTGCGCCGTCTTCGGACTGCTCGAGCCAATCGGCCGCCGCACGCAGATTGGCCTCGTCGGCAATCAGACGGCCGGTCCATCCGCCACGACCCGTGCCCCCGAACATCGGGCGCTCGGCGACGGCGGTGAGGTGGACGAAATATGCGGCGTGCCGGTCTCGCATCGTGGCCTCCTCGCCGGCGTCCGCGAGCCTCTGGCGCGCATACTGGCGCAAGGTCTCGAGCAGGCGGTAGCGAGCCTCTTCCTCTGCGGACTCGAGCACCACCATCGACTTCTCGACGAGCGCCGAGAGCAGATCCAACACCTCATCCGTGACCAACGGCGGTGCGCAGCAGACCGCCTCCACGGCATCCAGAGAAAAGGAGCCAGAGAATACGGCTAGACGCCGGAAGAGAGAGGCCTCGGCTTCGTCGAGAAGCGCGTGGCTCCAGTCGATGGACTCGCGCAGGGTACGGTGCCGCTGGATCGCCGGCCTGCCGGGCGCGGAGAGGAGACGGAACGCGTCATCCAAGCGGTCCGCGATCTGCTCGGGGGCCAGCACGCGCACGCGCGCTGCGGCCAACTCGATCGCGAGGGGTATCCCGTCCAGGCGGCGGCAGATCCGCGCGACGGACGCAGCGTTCCGATCCTCGATGGCGAAGGTACGCAGCACGGCTCGTGCCCGCGCCTGGAACAAGCGACCCGCCTCGGAGCGGAGTACGCTCTCGGCCGTAGTAGCGGAGTCGGGCGGGAGTGACAGCGCGGGCACCAACCAGGCCTGTTCACCCTGGACCCCCAGCGCCTCGCGACTCGTCGCGAGTACTCGAATACGGGGGCAGTCCCTGAGTAGTCTATCGGCCAACGACGCACAGGCGTCGACGAGGTGCTCGCAGTTGTCCAGAAGAACGAGCACGGAATCCCCACGGATGCGTTCGACGAGCGTATCGTGTGCCGACCGACCGGCTGCTTCGCGGAACCCGAGCGCTGCAGCCACGACCTCCGGCAACAGCCTCGGCTCGGCGACTGGTGCGAGGTCCACCCAAGCCACGCGCACGAAATCGTGTTCCGCCTTCGAGGCGACCTGGAGCGCCAGGCGAGTCTTGCCTGCGCCGCCCGCACCGGTAAGGGTCAGCAACCGACTCGACATCAACAGCTCGGTGACAGCGGCGATCTCTCGCTCTCGCCCGACGAACATCGTGAGCTGAGGCGGTAGGGGTCGGGCTTCGTCGGGCGACAATCCCACGATGCCCATGGAGGGAGGCCGGAGCGGGCTGATGGTCCCGGACATCGGGCCAAATTAGTATCGCCCATTCGCTGCGGCCAAAGAGCCATCGTGGCATCCGCAGCGGGTCGGCCTCCGGCCGGAGCGGACCCGCTGCCGGGGATGCGCTGGCCTCCTCGGTGGGCTCCGCCCGACCCGCCTCGCCCTCCGTCACTATCGCATCAGCCAATGCGGGTGCTCTCCGCTCCCCGGGGCGTCCGTACGGCGAGCCAGCTTGGTTCCGTCGGCCCACACGGTATAGACCTGGAACGGACCCGGGGCGTGCAACGACGAGAACGAGATCAGCCGTCCGTCCGGTGACCACGAAGGATGCAGCTGCGTGCCGGGGAGTTGGACGAGCGGGCCAGCATTCGCGCCGGTCGCATCGGCGACCCAGAGGTCGATACCGTCCGTGAGCGCGTCTTCGCGGGTGAACACGAGTCTCGATCCGTCGGGGGCCCAGGTCGGTGCGGTGTCGAAATGAGGCCCGACCGGGGTCACGTCGCTGAGGTCGCTGCCATCGGGGCGGATGGTCGCGATCCGACTCTGGGTGAAGAAATCGCCCCGGGAAAAGGCGATGCGCTCGCCGCCGCGGATGAGCGGCGACCATTCCGGAGCGTATTCGTACTCGAACCCGAGGTGGCCGGTCAGGTTGCGCTGGGCCGAGCCGTCGGAGTTCATGACCCAGATATCCGAATCGGGACCAGCCGGGGCGCTCACGTAGGCGAGCTCGTCCCCACTCGGTGACCACGTGGGGGCTCCCTCGTCCCCGCCGGTCGTGAGCTGTCGTAGGCCGGAGCCGTCGACGTTCGCGACGTAGATATACGCCTCACTCCCGAGTTGGGCGCTGAAAGCGACGCGCGCGCCGTCCGGGGACGCTGCAGGGCTCACCAACGCCCAGCCCGACAGGACCGTGGACGGCAGGATCGGCTCAGGGTTCTCTCCACCCACGCGGAGCCTCAACAAGCGCGGGGTTCCGACGAGCGCGGTCCACCCGCTGTAGACGAGATCGAACGAATAGTCTGCAGTGACCGTCACCGTGGCCGTGGCGGATTTGCCGTCGGCGCTCGCGGTGATGATCGCGGCTTGCGAGCGGATCGCGGTCACGACTCCGTCGTCGGCGACCGAGACGACGGTGGGGTCGCTGGATGTCCAATTCACCGTGCGGCCGGAGATCTCGCGACCCTGTTCGTCTCTCAGTGTGGCGGCGAGCCGGGTCTGCTCGCCTTCGGCCAGCGTCGCAGACGACCTGTCCAGCGTGATGCTGGCCACGGGATCCCCGGACCCGGTCACGGTCACGATGGCCGTCCCCTGCTGCCCCTCGCTCGTCGCGATGACCGTCGCTTGACCGGCCTGAGCGGCCCAAACGAGTCCGCTCGAGGTAATCGACAGGACGACGTTGGGCTGCGAGGACCAGGCGACTGTGCGGCCGAGTAACTCGCGGCCGTCTCGGTCCCGCACGACCGCGGCGAGTCGAAGCGTATCTCCGACCTCGATGCGAGGCGCCGTCGGGACGATGGCGATGCTCGCCACGGGCAGCCCGGGTCCGATCGCCCGGCGGGTGTCACAGCCCAGCATCGCGGCAGATGCCAAGCCGATAGATGCATAGGTGGCCCTGACGACTGATGACGCGCGTATCACGGTGTCCTCCTCGTTGCAGGTGTGGTCGTGTTTCCACGCTCACCGCAAACCTGGAGGAGGCCGCTTACCCGGTGCTTAGCTCGGAGAGGGGCCGACGGGCGCGATCGATTACTGGGCGATTACAGCGGCACGGCCCCCGCGAGTTGGGTCCCGTCGTCGCGCGCGTCGAGGCGCTGCGCATCGAGGTTCAGCCGGGCGATCCCGTGATGCGGCGCTCGGCCCGAGGACCGCTCCCCCGCCAGATCAGACGTGCGCGTCCCGTCCCACGACCAGGGCGACGAACGAGAAGAGCGCGAAGACGAAGAACGCGAGCCTCGCCACCCCCAGGCCATCGCCGCGCACCATGCCGCCGAAGCCGAGAATCGCCGAAATCAGCGCGATGACGATGAAGATGATGGCACCTTTGCTCATGAGAACTCGCTGCGTTGAGGGTTCCGTCCGCGCGATTCGCATGTGCCCGCCTCACAGGCTCAGGCAACGCCGCGTGCGACAATCTGGCCTCTGGTGCACGCTCATGCCACTCGGAGCACCGGAGCGGCGTCCCCCGGCGCACGATCGCGATGTCACGCCGTGGCACGGCGGATCCTTTGTTTTCCTCCGCGTGACCGCGGCGCCGAGGTAGAAGGCGCTCGGAACGATGTCGGCGAAAGCCCGGCTACGAGTGCACGGCGTGGGCGGCGGGCGCAAGCGCCGCTCGGGCGGCCCCTCCGGTCCGGCGGCACCCTACCGGCCGGGGCGTTGCGCCGGGCCCGGGCGTGGAGCACGTTGCTGCGCCACGACGCTTCGACCTCCGCCGAGAGGACCCCTCTATGGACAGTCGTACCGGCACCTACGAGTTCACCCCGGAGCAGAACGAGATCCTGCGAAACGTCGCTACTTGGTCCAGCCGGCTCTCTTGGATGCTCGTGGGGAGCGCAGTCGTCGTGTCCATCGGCGCGATCGCCACGTTCGAAGCGAGCTCCATCGGCGCGCTGATCGCGTCCGCGATCTTCTTCACGGTCGGCCTGAGTCTGCGCGGCGCCACGTCTTCGATGCGGGCTGTCGTCGATACCGCAGGCAATGACATGGAGCACCTCATGACGGCGCTCGAGGGTCTCGGCTCCGCGATGCGGGTGATGGCCATCTTGTTCTTTGTGGGGGCCATCCTGTTCACCGTGGCGATCATCGCCATTGGCGCTTGGATGGCGTCGCTTCCGAGCTAGGTCGGGTCGCGCGCGGCGCGGGCTGGTTGGAGGGCCCGCCGCCGGCCGATGGGATTCGCCAGAGTCGCCACGCCGCAGCATGAGCGTACTCACAGGGCGGTCCGATGGCCGGATGGGCGCGCCGGCCGAGATCGCCGTGGCGCCCTTACTCCTGCGCCATGAACGGATA
>CAZBCN010000021.1:0-44430 GCA_964490285.1 uncultured Gemmatimonas sp. | reverse complement strand
GTAGCCTTCGGACTTTGATGGCCGACGGGCGTTTGATACGGAGGGGGTGGGATTCGAACCCACGAGGGCTTGCGCCCGCCGGTTTTCAAGACCGGTGCATTGAACCGCTCTGCCACCCCTCCAGCGACCCTCCAACGTAAACGAGAGGGCGTGCTACGACCCAGGGCCGTGCGGGAGAGGACGCTGTTCGGATCGACGCGCGTGGAGCATGGTTCGGGCTGAGCGCCTAGGTCGCGGCGACGGCCCAGGCCTCCCGATCGAAGGGCAACTCCAGCGTCTCCCCGGGAGGCAGCGCCCGCCACAGTGCGAAGAGCTCGTCCCGCCGCGCGCGCACCGCATCGAGCTCTTCATCGGTCGCCGTCGGCCCCCGCGCCTGCATGGCGGCGAGCTCGGCCGTATCGAGGCGAACGCCCTGGGCGCGCTCCGCATCGAGCAGCCCGACGATGGCCTCGCTGGGATCCAAGTCGGCGGGCAGCGGGCCGTTGGGCCAGGGTGCGCCGAAGTCGTTCAGGTCCCAGCCATCGGCAACGAGCCCGTAGAACCCGCGGCGATGGCGGAGCACGGTCTCCACGGCGTAGTGGGTGAGGTCGTGGAGCGGGAAGAAGCGCCCGAGGTGACCTTTCTGACGCTGCCACGTGACGGAGCCGTCCGCCCTGACGCAACTGAGGACGGCATCTCCGTCGGACTTCTTCTTGATCCTGACGAGAAGCTCGGGCATGGTACCACCCTAGCCATCGCGGGGGACCGAGCCAAGGCGATCAGTACCCGCGCCGAATGATCGCTTCCTGGATCTCGATGAACTGGGTGAGGCCACGGAGCAGCGTCGCGATGTCGATGTTGACGGACGCGGGATACTCGCCGGAAGCCTCGATGAGCACGAGGGCTTCGCGGAATAGGGGTAGCGAAGCCTGTGCAGCCGGCAGGTTCTGCGGTTGCGCCAGGGGGATGGCACTCTGGAAGCGAGCGAACCCATGCCAGAAGTCGAGCATATCCCTTCGCCCCTCGCTCAGCCCGGGCACCTGCTTGGCGGCGACGAACCCTTGCGTGGCGTACATGTAGTCCCGCCGCTGGAAGCCCTTGCTGTAGGCTTCGTTGAAGATCAGCTCCACGCCCGCTTCGGCCTCCTCGGGACTCGCAGCGGCGAGTGACGCGGCCGCCTCCTCGAAGCGCCCCGCCCCGACGAGCTCGGCGAGCGACTGGGCTTGTCCCGCCGTGGGCGCCGCGAGCAGCGCCGCAGCCGCGAGGGTGAGTGGAATGCGCCGATTCCGCATGAGCCACCTCCTTCCTCGGAAGGCTCGACTCCAGCTAAGCTGCGGTGCCGCGACGTGCCCCGCAAGCCCTAGTGCCGGAAGAGCCTCCGCCCGGTGAACACCATTGCGATTCCGTGCTCGTCCGCAGCGGAGATGACTTCCTCGTCGCGCACCGAGCCTCCGGGTTGAACGATCGCACGCACGCCCGCCTGTGCCGCAGCGTCCACGCCGTCGCGGAACGGGAAGAACGCGTCCGAAGCCAGGGCGCTCCCCTCGAGCGCGTGCCCGGCGTCCGTCGCCTTCATGACGGCGATCCTGGAGGCGTCGACGCGGCTCATCTGCCCCGCCCCGATCCCGAGCACCGCGCCACCCCGCGCCAGCAGGATGGCGTTGGACTTCACGCCGAACACGGCGGCCCAAGCGAACCGCAGGTCGTCCCATTCGGCCTCGGTCGGCCGGCGCGCCGTGACGACCTTCCACGCATCGGCGGAGCCGTCGTAGTACGGGGGCTCCGGGGGTGTCTGGGCGAGTACGCCTCCGTACACGGAGCGGAGCACCCTCGGCTCGGGCACCTGGCCATACGACGCCAAGAACGCCGCAGCATCTCCGGCCGGATACGACAGGAGCCGAACGTTCTTCTTGGCGGTGAGCTTGGTCATCGCTTCGGGCGAATACGCCGGCGCGAGGATGCACTCCACGAAGAGCGCCGACATGCGCTCCGCGGTGGCGGCGTCGACCTCCCGGTTCAGCGCGATCACCGACCCGAACGCGCTGGTCGGATCGGTCGCGAGCGCCTTCTCGTACGCCGCCACCGTGGAGTCCGCCACCGCGAGCCCGCATGGCGTGGTGTGCTTGACGATCGAGACGGCCGCGCGCGGGGTCCGCGCGAACGGCGAGAGCGACAAGAGGGCACCGTCGACATCGAGCAGGTTGTTGTATGAGAGCGGTTTGCCGTGGTGCTGCTCGAGCGCGGCGAGCCCCGTGGCTCGGTCGAACGCGTAGAACGCGGCCTGCTGGTCGGGGTTCTCGCCGTAGCGCAGGGTCTGCACGCGCCGGAGCGAGGTGACGAGTCGGTCGGGCAGCGCCTCCCACGCGCTCTCTGCCCCCAAGTACTCCGCGATGGCCGCATCGTAGGCGCTGACGTGTCGAAACGCCTTGGTGGCCAGCGCACGGCGGAGGTCGCCGTCCGTCGGGGAGTCGAGCGCGGCGAGCACGGCGTCGTAGTCGGCGGGCTCGACGACGACCCATACGTCCCGGTGACTCTTGGCCGCCGCCCTGAGCATGGTCGGGCCGCCGATGTCCACCTGCTCCATCGCCTCTCCGACCGTGACGCCGGGCTCGGCGACGGTCTCGCGGAACGGGTAGAGGTTCACCGCCACGAGGTCGATGGGGCCGTAGCCGTGCTGGGCGAGCGCGGCCATGTCGTCGGCGCGGTCGCGCCGCGCGAGGAGCCCCGCGTGGATCGCCGGATGCAGCGTCTTCACGCGCCCATCCATCATCTCGGGGTGCCTCGTCACTTCCGACACCATCGTGACCGCGAGCCCCGCGTCGCGCAGCGCCTTCGCCGTCCCGCCGGTGGAGAGCAGCTCCCACCCCCGCTCCGACAGCCCTCGGGCGAAGGGCACGATCCCGCTCTTGTCGGATACGCTCAGCAACGCCCGCTTCATCGCCCTTCCTCTGTCATGGGTGTCGGCTCCCGCCCCGCGGCGAAGGCCTCGCATACGTGATCCACGGCGGCCGGATACAGCTCGTGCTCGACGGCCAGGACCCGGGCCGCCAGCGCCTCGGGCGTATCGCCCGCGAGCACGGGAACGCGGCGCTGCGCCACGACCGGGCCGCGGTCGTACTCCTCGTCCACGAAGTGCACGGTCGCGCCGCTCTCACGGGCGCCAGATGCGACCACGGCCTCGTGCACGCGCTTCCCGTACATACCCTTCCCTCCGAACGCCGGCAGCAGCGCAGGATGGATGTTCAGGATCCGACGAGGGAAACGCGCGACGACCTCGCGAGGAACGAGCTTCAGGTAACCCGCCAGCAGGATGAGGTCCACGTGGTGTCGCGCGAGCGTCTCGAGCGTGTCGCGCGCCACCTCCGCCTCTTCGCGTCGCGACGTTTGGATCACGACCGCGGGAACGCCCGCGGCGGCTGCGCGCCCCATGGCACCGGCATCCGCCCGGTCGCTGACGAGCAGCACGATGCTCCACGCACCCGTGGTGCGCTGGTGATCGAGGAGCGACTGGAAGTTGGAGCCACCGCCGGAGGCGAAGACGGCCGCGCGAACCTTCACGCCAACTCGCCTCCGTAATGCGGCACCAGGAACGGGTTGTGCGCCCGCTCGTGCCCGACCGTCGTGGGCGGGCCGTGGCCCGAGTAGAGCACGGTCGAGTCGGGGAGTGTGAGCACCTGCTCGCGGATGGACCTCATGAGGGTGCGGAAGTCGCCCCCGGGGAGGTCCGTCCTGCCGATCGACCCGTGGAAGACGACGTCCCCGACGAGCGCCGCGCTCTTGTCGTCGGCCACGAGGATCACGTGTCCGGGCGCGTGGCCGGGCGCATCGCGCACCTGGAGCACGCACCCGCCGATGTCGAATCGCTGTCCGTGCGTGAGGTGGTGCGTGGGCTCGGGCTGCGGCGCGACCCTCAGGCCGAACGCGGCCGCTTGATGCGGGACCGCGCGGTACATCCCCAGGGCGTCGGCATGAATCCAGATCGGCACATCCGGCCACTGCTCACGGATGACGTGGACGCCCTCGACGTGATCGATGTGCGCATGCGTGAGAAGGATCGCGCGCAGATCGAGCTTCTCGTGCCGGATCGCGTCGGCCATCCGAAGCGCATCCGCCCCGGGGTCGATCGCCGCCACGGCCCGCGACGGCTCGCAGACCGCCAGGTAGGCGTTTTGTCCGAACCCCCCGCCCGTGAAGGTCCGGATGTCCACCGGTCTCAGCCCCCTGCAGTCAAGCTGAAGGGGCGATCAAACGGTGAACGAGCTCCCGCACCCGCATCCGCCCGAGGCGTTGGGGTTCTTGAACGTGAAGCCCTGGCCCATCATGCTGCTGACGTAATCGATCTCGACGCCCTCCAGGTACTGGGCGCTGAACGGGTCGACGAAGACCCGCACGCCACCGAGCTCGAGGACTTCGTCGTCGGCCTCGGGCGCGTCTTCGATGTTGAGCCCGTACTGGAACCCGGAGCAGCCGCCGGGAAGGACGGCCACGCGCAGGCCGACCTGGCCCTCCGCGCCGTGCTCCTGGATGAAGTCCTGGACCTTCGCGGTCGCCGTACTCGTCAATGTCACCATGGCTCCAAAGTAACCTGGCTCGGATGGGCCCTCAACGGCGCGAGTCCGCGAGGATCAATGCCGCCGCGGCCCGCAGGTCGTCGGCGACCCGAACCCCAGGCGGAACGCCATGTTCGTGCTCCGGGCCGTACCCGGTGCGAACCAGGATCCCCTGCCCCCCGAGCTCCAGCGCGGGCAGTACGTCCGCGACCTTGTCCCCCACGTAGTACGATCTGGGCAGGTCGAGGCCGAGCTCCGCCGCGGCGCGCCGGTGCATGCCGGTCGCCGGCTTGCGGCACGCGCACGGACCCGTGACGTCGGGATGATGAGGGCAGTATTGCACACCGTCCGGTCGGACGCCCGCCTCCTCCAGGACCTGCGTCAGGCGCCGGGTGACCGCCTGGTAGGCATCCTCGTCGTAGAGCCCCAGCGCGATTCCGGACTGGTTGGTCACGATCACGAGCGCGAAGCCCGCGCGCCGGAGGTCGGCGAGCGCCGCCAGGGTGCCCGGCACGAGCACCACGCCCGCGGGATCCGCCAGGTAGCTCTTCTCCTCGATGAGCGTGCCGTCGCGGTCGACGAACACGGCTGGCCGCAGCGAGGTCAACGCGCGCGCGTCTCGGCCATCGCTTCGCGGACACGTCGCACGAGGTCGGCCTCCTGTCCCGGGAGGACCGTGCGGACGTCGAGCCTCAGGCGGTCTTCGAAGATCCTGCCGATCACGGGCGGGTCGCCCGTGCGCATCGCCCGCGCGAGCTGCACCGCGCTCGGGCCGGAGAGCTCCACCGACATCGACGGGAGCTCCACCTCGGGGAACGTTCCGCCGCCCACCGCTCCCACCGTCTCCACGGCCCGGCTCTCGATGCTCTCGGCCGCGAGTGCCGCGACGACGCGGTCGGCCCGTTCCGCGAGCTCCCCAGCGCTCAGCGCGAGCATCCGGAGCGTCGGAATCTCCTTGCGCGCGCGCGCGGGATCGCGGTACAGGCGGAGCGTCGCCTCGAGCCCCGCGAGCGTGACCTTGTCGACACGCAGCGCCCGGCAGAGCGGGTTCGCGCGCATGTCGGCGATCACCGCGGCGCGCCCGAGCACGATGCCTGCCTGCGGCCCTCCCAGGAGCTTGTCACCCGAGAACGTCACGAGATCGGCACCCGCCGCGAGCGCGTCGTGCGGCCTGGGCTCGCCGCCCAGCCCGAGATCGGCAGCGTCGATCATCAGGCCCGACCCGAGATCGTACAGGAGCGGAACGGCCCGCTCGGCCGCGAGTACGGCGAGCTCGGCCACCGACGCCTCTTCCGTGAAGCCGGTGATGCGGAAGTTCGAGCGATGCACCTTGAGGATCGCGCGCACGGAGGAGTCGGCGAGCGCGGACTCGTAGTCGCGGAGCCGCGTGCGATTCGTGGCTCCGACCTCGACCAGGTGCGCCCCCGAGCGCTCGAGGATCTCCGGGACGCGGAAGCCGCCCCCGATCTCGACGAGCTCGCCCCGCGAGACCACGACCCCGGCACCGCGGGCCACGGTGTTCAACGCGAGCACGAGCGCGCCGGCCGCGTTGTTCACGGCGAGCGCCGCTTCGGCGCCCGTGAGCTCGCAGAGCAGAGAGGCGCAGTGGTCGTACCGCGACCCGCGCTCGCCCTCGGCCACGTCGTACTCGAGGTTGGTGTAGTCCCGCGCGGCCGCGACCATCGCGTCCACGACGGATTCCGCGAGCGGGGCGCGCCCCAGGTTCGTGTGCAGCACCACGCCCGTGGCGTTGATCACCCTTCGGAGCGACGGAACGTCGGCGGCGGCGAGCCAGCGTTCGGCGCCCCGTGCGTAGGTCGACGGCGACGCGAGGTCCGGCGTGCTCGCGCCCCGCTCGAGCTCGGCTTTCGTCTCCGCGACCGCTTCGCGGACCGCCTGGACGATGCGGCTGCGTGGGTAGCGGGCGAGGAGCGCTCGGAACTCCGCCGAAGCGAGGAGGGCGTCGATCGACGGAATCGCGCGGCGGGGATCCGTCACCGGGGAACTCCGGTCGTGTCCGGCTGGAGCGTGTCCGCGGGGCTCGTGGGCGGCAAGCCGGGGGCGCCCGGGGCGGCCGCCTCGGGTGCTGGAGCGGGAGGGCGCAGCACGACGGTGACGTCTCCACCACCATCCGACAGACCATTGAGGTTGGTGACACCCGTGACGCGCGCCTGATACTCGACGTCGACCGCGAGGGGCGCGTCGAGCAGCCCGACGATCCTGCGCGTCGGGAGGGGCCGCGATGGGCCGCCACCCCGTCCGCCCCCTCCTCGGCCGCCGGAGCCCTGCACGCCCGCGAGCTGCGGCGGGCGGGGGCGCTGCCCGACGGGCCCGCCCGCTGCCCCCGACGTTCCCACTCCCCCCGCCGCCCCCGCCGTTCCCGACGTGGCCCCGACCGCGCTCGAATCCGACGGCGTCGAAGCCGGCGCGGCCTGAGCAGCCTGCGCAGCGTCGAGCGAGTCGAGTCGCGCGAGCGAATCCACGATCTGACCCACGTAGGTTCCGTACTCGCGCTCGTGGAAGAGCCGTGTGACGAGAGGCGCGTCGCCCTCCTCCCGTGTCAGCTCGATCGACACCCCCGCCAAGGGGGTGTCGATATCGAGGTAGTCGTCGAACTCGATCGAGATGGTCAGGGAGTCGAGCGCGCTCCCGGCAACGGCGAGGGCGTCCGTCGTGTCGGCCGGCAGGATCGAGACGTCGATGAGCAGTGTGTCCGCGGCAGTGATCGAGGCGGACTGCGAACCCTGCGTCTCGCGCGCATCCACCGCTCCGTCGCGATCGACATCCTCGAAGGCGGTGAGGCGGTACGGGCCCGGCGGCAGATAGCGGAACGTGTAGATGCCGGTCTCGTCCGCGCGGGCGACGTACACGAGCGAGTCCGCACTGACGGCATGCACGACGGCGCGACTGGCTCCCACGCCCGTGACCCGGCTCCACACCTGACCCGCGACGGCGTTGGGCGGGGCCTCTCCACCCGTCGAGAAGACGAGCTCGAACGGATCCCGGAGCTGGTTACCGAACATGTCGCGTATGATCGGCAGGAGCGTCACCCGGTAGACGATGCCGGGGCGGAAGCCGCCCTCGACGTCGACTGTGAGTGATGTTCGACCGTGGCGGACACGCACCTCACCCGTGCTCGGCGATACGGTGACGGCGTCGCTCAGCTGGCCGCCCACCACGTTCGCGCTGATACGCTCGTCGAAGTGGAACCGCACGCTCGCCCGGAGGTCGGTCAACGTGGCGAACGTGTCCGGCTCGGTCCGCACCAGGACCGGAGGCCTCCGATCCTGCGGCCCCCCCGGCGGCGCGCCCTGGTTCGCGCAGCCGCCCACCCAAGCGACGGACAGCGTCGCGAGGACCGGACCCGCCGCCGCGACCGCCCTGCGCGCGCTCAGGCGCCGACACCCTCCAGCGTCGCCAGCTTCTCCCCGAGCTTCGAGCGCTGCTCTTCCAGCTGCGCGAGACGGTCGCGCTCCTTCTGGACGACCTCGGCCGGGGCGCGCGCCACGAACGCTTCGTTCTCGAGCTTCTTGCTGGTCCCCGCATGCAGTCCCTGGAGCTTCGCGATCTCCTCGCGAAGACGCGCGCGCTCACGCTCCAGGTCGATCACCCCCTCGAGGGGCAGGAAGACCTCGACGCCACTCTTGAGCACCGCGTGCGCGCCAACGCCGTGCCCGGCCTCGGTGTGGATCCGGTTGACGCGCGCGAGCTGCTCGAGTGCGGGAATCTGGTCACGCACCAGCGCCGGGAAGCCATCACTTCCGCCCCACACGTGGATCGCGACGCGGCCGCCCTCCGGAATCCCGTACTCCTTGCGCAGCCGGCGCACCTCCACGATCAGCTCCTGGAACGCCGCCATGCCCCGTTCGGCGTCGTCGGACTCCCAGCGCGCCATGGGCTCGGGCCAGCGCGCCACGATGAGGTCGTCGGCGCGGGTCGTGCCGGCCGGGACCGGGAGCCTCGACCAGAGCTCCGCGGTCACGAACGGAATCACCGGGTGCAGTAGGCGCATCGCGTGGTCGAGCACGGTGACGAGCGTCGAGCGCGCGGCCTCCCTGCTCTCGACGTCCGTGCCGGGAGCGAGACGCGACTTCACGAGCTCGAGATACCAGTCGCAGACGTCGCCCCAGAAGAAGTGGTAGAGGCCCTCCGCGTACTCGTGGAGTCGGAAGCGCGCGAGGTTCTCGGTCGCGCTCGCGGTCGCGCGCTGGAGGCGCGAGAGGATCCAGCGGTCCTCGAGCTCGAGCGCACCCGCGACGTCGTCGAGCCGGCGCACGGGCGCGTCACCGAGGCTCATGAGCGCGAAGCGGCCCGCGTTCCAGATCTTGTTCGCGAAGTTGCGCCCGTTCGCGAACGCCGCCTCGACGTTCTCGTGGTCGAGGTTGATGTCGGTGCCCACCGCGCACTGGCTCACGATGGTGTAACGCATCGCGTCGGCACCGTAGGCGTGCACGACCTCGAGCGGGTCGATCCCGTTGCCGAGGGACTTCGACATCTTCCTGCCCTTCATGTCCCGCACGGTTCCGTGCAGGTAGACCTCCGTGAAGGGCGCGGCGCCGCGGAACTCGTACCCCATCATGATCATGCGCGCGACCCAGAAGAACAGGATCTCCGGCGCGGTGACCATCGTGTGGCCGGGATAGAACGCCTTCAGGTCGTCCGTCTCGCGCGGCCAGCCGAACACGGAGAACGGCCAGAGCTGCGAGCTGAACCACGTGTCCAGGACGTCGGGGTCCTGCTCGAGCTTCGTGCTACCGCACTTCGGGCACTCGGTCGGGTCCTCACGCGGCACGATGCGCTCGCCGCACTCGCAGTACCAAACCGGAATGCGATGGCCCCACCAGAGCTGCCGCGAGATGCACCAGTCCCGGATGTTCTCCATCCAGTGCTCGTACACGCGCTGCCAATGCTTCGGCGTGAACGTGATGGTGCCGTCGCGCGACGCCCGGAGCGCGGGCTCGGCGAGCGGCTTCATCTTCACGAACCACTGCTCCGACAGGCGCGGCTCGACCACCGTGTGGCACCGGTAACAGTGCGGCACCGCGTGCGTGTGCGCCTGCTCGCCGGCGAAGAGCCCCTGCTCCTTGAAGGCAGCCACGACCGCCTTCCGTGCGGCGAACCGGTCGAGCCCCCGGAACGCTTCCGGCACCTCGTCGTTCATGCGCGCGTCGGGCGTCATGACGTCGAGCGAAGGGAGCCCCGTCCGCGCGGCGATCTCGAAGTCGTTGGGGTCGTGCGCGGGCGTGACTTTCACGAAGCCCGAGCCGAACTCGGGGTCGATCGCGGCGTCGGCAACGACAGGAATCGTGCGGGCGGTGAGCGGCAGCTCGACCGCTGCTCCGATCAGACCCTGGTAGCGCGCGTCGTCCGGGTGCACGGCCACGCCGGTGTCGCCGAGCATCGTCTCGGGGCGCGTCGTCGACACGGTGAGATACCAGCGGCCGTCGTCGAGTCGACCCACGGCCGAGCCTTCGGCCGCAGCCGCCCGCGCCGCCGCGGCCGACGCCGATGCCGCGAGCGGATAGCGCAGGTGCCACAACGTGCCCGCGGTCTCCTCGGCCTCGGCCTCTTCGTTCGAGAGCGCGGTGAGGCAGCGCGGACACCAGTTGATGATGTACTTGCCGCGGTAGATCAGTCCCTTCTCGTAGAGGCTGACGAAGACCTCGCGCACGGCGCGCTGCAGATCGTCGTCGAGGGTGAAGCGCGTACGCTCCCAATCGCACGAGGCACCGATCGCCTTGAGCTGGTCGAGGATCGTGCCACCGGTCGCGGTCACGAACTCCCACATCCTGCGCAGGAACTCCTCCCGGCCGAGTTGCTCGCGCGAGAGGCCTTCTGCCGCCAGGCGCCGCTCGACCACGTTCTGCGTGGCGATCCCCGCGTGGTCGGTACCCGGCACCCAGAGCGTCGCCCTTCCCTGCATCCGCCGCCACCGGATGAGCACGTCCTGAACCGTGTCGTTCAATCCGTGCCCCATGTGCAGCGCGGCCGTCACGTTGGGCGGGGGGATCACGATCACGTACGGCTCGCGGCCCTCCTCCAGCACCGCCGAGGCGGGCACGTGGAAGTACCCGCCTTCCATCCAGCGGCTGTACCTGGCTGGCTCGATCGCGCGCGGATCGAGTCGAGGCGCAAGCTCCTGGGTCACGTGGGCTCCGAAGGCACGAAAGGGGCGACTGGCCGTAAGATGGCGAGGCGCCGCGACCTTCGGAACCGGAAGCCCTACGCTAGCGCGCCCCGGCGGGCTGGGCGCCGAAGAAGCTCGGATCGATGCTACGCAGCGTCTGCACGCGCTCCGGCAGATCGCGCTGGACCTCCGGCCGCTGGGCCTGGAGGTTCTCGAAGATCTTCTCCGGCACTCTCAGGAAGGCCTCGGCCGCCACGGGCCCGAACTGCGTGCCGCTCTCCTTGGCGACCTCTCCCCGGGCGAACTCGGGGTCACGCGAGTTCCGATAGGCGCGGGTCGAGGTCATGGCGTCGTACGCGTCGCACACGGCCATGATCTGCGCCACGAGCGGAATCCGATCGCCCGAGAGCCCTTCCGGATAGCCGCTCCCGTCCCACTTCTCGTGGTGGTAGCGCACGCCGGTGGTGAGGTGCTGGAGCGTGGGGATCCCCTCGAGGATCTCCGCGCCGTCGGAAGGATGGGCCCGGATGAAGGCGAACTCCTCGTCCGTGAGGCGTCCGGACTTCGCGAGCACGCGCAGTGGAACCGCGAGCTTGCCCAAGTCGTGCAGGTAGCCTCCTGCCCACAGCGCCGATCGAGTGTGCGCGTCGAGGTCGAGCTGCTCGGCGACCGCGACGGCGAGCACCGCGACGCGACGGGAGTGTCCCGCGGTATACGGGTCCTTGGCGTCGATCAGATTGGCGATGATCGTCAGGAGCTGGCTCGTCGAGAGAGGCGACACCTCCTCGGGCAGGAGACTCTCCGCGGCGCGAAGGACCGTGTGGCGGTAGCTCTCCATGTCGAACTGGGGAACGCTCCCGGAGCGCCAAAGCGTGAGGAAGGACTCGCCCACGTCCGGAGCGAACTCCTTGCCGAGACCCGTCTGAACCACCTCCCAGATCTGCTCCGGGCCGAGCGCAGCGCGATGGGGTCGTGTCTGGCCGAGCGCAGCCACCGTGTCCGCGAGACGCAGGATGCGAGCGCCGATCGGGATCTCCTGGCCGCGGAGTCCATCGGGATAGCCGCTCCCGTCCCACCATTCGTGGTGGTGCCGGAGGAGGGGCGCCAAGTCCTGGAGATGGGGAACGCCGCGGACGCGCTCCTCGGAGCGCTGCGGATGGAGCTTCACGCGCTCACGCACGTCCGGCGAAAGCTGCGGCGTCGGGTTCTCCCACGCGTCCTCGGCCAGGCCCACCATGCCCATGTCCGAGAGGATGGCCCCGAAGAAGAGCTCCGAGCATTCGGCCTTGGAGAGCCCGAGCTCGCGGCCCAAGTGCGACGAGAGCATCGCCACCATCGGGCCGTGGTCCCGTAGATAGCCCTTCGCGGAGCCCATGACGCTGGTCAGGGCTTCGAGTAGGCCCGCGTAGAATGCCCTGCCGGAGTCCATGGGGAGGCGCGAATTTCCCGCGATGAGAGGGGTCTTACGACTATATAGCCCCAAACCGCGTCGCCACCAGTGCGATCGCTGGGGACGTCTACCGAGGGTTCCGGGTGGAGTCGTTGGGCTGGGCCTCGGCCCGCTCCCTGTCTCGACGGGCCCGGATGGCCTCCTGGCGCTCGCGAACGCTCTGCTGCACGAGGGCATTGGCGCCCTGGCGCTGAATCTCCTCGAACTGGCGTAGGTACTCGCGCTGGCCCACCGGGGCATCGAAGGTGAGAGGCAGCGGAATGGCCAAGCCACCCAGGTGCAGCTGGCCGTCCGCGACCCCCCAGCGATCCCCGTCCCCATCGGTGAACGTCCAGTCCCGCCACCTGGCGTCCGCAGCGATGGCGGCGGCAACGGAGTCGTTCCAGGCCCCGAAGCGCCCGGCGATCAGCAGCTCCTCCCTCTGTTCCAGGGTGAGCGTGCGGAACTCCACGGGCAGGGGCGCCCAGAGCCTCTCGTCCGTCATCCCGGGCTGCAGCCGCTCGGCGGGCGTCGCGCCCGGCGCGCCCGGACCGCTGAGGTCCGGCAGGGCCAGCTCGAAGCCCGAATCGTCCAGGCTCGGGCGCACGACGATCACCTCCGGCGCACTGCCCGAAGCGATCGGAGCGGGCTCATCCGGTCGCGCGACGGGCTCCGGCGGCGGAGACCCCCCGAGGATCCACACGATCTCGACCCCGCTGTCGATCGGCCGAATGGCTCTCGCGACCGGGCTCTCGCTGGCCGGCGGCAGGGAGACGCCGAGCGCCGCCGCCAGGAGGATCACCGCGTGGATCGCGACGGATCCGGTGAAGGAGCCCCATACGACACGCCGAGAGCCGAGGCCGCCCGGGCGGACGAGTGCTGGCAGCGGCCGAGCGCCGGCGGGTGGGGGGCTCATCGGAGTTGCTAAACCACCTGCGGGTGTCGGTTCCTGGGGCACCGCTGAAGACGCCTCACGGTAGCGCTCCGAGGCGAGCTGCCGCGGACTCGAGTCGGTCCTCCGCGACCGTCAACGCCACGCGAAAGTAGCCCTCGCCGCCCTTCCCGAGCGAGGCCCCCGGCAGGACGATCACCCCGGCGCGCTCGAGTGCCCTCCGCGCGAACGCCTCGGATCCCTCACCCCGCGGCACCGGAATCCAGAGGTACATCGTGGCTCTCGGCGAATCGACCTCGAATCCCGCGCGGCGGAACGCGCGCACCGCGGCGTCCCTGCGCCGTTGAAACGTCGCGACGTTGCCGGGCACCCAGCTCTCCCAGCACCCGAGGGCGGCGATGCCCGCCGCTTGAATGCCGAGGTATGCCCCCGTGTCCACGAACGTCTTCACGCGCGAGAGAGCGCCTACGATCTCCGCGTTTCCCACCGCCCAGCCGAGGCGCCACCCCGTCATGTTGTACGTCTTGGAGAACGAGTGGAACTCGAGCGCCACGTCGCGCGCGCCGTCGAGCTCGAGCACGCTGCGCGGCCGGTAGCCGTCGAAGGCGATCTCCGAGTACGCGTGATCGTGCGCGAGGATCGCACCGTGGCGCGCGCAGAAGTCGATCGCGTCCCGGTAGTACTCGTCGGGCGCGGTCGCCGTGGTCGGGTTGTTCGGATAGTTGAGGTAGAGGATCCGCGTCCGGCGCGCGACGTCCATCGGTAGATCGCCGAGTGGCACGAGGAAGTCGTTGGCGGCCTCGAGCCGCACGAGCCAGGGCTCCCCTCCCGCGAACGTGACACCGCCTAAGTACGCCTGGTAGCCGGGGTCGGGGATCACGCCGACGTCGCCTGGACCGACGAACGCGAACGGAAGATGAGCGATCCCCTCCTTGGACCCGATCAGCGGGAGCACCTCGGTGACGGGATCCACGACGACCCCGAACCGTCGGTGCATCCAAGCGGCGACGGCCTCGCGAAACTCGGGCAGCCCGGACTGGAATCCGTATCGCGAGTACGCCATGTCGCCAGCGACTTCGCGCAGTCGCTCGACGACCGCGGGGGGAGGGTCGAGCTGTGCATCGCCGGTGCCGAGGTCGATCACGTCGACCCCCTCGGCCTCGATCCGCCGACGAACTTCCTTCATTCCGGCGAGCGGGTAGGCGGGGAGGGCCCCGAACCGCTCGCTGGTGCGGCGCATGAGCGGGCTGCTAAGCCTCGGCAACGACCGGGTTGGAGACCGAGCCCACGCCGCCGATCTCGACCTCGACCACGTCGCCCGGGACGAGCGGACCCACCCCGGACGGTGTCCCCGTCGCGATGAGGTCGCCGGGCTCGAGCGTCATGAAGCGGGTGATGTGGGCGATGAGCGCCGGGATATCGAAGACCATGTCATCGGCGCCGCTCTGCTGGCGGACCTTGCCGTTCACGCGCGTCGTGACGGAGAGCGCGCTCCGGTCCACCTTCGCGATCCGCGTCACGGGGCCTGCCGGGCAGAACGTGTCGAACCCCTTGGCCCGGCTCCACTGCCCATCCCCGCGTTGGAGATCGCGTGCGGTCACGTCGTTGATGGCGAGCAGCCCGTCCACGAAATCCCACGCGCGCTCCTTCGCGACGTGCTTGGCGCGCATGCCGATCCGAACGCCGATCTCGCCCTCGTAGTCGACCTGGCCCGCCCACGCGGGGATGACGATCGGGTCGCCGGTGCCGATGAGGGACGACGGCGGCTTCAGGAAGACGAGCGGCTCCTTCGGGATCGGGTTGCCGAACTCCGCCGCGTGCTTGGCGTAGTTCAGGCCGATGCAGACGATCTTGGTCGGGCGGGACATCGGCGCGATGGGCGACCTGCCGCTAGTGGGCGGCGTCGCTCTTCTCTTGGGTGTGGATCCAGGTGCCGATGAATGCGGCGAGCGAAGCGATCGAGAGGAAGACCCCCACGACGCTGAACCAGAAGGCGATGTCGCCGTGTCCCGCCTCGGACCCCGAGCTGGCCCGCGAGAATGCGGCGAACGCCAGGACGACGTAGACGACGCCCACACCCATGCCGAGGATCCGCTTCATCGGTCGTGACTTCCAGGTGATAGAGGTGACGGAGACGCTGAGCCCACGACGGCGCACGAATCTAGGCCTCTAGGCACCCGCATAGAAGGCCTCCAAACGGCGCCGCACGTCGTCCCATGGACCCTTCACCAGGGGGGCATCCGGCAGGGAGTCGCGCAGATAGCGCCCGTAGCGCTTGGTGACGAGCCGGTCGTCGAGCACCAGGACCGCGCCCCTGTCCGTCCGGGTGCGAATCAGGCGGCCGAAGCCCTGCTTGAGCCGCAGCGCGGCGTGGGGCAGCATGAACTGCTGGAACGCGTCGCCCCCGCGTGCCTCCACGGCCTCCATGCGGGCCGCGGTCACGGGCTCCGTGGGGACGCGGAACGGCAGCTTCTGAATGACGAGCCCGCGAAGCGGATCCCCGGGCACGTCCACCCCCTCCCAGAACGACGAAGTGCCCAGCAGGATCCCGTGCCGAGCGTCGACGAACCCGCGCAGGAGCCGTGAGCGGTCGCCCTCCCCCTGCACGTAGAGGGGCCAGGTCCGCTCGACCCCCGCCTGGCGCAGCAGCTCGGCGGTTCGCCGAAGGGCGGTGTGCGAGGTGAACAGCACGAAGATCCCCCCGCCGCTCACTTCCGCGAGCCCCCGGACCACTTCCGCGGTGGCGTGGTGGAACTCGGCGTCCCTCCCCTCCGCGGCCGGCAGGTCGGTGGGAACACCCAGAAGCGTCTGTGAAGCGAAATCGAACGGTGACAACACGATACGCTCGGTGACTTCGAGTGGTTCATCTCCCTGCTCTACGAGATCCCGCTCGAGCCCCAGGCGGCCGCGCAGGAAGTCGAAGCGCTTCTGGGTGGTCAGGGTGGCGGACGTGAGGACCGCCGCCTCCACCTGGGCGAAGAGGGACTCCCGCAGCAGCGTACCGAGCTCGATCGGCGCCGCCGCCAGGACGAGGTTGGCTTGCCGGCCCTGCCCCCTCGACTCGAGCCAACGCACGTACGCGGCCCCATCCTCCCCAGGGGCCAGCACGAGCCGGAGCCCGGTCGCGGCCGCGGCGAGTCGTCGCTCGATCGAACGAAGGTCGAGGATCCTCCCGCCGAGGCGGTCGGCGAGCTCCTCCGAGAGCTCCAGCCGTGCGCGGAGCTCCGCCACCTCGCGCTCCAGCTCCCCGAGCGCCGCCAGCGCGCGAGACAGGTCTTCCTGCACCTCCGGACGCTCCGCAGGCTCTCCGATGCCGGCGGGTCCGAGGCGGGACGCCCCCTCCCCCTGGGCGGCGAGCGGCTCCATCTCCTCGACGAGGGCCTCGATCGACGCCAGCGCCCGCGCCAGCGCGGGGCGAACACGGTTCTCCATGCGTTCTCGGAGATCCGGCGCGCCCGCACTCCCGGCGACGCCCTCGTGCACGGCCGTCAGGATCCCGCGTCCGCGCCGGTCGAGGCGCGAGAGCGCTCGGTACAGTCCGCGCCGCGTGACCTCGACGCCCAGGTGCGTCGTGGCGGCGTCCTCGAGGTTGTGCGCCTCGTCGAGGATCACCCTCTGGTAGGCCGGGAGCACCGCCGCGTCCGTGTAGTTCTGCGTGGCTCGCCGCACGGCCAGGTCGGTGAACAAGAGGTGATGGTTCACGACGAGCAGCTGGGCGGAGGCCGCGCGTCTACGCGAGGCCTGGTAGAAGCACTGCTGGAAGTGGGGACACTTCGCACGCAGGCACATGTCCGGGTCGCTCCGCACTTCCTCCCATGTGTCCTCGGACGGCGAAAACGGGAGATCCGAGAGCGATCCGTCCTCGGTGCTCTCGATCCACTCCAGCAGGCTCCGGATCTCGGCTGAACGGTCCTCCTCGAACAGGCTCGCCTGTCCCTCGGCGGCGAGCAGCGCGCGACGGATCGAGACGTAGTTCCCGCGGCCCTTCACGAGCGTCCAGCTCACGTCTCCCACGAGATCGCGCACGAGCGGCAGATCCTTGCGCGCGAGTTGCTCCTGGAGGTTGATCGTGTTCGTGGACAGGACAGTCCGCTCGCCATTCTCCTGCGCCCACCGGGCCGCCGGCACCAGGTACGCGAGGGACTTCCCCGTCCCCGTCCCCGCCTCGACGATCGCGATGCCACCCTCGTTGAAGCGAGCCGTGACTTCCCGCAGCATCTCTCGCTGACCGGGCCGGTCCTCGAAGCCCTCGTAGCGCACGGAGAGCGCCCCTCCGGGTGCGAGCACTTCCTCGAGCGCCTCGACGCTCAGCGGCACGCGCGGCCGTGGCGTCGGCGGTTCCACGACCACGTAGAGCCGCACGGCCTCGTTGTCGACGATCGCCGTCCCGAGCCCCTGTTCGTACAGCTGGGCCGCCACGCTCATGTCGGCCTCGGACGGCTCGAGCACGCCGTCGGGGTGGTTGTGCAGCATCACGCCCCCCGCCGGAGCGTCCCGTGCGGCGACGAGGACCGCAGCGAAGGAGCCTCGCGCGACGGCACGGGGCTCGCGAACCACGCGGGCCTCGTCGACGCTCGCAAGGAAGCACACCTCTCGCCCCCCCGCTCTGGCGATTTCGGCGCGGATCTTGGCCGCGGCCTCGCGGGCCAGCGTCAGGTCGGGCAGCGATGGGTCGCGGGCAGGCCGCCCGGGCGGCTCGAGCTCCTCGAGCCCGTCCAAGCCCGCGAGCGCCTCCTTGGGGAGACGCATGGGGAAGCCCGCCGGGATCGTCAATCCGTCTTGAGCGTCTGCTTCTTCGCGGCCGGGAAGAGCACGTTGTTCAAGATGAGACGATAGCCGGGCGAGTTCGGGTGTGCCGCGAGATCGGTGGGCGGATCGCCGATCTGATGCTCGGGGTCCTCGGGGTCGTGCCCCCCGTAGTACGTCCACGTCCCCTCACCCAGGTTCCCGTGCAGGTACTTGGCCCAGGTCCCCTCTTTCCCGAGCACGACGTCGCCCGGCTTCAAGCGATTCTCGTTGAACGACGTCGTGAGCCCGTAGAAGTCGGGCAGCACCGACACATGGTTCTGCGTCAGCATCGAGGGAACAGGATCGAACTTCGCCGAGAAATCGAAGAGCGTGTAGACGCCCAGCTCCTTCCGCCACGGCGTGTTCACCTGATGCGCGTCGATGTCCGAAAACGAGTTCACGCTCGGCGAGACCTGCACCTGCGCACCTTCGAAGGCCATGGCGCGGCTCCAGTCCATCTTGGCGGAAGCGTCCGGGTCCGGGGGCGTGCCGTCGGCATAGGCCGCCGAGATGTCGACGCGTGCTCCCGCCAACGCCAGCTCCAGCGTCTCCGTGGCCGAGCACATCGCGAACAGGAAGCCGCCGGCCTCGATGTACGACCGAATCGCGGCCGCGACTCGTTTCTTGAGCTCGGGCACGTTCGCCGCGCCGACGGAACGTGCCATCTCCTGGTTGCGATCGACTTCGTCCTGCAGCCAGTCCGTTCCGCCGTACGTGAGGAAGAACTTCGAGTATTGGCCCGTGAAATCCTCGTGGTGCAGATGGATCCACTCGTACTCCGAGATCGAACCGTCGAGCACTTCCGGGTCCCAGATCGTCTCGTATGCGATGCCGGCGTATTCGAGCGCCATCGTCACCGCGTCGTCCCAGATCTCCGAGTTCGGTGGCGTGTAGATCGCGATCCTGGGCGCGCGCTCCAGCGGAACGGCCTCCATGTTCGACGAGGCGATGGTGGCACGCATCCGCGCCTCGGCGGACGCGTCCATCCCTTCGATGCTCACGCCCCGGATCGCGGCCTCGCGACGCACCCCTGGAGTATCCGGCAGCAGGAACGACCCTCCCCGGTAGTTGAGCAGCCACTCCGACCTCTGGGACTGCTCCAGAGCCCAGTACGTGAGTCCGTAGGCCCTCAGGTGGTTCGCCTGCACGCGGTCCATCGGGACGAGAATCCACTGCGCGGCCGCCTCGCGCGCGGGCAGGATCAGGCACGCGAGCACCAAGAGCGAACGGAGGGCCTTCACAACCCACGACTCCTGAGCCGCTCGAGCTCGAGGCGTGCCTCCGGCACCACGGCCGAATTGGGGCGAGAGACGATCAACTCCTCGAGAAGGCGAATCGCGGCGAGCTCGTCCCCTCCGGGTCCGGCCATGTGCCGCGCCAGCGCGAGCGAGGCCTCCGCGATCTCCGGTGCGTCCGGGTGCTCCTCCAGGAGGCGGCGACGCATCGCCGCGGCGCTCTCGGGCGCGCCACCCCTGTCCGCCATACGGGCGGCCTCCGCGAGAAGCGGCGCGCGATCGTTCGCGGGAAGCGTCGCCGTCGCATCCGCGAGGGCGCGCGCTGCCTCGACCGCTCTCCAGCGGTGCGCGGAGACTCCGGCCGTGACGAGCGCCCGGACTCCGGCGTCCGACAGCCGACCCAGGAGAGAGCCGAACTGGATGACCGAGGTTGCCTCGATGGCGGGAAGCCCGCCCACTGCGAGAAGGAGCGCCTGCCTGCCCTCCTCGACCTGCCCCTGTCCGAGGAGCAGGTATCCCCGCTCCAGGGTGCTCCGCGGCCCGTCCACGCCGTCGAGGACGGCCGCTGCGCCCTCGTCGTTCCCGCGCACCTGCAGGCTCACGGCGACGGCCGCCGCGACCTCGTCGAGCTCGGGCGCCTCCGGGAACGCGGCGCGGAACTCGCGCCAAGAGACAGGCGCCGTCTCGGGGCTCGCCACGGCCTCGAGTCGAATGACCTCGGCCTGCGCGCGACGGCCGTCCTCCGAGGCCTGCGCATACGACGCCGCCACCCTGCGCTGCGCCTCGAGCGCCGTCACCCAGTCACCCGACTCCAATGCCACCTCGACGGTGCGTCGCTCGAACTGCCGCCGCTCCTCCGGGTTCGCCGCCCCACCGCCGAGTTCCTGAAAGGCCCACGCCGCCACCCGGGCAAGCCGTGCCTGCCTCGCGCGCCTGGCCACGTCCTCCAAGTACGCCGCGCGCGTGCGACCCTCGCGGTCGTCCGCGGCCCGCCGCGCCAAGGTCAACGCCTCGGGCTCCAGCTGCAGCGCGAACGCGGCGGTCAGAGCAGCCCCGCGGCGCTCGGGCACATTGGAGTCGCCCAGTATCCCCACCAGGCGACGTCCCGCGGCGGGCGCCCCCTCGCCGAGAGCCGAGACGCGCCGCACGGCCTCCTCGATGCGTGCCCCATCGCCCACCGCGAGCGCCCACTCATCTACGGCGGCCGGAACGTCGCCCCTCTCGCGGAGCAGGTCGCCGATCTCGAGGGCCAGCGCATCGCGCGCACCGGTGGCTGCGCGGCCGCGGCGAAGCACATCCAACGCGCGGTCGGGTCCCAGCGCCCCGGCGTACGCGCTCGCCACTGCTCGGTACGCGGCCTCACTTCGGTTTCCGACGAGCCAGCCCTCCGCCTCGGTCACCATCTTCGCCGTCGAATCCGCCTCGACGAGCAAGCGTAGGTTGAGCGCCATCACTTCGGGGTTCGGCGAGCGACGCAGGAACGCCACCACGATCGGCCGAAGCTCGGCGGTCTGCCCCTGCGCTCTGAGCACCCGTTCCAGGGCGAAGACGGTCCCCGACGAGAGGGGGTCGATCTCCAGCAGCTGCCGATAGGATGCTTCCGCGCCCGCCAAGTCCCCGCGCGATTCGAGCGTCGCGGCCTCGAGCTGGAGGCGGCTCTCGGGGTCACCCCCGCGACCGACCTGCCCGCTCACGGGAGCGACGACGAGCGCGAGCGCCATCGCCAGCCAGGCGGCCTGCCTCATCGGGACGCCGGTGCCTCGGACGGGGAGCGGTTCAGCCTCTCGAAGTACTCGAGCACGAGCTGGCGAACGGCCGGAGTGAGGCTCCGCATCTGCTCGCCGTCGGGCAGCTCGTACTGCAGGAGCCCGAGCTGCAGGTCCGTGAGGGGAACGACGTCCCCTCGCTCGAACTCACCGGCGCGAGTCGACTCGCGCTCCTCGGACTCCTCCTCCTGTTCGAGCGACCGGCCCGCGTCGAGGAGGCGGTGGAAGAGCCGTTCCTGCCGCTGCAGAACCTCCGGCGTCATGCGACCCTGCGCTAGTTGCGCAGCCAGCTGTTCGGCCTCGCGGGCGAGCTCCTCCAAGTCTCCGAGTGCGTCGTCGGCGCCGGGTTCCCGTGACGTGCTCTCGATATCCCGTGCCACCTGCCCTTGCTGCTCGGCGAGTCGCTCGAGCTGTTGCCGCATCGCCTGCTCCCCGAGCCGCATGGGAACCATCTCGCCGCCCTGGGCCACCAGGTCCCCCTGCCGCTGCGCGAGCTGGCCCACCTGGTCGGCGATGTCTTGTCCGCTCTGGCCCGCTCCGACGGACCCGGCCTGCTCCGCGCCGGCCATCGCCATCATCGCGAGCTGATTCAGCTCGTTGATCGCCTGCTGGGCCTGTTGGGAGGCATCGGTGGACGAACTGCGGCGAGAGTCGAGTGCTTCCATGGTGCCGCTCTGGGACTGGAGAGCCCTCCCGACCTGCGCGGACAACGCCGGGTCGCTCCCCGCCTGCTGGGTGCCAGCCTGAAGGTTCTGGGCCAGATTCTGGAGCCCGCGCTGGATCGCAGCCTGCTCGCTTCGCATCTGGCTGAGCGCTTCTGGGCTCGCATTCTGCATGCGCTCCATCAGGTCGGCCTGGCTGCGCGCGAGCGACAGCGCGTCGTCCGCGGACTGCTGCATCGCGGCTTGCGCGTCCGCCTGAGTCTGCTGCTGCAGCCCGGCCTGAGCCTGCTGCATCTGGTCGGCCGCCTGCTGCATCTGGTCGGCGGCCTGCTGGGCCTGCTGGGCCGCGGCTCGATTGTCACCCTGCTGAGCCTGGCGCTCCGCCTGCTGCATCTGCTGGCGCGCCTCGGCCGACGTCTGACGCGCCTGTTGCACGTCGGCAGCGGCTTGCGGCTCATCGACCTGGGCCAGCCGCTCGGCCAACGCCTGCATCTGCTCCTCGAGCTGCTGGGCGCGCTCCGTGAGCTGCGCCTGCTGCTCGGCGCGCAGCTCGGGGTTATCCGCCTCCCGCATCGCTTCGGCAAGCGCCCTCTCCTGACGGGCGAGCTCCTCGACCTCGTCGGTGGTCGCGCGGAAGTCCTGCTCCACCGCGGCCCTGCGGAACTGTTCGACCGCCTCCTCGAGCTGCTGGCGGAGCAGCTCCGGATCGCGTGGCATTTCGGGAGTCGCCCCCGCGCTCCGCGGTGACGGCTCGAGATTCTGCTGGGGCTCCACGAGTTGCTGCTCGGTGAGCTGCTGCAGGAGCTGTTGGAGCTGCTCGAGCTCGGCCGCCAACGCCGGGTCGGCCTGACCGAGATCCTCGAGCATCTTCTGCAGCTCCGCGAGGTCGGCGCTGATCGAGTCCACCCGTGAGAGCAGATCCGCCTGCTGGTCCGCTGCGCGCCTCTGCTGCTCACGCTGCTGGAATCCCGGCTGCGCGGTATCTCCCGGACGGCGCTCGGGCACCGCCTGCTGCTGCTGCGCCGCGTTCTCGAGAGCCTGGTTGGTGGTCTCCTCCGCGAGTCGCTCGGCTTCCGCCCGCATCGCCTCGAGGCGGTCGGCGACCTCTTCGAGCGTCGCCTCCGCCTCGCGGCGTAGCTCGGCGACCAACGGCATCCGGAGCGCGAACTCCGCCGACACGCCCACCTGGCCGCTCGGGTGATTGTCGATCACGCGTGCGAAGTACCGGACCGTGTCTCCCGGCAGGAGTCCCCACGAGCGGAGATCGAGCGCCGGGCGAGCGAGCGCCGCGCGCGTACCTCCGAGGTCGAGGCCTTGCACCACGGGCTCCTGGCGCTCACCGAACGCGGTGATGCGATACGCGACGAGCTCGAAGCGTGCCAGCCCATAGTCGTCCCGCGCGTCGACGACCAGCGGCTGCGTCAGGCTCAGCGGCAGCACCGTGTCCTGTCCGGGGAGCAAGATCGCGACTGCTGGAATTGAATCGGCCACCAGCAAGATCTCGAGCGGCTCCGGCTGGATCTCGGCGGGCGCCTGCGCCTGGTCGAGGAACACCCAGGGAAAGACGCCTCCCCTCATCGGCGTCCAGGAGCCCGTGAAGGCGCTCCCTTCGACCTCCAGGGTGAGCGTCGACGTTCCCACGGAGTCGACGAGGCTCGCGGCCGAAAGGGGACGCGAAGCGAGACCCTCGATGGTGAGGCGCGTGCCTGCGGGCAACCGCAGCGGCGGCGTTTCGCCCCGGTACTCGTCCGGCGGGAGGCCGGTATACGCGGGGTACTCGACGCCCACCACCAGGTCGCTCACGAAGAGTGGATCGACCGGAACGATGACGAACGTCGCCGTCTGCGCCCCGTCGGCCGCCCGCACGCGGTACTCCGTCGAAGCCGACACGGCTTCGAACACGAAGCTGGCGACGCCGCCCTCGACTTCGAGCAGCGAGGACCGCGCGATGTCGCCCGCAGCCTGATGGAGCAGCTCGACTTCGATTCGGCCCTGGGCCTCGATATCGATGCGCACGTCGGTGCCGCGCATCACCTCGATCGTGCCCGGCCTCACCACGATGGGCGCGAGCACGGGATCCAACATCGTGCTGACCGGCGACGATACGCCGGCCCACGCCTGCGCGGTGCGGCTCGGCGACGCGACGGCGAGCCCGATCAATCCGACCGCTGCGACCGAAGCCGCGAACGACCCGCGGCGGGTCCACAGAGCCACCGCTCGCCCCAAGTCCCCGGCCAGCTCCTCCTCGGCGTGGCCGTCGAGCCCGGCAACCGTCTTGGCGACCGCACGATCGACCAAGGCGGTCGACACCCCCGCGGGGACTTCCCGGGCGAGCTCGAGCGAGCCCCGCACGATCCCCGAATGCAGTCCGGCAGCCCGCTCCATCGACTGCGACAGGGCGACGTCGCCGAACCAGCGCGACGCGCTCGTGCGGAATGCCGCGACGCCTGCGAGCACCCAAGCAAGGATGAGCACGTCGAGAAGAACCGGCACGTTGCTCCCTGGGCGCCACCCGTCCGACCCGACCGCGACCCAAGCGACCGCGAGCACCAGAACCAGTCCCGTCGCGACCCAGAACCCGATCGCCAAGGCGGCGCGGCGCCGCAGGTGCGCCCGAACCGCGTCGATGCGATTCGTCAGCTGCGTGCCGAATGGGCTCACGAAGCGGCCTGCCCCAGCGCGTAGAGGAAGATGTTGACGCCCATGCGCAAAGCCTGCTCCCGGACCTGCGGCGAGTCGTCGTGGACGCCCTCGTCCTCCCACCCGTCTCCGAGATCCGTCTCGTACGAGTAGAAGACGACCAAGCGACCACCGTAGAAGATACCGAAGGCCTGCGGGGCCCTGCCATCGTGCTCGTGGATCTTCGGGATGCCGTCCGGAAAGTCGTAGAAGACGTGGAAGATCGGATGATCGGCCGGGACCTCGGTCAGCTGCGCGTCCGGAAAGATCTCCGCCATCTCACGTCGGAAGGACTCGTCGAGCCCGTAGTTGTCGTCCGCATGCAGGAACCCCCCTCCCAGGAGGTAGGCGCGGAGTGCGGCGCGCTCGGCCGGGGAGAAGCTCACGTTCCCGTGGCCGGTCATGTACAAGTATGGATTGTCGGGCAGAGCCGGATCGAGCGGCGTCACCGTCACCTCGCGCGTCGCCACGGGCACGCCCGTGCGGGAGCGAATCGCCGAGAGCAGGTTCGGCAAGGACGAGGGATTGGCATACCAGTCCCCACCGCCGTCATAGCGGAGCCGCGTGATGCGGATCGTGTCCGCCGACGGCGGGGCGGTGACGGTCACGGCACCCGCGGCCAGCATCGCGAACAGGATGGTATTCATTCGTTGGGTTGGATCGCCTCGTGCACGACACGGTACGCCTCGTTGCGCGCCAGGTCGAGTCGGGCGGCCAGCTCCTTGGCGGCCTCGGAGGGCTTCAGGCCGTCCTCGAGCAGCCGGACCGCCAGTTCACGGGCTTCCTTTTCGCGGTCTTCCCCCGCGGGGGCCTCCTGGGCGGGCGCCACGACGACCGTAACCTCGCCCTTGGGTGGATGCTCCCGATAGTAGGCGGCGACGGCGTCGAGGGTTCCTCGGCGGATTTCCTCGTGGATCTTGGTCAGCTCTCGGGCCACGGCTACCCGACGCTCCGGGCCGCAAGCACCCGCAAGCGTCTCCAGCAGGTCCACGAGTCGCTGCGGCGACTCGAAGAGGATGACGGTCTCTTCGGCCCGGGCCACCCGCTCCACGAGAGCCCCCCGGCCTCCTCCCTTCCGGTCCGGGAACCCCAGGAAGCAGAATCGCTCGCTGGGGAGGCCCGACGCCACGAGCGCCGCGAGGATCGCGCTCGGCCCCGGAATGGGGACCACGCGGTGACCCGCGTCGAGCACGGCCTCCACGACGCGCGCTCCGGGATCGGACAGGAGAGGCGTTCCCGCGTCCGACACCAGGGCGAGGTCTTCGCCGGCTCCGAGCCAGCCGAGGATCTGTCCCGTGCGCTCACGCTCGTTGTGCGCGTGCAGGGATACCAGTCGGCCCGTCGCACCCGCTCGCTCGGTGAGCACCCTCGTCCTGCGCGTATCTTCCGCGAGGATGCGGCCTACCGCGCGCAACGTATCCGTGGCGCGTGCCGACAGGTCCTCGAGGTTCCCGATCGGGGTGCTGACCAGGAAGAGCGTCGCCACGCCGACCCCCGACTACAGGTGCTTCTTGATCTTCTCTTCCAGGTGCGTCTTCGGAACCGCGCCGACCACCGTTTCCACGAGCGCGCCGCCCTTGAAGAAGAGGATGCTCGGAATCGACATCACGCGAAAGCGCGTGGTCGTCTTCGGGTTCGAGTCGACGTCGAGCTTGGCCACGTGCAGTCCCTTGCCGTTGTACTGCTCGGCGAGCTCCGCGACGATCGGCGCGACCAGACGACACGGACCGCACCACACCGCCCAGAAATCGACCATGTGGAGGCCCGGGGCCTTCTCGATCTCGTCAGCGAAGTTCGCGTCCGTGGCGTCCAGGATCATCTCACTCGTCGCCATCCCATACTCTCCTTGTTCAGCTTCTCAGCCGTCCGTAGCATCCGCCCATGCGTTCACTCGACCACGTCGCCATCGCCGTACACTCCATCGAAGAGAGCCGACGCTCCTTCGAGCTCCTCTCCGGTGCTTCATGCACTCCACCGGAGACCCTCGCGGCCCAGGGCGTCCGCGTCGCATTCGTCGGCGACGTGGAGCTGCTCGAGCCCCTCGGTCCTGACACCACCGTCGGTCGCTTTCTCGAGCGACGGGGTCCGGGCCTGCACCACGTCGCCTACCTCTCCGACGACCTCGAGGGCGACCTCGCTCGACTCGAAGCCCAAAGCGTCCCCCTCATCGACCGCACCCCACGCCCCGGAGCCCGCGGGCATCGAGTCGCCTTCCTGCATCCCTCGGCAACCGGGGGAGTACTCGTCGAGCTCGTGCAGCGCCGCTAGCGCCCCATGATGGTCTCGAGGGGTACTTCCTCCACCAACCATCGCCCTCCGCCGGTCTGGACCACGACGAACGGTGCCGCCGAAACGGTCCGCCCGCTCACGGTCATGTCCACCAATACGCGCCGCGTCGGGCTGTTCCGGCCCGCCACGGGCTCCTCGCGCACGATGCGATAGTTCTCGTGCCGCACGACCGAGGCGATGGCGTCCATGCGTAGCTCCACCTCCACACGCCTCGTGCATGCATTACCGCCGAACCACGATCCGATCTTCTTGAAGAAGCACCCGAACGTGCTGCCGGTGTCTCCGAGAGGGCCGCTCGACGTACCGAACAGCCGTCCCATCGTCTGCACGTCGCGCGCGTTCGCCGCTTGGAGGAAGCGCTCGACCGAGAGCTGAGCGGCCACGGGCGCCACGTCACTGGGGCCCGCCTGCGGGGCGCAGGCAGACACGACCACCGCGCTCACCAGCAGACTGAGTCGAAGAGAGGACGTCACGGCCCCGAATCTCGGCAAAAGGTCCAAGGGGAGGAAGCCCGACCGCTCGCGCGGCTACGCCGTGGCTCCGGCCGGGGCCTGCGCGAGCGTGGCGCCGGGCCTCGAGGCGAACTCGAGGCGGTCCCCGTCCCCGGCCACGCCCACGCGAATGATCGTTCCCTCGGCGACCTCTTCGTCGAGAAGGTGGAGCGCCAGAGGATCCTGGATATGGCGCTGGATCGCCCGCTTCAGCGGCCGCGCGCCATAGACCGGGTCGAAGCCATCCTTGGCCAGGAAGGCCTTCGCTCCGTCGCTGACTTCGAGCACGAGCCCCACGTCGGCCACGAGCTTCTCGACCCGCTTGAGCTGCAGGTCCACGATCTTGCGCAGCTCGCCCTCGCCGAGCGGGCGGAAGACGACCACGTCGTCCACGCGGTTCAGGAACTCGGGCCGGAAGTGCGTGTGCAGCTGGCCGCGCACCACCTTCTCCACGTCGGCCCAAGCTCCCGCCTGGGCGGCCTCGAGGATGTGCTGGCTGCCGAGGTTCGAGGTCATGATGATGACGACGTTGCGGAAGTCGACGGTGCGCCCCTGCGCGTCCGTCAGCCGTCCGTCATCGAGGATCTGGAGCAGCACGTTGAACACCTCGGGGTGGGCCTTCTCGATCTCGTCGAAGAGGACCACCGCGTGCGGGCGACGACGCACGGCCTCGGTGAGCTGTCCGCCCTCCTCGTAGCCGACGTAACCCGGGGGCGCGCCGATGAGGCGGGCCACGGCATGCTTCTCCATGTATTCGGACATATCGATGCGCACCATCGCGCGCTCGTCGTCGAAGATGAACTCGGCGAGCGCCCGCGCGGTCTCGGTCTTCCCCACACCGGTCGGCCCCAGGAAGATGAACGAGCCCACCGGACGGTTCGGATCCTGCAACCCCGCCCGCGCGCGCCGCACCGCGTTCGATACGGCCTCGATCGCCTCTCGTTGACCGATGACCCGCGCTCCCAGGTGCTCCTCCAGGTGCGTGAGGCGCTGGCGCTCCGACTCCATGAGGCGCGTGACCGGAATGCCCGTCCACTCCGCGACCACCTCGGCGATGTCGTCGGGCTCGACTTCCTCCTTGAGGAACTTCTGCTCCTTCTGCAGCTCGGCGAGCCGCGCCGTCAGGCCTGCGATCTTCCGCTCGGCATCGGGAACCTCCCCGTAGTTGATCGCAGCCGCACGCGCGAGGTCTCCCGTCCGGGTGGCCCGCTCCGCCTCCACGCGCAACGTCTCCACGCCCGAGCGCAGGGTCTGGATCTCACCGATGACGTCCTTCTCGGCCTGCCACTTCGCCTTCATCCCCTGGCTCTTCTCACGCAGCTCCGCCAGCTCCGCTTCGATGGCGCCGCGCCGCTCCGTGGCGGACGCGTCCGTCTCCTTCTGGAGGGCCTGCCGCTCGATCTCGAGCTGCACGATGCGTCGCTCGACCACGTCGATCTCCTGCGGGAGCGAGTCGATCTCGATGCGCAGTCGGCTCGAAGCCTCGTCGATGAGATCGATCGCCTTGTCCGGCAGGAAGCGTCCGCCGATGTAGCGGTCGGAGAGCTTGGCCGCCGCGATCACGGCGTCGTCCGTGATGCGCACGCCGTGGTGCACCTCGTAACGTTCCTTGAGTCCGCGCAGGATCGCGATCGAGTCCTCCACGGAGGGCGGCGCCACGAACACGGGCTGGAAGCGCCGCTCGAGCGCTGGGTCCTTCTCGATGTGCATGCGATACTCGTCGAGCGTAGTCGCGCCGACCACGCGCAGCTCGCCTCGGGCCAGCGCGGGCTTGAGCATGTTACCCGCGTCGACCGCGCCCTCCGCGGCGCCCGCGCCGACGATCGTGTGCATCTCGTCGATGAAGATCACGTACCGACCCTGGGCCTCGGTGATCTCCTTGATCACCGCCTTCATGCGCTCCTCGAACTCGCCGCGGTACTTGGCACCCGCGAGCATCGACGAGATATCGAGCTGGAGCAGCTTCTTGTTGTTCAACGAGGTCGGCACGTCGCCGGCGACCATGCGCTGGGCGAGACCCTCCACGATGGCGGTCTTTCCCACGCCCGGCTCGCCGATCAGGATCGGATTGTTCTTCGTGCGACGCGCGAGGACCTTGATGACCCTTCTGATCTCTTCGTCCCGTCCGATCACCGGATCCAGCTTGCCTCGCCGAGCCATCTCGGTCAGGTCCTTCGAGAAGCGTGCGAGGGCGCGGTAGCTATCCTCCGGCGTGTCGTCGGTCACGCGGTGCGAGCCGCGCACGGACTCGAGCGCGGCCTTGACCTCGGCGAGCGTAGCGCCGGCCTCGCGCAGAATTCGACCCCCGTCGTCCTTCTCGCCCGTCAGCCCGAGCAGCAGGTGCTCCGTCGAGACGTACTCGTCGCCGAGCTCGCGGGACACGTCCTCGGCGCCCTGGAGCGCCTTGCGCAGATCACGGGACAGGTTCGGCTCCGAGCCGCCCTCGACTCGTGCCATTCTGTCCAGCGCCTCCGTGACGCGCTGGCGGACCAGGGGAGCGGCGACCTCGAGCTTCTGGAGGATCGGAACGACGATGCCTTCCTCCTGGTCGAGGAGCGCGCCCAGGAGGTGAACGCCGTGGATCTCGGGGTTCCCGCGCCGCCGGGCCTCCGCGGCCGCGGCCTGGAGCGCCTCCGCGGCTTTGACGGTCAGTCGTTCTGCGCTGAGCATGGCTGGATCTCGCGTTGTTCGCCTCGCTGCCACATTGGCAGCACTTGCGTCGTCACGCGTGGTAAAGAGTCAAGATCCGGGCCACCCCGGGGCGTGGGGCCCCTACGGCAGCGCGCTCCCCGCGACCCATTTGATCCTCGTGCCGGCCGAGAGCACCTCGCCCGGCGTCACCCGGTTGAGCGCCGCCAGCTCTTCCACGGGGATCGGGGACGGATTCCGGCTGAGGTATGTCTGCAGCGAAGTCGCCCCGGACAGCGTCACGATGTCGAGGGTCCACGGCTGGACGGCCAGGATGGCGCCGTCCGTGAGCGGCGCGAAGCTGGAGATCGCCGAGGCCACGGCGGCCGAATGCGCGCGCCAGCTCGCCTGCGGGGCGTATCCGAGCAGCCGATAGACGTTGCCCCCGTAGCGAATGAACGCGATCTCGCCGGAGAGCGTTCCCTCTTGGGTCGTCGCAACGAAGGTGGCGCGAGCGCGCTCGACCTGCCCCGATCCGTCCTGGCGCACGGGCCCGGGCGAAATCCCCTCCTGGCGCAGGAACTCTCGGAGCTCCGCGTCGGGCGCGGCGGCGTCCGTCACGATCTCCATCATCAGCGCCGCCGCCTGTTGGGGCGCGATCGCGGCGACCAGCGTGCGCTGATTCACCGTGGTCCACCCCGTCGGGAACGTCAGGTCGAGCGCGAGCTCCGGATGCACGAAGCGGGTTGCCTTGAAGTAGCCCTCGCGAGGGTTGGCGCCGTACACGAGCCCGTCGATCTGCTCCAGGTACTCGTTGCGGGCCACGCGTCCACCGGCGGTCAGTCCCTGCTCCGCGATGAGTTGCCGCATCGCCGCTTCACGGTTCTCCGGATACGGGTGCGTGAGTTGCCATTCGGGCACGCGCCCGTCCCCACCTCCGCTCACCTGAGCGAGCATCTCGAACACCCCGATCATGGCCTCGGGGTCGAACTGCGCCCTGCCGATGTAGCGGAGGCCGAGCGCGTCCGACTCGCTCTCGTCGCCGCGCGAGTACCTCAAGTTCATCAGTTGGAGACCTGCCATCGCCACCTCGCCGTATTGACGCACGGTCTCCGAGAAGACCATGCCGACTCCGAGTCCGATCTGCTGGAGCTGCTGGCGGCTCATCTGACTGGCCGAGTGGCGGGCGGTCACGTGCCCGATCTCGTGACCGAGCACGCCGGCGAGCTCGGCTTCGCTGTCGAAACGCGCCAGGATCCCGCGGGACACGTAGATGAAACCACCCGGGAGCGCGAACGCATTCACGATCGGATCGTCGACCACCTTGAATGACCACGGCAGGCTCGGCCGCTCCGACAGCGCGGCAAGTCGCAAGCCGAGACCCGACACGTAGGCCTGCAGCCCCGCGTCCTCCACGAGGCCGAACGACGCGGCGATCTGCGGATCGGCCTCGCGGCCCATCTGGATCTCTTGGCTCTCGCTCACCAGTGAGAGCTCGCGGCGACCGGTGGCCGGATTCACAGCGCAGGCCGCCAGCACGAGCATGGCGGCGAGGAGCTTCGTGCGAGCTTTCATCGGATCCCCCCGGAAGACGGACGACCCCAGAACGGTAGCTCGGGCGACGCGACTTTCAAGGATCCTCCGACCGCGCTTCGGGATACCATCTGCCCATGAGACGACGCGCCTCCACGATCGCAGTTCTCGGCCTCGCCGTGGCGTGCTCCGACACGGGGCAGGACGCCGTGCCGGCGGACGTCATCGACCGCGAGACCTTCATCGCGACCTACGTGGACCTTCGCGACGCCGCCGTGCGCGAACCCGAGTTCAGGGTGTCGGAAGAGCGGCGCGCCCAGATCCTCGGCCGCCACGGCGTCGATGGGGAGAGCCTGGTTCGCTTCGCCGAAGCGCATGGAAGCGATCTCGACTTCATGAACGCCGTCTGGGTGGAGGTCGAGACGCGTCTGCAGGCGCTCGCCGAGGAGGCGCAGCGTTAGGGCAGCCCTGCCCCGCTTCTTCTGGCCGCGTCTCAGCTCCCGCCGGGGATCTTGAACCCGAGCGCGAGCGACTCCCGATCGCCGATGCTCGCCCCCGCGCGAATGAGCCAGCCGGACGAGAGCACGAGATCGAGGCCGAAGTCGACCACGCCGTCGAAGTTCACGGCGTCACCGTCGTTCCCGGAGAAGTCGAGCACCACGTGCGCGCCTCCGTAAGGACTGAAGACGACGTCGCCGCCCGACCCGCTCCAACCCAGGATGATCCCGGCGGGCGCCGACACGATCCAATCGGTCCCGACGCTCAGACCCCCACCCGCCCACCACATCACGTCGATCTCGGATCCCTCGACTCCACGCGCGAGGATCCCGGACACGTCGATTCCGCCGGACACCGCCACGTCACCCCCGGGTCCCGATTCCTCGGCCACGGCCGCGCGGTAGCCGAGACCCACGGGACCCGCGGCATGGCGCAGCGTACCCATCGCGCCGAGGTCGCCGCCCGCCGGATCGATGAGGAAGAGGGAGAACCCCGACGGAACCGTCGGGCTGAGCAGCGCGGGGCTGTCCCACGCGACCTGTGCCGAAACGGGGGTCGCAATCAGGGCGAACAACGCCAGGGCAGACCATGAACGCCTCACGTGGCTCCTCCATGCATTTCGTGTGTATTCGGCGCTTCCGAGAGCTTCTCACACACCGGAGCAGCAAGTGACGTTCCAGAGGCACTTCAGCGGAGCACCCTGGGAGAGCAAGATCGGCTACTGCCGCGCGCTCAGGGCGGGAAATCGGATCTTCGTAACCGGCACGGCGCCAGTCGCCCGCGACGGGGGCGTGCACGCCCCGGGCGATGCCTACGCGCAGACCCTTCGCTGCTTCGAGATCATCGGCGAAGCGCTGGCGGGACTCGGCGCAGGCGTCGAGCACGTCACACGCACGCGCATGTTCGTCACCGACATCAGCCGCTGGCAGGAGTACGGCCGGGCACACGGCGAGATCTTCCGCGAGCACCCGCCCGCGACCACGATGGTCGAGGTCTCGAGGCTCATCGACCCCGCGATGCTGGTCGAGATCGAGGCCGACGCGGTCGTCGGCGACGGCGATTGAGGGCTCGCCCTACTCCCACTCGATGGTCGCGGGTGGCTTCGAGCTCACGTCGTACGTGACCCGGTTCACGCCCTTCACCTCGTTGATGATGCGGGTCGAGATGCGCCCGAGAACGTCGTGCGGGAACGGATACCAGTCCGCGGTCATGCCGTCGCGGGACGTCACCGCGCGAAGGGCGAGTACGTTCTCGTACGTGCGTGCATCGCCCATCACGCCCACGGAACGCACGGGGAGCAGCACCGCGAACGCCTGCCAGATCTCGTCGTAGAGTCCTGCCGCGCGAATCTCCTCCAGGTAGATCGCGTCCGCCTCCTGGAGCACCGCGAGCCTCTCCTCCGTCACCTCGCCGAGGATGCGGATGGCGAGCCCGGGACCCGGGAACGGATGCCGGCCCACGAAGTCCTCGGGAAGCCCGAGCTCCCGGCCCACCTGCCGCACCTCGTCCTTGAAGAGCTCGCGGAGCGGCTCGATCAGCGCGAACGGAAGGCGCTCCGGGAGCCCGCCCACGTTGTGGTGCGTCTTGATCGTGACCGAAGGTCCGCCCGCCGACACCGACTCGATCACGTCCGGGTAGAGCGTGCCCTGTACCAGGAAGGCCGCCCCCGTCCCCTCACGCTTGGCCGTGCGCTCGAAGATGTCGATGAAGCGCGCGCCGATGGCCCGCCTCTTCGCCTCCGGATCCACGACGCCGGCCAGGTCGCCCAGGAACGCAGCCGACGCGTCCTCGACGACGAGCTTCATGTCGTAGTGCGTGCGGAAGAGCCTCTCGACCTGCTCGCGCTCGTGCTTCCGCAGGAGCCCGTGGTCGACGAAGATGCACGTGAGGCGGTCTCCGATGGCGCGGTGCACGAGCACCGCGGCCACCGAGGAGTCGACTCCCCCCGATAGCCCGCAGATCGCCGTGCGGTCCCCCACCTGCTCGCGGATCCGCTCCACCGAGTCCTCGATGAACGCACCGGCCGTCCATGTCGGGCGGCACCCGGCGACCTCGAAGAGAAAATTCGACAGGATCTCGTCGCCGCGAACGGTGTGAGCGACTTCCGGATGGAATTGCACCGCCCAGATGGGGCGGTCGGTCGCGCGGAACGCGGCGACCGGCAGTGTGTCCGTGGAGGCGATGCGCTCGTACCCGGGCGGCGGCTCGTCCACGTGGTCGCCGTGCGAGCACCAGACGGTCGTCTTCTCGCCCACGCCGAAGCCGGCGAAGAGACCCTCGGCCCTCCCGATCGCCAGCTCGGCGCGTCCATACTCGCGCCGGCCGTGGTGGACCTTCCCGCCCTCGAGCTGCGCGATCAGGTGGAGCCCGTAGCAGATGCCGAGCACGGGGTAGCCGGCCCTGAAGAGCGCCGGATCCGTCGTGGGCACGCCCGGGTCGTAGACCGAATTGGGCCCGCCCGAGAGGATCACGGCCTTCGGATTCCACTCGCGGATCCACTCGAGCGAGCGAGTGGGCGGGTGGATCTCGCAGTAGACGCGCTCTTCCCGGATCCGGCGCGCGATCAGCTTGGTGAACTGCGATCCGAAGTCGAGAATCAGGACCCGATCGTGCTCGTGGCTCACTAGTACGCCCTCGCCCAGGCCACTTCGGCGATCGACGCGCCCTTCCCCGACACGCATTTCTCGGGCGCCGTCGGCGAGCGAAACTCCTCGTCGACGATGGCCCTGAGCGTCGCCTTCGTCCGTTCCTTGATCTCCGCCTCGACCGCGGGATCGCCGCTCCACCCCGTGAAGACGAAGCCTGCCCCGCCGTCGAGCGCCTCGGCGAGCGCGTCGATCGACGTCACGCCGCGTACCGAGTTCGCATCGCGACGCTTCCGCGCCGCCTCGAGCAGCTCCTGTTGGAAGGCGTCGAGCCGGGCAGGCAGCGTGGCGATCGCCTCGGCCTCGGGGACGAACGCCTTCCGCTTCTCGCCCTCCGGAGTGACGCGGCGTACGAGCGCGACCGAGCCCTTGGCGAGATCTTTCGGTCCGATCTCGACCCGGAACGGGACGCCTTTCCGCTCCCACTCGTAGTACTTGGCGCCGGCGGAGATATGGTCGCGTGCGTCCACCTTCACCCGCACGCCGGCCGCCTTGAGGCGCGCCGCCACCTCGGTGGTCTTCGCGCGCACGGCCGCCTCCTCCTCGCCGCCCAGGATCGGCACGATCACGACCTGCACGGGCGCGATCTTGGGCGGCACCACGAGGCCGGCGTCGTCACCGTGGCACATGACCATGCCTCCCACGAGCCGGGTCGAGACGCCCCACGAGGTATTGTACGCGTACTCCTCCTGCCCGCCCTCCGACTGGAACTTCAGGTCGAACTGCTTGGCGAAGTTCTGCCCGAGAAAGTGCGACGTGCCTGCCTGCAGCGCCTTGTTGTCCTGCATGAGCGCCTCGAGCGTGTGTGTGCTCACCGCGCCCGCGAACTTCTCGCTGTCCGACTTCTTGCCCGTGATCGGCGGCAGCGCGATCCATTCCTCCATGAACGTCCGATAGACCCCGAGGATCATCAGCGCCTCGGCCTCGGCCTCCGCCGCCGTGGCGTGCGCGGTGTGGCCCTCCTGCCAGAGGAATTCCGTCGTGCGCAGGAAGAGCCGGGTTCGGAGCTCCCACCGCATGACGTTGGCCCACTGATTGATCAGGATCGGCAGGTCGCGGTAGCTCTGCACCCACTTGGCGTACATCGCGTAGATGATCGTCTCGGACGTCGGCCGGATCGCGTACGGCTCCTCGAGCTCCTTCCCGCCCGCCTGCGTCACGACCGCGAGCTCCGGCGCGAAGCCCTCCACGTGCTTCTTCTCGCGCTCGATGAAGCTCATGGGGATGAGCAGCGGGAAGTACGCGTTCTCGTGCCCGGTGTCCTTGAACATCTGATCCAGGGCCCGTTGCATGTTCTCCCAAATGCCGTAACCCCACGGCCGGATGACCATGCTGCCGCGCACGGGTGCGTAGTCGGCGAGCTCGCTCTTGAGCACGACCTCGTTGTACCACTCCGAGAAGTCTTCGGCCCTCGTGGTGAGCTTCTTCTCTTCAGCCATGCTGCCCTTTAGTCGCCTTCGTTTGTCAGCTCGGAAATCGCGATCTCGCGCTCGCCACCGGACGCCATGTTCCTCGCCACCACGCAGCCCCGTGAGAGCTCGTCGGGCCCCACGATCAGGACTTCCCGGGCGCCTTCGCGTGAGGCGACCTTCAGTTGCTTGGTGACTCCCTGCTCCCTCAGCGTGTACGACACGCTGCTGCCCTGGTCGCGGAGCACATGCGCGATGCGGAGGGCCTCGGCGCGCTGGTCGGGCGACACCGCCACCACGAAGTAGTCGAGCGAGCGCGCATACGAAGGCACGAGTCCACGCTCGGCGAGCAGTTCGCCGAGCACCACGTCTCCCATGCCGAACCCGACGGCCGGGAGCGGCTCGCCACCCACCAGCTCCAGCAGCCGATCATACCGGCCGCCCCCGCAGATCGCGCGCAATTCCCCTTTGCGGTCGAAGAGCTCGAACACGATTCCCGTGTAGTACGCGAGCCCCCGGACGATGCGGAGGTCGAACTCCACATACGCGCCGAGATCCATCGCGGCGAGCGCGTTCATGTACTGCGTCACGCGATCCAACTCCGCGCCTACGCCGTCGCGATCGCCGAACCGCTCACGCACGACCTCGAGGTCTGCCGCGTCGAGGAGCTCGATCAGGCCGTCGGTATCCCCCGTGCCCAGCCGGGCTTCGTTCAGGAGCGCGGATCGCGCCTTTTCGCGTGGCAGCCGTTCGATCTTGTCGATGATACCGAACGTCGCCGGCAGCATCTCCTCTTCCACCCCCACGGCGCGCAAGACCTCCCGCAGCAGCCGGCGGTCCGACACGCGCGCACGGAAGTCCGAGGCGGTGAGCCCGAGCTCGCGCAGCCCGTCGATCGCGAGCGCGAGGACTTCGGCGTCGGCCGCGACATCGTCCTCGCCGACGATGTCCGCATTCCACTGATAATGCTCGCGTAGCCTGCCGCGCTGCTGGCGCTCGTAGCGGAAGAGCTGCGGCATCGAGAACCAGCGGATCGGCTTGCTCATGCCGCGACTCCGATCGCCCAGGATCCGCGCGAGCGAAGGCGTCATCTCCGGACGGAGGGCGACCTCACGGCCGCCTTTGTCGGTGAAGTGGTAGAGCTGGCCAACGATCTCCGCTCCGCTCTTCTCGACGTAGAGATCGAGCGGCTCGAGCGGCGGTCCGTCGTACTCCATGAAGCCGTAGCGCCGGGAAACCCGGCGCCACGCTTCTTGGACGTGCGAACGGAGGGCGAGCTCTTCGGGGGGGAAGTCGCGGAACCCCGGGAGCCTCGCGAATGCCGAGGATGCCATGGTGGCGCGGAATCTAGCGAAGGGGGTCGATACCGAGCAGCCTCATCGCGTTACCGACCGTGTGGACTGAACCGGTCACCAACACGGTCCCGTCCCCCGCGCGGGTGGCGGCCTCGGCGAGCGCCTCGCCGAATTCCTCCACGGCTCTCACCTGCGTGCCCAACCCGAGCACTCGGGCAGCCGTCGCGGGATCCCAACGCCGATCGGCGGGTGCCGATGGCGGCACCGTGAGCACCGCACCCTCCACGCGCTCGAGCAGCGGTGGGAGCATCGACCTCCAGTCCTTGTCCGCGAGCACGCCGACGAGCGCCACACGGGGCCGAGGCAGGTCCAGGCGATCGAGCGTGTCGGCGAGCGAAGCGATCCCCGCCGCGTTGTGCGCCACGTCGAAGAACCACGTGCGTCCTCCGATGACACGCACCTCGTTGCGCCCGTGATGAAGCACGGTCCTTACGCCTTCGAGCAGCTGGCTACGCCCGGGCCGGATCGACTCGGGCACGTGCTCGAGCACCTCGACGGCCACCGCTGCGTTGGTCGCCTGATGCGCGCCCACGAGCGGCGTCACGATCTCCAGGTCGCCCCACGACCGCGTCGCCATCCGGAACGTGGTGCGATCGATCCCGACCTGGAGGCTCCGAATACGCTCAGGTGCCACGACGTGCACCGGCGCGCCGACGCCGCGTGCGACCTCCGCGAAGACGCCGAGCAAGGCCGGGTCGCTCTCTCCGGTGACGAACGGGACATCTCGCTTGATGATGCCTGCCTTCTCGCGTGCGATCTCCTCGAGCGTGCCCCCCAGGTATTCCATGTGGTCCATCGCGATGTTGGTCACGGCGCACACGTCAGGCTCCAATACGTTCGTGGCGTCGAGTCGACCTCCGAGCCCGACCTCCACCGCGGCGACGCGGACTCCTTCGCGAGCGAACACGTAAAACGCGAGCACGGTCGCCGCCTCGAAGAAAGTGAGCCCGAAGCGGGAGATCTGGTCCCGGACCGCGTCGGCATACGCGCCGAGGGTCGGTTCGGCGATCGGTCGCCCATCGACGAGGATGCGCTCCACGAAGGAGCAGAGGTGGGGCGATGTGTAGCACCCGACGCGGTGACCGCCCCGCTGCAAGACCGAAGCGAGCGTCGCCGTGACCGAGCCCTTCCCATTCGTGCCGCCCACGTGGAGAGAGCCGTACGCGCGGTGCGGATCGCCGAGTGCCGAGAGGGCGCGTTCCGTCCGCTCGAGCCCCCACTCCACCCCGGCGGCCAGCTCGGGAAAGAGTCGCCTGAGGAGAGGGTCCTGGGTGAGAGGGTCCAGCCGGTCCGGCCCCGCGGGCTTCGTGGTTACCGCGTCCACCCTGCGAACGTATGCCGGAGCACGAGAGCCACTATCTCCTTGAGCTCGCGGCGATCGACGACGCGATCCACCATGCCGTGGTCGCGGAGGAACTCGGCGCGCTGGAACCCCTGCGGGAGTTCCTGCCTGATGGTCTCCTCGATCACGCGGGGGCCTGCGAAGCCGATGAGCGCGCCCGGCTCGGCGAAGTTCACGTCGCCGAGCATCGCGAACGACGCGGTCACGCCACCGGTCGTGGGATCGGTGATGATGGAGATGAACGGGAGACCGGCTTCGTGCAGCCGGGCGAGAATCGCCGACGTCTTGGCCATCTGCATCAGGGAGAAGATGCCCTCCTGCATACGAGCCCCGCCCGACGCGCTCACGACGATGAAGGGGGTCTGGTCCTCCAGCGCCCGCCGGGCCGCGCGGGCGATCTTCTCGCCCACTACCGAGCCCATCGATCCCCCGATGAAATCGAAGTCCATCACCGCGATGGCTACATCGATCTCGTCGAGCCGGCCCGTCCCCGTGATCACCGCCTCGTGCTTTCCCTTCGCCTCCGCGTTGGCGATTCGCTCAGGGTATGCCTTCAAGTCGCGAAACTCGAGCGGGTCTGCCGCGCGAAGCTCGTCGTCGAGCTCCTCGAACGTGCCGCGATCCAGCAAAATGCTCAGGTACGCCTCGGCAGAGACGCGCAGGTGATGACCGCACGTCGGGCAGACATTCAGGTTCTGCGCGAGTCGCTCGCGATAGAGGATCTCGCCGCACCCAGGACACTTGTCGAAGACGTCGGTGGGGACGTCACGACGATCCTGCGCCGTGAGAGGCTTCTTGTCCTTGCGGAACCAGGCCATGGGTCTCCTGTGGGCTACCGGCTCGTCAGCGCTCATGGGCTACACGCACGGCAATCGCGACTGCAACCCACGACATGAAGAGGAATGTCCCACCGTAGCTCACGAACGGCAGCGGGATTCCCGTGATCGGCACCAGACCGACCGTCATGCCGATGTTCACGAACACGTGGACGAGCCAAGCGCCGAAGATACCGAGCAGCACGAGACCGGCAAAGGGATCGGGAGAGCGCTCCGCCAGCTGGACGAGGCGCGCCAACACGTACGTGAACGCGGCGATGGCCAGCGCGGTGCCCACGAAGCCGAGCTCCTCGCCCACGACGCTGAAGATGAAGTCCGTATGTTGCTCGGGCAGGAAGTCGTACCGCTTCTGGGGGCCGAGCGTGAACCCCTGGCCGAGGAGACCCCCGCTTCCCACCGCCACCTTGGACTGGATCACCTGATAGCCAGCTCCGCGCGGATCGACCTCGGGATTCAGGTACACGAGGATGCGATTCTGCTGATAGGTCGCGAGAGAGTTCCAGAGCGGACGCGAGATCGTGGCTGCGGCGAAGTTGGCGAGCACGAGTGCAACCGACTCGAAGAGGAACAGCCGGTACCGATACAAGTACAGGAAGGCGATCACTGCCAGGATATACCACGACCAGATGCGCGTATCATACGATAGGACGAGCGATACGACGGGACTCGCGACCAATATCAGCAGCGCCACCGGCGTGCCCGCCCAGAAGAGCATCGCGAACAGAATTCCGACGAACGCCATGGCGGTCCCGATGTCGGGCTGGAGCACCACCAGCGCGAGCGGCAGCCCCACGAGCGCCGAAGGCACGAGTAAGTCGCGGAGCGTAGTGAGGCGAGCCTGCTTCTGGGAGAGCAGCCGCGCCACCACGAGGATCGTCGCGAGCTTCGCGATTTCCGCCGGCTGGAAGCTGATGAACCCGAGGTCGATCCAGCTTCTCACGCCCGCCGCGGTGCCCGACCCCGTGCCGATCACCAGCGTGACCGCGAGCAGGGCGACGCTCAGAACATACGCTGGCACCGCGACCCACTCGATCCAGCGCGGGGGGACGCGCGCGAGGATCGTGAACGCGGCCAGCCCGAGGCCGAACCAGAGTAGCTGACGGAGCCAAGCCTCTTCCGTCACCGGGTTCGGGATGTGAACCTCCCCGGCAGAGTAGATCATCGCGATGCCGAAGAGCGTGAGCCCGCCGGTCGCGACCACCAACTGGGGATCGACCGACCAGCGGTCGAGGACGCGGATCACGTGGGCGGGCCCTCCCCCCCACGCACGGGAGGCGCGGGGAAACGAACGCGGTACCAGGGCGCGGGGCGGCCCGCGCGCAGGTGCTCTCCCCATGTCTGGATCGTGTCGACCGGAATGCCGTGCTTCCGGCGCAGATAGTAGTCCGCGGTCTTGGCGGCGAGCGGCGCGGCCATGCCCGATCCACTCTCACCGTACTCGACGATCACCGCCACCACGATCTCCGGCGGCATCCCCGGAGGACCCGCCATGCCGGCGAACCAGGCGTGGTTCTGGGCCAACCCCTGCACGCTCAGGGAGTTCTGGCCCGTGCCCGTCTTGCCGATGACCTCCCAGTGCTCGAGCGCCGTGCCCACGTGCGCCGTGCCGCCGGGCGCGGTGACCATGCGGAGCCCGGCACGGACGGCCTCGAGGTGCTCGTCGGCGAGGTTGAGGCTCCATCCCTCGGCCAGCGGCGCGCCATGTGCGATCATGGGGGCCGGAGCCGAGCCGTCGCGGGCGAGTGCGAGGTAGAACTGCGCCACCTTGAGCGGGGTCTGCGAGTTCGGGCCCTGACCAATCGCGAGGTTCAAGACCTCACCCTGCGTCGGCGAGTAGTTGTAGTTGCGGTTCCACCAGCTGCGCTCGGAGGGGAATATGCCCTGGCTCTCCTGGGGAAGGTCGACCCCGCACCGACGGCTGAATCCGATGTCGGTGGCGCGCTCCAGCATGGGGTCGAGCCCCACGCGCAGCCCGAGCTGATAGAAGTACACGTCGCACGAGTTGCCGATGGCCTGGGCGAGCGTCTGGTACCCGTGACCACGAGCGTCCCAGCAACGCCAGTAGCGATTCCCCCAGAACCACCCGCCCGTGCAAGGAACCTCCATGTGCTCGTCCGGCACGACCACCCCGAGATCGAGCGCGATGCCCGCCGCGGCGAGCTTCCACGTGGACGCCGGCGCGTAGAGCCCGAGCACCGACCGATCGAAGAGCGGCTTCCCTTCGTCCGTCATGAGATCGGCCCAGAGCTGGTTGGCGATGCCGCCCACGAACGCGTTCGGGTCGAACGTGGGTGCGGAGTAGAGCGCGAGTACCCCCCCGTCGGCGGGGTCGAGCGCGACCACCGCGCCGGCGAGCGAGTCGGGGAAGATCGAGTGAATCCACTCCTGCAACTCGAGATCCAAGTTCAGGGTGAGCTCGCGGCCGGCCTCGCCTTCGTCCGTTCGCATGCCAGCGAAGTCACCGACGATCCGGCCTCGGGCATCGAACTCGACGTACTTGAGGCCTTGCCTCCCCTGCAGCTGGGACTCGTATTGCTTCTCGATGCCGGTCTTGCCGACGATCATCCCTCGCGCGTAACGGTCCGCGGAGTACTCGACCGATTCGAGCTCTTCGGCCGTCACCTCTCCGACGTAGCCGAGCACGTGGGCCGCAGCCGGCCCGATCAGGTACCGCCGGCGGGGCCGCATCTCGACGTAGACGCCGGGAAACTCCGCGCGCCGTTCCTGGAGCGCTGACACGACCGAGAAGTCCGCGTCCGCGTCGACGACGACTTCGCGCCCGAACCGCGCCATGGTGGCCAGAACCCGGTCGACCTCCGCGATGGGAAGATCCACGTACTCCGCCATGCGTCCGAGCGTCGCGCGCATCGAGTCGAGCGGTCCGGGCAGAAGCGTGATCGCGTACCCGGGAACGTTGTCCGCCAGGATGCGCCCTTCCCTGTCGCGGATGATGCCGCGGGGGGTGGGCACGGCGAGCTGGCGAATGCGGTTCGACTCGGCGCGCAGCTCCCAGGTGCTCGAGCGCAGCACCTGGATCCGGAAGAATGCGATGCCGAGCCCCGCCATGAAGAGGGCGAGAACCGTGTAGGCGCCGATCGCACGACGCTGGCGATTGTGCGGCAGGTGCAGGCTCATACCTGCTCGCCCATCCTTCCGGTCACGCTGAGCACGAACATGCCCACGAGTGCGGCGTAGGCGGCGGCCAAGGTGCCCTGGAGGACCACCTCCGCGAAGAACGGCTGGCGCAGGCCCTCGCCGACCATCAGCCAGTGGAGCAGGTCACGCATCCACTTCCCCACGAAGAAGTATGAGACCACGAACACACGGGAGTCGCCCACGAACAAGTCCCTCGTGAACGCACCCGCGATCCCGATCACGGTCATGGTCACGCTGTTCGCGCCGAACGCCAACACGCTGAGCGCGTCCTCCAGAAGCCCGAAGACGAGACCTACCACGGCCGCCGGGCCGAGGCCGACCCCCCGCGCGGCCACGAGGAGCCCGATCGTCAGCAGGTCGGGTGCCCCCCGGCTGAATCCGAGTCCCACGTGCAGGACAAAGTGTAGGGCCACCAAGGCTCCGACCAGAACCCAGGTGCCGAAGGACCGCCCCACGTCAGGGTTCCGACGCCCGGGCGACCGAATCGGGCGTCGCCGCGGTGGAATCGGGCCTATCCGAGTCGGCGTCGGCGGGCCAGATGCCCGAGACATCCATCGAGTCCCTGGCCGTCTCCACCAGCACGTGCGTGACCGCACCCGGGTCGACCATCGGCCGCAGCCAGTAGCTCTTCCGCCACGACCCCTGCACCTCCGCCGTGACGTCGATGCGCCCCACCGGAATCCCACGCGGGAAGACGCCTCCCAGGCCGCTCGTCACCACGAGGCTCCCCGGGGGCGCGCTCTCGTGGTACGCGGTGCCGTTGAGCATCAGTCGGTCCTCTTCACGGAAGTCGCCGCGCACGTTCTCCACCAGGCCATACGTACTTCCGTCGGCGAGCATGCCGCTCGCGCGAAAGTCCGGGTGCGTCCAGTCCATTCCCACGGAGCTCCGCGGGCGGACCTCCAGAACTCGACCCAGGAGACCCCGCGCGCTCACGACAGGGGCTCCCTCCCTGACGCCATCCTCGGCGCCGACGTTCACCAAGAACATGCTCTCCGATCCCGGCGTCCCGGGCCGCAGAACGGTCGCGGGTAGAAAGCGCGGTCCGGCACGCTCGGCCAAGCCGAGCATCTCTCTCAACTCGCGGTTCTCGTCGGCGAGCGCGGACAACGTCGTGGTGGCAGCCACGAGCGAATCGAGTTCGGCCTGCAGAAAGTCCACCCGGTCCGCTCTGGCGCGCCGTTCGGCGAGCCGCTCCTGCAGGGCGATGAACGGCGCGAGCGCGCTCGCCTGCAGCGTGACGGCGATCTCCTGTTGGAGGCCTTCCGACAGATACGGCACGGAGAGCGCAACGACGAAGACGACGCCGGCCAACGTGACCTGACGACGTGCCCCTGGAGTCTCCGGCTCAGGCCCGTAGGGCGCCACGGCTCAGTTCTCCTATTGAACGAGAACCGAGCGGTACTTGACCATGTCGTCGAGGATACGGCCCGCGCCCCTCACCACACACGTGAGCGGCTCTTCGTCGACGTGGATCGGAAGGTTGGTCTCGTGTTGCAGAAGGCGGTCGAGGCCGCGGATGAGCGCGCCACCGCCGGTCATGACGATGCCCCGGTCGACGATGTCGGACGAGAGCTCCGGGGGTGTGATCTCGAGCGCGCGACGCACCGCTTCCACGATCGCCTGGACCGGCTCCTGTATGCACTCGCGGACTTCCTGCGAGTGAACGGTCACGGTCTTGGGGATCCCGGAGACCAGGTCACGCCCCTTCACCTCCATCTCACGCTCCTCGCCGAAATCGAACGCGGATCCGATCTGGATCTTGATGGCCTCCGCGGTGGGTTCGCCGATGAGGAGGTTGTAGTTCTTGCGGAGGAAGGTGACGATCGCCGAGTCGAGCTCGTCCCCGCCGACGCGGATCGAAGTGTTCGACACGATGCCCGAAAGCGCGATGACCGCGATCTCCGTCGTGCCGCCGCCGATGTCGATCACCATGTTGCCGGTCGGCGTCTCCACGGGGAGTCCGACGCCGATCGCAGCGGCCATGGGCTCGTCCACCATGTAGACGTTCTTGGCGCCGGCCGACATGGCGGACGAGCGCACGGCGCGCCGCTCCAGCTCGGTGATGCCTGACGGCACGCCCACCACGACGCGTGGCTTGATGCGGAAGATCCGCTTGGCGGTCACCTGCTTGAGGAAGT
>CAZBCN010000020.1:0-44639 GCA_964490285.1 uncultured Gemmatimonas sp. | reverse complement strand
GGAGGTCGGTGCCCACCTGATCGCCATGGCGACGCATGGTCGGGGCGGAGTGGCGCGCGCCGTTCTCGGGAGCGTCGCGGACCAGGTCATGCGGACGTCCGCGGTTCCGGTCCTCCTGATTCCGCCGATCGCCGCGAAGCAGGAAGGTGCGCCACTGGCGGAAGTCGCGGCCACGTAGCCGCTAACGTTCGAGGGCACCGTACGAGAGCACGGTGACCTCGGACGCGAGTAAGAGCGGCTGCACGGTCAGCTCGACTACGCCGCCCGCTCCGGGGACCACGACGTCGGCGGCGTAGGTCTGGCTCGTGCCGAAGGCCCGCACGAGCAGGCGGACGCCCATGCCGGCCGACTGGTTCGGAATCCTCAACAGCGCGCGGTCGAGCGCGCCCACGTTGCCGAGGCGGCGGGGCACGTTCCCGTCTGCCAGGTACACGGCCACATCGGACCAGCCCCGGTTGACGACGTGGAGGACAGCGCCCCGGTTGAAGCGGTCGAGCTCCGGCTCGCGAGCGGTCGCGCAGGCAGCCGTGGCGACGACGAGAAAGGCCGAGAGATGGGTGACGCGACGCAGACGGGCGGCGAGGGGTTTCGGGTTCATACGAGGCTCTCGGGATTGCAGATGTGACGGTCTTGACCGCTGCAATCCTGCGCCGCATCGTATCATGACACAAACGAATAATTAGCACACAAACCATGACGAATAGTCATGGATCGGAGTGGCCGTGTCGCTCGAGGTCCGAGACCTTCGGCTCCTGGGGGCCGTCGCGGAGCAGGGGACGCTCACGCGGGCCGGCAACGTCCTCTTCCTCACGCAGTCCGCGCTGAGCCGTCAGCTCGCGGATCTGGAGAAGAGACTGGGAGTGGCCCTCTTCCAGCGGAGTGGCCGACGCATGGTCCTCACGCCCGCCGGCGAGCGCCTCCTCGAGGCGGGGCGGGGGATCTTGAGTGCGGTTGCAAAGGCGGAGCAGGAGGCCCGCGAGACCGCCACCAGCGCGTCTGCGGTGCTCCGCTTCGCCACCGAGTGCTACACCTGCTATCACTGGCTGCCGAGCACGCTGATCGAGTTCCGGCGCCGATTCCCTGCCGTCGAGCCGCGCATTGTCGCGGCCGCAACGCGGCGACCGATCGCGGCGCTCCTCAAGGGTCAGCTGGACGTGGCCATCGTGAGCGACCGCGTTCGCGATCGGCGCATCTCCCTCACCCCGCTCTTCGGCGACGAGTTGGTCGCGGTCGTCTCTTCGGACCACCCGTGGGCCGGGCGCTCATTCGTGACCGCGGCCGACTTCGCCGAGGAGGAGGTGCTCCTCTACAACGTCGCGCGCTCGGAGAGCACGCTCTTCCGGGAAGTGCTCGATCCGGCGGGCGTCGTGCCGCGGCGCGTTTCCCGGGTCGAGCTCACCGAGGCCCTCCTCGAGCTCGTCCGTGCGGGGCTGGGGGTCGCCATGCTGGCCCGTTGGGCGGTCGCACCGTACGTCCGATCTGGCGACCTCGCTGCGGTCCGGATCACCCGCAAGGGGCTGCACCGGCGCTGGAGCGCGGCGACCCTGGCCCGCAAGGAGCCGCCCGAGCATCTGACCGCCTTCGTGGAGCTGCTCGCTCGCATCGGCGAGCCGCAGGAGGTGGGCGTCGGCTGGCGGCCCGCCGAGGCGGTTGCGTGAGCTCGAGTCTCGCGTTGCTGGAGAACGGGTCTGTGCGGGGAGCGTGTCCGCACGACTGCCCGGACACGTGCGCGATCGTCACGACCGTGGAGGACGGGCGTGCGGTGCGCATCGAGGGCGATCCCGATCACCCGGTCACGCAGGGGTTCCTCTGCACCAAGGTCAACCGCTACCTCGAGCGCACCTACCATCGCGATCGACTGCAGCATCCGTTGCGCCGAATTGGTCCCAAGGGCAGCGGGCGCTTCGAACGTGTCTCTTGGGAGGATGCGCTCCGCGAGATCGCGGGCCGGCTGAGGCGCATCATCGACGAGCACGGTGCCGAGGCGATCCTGCCGTACTCGTATGCCGGGACGATGGGGTATCTGCAGGGCGAGTCGATGGACCGGCGCTTCTTCCACACCCTCGGCGCGTCCAAGCTCGACCGCACCATATGCTCGACCGCGGGCGGTGCCGGGATGCGCATGACGGTCGGCGCGAACATCGGTGCCGACGCCGAGTCGATCCCCGACTGCGACCTGGTGATGCTCTGGGGCACCAACACGCTCACGTCGAACCCGCACCTGTGGCCGTTCGTGCTGCGAGCGAGGGAAAACGGCGCGCACATCGTCTGCATCGATCCGATCCGCACGCGCACCGCGCAGCAGTGCGACGAGTGGATTCCGATTCGCCCCGGCACGGACGCGGCGTTGGCGCTCGGCATCATGCACGTGCTCTTCCGCGACGGGCTGGAGGACGACGATTTCATCGCCAAGCACACGCTGGGCGTGGAGCAGCTGCGAGCGCGCGTGGCAGAGTGGACGCCCGCTCGGACGGCCGACACGACGGAGATTCCGTCCGACGTGATCGAATCGCTCGCCCGTCGCTACGGCCAAGCGCGCAACGCGTTCATCCGAGTGAACTATGGCCTCCAGCGGCACGCCGGCGGAGGCATGACGGTGCGCACGATTGCGTGTCTGCCGGCGGTCACCGGGCACTGGCGTCATGCCGGTGGCGGAGTGCAGCTCTCGACCAGCCTGAACTTCCGCTTCAATACCGAGGCGCTGCATCGCGCCGACGTGAGCCCACCTGTCCGAACCATCAACATGATCCGCCTCGGCGACGCGCTCACGCGTCCGGACGCGGGGGTGGGTGGGCCGCCGGTGAAGGCGCTCGTCGTCTACAACTCGAACCCCGCGGCGGTCGCGCCGGACGGCGCGACGGTGCGGCGCGGCCTCTCGCGCGAGGACCTCTTCACGGTGGTGCTCGAGCACTTCCAGACCGATACGGCGGACTGGGCGGACTACGTGCTGCCGGCCACCACGCAGCTCGAACACTGGGACGTGCACCTCGCGTACGGTCATCACTACGCGACGCTCAACCGCCCGGCCATAGCTCCGCTCGGGGAGGCGCTTCCGAACACGGAGATCTTCCGGCGGCTCGCCAAGGCGATGGGGCTCACGCAGGACTACCTCGCCGACGACGACGTGACGCTCATCCGACAGGCGCTCGAGACCAACCACGTGCGCATGAAGGGCGTGACGTTCGACGCGCTGCTCGAGCGAGGGTGGGTGCGACTGAACGTCCCGAAGCCGTATGCCCCGTTCGCGAACGGCGAGTTCCTCACACCGAGCGGCAAATGCGAGTTCTACAGCGAGCGGCTCGCGCAGCTCGGGATGGACCCCGTGCCGACGTACACGCCCCCCTACGAGAGCCCCGAGCGTGACGCGGCCCTCGTTGCGCGTTGGCCGCTCACGCTCATCTCGTCGCCCGCGCACCAGTTCCTCAACTCGAGCTTCGTCAACATCGAGCCGCTGAGGAAAGGCGCCGGCCGGCCGGAGTGTATCATTCACCCCGGCGATGCGGCGCCTCGGGGCATCCGATCGCAGGACGAGGTCGAGATCCGTAACGACAGGGGGGCGTTTCGCGCGGTCGCGCGGGTCGAAGAGGGGATCAAGCCGGGCGTGGTATGGGCGCCGTCGATCTGGTGGACCAAGCTCGTGCCCGACGGGCGCAACGCGAACGACACCACCAGCCAACGGGAAACCGACCTCGGGGGTGGCGCGACGTTCTACGACAACCAGGTCGAGGTGAGCCCCGTCTAGGGTTCGGGCCATTTGCCGCCCCCACCACGAGTCCTCATTTTTTCTGCGAGCCGACGCTAGGAGGATCCATGACCCGCTCCGTTGCCCTTCTCGCCTTCGCTGCCCTCGCAACGCCGACTGCCGGCCTCTCGCAGGACCACACCCACGCCGGTGAGCTCGGGGCCGTGACGTTCCCGGTCACGTGCAACGCCGAGGCTCAAGGACACATGCACCGCGCGGTCGCGATGCTGCACTCCTTCTGGTTCCCGGAGGCGCGCGCCACGTTCGAGGCCGCCGCGCAGGCGGACCCCGGCTGCGGCATCGCGCACTGGGGCGTGGCCATGACGCACTTCGGCAACCCGATGGCGGGGGGGAACGCGCCTGCCTCCCAGGCGGCCGGCTGGGAATCGGCCCAGAGAGCCGTGCAGGCCGGCGCGCGCAGCCCGCGGGATCAGGCCTACGTCGACGCGGCCGTCACCCTGTTCCGTGACCACGTCACTCGCCCCAATCGCGAACGCATGGCGGCCTACGAGGCTGCCCTCCGCGGCATCGTGGAGCGTCACCCGGACGACATGGAGGCGAAGATCTTCCATGGGATCTTCTTGGTGGCCACGGCTTCGCCCACAGACCTGACCTTCGCTCAGCAGCAGCGGGCGGCTGCGACCCTGATCGCCATGTTCCGGGAGCAGCCGCAGCACCCCGGGCTCGCCCACTACATCATCCACGCGTTCGATGCGCCGCCGCTCGCGGGGAACGCGTTGGACGCGGCTCGCCAGTATCTGGAGATCGCTCCCGCGGCGCCGCACGCGTTGCACATGCCGTCGCACATCTTCACGCGCCTGGGATACTGGGACGAGTCGATCGCGAGCAACCGGCGCTCGGCCGACCTGGAGCCGACCCCCGGCGCCAAGTCGCATCCGCTCGACTATCTCGTGTACGCCTACCTCCAGCAGGGCCGCGACGCGATGGCGCTCGCCGCGATGCAGGAGATCGGGAATGCCACCGACGGCGACTACGTCGCAGGCACGCTGGGTGGATACAACGCACTCGCCATGCCAGCACGGTTCGCGCTCGAGCGCAACGACTGGAGCGCGGCCGCAGCGCTTCGGGTGATTCCCACAGCGCCCGCCGCGGAGGCCGTCACGCACTTCGCCCGTGCCTTGGGTGCGGCCCGGGCCGGTCGGATCGACGCCGCGCGTGCGGGTCTGGCCGAGCTCGAGCGGATGGTCGCGGCGCTCACGGCGCAGAACGATCCTTATTGGCCGATCGTGGTGGATGCACAACGGATGGCGGTGGCGGCTTGGATCGCGCATGCCGAGGGGGACCACGCCGAGGCGCTGTACCAGGCCCGGCTGGGCGCCGAGAAGGAGGAGACCGTCGAGAAGCATCCCGTGACCCCTGGCCCGCTCATTCCGGCGCGCGAGCTCTACGCGGACCTGCTCGCAGAGCACGGAGATCCGACCGGGGCTCTGGCTGCGTACGAGGACGTGTTGGAGCGAGAGCCCAACCGCGCGCGTACGCTGTTGGGTGCTGCGCGCGCGGCACGGGGAGCCGGCCGGGACGACGTGGCGCGGCGGTACTATCGCGCGCTGGTGGACCTCATGGATCCGTCCTCGGACCGACCCGAGCTGCGCGAGGCGAGGGCGGCGCTCTAGCGGCGGTGCCGATGCCCTGATTCTCCAGGGACTCCGGGGCACGGTGCGGTAGGGGCAACTTCGGGGGCGCTCGACTCGTCCAAGGATGGTATGTGGACGTCGAAGCCCCTCTCCCCGACCGCGCCATGATCACCGATGACCTGAGGCAGGACCTCCGCTACTCGATGCGACAGCTCGCGCGGAATCCGGGCTTCGCGGCCGCGGCCATCGTCACGCTCGGCGTCGGCATCGGTGCCAACTCGGCTGTCTTCAGCGTGGTCAACGGCGTGCTGCTCGAGCCGCTCCCGTACGAGTCTCCTGAGGAGCTCGTCACGGTCAGCACCGCGTTCCCCACCATGGGGTTCGACCAGTTCTGGATGTCCCCACCCGAGTACTTCGAGCTGCGCGAGTGGAACGAGGCCTTCGAGGAGATCGGCGCGTACCGGGTCGGGGCCGCTTCGATCGAGACGCTCGATCGTCCGCTGCGCGTCTCCAGCGCGGTGGTGAGCTGGTCGTTCTTCACCACGCTCGGCGTGCGCGCCGACCTGGGGAGGACCTTCCTCGAGGAGGAGGACCGAATCGGGGCGGAGCCGACCGTGATTCTCTCGCACGGCCTTTGGGAGCGTGGGTTCGGGGCCGATCCGGCGATCCTGGGATCCACGGTGCGTGTGAGCGGCCAAGCGTCCACCGTGATCGGGGTGCTGCCCGAGGGGTTCGACATCGAGGATGCCGGGGTCGACATATGGCGTCCGCTGAACCTGCTCCAGGCCGTCGATCCGAGCGACCACGTGAATCGGCGGGGGAACCACTTCATGAACGTGGTCGCACGGGTGCGGGACGGTGTGACGCCAGAGCTGGTCCGCGCGGACCTCGAGCGCCTCCAGCAGCGGTGGAGTGAGGAGTACGGGACGACGCATACCATTACCGCAGCCAATCACCCGATCTTCGCGAGTGATCTGCGTACCGAGCTGCTCGGGGACGTGCGGCCCGCCTTGCTTCTCCTCATGGGGGCCGTCGGCTTCGTGCTGCTCATCGCATGCGCCAACGTGGCCAACCTCCTGCTGGCCAGGGCGGAGAGCCGGTCCGGTGAGGTCGCCGTGCGGGTCGCCATGGGTGCGGGCCGTGGGCGTGTGGCGCGTCAACTGGTCACGGAGGGGCTGGCTCTCGCCGCACTCGGAGCCGGTCTGGGGTTGGTGCTCGCGCACTTCGGAACTCGGATCCTGCTGGGCATCAACCCGGATGCGGTCCCGCGCATGGCGGAGAGCGGCCTGGATGCGCGGGTGGTGGGGTTCACGGCCCTGGTGGCGGTGGGCACAGGCGTGATCTTCGGCCTGGCGCCACTCCTCGGCGCGGCTACGCAGCGCATCGGCTCCACGCTTCGCGAAGGCGGCACGCGCGCGACTCGGGGATCGGTCGGTACACGGGCGAGGAACGCCCTCGTCGTCGCCGAGATGGCGTTCGCCGTGGTTCTGCTCGTCGGGTCAGGGCTGATGCTTCGTTCGGTCGCGGCGCTCCAGGACGTCGACCTGGGCTTCGACGCGGAGGACGTGCTCACGCTTCAGATTGCGCTTCCAACGGGGGACTACCCCGAGCCGGAGAGCGTCGGCGAGTTCTTCTCCGCAGTGCTCGAGCGCGTTCGCGCGCTCCCGGGCGTCGTGAGCGCATCGGGGACCTCCGGTCTGCCGCCCACGCAGCAACTGGTGGCCAACGACACCGACTTCGAGGGTGTGGCGCGGACGGCCGACGGCCCACCCCACAACGTGGACTACTACACGGGCATCGAGGAGGGCTACTTGCAGACCCTGCGGATCCCGATCACGGAGGGCCGGGGCTTCGAGTCGGCCGATGCACTCGGCGAGGCGCGGGTCCTTCTGGTGAATGAGCGGTTGGCCAACACCTTCTATCCGGGGGAGAGCGCGGTGGGTCGACGCATCAGGCCGAGCGGGGTCGATGAGTGGTTCACGGTCGTGGGCGTGGTCGGGGACGTGAAGCAGGCGGGAGTCAGCACGCCGTCGAGCACCGAGCTCTTCTTCTTCAACCCGCAGGCCGCGCAGTCGGGCGGCAACGTGTCGCGGACGGTCTCGCTCGTGATCCGCACCGAGCGGGAGCCGCTGGCGATCGCCCCGGCGGTGGAGCGCATCGTGCGGGATCTCGATCCGACGCTTCCGGTCGCGAACGTGCGCACGATGGAGCAGAACGTGGCGGGTACCATGGCGCAACCGCGCTTTCTCACCCTTCTGCTCGGCGTCTTCGGGGGTGTCGCCCTGCTGCTCGCGTCGGTGGGGACGTACGGGGTAATGGCCCACCTCGTGGCGCAGCGGAACCGTGAGATCGGCATCCGCATCGCGATGGGTGCGGAGCCTGGCAGCGTGCGCGGCCTCGTGCTGCGGCAAGGGCTCGGCCTCGCAGCCTTGGGGCTCGGGCTGGGCTTGATCGGCGCGCTGGGGCTGACGCGCTTTCTCTCTTCTCAGCTCTATGGGGTCGGCACGACCGACCCGCGCACGTTCGTGGCCGTTCCGCTCGTCCTAGGCGCGGTCGCCCTCCTCGCGTGCTACATCCCCGCGCGGCGCGCCACACGCATCGACCCGATGGAGGCGCTGCGCGAGGCGTAACGCCGTCAGCGTCCGCGTCTGCCCGGCGCGGGAGACGACGGGCGGGTGCGGGGTGGGGGGCGGGGCGGACGCACGGGCTGCTTGGGCGCGTCGCCGCCCTTGGTCGGGCGCTCCGGTGGGCGCGAGCGCTTGCTTCTCCCTCTCGACATGAGCGTCTCTCGTTCGGGCGCGGCCGGGTCGTTGACCGGACCGCTGGGATGGTACGCCCGGAAGGTAGCGGGGCGCCACGTCGGGGCGGCGAATCGGAGAGGGTCTCGCGATATTGCGCGCGCAAGGACACGCCGCATCGCCACCTCCGGAGACTGCCCGTGCATCGCGACACCCTGATCCTGAACGCGGGCTACCGACCCGTGAGAGAGCCTGGGCCGATGGTCGCTGGCCCGCAGTTCGTGTCCACATACGTGACCCCCGGTGACCCGGCGCAGCATCGGCTCACGTACGGTCGCTTCGAGAACCCGACGTGGGTCACGTGGGAGGAGGCGCTCGGCGTGCTCGAGGGGGGCGAGGCGGTGAGCTTCGCGTCGGGGATGGCCGCGACGAGCGCGGTTCTCGGGGTGTGTCTGAAGCCGGGGGACGTCGTCGTGCTCCCCTCCGAGTCGTACTACACGATCCGGACGCTCGCCTCGACGTGGCTCGAGACCATCGGCGTCGAGGTGCGGCTCGCTCCGACGCGGGGCAACGCACAGGCCGATGCCCTCGACGGAGCCCGACTCCTCTGGATCGAGACCCCCAGCAACCCACATCTCGACGTGTGCGACATCGCGGAGCTCGTGACGAAGGCGCACGCGGCGGGCGCCCTCGTGGCCGTGGACAACACCACGGCGACGGGATATCTGCAACAGCCGCTCGCCCTCGGGGCCGACTACGTGGTCGCGTCCGATACGAAGGCGGTGACGGGACACGCGGACCTCATCTTGGGGCACGTGGCTACACGGGATGCGGCGAAGGCGGCGGACCTGCGCGACTGGCGGACCCGCCACGGCGCGATCCCCGGCCCGATGGAGGTGTGGCTGGCGCACCGGTCCATGGCGACGCTCCCGTTGCGGCTCAGCCATCAATGTGCTTCGGCCGCGCGTCTCGCCGAATTCCTGGCGACCCACCGGAGGGTGAAGGCCGTACACTACCCCGGTCTCACCTCGGACCCGGGGCACGAGGTCGCCCGTAGACAGATGCGGGCATTCGGCTGCGTGGTCAGCTTCGAGCTGCCGGGCCGCGCACACGCCGAGCGCTTCCTGGGGGCCCTCGGCCTCGTGCGAGAGGCCACCAGCTTCGGCGGCGTGCACTCCACGGCGGAGCGACGGGCCCGTTGGGGGGGTGACGCGATCGGCGACGGCTTCGTTCGCTTCAGTGTGGGGTGCGAGGCCGTCGAGGACATCCTGGCGGATGTCGAGGCGGGGCTCGGAGCGGCGAGCGCCTGACGCTCGTTGCTCGGGCGGGTTGCCGAACGCGCGCCGAGCCGCAGATTGACCGCCTCGCGCCGCCCCTTCCAAGAGGTTCCCATGAGATGCCTCGCCCTGTTGGTGCTTTCCCTCGTCCTCGGCGCCTGCGGCGGCGGAGACCCTTCGAATCCGGGCGGGGGCGGCAACGGCATCACGAACTTCACGGCCAAGGTCGACGGGGTGGACTGGAACCCCGAGTTCGCGGTCACGGCCATCAACGGTGCCGCGGGCACGTACTCGATCACGGCGCTGAGGGTCTCGGGCTCCAACAACTACACGATGGTGTTCTCGCTCTACAACATCACGGGCCCCGGAACGTATCCCCTCGGCGTCGGCGTCTTCGTCTTCGGGGGTACCGCCCTGATCTCCCAGGTCGGGACGGACGGGTGGAGTACGCCCCTCAGCGGAGCGGCGGGGCAGATCGTCATCACGACCCTTTCCGCGACACGGATGGTGGGCACGTTCGAGTTCGTGGCGACTCCGATCACCGGGACCGCCGCCAATAAGACCGTGACGCAGGGCGTATTCGACATTCCGGTCAGCGGCACCTTCGGGGTGCTGTCGGCCACCGGCAACCAGGGTAACTCGCTGACCGGCAACATCAGCGGGGCGTTCGTGGCCTCGGGGGCGCTCGCGACGCTCACCGGTGCTACGCCCCAGCTCACCATCACCGCCCAGAACCTGGTGCGCAGCGTCTCGATCGGCGTGGCGAACATGACCGGCCCAGGCACCTACACGCTCAGCGCAACGACGCCGGTGCGCACGATCCAGGTGGGTGACGGTTTGGGTGCCGCGTGGACCAGCGCGACCGCGGGCGGGAGTGGCTCGGTCGTCATCACGAGCGTGACGGCGACTCGAATCATGGGCACCTTCACGGCCACGGTGATCGGCGTCGCGGGTGGCGCGTCGGGCCCGCTGTCCGTCAGCGGGACGTTCAACCTCGGTCGGCTGTAGACGAGAGCGGTGCTGCTCGAGGCGTCGTCGCCGTGGATGTGAGAAGGCCGGCTCCCACGCTTCTCGTCGTCACGCTCGTCGCGTGCGGGGGCGGCGGCACGGGCCCGATCGTGGACGGGACGACCCTCACGGCCAGGATCGACGGCGTGGCTTGGGTGGCCGACCCGGGTGCATCCGCCCAGAACTCCGGGCGTGGCGTCTACGAGATCGTGGGCTCCGACACGTCGGCGCCCGACGACTACACGCTCTCCGTCGTTCTCGAGAACTTGAAGGGTCCGGGGACGTACGCGCTCGGTGTCGGCCCGACGATTCTGGGGGGCAACGGGTACCTCGCTCGCGGCACCAACACGTGGAGCACCACGTGGACGGGCGCGGAGGGCGAGGTCGTGATCACCGCGCTCTCGGCGACGCGTATCGTCGGCACCTTCGAGTTCAGCGCAGACCCCAACCTGGCGACAGCCGTGAGGGCCGTCAGCGAGGGCGTCTTCGACCTTCCGGTGGTTGGCACGTTCGGCCCGGCTACCGACGGAAACGGACACTGGATCGAAGGCATCATCCACGGCCCCTTCATCGCGACGACTGCGGACCTGGTCTGGCCGGACAGTGTGGCGCCGACACTCACCGTCACTGGACGCAACAGCTCGACCCAGGTCGCCTTCACGTTGCGGAACGTGCCTGGCGTGGGCACGTATGCGCTGAGCACCTCGTCGCCCGTGCGGTCAGTGACGGTGATCGGCTCACCGACGCAACCGTCGTGGCAATGGACGAGCGCCATCACTGGCGGCGGTGGCAGTGTCACGGTCACGAGCGTGACCGCATCCCGCATCATGGGAACGTTCGCGGCCACGGTGATCGGGTATGCCGGCGGCGCCACGGGGCCCCTGTCCATCAGCGGGACGTTTTCCATGGGGCGGGGCGTCTACTGACGCGAAGCGGCTACGGGGTCGTGGTGTCGACGCCCCGGCTCAGTGGCTCATTGCCCACAGGAAGACGTTGATCGCGAGCCCGTACGCTTCGGGCGAGAAGTTGTAGAAGAACTCTGGCACGTCACCCTCGCGCTCCCATCCGTCGGCGATGTCGGTGTTGAAGCTGATCAATACGAGCAGCCGACCGTCCTCGTCGAAGATGGCGCGCAGGTGTGGGACCGCCGTCTCCAGCCCGAACTCCGACGTCTGCCCGCCGCTCCGCCGCCACGACTGGTAGGACGGGATCTGCGGGATCTCGGGCACGATGTAGTGCGTCGTGAAGAGTGGATGAGTGATGTCGAGCTCCACGATGGGCCGGTCCGGCAAGATCCGCGTGATCTCCTCCTCGAAGTAATTCCAGGCACGATTCCCCCACATGTCGTCCGCCCAGAGGAATCCGCCCTTCAGGAGGTAGGTCCGCAGCCCTTCGATCTCCGCCTCGCTGAAGCGGACCGAGCCGGGGTCGGTCATGAAGAGGAAGGGGCACTTGAACAGATCCGGATCGGTCGCGCGCACCGCGGCGATCCCGGGCTCGCCGTTCTGCCACCGCTCGATTCGCGTCGGCGTCAACTCCTCGAGTCGGGTCATGAAGTTCCCGTCTGCGGCGGGATAGTCCGTGCTCCAGCCGAGTCCGGACTCCATGCTCCGCACGGCGTCGTACCAGAGTCGGCAGAAGACGAAGCCGCCTCGGTTCGCGGGAACGCCCGATCGGATGGGCGCGCCGTAGCGACCCTCCTGCGAGAGCCAGATCTGGCCGGAGGCGTCTGCGGGGACTGCCGCACACGCCACCAGGAGGCTCACGAACGCCCCTCGATGCAGTTGCCGTCCGGTCATCCTACGGAATCTCCGCCGCTCGGGTCGATCCGGCACGTCTCGGCGTCGAACACTAACGGGTCCCAGACGGGTCCGCTCCTCCGGCTTGTGAATCCGGCGCCCCTGCTCCATGATGGCCGTTCCACCACATGCACAGACCCTGCCTACCCGGATGGAGGATGGAAATGAGACGAACGATCGGCGTGAATGTCGTGATGGCGCTCGCTGCGTTCGGCGTCGCCGCCGAGGACGCGCGCGCGCAGGCTGCCCAGCAGCCCACGCAGCCCATGAGCTTCTTCATCACGAGCCGAGGTGTGGGCGATGGCGCGAACCTCGGCGGTCTCGAGGGCGCGGACCGGCATTGTCAGACCCTGGCGGCCGCTTCCGGCGCTCCCGGTGCGGGTGCCCGCATCTGGCGTGCATACCTGAGCACCGTCGCCGCGGGCGGTGCGCTCGGCGTCAACGCGCGCGACCGGATTGGTGCCGGCCCCTGGTACAACCGCGCGGGGCAGCTCATCGCCGCGAACGTCGCCGACCTGCACGGCGACTTCGAGCGCGACCGCAACAACATCCGGAAGCCGACCGCCACGGACGAGAACGGTCAGCCGGTGAACGGCGTCGGCGATACCCCGAACCAGCACGACATCCTGACGGGCTCCGATTCGCACGGTCGTGCGATGCTGGGTGCCCCGAACACGACGACCTGCAACAATTGGACGAGCAACGCGGAAGGTCGCGCGATGCTCGGACACCACGACCGACTGGGCGGCGCGAACGCGTCATGGAATGCGGTGCACCTCTCCAGCGGCTGCAGCCAGCAGAACCTGGTGCAGACGGGTGGTGCGGGGCTGTTCTACTGCTTCGCCGCGAACTGACCAGCGCGTCGTCCGAGCGTTCGAGGCGGGGGGCTCCGGCCCCCCGCCTCGTTCGTTTGCGGGCTAGAGCAGCGGATAGCCGAGAATGAGCACGACGATCACCAGGATCGTGAGCGGCAGGCCGAGGCGGATGTAATCGCCGAACCGGTAGCCGCCGGGGCCGTACACCATCGTGTTGGTCTGGTACCCGATCGGCGTCAGGAAGGATGCCGATGCCGCGACCGTGACGACGAGCGCGACCGCACGAGGGTCGAGCCCATGCGTCGCGGCGACCGCCATCGCGATCGGGAAGATGAGCACGAGCGCCGCGTTATTGGTAATCAATTCGGTGAGGACGACCGCGGCGAGCACCACGCCCAGCAGGGCCCCCGTCGGCCCCATCGCGCCGAACGGGGCAACGACGGCCCCGGATGCGGCGGCGGCGAGCCCCGTGATCTCGAGAGCGCGTCCGAGCCCGAAGGAAGCCGCGATGAGGACGATCACGTCGAGGTCGACCGCGCGCCGCGCCTCGCCCGCGGTCAGTACGCCGGTAGCCACCAGGACGATCGCGCCCACGAGGGTGGCCTGGAGGATCGGGAAGAGCCCGATGGCATTCCCGATGACGACCGCGGCGAGCACGGCGGCGACGATCCACGCCTGCACGGTGCTCGTGGGGGCCATGCCGCCTCGGTGCGCGATGAGAAGGAAGTCGGGTCGATCCCGCCAACGCTCCCGAAAGCCCTCATCGGCAAGGACCAGCAGCATGTCTCCGACGTGAAGCGGCACGGCGCCGAGCTTCGCGCGGATCGGCGCGCCCGACCGATGGATGCCGAGCACGGCCGCCTGATAGCGTCCGCGGAACTCCGACTCGCGCAGCGTCGAGCCGACGAGCGGTGACGAAGGACCGACGACGACATCGAAGTACGTGTGACCGGCTGCGTGGAACGCCTCGGCGTGCTTGTGCTCCGCGGAGCGGAGCCCCGGCTTGTTCGTGAGGTCGAGCGCGTGGTCGGCGCGGCCGACGAAGACCAGGACGTCGCGTCCGCGAAGCACCGTGTCCGGTCGTGCCGGCGCGATGACCTCCTGCCCCCGGCGCACCTCCGCCAGGAACACCCCTTCGAGACTACGCAGCCCACCGGCCTCGACCTCCATACCGTCGAGCGCGCCGCCCGGGATCACTTCCATCTCGACCACGAATTCGCGAGCCGCGGATTCCAGTGTGTCGCGGGGTGCCACGCGCTGCGGCAGCAAGTATTGAGAGCCGAAGACGAGAAACGCGACTCCCACGAGCGCCACGCCGCCGCCGAGCAGCGTGAGCTCGAACATCCGCATGGGCGCCATCCCCTCGGCCTCCATCAGTCCGGAGCCGATGAGGTTCGTCGAGGTTCCGATGGCCGTCATCACGCCACCGAGAATCGTCGCGAACGAGAGTGGCATCAGGTAAAGGGAGGGCGACTGCCCCGTGCGCTGCGCCCAAGCCGCGACCTGGGGGGCCACGGTGGCGACGATCGGCGTATTGTTGAGGAACGCCGACATGCCGGCCACCGGCAGCAGTAGGCGCGCGAGTGCGCGCCGACTCGAGCGTACGCCGCCGAGCGTGCGACCCAGGAGTGGCTGGATGGCTCCGGTCTTGTCGACGGCGCGAGCAACGACGTAGAGCGCGGCGACGGCGAACGGAGCGGGATTGGAGAAGCCCGCGAGAGCTTGATCCGGTGAAAGCACGCCGAGGACGAGCAGCGCGACCGTGCCGCCGAGCACCGCGAGCGCGGGCGCGACGCGCTCGGTCACGAGGAGCACGAGCACCCCGAGAATGACGACGAGCGTCAGCCAGGCATCGACGGACATCGATGCTCAACTCCCCGGGCGACTAGCGAACGAAGATCTCCATGATCTCCACCGGAGTCGTGCCGCGGTTGCGGAAGCCATGCTGCGTCCCTCCCTGCATGTAGTACGGGTGCCACGGCTGCACTTCGACTGATCCGACTCCATCGAGTTCCAGGGTCATCGGACCCGAGATCGGCACGAACAGATGGAACTTCACATCGGCGTGCGCATGTACCGCGCGCACCCCGCCGGGGTCCACGACCACACGCAGGGCGCGGACTTCCGCCTGGTCGCGGAGCGTGGCGTTGCTGATGCCGACGTTGCCTTCACCTGCGAGCGCTCGCAGCGGCGTGGAGTGGTCTCCGGTGACCGGCGGCGTCTGAGCGACCACGGCCGCGGGCATCCACACCGTGGCGAAGACGAGCATGATGGACCTGAACATGTGCATCCCTCCTCTTGAGAAGATCGGTCTACTTCAATGAGAGCCCGAGCCGCCGTCGATCGCGATCGCCTGGCCGTTGATTCCTTCGCCGTCCGTCTCGCAGAGCATGACCGCAACGTGCGCAATCTCCTCGGGACGGATCAAGCGGTGCTGCGGGCTGAGGGCGAGGATGCGCTCGAGCGCATCCTCGGCGCTCACGCCCGTCTTCTCCACGATGCGCGACACCGAGTGCGTCGTCATCGGCGTATCGACGTAACCGGGGCAGATCGCGTTCACCGTGATGCCCTGACCCGCTACCTCCTCCGCGAGCGCCCGCGTGAAGCCGACCTGCGCATGCTTGGACGCGGTGTAGGCGGATATGTAACGTGAGCCGCGGAGTCCGGCGACCGACGCCACGTTGATCACGCGTCCCCAACGGCGATCGATCATCCCCTGCAGGAACGCGCGCGAGCAGAGGAACGTTCCCGTCGCGTTGATCGCGAGGATCTCGTTCCACTCCTCGAGCGCGAGCCGCTTCACCGGGTTCGAGCGCGCGATGCCGGCGTTGTTCACGAGGATGTCGACTGCGCCGAGTCGCTTCACGGCTTCGCCCGCCATCGCGGCCACGCTCGCCTCGTTCGAGACGTCGCAGCGGATCGCGTGGGCCTCATGCCCGGCGGTGCGTAGCTCCTCGGCGACGCCTTCGATCTCCACGCGCGTGCGCGCGGTGACCACCACCCGAGCTCCGCGCGCGGCGAGCGCGCGCGCGACGGACCGCCCGATCCCTCGACCGCCTCCGGTGATCACCGCGCCGCGGCCGGCGAGGCTCATCGGGCGGGGGAGCGCGGAGACATTCGGCGACTTGCGGTCATCGGGTCACGTTAGGTCTCGGACCCGAAGGAGACCAGCGGGCCGTCCCGTATGTATACTATTATAGACATGACGACTGATATTATATACACTGAGTCACACATAGCAGACACTCACCGCGAGGAAGATCCCGTGTCGTTTCGTGAGAAGACCCTCTGGGTTTCCTTCGTCCTGATGTTCACGCTGTTCGGGTTCTACTTCTGGCACGTGGGCCAGGTGATGGCGGGCAACGCCGACCCGGACCGCACCTTCCACATCTTCCTGCTCGTCCTCGTGGTGCTGGTCGTGGCGGAACTCGCGGTGCGTGCGATCCTCCGGATTCGGCATCCCAAGGAAGCTCGAGCGCCTCGAGACGAGCGCGAGCGCCAGATCGAGCTGCGCGCGAGGGGGATTGCCTACTACGTGTTGCTCGTGGGCGCCGTCGGCTCGATCGGGTCCATCCACCTCTCCACCAACGCGTATGCGCTCGCTCAGCACGTGCTGCTGGCGTTGGTGGTGGCGGAGCTGACGCGCCTCGGGTGTCAGATCGCACTCTTCCGCCGAGACGCCGCATGACGGCCCACGGCGTCCGGAACCGGATCCGCCGGCTGCGCTTCGATCGCCAGGAGATGACGCAGCAGGAGCTGGCAGATCGTGTGGGAGTCACACGCCAGACCATCAACGCGATCGAGCTGGGGAAGTACTCCCCGTCCCTCGAGGTCGCGTTCCGCATCGCGGCCGTGTTCCGCGTGCCACTGGAGGACGTGTTCCAGTACGGGCCCGAGACGCCCGAGGCGGAGGGAGGTGCGTCATGATCGACGCGTTCCGGTACGACTTCGACTACACGTGGCCGTGGACGCTCGGCCACCTGATCGTGGCTTCGACGCTCTTGTTGCTGGCGGGTCTGATCTGGCGCTCGGATTGGTCGCGGTGGGCCGCCGGAACGGCTGGCGTCCTGGCGGTGTGGGCGCTCACGGGGGCGCTCGTCGTCCACGGACCCATGCGTTTCAATCGCCCCCTGGATCTGCCGACGGAGCGCTTTCTCGCGTCGGGTGTCGGTCGCGTCCTGGACGCTGGTGCGGGGTCGGGGCGATCGGCGCTCATGGTGCTGCTCGCGCGCCCGCAGGCGACAGTCACCGCGCTCGACCTCTTCCTCGATGGATACGGGATCGGGGAGAATACGCCGGATCGCTTGCGGGCGAACGCGCGGACGGCGGGCGTCGAGGATCGCCTCACCGTCCAGGTCGGAGACGTGCGCGACATGCCGCTCGAATCCGGGACCTTCGACGCGGTCGTGAGCGCGTACGCGATCGACCACTTGGACTCGGACGGGATTCGCGGATCGCTCGCGGAGGTGGCACGCGTTCTTCGGCCTGGTGGCGAGCTACTGCTGATGGTCGTGAACCCCGACGGCTGGACGCGGGTCGCGTTTCCGCTGTTGGCCTCGCACGGGTACTTCGGCGGCCGCGGCGCGCCGGAGCGGTGGCGCGCGGCGGTCGTCGAGGCGGGGTTCGAGGTCGTCGAGACAGGCAACGCGCCCGCGACGCTGTACGTGCTCGCCGTGCGACCAGCCGAGTAGCTACGCGACCTCGAAGAGTCCCGCGGCTCCCATCCCGCCGCCGACACACATGGTCACCACGGCGTGCTTGGCACCCCGCCGTTTGCCTTCGAGCAGGATGTGGCCTGCCTGCCGCGACCCCGTCATCCCGTAGGGGTGACCGATGGCGATCGCGCCCCCGTTCACGTTCAGGCGCTCGCTCGGAATGCCCAGCCGGTCCCGGCTGTAGACGACCTGCACCGCGAACGCCTCGTTGAGCTCCCAGAGGTCGATGTCGTCCATGCGGAGACCCGTGCGCTCCAGGAGCTTGGGCACGGCGAATACCGGTCCTATGCCCATCTCGTCGGGCTCGAGGCCCACGACGACGAGCTTGCGGAACGCGCCGAGCGGCTCGAGGCCGCGCTTCTCCGCCTCGCGCGCCTCCATGAGCACGCACGCCGAAGCGCCATCGGAGAGTTGGGAGGCGTTGCCGGCCGTGATCGTCTTGCCTGCGCCCTGAACGGGCTTGAGCGCCGCGAGGCCCTCGGCGGTCGTGTCGGGCCGGTTCCCTTCGTCCTTGGCGAGCGTCACCTCTTTCTCGCTCGTGGCGCCGGTGGCCTTGTCCGTCACGATCATGCGCGACGTCATCGGGACGATCTCGTCGTCGAATCGACCGGCGGCCTGCGCGGCCGCCGTGCGCTGCTGGCTCGTGAGCGCGTAGGCGTCCTGCGCGTCGCGGCCGACGCCGTACCGCTTCGCGACGACCTCGGCTGTATCGAGCATGCTCATCCAGATGTCGGGTTTGTGCTCGGCGAGCCACTCCTCGTCCCATTTGTGCTGATTGAGGTTGTTCTGCACGAGGCTGATCGACTCGACGCCCCCCGCGACCGCGATCGGAACATCATCCAGCACGATCCTGTTCGCGGCCATGGCGATCGCCTGGAGGCCGGAAGAGCAGAAGCGGTTGACCGTGACGGCCGCGGTGGAGACGGAGAGTCCGGCACGCAGCGCGGAGAGCCTCGCGATATTTCTGCCCGTCGCTCCCTCGGGAAATCCGCAGCCGAGGATCACGTCCTCGACTTCGCCGGGCTCGAGGCGCGCGCGACGCACCGCGTGCTCGATCGCGTGACCAGCCATGGTCGCGCCGTGGGTATTGTTGAAGGCGCCGCGGAACGCTCTGCCGATCGGTGTGCGCGCGGTCGAAACGATGACGGCTTCTCTCATGGGGCACGCTCCGCTCTCTGGGCATCTCGCTCGATCAGTACGCGACGGAGGATCTTCCCGGACGGCGACTTCGGGATCGCGTCGATGAACTCCACCCGCCGGACCTTCTTGTGCGGCGATACCCTCTCGGCCACGAAGTCGATCACCTCGTCGGTTGTCAGCGATCCGTCGGTGACGACGAACGCCTTCGGTACCTCGCCGGCTTCTGGGTCGGGGCTCCGGACGACCGCGGCGTCCTTGATGTGCGGGTTGGTCAGAAGGACGGCCTCGAGCTCGGCGGGCGCGACCTGGTACCCCTTGTACTTGATGAGCTCCTTCAGGCGGTCGACGATGCGACAGTATCCCGCCTCATCCACATATCCGATGTCTCCGGTGTGGAGCCACCCGTCGCGGTCGATCGTGGCAGCGGTGGCCTGGGTCTGGCCCAGGTAACCGACCATCACCTGGGGCCCGCGGATCCAGACTTCGCCGCGCTCTCCCGGTCCGAGAGGCTGGCCGGTCTCCACGTCCGCGATGAGCACCTCGGTGTTCGGGAGGCTCGGGCCGATGGAGTCGTATGCGGTTTGTCCCCTGCGCTGGTTGGGCGCCATGTGCGTCACGGGGCTCGTCTCCGTGAGCCCGTACCCTTGGCCCACGACGCAGCCGATCCGGTCCTCGACCGCCATCGCCACGTCGGGTCCGAGCGGGGCGGCGCCGGACATGATCCCCTCGAGGCTCGAGAGGTCGTACTGGCTGACGAGAGGGTGCTTCGCGAGCGCGATCAGGATCGGTGGAACGAGGTGCGCGTACGTGACCTTGTAGTCCTGCATCGCCTTGAGGAACTGCTCGAGGTCGAAGCGAGACAGCACCACGAGCGCAGCGCCGTTGGAGAGGGCGTAGTTCATGATCACCGTCAGCCCGTAGATGTGGAAGAACGGGAGCACGGCCATCAGCGTGTCTCGATCGGTGATGGGACGGCAAAGGCTGTAGTTGCCGCGGAGCTGCACCACGTTGGCGACGATGTTCCTGTGCGAGAGCATCACGCCCTTGGAGATTCCGGTCGTGCCGCTCGAGTAGGGAAGGGCCACCAGATCCTTCGCTGGGTCGACGGGCGGGCCCTTCTCCAGCTCGGGCGCTTCCAGGAGCTCCGCGAACGGCGTCGCGCCCGGCGCCGCGTCGAATGTGAAGATCTCCCGGACGGTACCGGTTCGCTTGGCGGCTTCGGCGGCCTTGTCGAGGAGTGGCCCGACCGTGACGAGGAAGCGCGCCCGCGAGTCGCGCAGCTGGCTCGCGAGCTCCTCCGGTGTGAAGGTCGGGTTCACCGTCGTAACGACGCCACCGGCGTGCGCCGCGCCGTGGAACGCCACGGGATAGCCGAGTGTGTTCGGGCTGTAGATCGCGACTACGTCGCCCTTCGTGAGGCCGCGTGCCGCGAGTCCACCCGCGGCCCTGCGGATACTGCTCCTGAGCTCACCGAACGAGACCTTGGTGCCGGTACCCGCGTCGATGAGCGCCGTCTTGTGCTCCCGGCCTGCGAGGTCGGCGAATACGAGCTCGGTGACCGTGACGTTCGGAATCACCACCTGAGGGTAGGGGCTCCGGAAGATCATTCTCGCCTCCAGTCGGCGAACGTGCCGCCCTCGCGCGCCAGCCGACCGAGGAGCGGGGCAGGCTCGAGCCAGTCACGGTGGACCTCGTAGAAGCGATGCATCACCTCGTGTACGTGGTCGAGCCCGAGCGAGTCGGCCCAGTACATCGGTCCGCCCCGGTAGCGCGGGAAGCCGTACCCGTGGAGCCAAACGACGTCGAGATCGCTCGACCGCTCGGCGATCCCCTCCTCGAGAATCTTGGCTCCCTCGTTGACGAGCGGATACAGACACCGCTGCAGAATCTCCTCGTCCGAGATCACGCGCCGCTCGATACCGAGGTCCTTCGACGCCTGCAGGATGAGTGCGGTCACCTCCGGGTCGGGGATCGGCGTACGGTTGCCTTTCTCGTAGATGAACCAGCCCTTGCCGGTCTTCTGTCCGTAGCGTCCCATCTCGTACAGCTCGTCCGCGATGCCCGAGTAGCGGAGGTGCTTCGGGCGCTCGTGCTCGCGATGCTGACGGATCTTGTAACCGACGTCGATGCCGGCGAGATCGCTGACCGCGAACGGGCCCATGGGGAAGCCGAACTCGTAGATCACGCGGTCGACCTGCTCGGGGAGTGCGCCCTCCTCGAGAAGGAACTGGGCCTGACGCTGGTAGGGATAGAGCATCCGGTTGCCGGCGAACGAGTCGCAGACGCCGACCACCACGCCCACCTTACCGAGCCGCTTCGAGAGCGTCATCGTCGTCGCGAGGACCTCGGGCGACGTCTTGGCTCCGCGCACGATCTCGACCAGCCGCATCACGTTGGCCGGGCTGAAGAAGTGCGTGCCCACGACCTGTTCGGGTCGCGAGGTCACGTCGGCGATCTCGTTCAGGTCGAGCGAGGATGTATTCGTCGCCATGATCGCAGTCGGACGGCAGATCCGGTCGAGACGGGTGAAGATCTCCTTCTTCAAGTCCATGTTCTCGAACACGGCCTCGATCACGATGTCTGCCTCTGCGACGCGCTCGAAGTCGAGCGTGGGCTGGATCAGCGCCAGGCGCGCCTCCGCGTCGGCGGCCGACAAGCTCCCTTTGGATACCGTCGACGCGTAGTTCTTGCGGATCGTGTCCATGCCGCGCTCGAGCGCCGACTGCTCGCCCTCGGTCACGATCACGGGGATGCCGGCGTTGGCGAAGCTCATGGCGATGCCGCCGCCCATGGTACCGCACCCGAGCACGGCGCCGCGCGCGATGGGAAGCTCCTCGGTGCTCTCGTCGACGCCACGGACGCGGCGCACTTCGCGCTCGGCGAAGAACGCGTGCCGTTGCGCGCGCGACTGCGGCGAGATCCGTAGACGCTGGAATGTGTCGCGCTCGAACGCGATGCCGTCCGAGAAGCTCGACGTCACCGCCGCCTCGACGCAGTCGATGCACGCCTGCGGCGCCTCGAAGCCCCGCGCGCGCTTCGCGGCCTGCTTGCGGGCGTCGGCGAAGATCGTCGGGTTCGTCCGCCCTTCGGCGAGGCGCTCCTCGCGGTCGCGCGTCTTCACGGGGGGCGACTTGGCCGACGCGAGCTGCTTCGCCAACGCGACGGCGGCTTGCACGAGGTCGCCGCCCACCGGAACGAGGACGTCGACGAGTCCGAGCGCGTGTGCCTTCTCCGCGCTCATGAGCTTGCCCGATACGATCGCGTCGAGAGCGGCCTGCACGCCGATGAGGCGGGGGAGCCGCTGCGTCCCGCCCGCACCGGGCACCAGGCCGAGCGTCACCTCGGGGAGTCCGACCTGCGTTCCCGCCGAGGCGACCCGGGCGTGACAGGCGAGCGGAAGCTCGCAGCCGCCCCCCACCGCGGTTCCGTGTAACGCCGCGACCACGGGTTTGTGGCTGTCCTCGACGAGTGCGATGAGCTCGGGGAGGTTCGGGGATTGATTGGAGACGCCCGTGTCGAACTCTTTGATGTCCGCGCCGCCGCTGAAGAGCTTGCCGCTCCCCGTGAGCACGAACGCCCGCACGCGCGCGTCGGCCACCCCCTGGGCGAGCGCGTCCCGAACCGCGGTCCGGACCCCGAGGGACATCGCGTTCACGGGCGGATTGTCGAGCGTGATGACGCCGACGGAGTCGACGAGGTCGAACCGGGCGGAGTTGGGCATGCGGTGGGCTCGGCTGCAGGCTTGGGGCGAAGGGGGCCGCCCGGTTGGATCTCTCGCGGCATTTGGGATAGCATGGTGTCCGACGCGGGGCAACCGGGCGCGGATCGACGCGACCCGTCTTACGGGCTTCGTGGGCGCGGCGATGACGGCGACCGCGTGATCCTGCGGCATGGCGTTGCGCGTGCGGAGATTCGGAAGGGGAGGGGAGCGATGACCTGGAGCGAGAGATCGCCGGCGGAGGCGCGGCGTCGCGCGGCGAGCGCGCTCGTGCTCGTCCCCATCGCGCTTGCGGCCGCCTGCGCGGGGCGGACCGGGGGCGGTGCGCCGCTCCCGCCGGCCGGTGCCGTCGAGCCCGCCGTGGCTGCGCGGCCGGTGTGCCTCGGGTCGGCGACCGCCCACATCGTGGTGACGTTTCCCGACCCGAACCTCGATCGCTTGATTCGCGCGGCCCTGGGCGCGGGCCAGGATCAGCCACTCACCTGCGCCCTCCTCGCTCGGGTCACGCTCCTCTATGGCCCGGACGCCCGCATCGCCGATCTCGCGGGGATCGAGAACCTCGTCGGACTGAACGAGCTCCATCTCTACGGAAACAACTCCGTTCGAGACGTCACGCCCCTCGGCCATCTGCCAGCGCTGACCAACCTGAACCTCGCGCGCAATGACATCGAGGACATCGGCCCGTTGGCCTCGGTGCGGACGCTCACCTCGCTCAATCTCTACGGAAATCCGATCCGGGACCTCTCGCCCGTGAGCCGACTCACCGGGCTCATCAGGCTGCGCATCGAGCACGCGGTGGGAGTGTCGGACCTGGAGCCGCTGCGAACGCTCACCTTGCTCACCCGCCTCGAGCTCGGCGGAAACGAGATCGTCGACGTCCGACCGTTGGCGGCGCTCCCCCAGCTGACCCGGCTCTCGCTACAGGACAATCCGCAGCTGAGCGACATCAGCCCCCTCGGCGCCCTCGTCCACCTCGAGACCCTGGAGCTCGGTGGGACCGCGGTGGCGGACATCCGTCCGCTCGGCTCGCTTGCCCGACTGACGAACCTCGGCCTCGGTGGAACCCGCGTCCACGACCTCAGCCCGCTCGTCTCGCTGGCGGGCCTCGCCCGGCTCGACCTGCGGGGGAACATGCAGCTCTCGGACGTTCAGCCGCTCCTGTTCCATCCCGGGTTCGGCGAGGGCGACGCCGTGCGGCTCGAGGGCACGGGCGTGAGCTGCACGGACATCGCCGCGCTCGAGGCCAACGGCGTCACGGTCTTCAAGACTTGTCGCTGAGAACGAAGCGACCCGAGCGCGATCGATGCGCTCCCCCTTGCCCCGGACGCGCGTGCGCCTTCCTATGGCACGCGCCGTGACACGAGTCTAGACGCCGGTCCCACGCTGCCCTGTCGCCGAGCGACGGAGGGGAGACGCAATGTTCGAGCAGGACTACAACCCCCTCGGCAACGCTCTTCTCTCGACCATCGTCGCGGCAATCCCGATCCTCACGCTGCTGTACTTCATCGCGCTGCACCCCCACCGCGACGCGCGAGGATACAGGCACCTGGGCATCAGCGCGCCGTACGCCGCCTTCTACGGCGTGATCGCCGCGTTCCTGATCGCCACGCTCGTCTTCCGGATGCCGATCGCGTCCGCGGGCTCCGCCTTCCTGTTCGGCAGCCTATCCGGCTTCCTGGGCATCATCTGGATCATCATCGGGGGCATGTTCCTCTACAACATCACCCTGATCAGCGGGAAGTTCGAGATCGTGAAGGAGTCGATCATCCACATCTCGTTCGATCGGCGGCTCCAGGTACTGCTGATCGCCTTCTCTTTCGGCGCGATCATCGAGGGGACGTCGGGCTTCGGCACTCCCGTGGCGATCGCCGGCGCCGTGATGGTGGGTCTCGGCTTCTCGCCCTTCCAGTCCGCCGTGCTCAACTTGCTCGCCAACACCGCGCCGGTGGCGTGGGGCGCCATCGGCACGCCGATCGTGACGCTGGCGGCGGTGAGCGGGCTCGACCAGCTGACGCTCTCGCACATGGCGGGTCGCCAGCTCCCGTTCGTGTCGGTGCTCGTTCCGTTCTGGCTCGTCGCGGCGTTCGTGAAGATGGAAGGCGGGACGTGGAAGCAGGTCTGGGAGGTGTGGCCGGGCGCGCTCGTCTCGGGTCTGTCTTTTGCGGTCCTGCAGTGGTTCGCCTCGTCCTCGGCGTCCTTCCACCTGATGACCGACGTGATCGCGGGCGTTACGTCCGTCGCCTGCACCGCCCTCTTCCTGCGCTTCGTCTGGCACCCGAAGTCGCGGTTCCTGCTGAAGCACGAGCGAGAGGCGCAGGAGAAGGCGGGGCAAGCGACTTCGCTCACCACCGACGCGCACGAGTGGAAGAGTCGCTTCAGCACCGCGCAGACCGCGTATGCCTGGCTCCCGTGGGGTCTCCTGATCGCGTGCTGCGCGATCTGGGGAATTCCATCCTACCGGGTCTATCTGAACAACCTCTTCGCCGATGTGGCGTTCCAGACCACCCTGCTCGGGTCCTCCTTCGCGGGCTCGCTCTCGTTGCCCGTTTGGGAGATGCCTGCGCTCCACAACCTGGTGCAGCGCATGCCCCCGGTTCTCCCGCCCGGCTCGGCCCCGGAAGCGGCGCGCTTCACCATCAACTGGCTCTCGGCGTCCGGCACCGCGGTGTTTCTCGCGGCGCTTCTCTCGGGCTTCGTCCTGAGGCTGAGCCTCGCCCAGTGGAAGGCCGCCGTCGTGAACACGGCGCACCGGCTCGGGATTCCAATCCTCGTCATCGGCCAGGTGTTGGGCCTCGGGTTCCTCACGCGCTTCTCGGGCATGGACGCGGTCCTCGGTCTCGCGTTCACGGGCGCGGGCTTCATGTATCCGTTCTTCGCGGCGTACCTCGGTTGGCTCGGCGTCTTCCTCACCGGGTCCGACACGGCGTCGAACGCGCTCTTCGGCAGCCTGCAGCGCATCACCGCGCAGCAGCTCAACCTCAACGAGGTGCTGATCGTCGCCACGAACTCCACCGGCGGCGTCATGGGCAAGATGATCGACGCTCAATCGATCATGGTGGCGAGCGCCGCGTGCTACGATGATCCGCACGAGCGCACGCGCTCGCTCGGCCCGATCTTCCGCACAGTGTGGTGGCACTCGGTCGCGGGGGCGGCGGTCATCGGTATCATCGCGCTCCTGCAGGCGTACGTATTCCCCGGCATGATCCCGGCCCTGCCTACACCATGACCGACGACCGCAAGCAACGCCTGCGCACGCTCGCCGCCACGCAGTGGCGGATCGCGCTCACGCTCACCGGCGCGATGGTCGTGGTGTACTTCGGGTTCATCGCTTTGATCGCGTACCAGAAGCCGCTGATGGGCCGTTTGGTCGCGCCTGGACTCTCCATCGGCATTCTGCTCGGCGCGTTGGTGATCCTCGCGACGTGGCTGCTGACGCTGGCCTACGTGTGGTGGGCGAACACTCGCTACGACGAGGAACTCGCGAGGCTCCGCGAATGACCGAGACCGCGATCGGCCAACCGAGCGCCGTGGCGATGGGCTTCTTCTTCCTGTTCATCGCGGTCACGCTCGGCATCACGTTCTGGGCGGCCCGCCGCACCAAGACGACCGAGCAGTTCTACGCCGCGGGCCGCAGCATCGGGCCGGCCCAGAACGGCTTCGCGCTCGCGGGTGACTACATGTCGGCGGCGTCGTTCCTGGGGATCGCCGGTCTCGTGGCCACCTCGGGCTTCGACGGCCTCATCTACTCCACGGGTTGGCTCGTCGGCTGGCCGGTGGTGCTCTTCCTCATCGCCGAGCCGCTTCGCAACCTCGGCAAGTACACGTTCGCCGACGTCGTCGCGTTCCGCTTGCGACAGACGCCGGTGCGGATCGCCGCGGCGTTCGGGACGCTCGCGACGGTCGTCTTCTATCTGATCGCGCAGATGGTCGGCGCGGGCGGCCTCATCCGCCTGATGTTCGGCATCTCGTACCAGTCCGCCATCATGATCGTGGGCGCGGTGATGATCGCCTACGTGCTCTTCGGCGGTATGATCGCCACGACGTGGGTGCAGATCGTGAAGGCCGTGCTCCTCCTCGGCGGTGCTTCACTGATCGCGCTGCTCGTGCTCGCCCGCTTCGGTTGGAGTCCGACGGCGCTCTTCGCCGAGGCCGCCAGCCAACGCGGAGACGGCGTACTCGCTCCGGGCGGCCTCGTCTCGAATCCGTTGGATGCGATCTCGCTCGGCATGGCGCTGATGTTCGGGACGGGCGGGCTCCCGCACATCCTCATGCGCTTCTACACGGTGCCCGACGCGAAGGCCGCGCGCATCTCGGTCTTCATCGCGACCGGGCTGATCGGGTACTTCTATCTGATGACATTCGTGCTCGGGTTCGGCGCGATGGTGCTCGTCGGGCCCGAGACGATCCGCGGGGTCGACGCGGGCGGGAACATGGCGGCACCCCTCCTGGCCGAAGTGCTCGGTGGCACCCCGCTGCTCGGGTTCATCGCCGCGGTCGCGTTCGCGACCATCTTGGCGGTGGTAGCGGGGCTGACGCTCTCGGGCGCGGCCGCCCTCTCGCACGATCTGTGGGTGAGCGTGGTGCGGCGTGGGCACTCCGACCAGGGCGAGCAGCTCAAGGTGGCCCGGGCCTCGACCGTGCTGCTCGGCATCCTCGCCGTCGTGCTCGGGATCACGTTCGAGGGCCAGAACGTGGCGTATATGGTATCGCTCGCCTTCGCGATCGCGGCCAGCGCGAATTTCCCGGCGCTCATCCTCTCGATCCATTGGCGGCGGTTCACGACGGCGGGCGCGGTGGCGAGCATGCTCACGGGCACCATCAGCACTCTCGTGCTCATCTACCTGTCGCCCACGATCCAGATCGACGTTCTCCAAAACGACACGGCGTGGTTCCCGCTCCGTAACCCGGCCATGATCACGATCCCGCTCGCGTTCGTCGTGGGCGTGGCCGTGTCGCTGCTCGCCGCCGAAGAGGCCGCCGATGCGGGATTCGCCGAGGTGGAGCGACGCACGCACCTAGGGGCCACTCTCGACTGAGCACGCCCACGGAGCACCCGACGCGGGGCCACGTCGCCCTCACCTCGCTCGCCGCGCTCGGGGTCGTCTTCGGCGACATCGGCACCAGCCCGATCTACGCCCTGCGGGAGTCGTTTCACTCCAGCCATGAGGTCGCCGCAACGGTTCCCAACGTCCTGGGAGTGCTGTCGCTGATCTTCTGGGCGCTCCTCGTCATCATCGCCATCAAGTACCAGACGTTCGTCCTGCGCGCGGACAACCGCGGGGAGGGGGGGATCCTGGCGATGACCTCGCTCGTCACGGCCCCCAACCCGGCCGAGCGCCGAGATCGTCCCTTGCTCGTTCTTCTCGGTCTCTTCGGTGCCGCCCTCCTGTACGGCGATACCATGATCACGCCGGCGATCTCGGTGCTGTCGGCGGTCGAAGGCCTGGCGGTCGTCACCCCCGTCTTCGAGCCCTTCGTCATCCCGATCGCGATCGGCGTTCTCGGCGGTGTCTTCCTGCTCCAGCGCCGTGGGACCGCAGGGGTGGGAGCCCTCTTCGGTCCGGTCATGCTGGTCTGGTTCGTGACCATCGCGACGCTGGGCATGGTGCACATCACGCAGGAGCCGCGGGTCTTGGTCGCGTTGGATCCACGGCACGCCTGGTCGTTTTTCGCGGAGAACGGTTGGCGCGCCGTCCTCGTGCTCGGCTCGGTCTTCCTGGTGGTCACCGGAGGCGAGTCGCTCTACGCGGACATGGGCCACTTCGGGACCCGGCCGATCCGCTCGACCTGGTTCGCTCTCGTGTTACCCGCGCTGCTACTCAACTACTTCGGCCAGGGCGCGCTCATCCTCTCCAACTCGACGACCGCGGAGAACCCGTTCTTCCTCCTGGCGCCGGGGTGGGCGCTGGTGCCGCTGGTGATCCTGACCACAGCGGCCGCGGTCATCGCGTCACAGGCGGTGATCTCGGGTGCGTTTTCCATCACGATGCAGGCCGTGCAACTCGGCTTCTTGCCGCGCGTCGCGATCGAGCACACTTCGGAGCGGGCGCGGGGTCAGATCTACGTCCCGAGCGTGAACTGGCTCTTGATGCTCTGCTGCATCGGCCTCGTGGTGGGGTTCCGCACCTCGAGCGCGTTGGCGGCGGCGTACGGGGTGGCGGTCGCCACGGCGATGGTCGTGACGTCCGTCATGTTCTACTTCGTCGCCAGGGATCGGTGGGGCTGGAGCTGGCTCGCGGCGGCTTCACTGTGCGGGGCGTTTCTCTTCGTGGACCTCGCGTTCTGGGGTGCGAATATGCTCAGGGTTCCGCGCGGCGGGTGGTTCGCCCTGGCGATCGCTCTCTGCGTCCTCGCGATGATGACGACTTGGAAGACTGGGCGGACGCTCCTGCTCCGGCGCATGGCGGCGAGCACGCTCCCGATCCAGTTCTTCCTGGCCGACCTGATGGAGCGCCCCATCCGACGCGTGCCCGGCACCGCCGTGTTCATGTATCGGGGGGCCGGCGGAACGCCGCCCGCGCTGATCCACTCGCTCCAGCACTTCCAAACCCTCCGCGAGCGTGTGCTACTCGTCAGCGTGGAGACTGCCGACCAACCGCGCATTCCTGCCGAGCAACGGAGCTCGGTCGAGTCGCTGGGTCAGGGGTTCCACCGCATCGCCCTGAGATACGGGTTCATGGAGGAGCCCCATGTGCCTAGGGACCTGGGCGCCGTACGCATCGGCGGCGCCGCGTTGGATCTGGGCGAGCTGACGTACATCCTCGGACGCGAGTCGGTCATCGCGAGCGAGCGGAGGGTCGGAATGAGCGCGTGGCGAGAGCGGCTCTTCGGGGCGATGGCGCGCAACGCACGTACGGCCTCGTCGTTCTTCCACCTGCCGCCGGAGCGGGTGGTGGAGCTGGGTGTCCAGATCGAAATCTAGGGGGTTAGCGACACCGCCGGTCCGGCGGGTGGACGTTGTCGACCGGTCTGCGGCGGTGTCGCCAACCCCGCCGGCGGGTTTCCGCCGCCGGGTCGGCACGAAGGTCTACGTCGGCTGAGGGCCGGTGTCGGAAACCCGCATCGTGGGGCGACGCGCGTAGCGCATCGCCCACGGGAGAGGGGGCTGGGTCACCTGTCGTGTCGAGCCGGTTCCTCGGCAGGCGCAACCGGCGTTGTTTTCGACGGTGCCTTGTGCGCGGAGGCATTGGTTGGGGCGCTGAGCTCGGGCTGGCGGCCAGGGGCCGCTCCTTCGAGTTTTCGGGCATGAACCGCGTTCGCGCTCGTTCCCTGCTCTGGCTCGCACCGCTCGTGGCCGCCTGCGGCGGCGGGCCTGCGCGCGAAGCCATGATCGTACAGGACAGCGCGGGCGTCATCATCGTCGACAACGATGACGCACAGCCGGTGTGGACGATGGAGACCCGGTGGCGCCTGTCGCCGCGGCCCCGCATCCAGGTCGGGAACCAGCCGTACGATCCGGACCAGCGCATCTACCGGGCGGAGCATGCGCGCCGCCGCAGCGACGGCGCCATCGTGGTCGCGAACCGCGGCATGGGCGACGTGCGCATCTTCGATGCGGGTGGGTACCACCTGGCGACGCTTCGCTTTCAGCGCGATCCGACCCTCGAGGTCGGGCGGCCGCGGCGTGTCTACCCGCAGGCCGCCGACACACTCCTCGTGTACGAGGTCGGGGGCGGGCTCGCCGTCTATGCGCCGGACAACGAGTTGCTTCGGCGCTTCCTGATCGCCCTTCCGGACGAGCCCTTCTGGGGAGAGCCGGAGCCCGCGGGCGCGTTCGCTGACGGGTCGTTCCTGGTGATCGGCCGGTTCGAGGTCGACTCGACGTCGAGGGGGATGCAGCGTTCGACGATGCGACTCATGCGCTTCGCGGCGGATGGGCGCATGCTCTCCACGTTCGGAGACTGGGACGACGCGACCGAAATCGTAGGCGACGAGGTCTACGTGTTCGGACCGACCGGCGTCGTGGCGGTGGGCGACTCGACGGTGTGGTATTCGGGCACGGAGACGTACGAGCTCCGGGAGATCGCCGAGGGGGGACGCGTCGTCCGGATCGTGCGTCTCGATCGCCCGCCACCGCCGGTGATGGGTGCGGACCTCTCCGCGTTCCGGGTGGGTGCGGTACGCCAGCTGCGGCGTCAGATGAGCGACGCAGAGGCCGAGGCCACGGTCGATGCCTACACGTATGCGGAGACGTTCCCGACGTTCGACGACATGATCGTGGACGAGCTCGGCAACGTATGGGTCCGGAGGTACCGGTGGTTCGACATGGGTGCCGACTACCAGTGGACGGTGTTCGGCCCGGACGGCCGGTACCTCGGCGAAGTCGTCGTGCCCTATCCCCTCACGGTGCACGAGATCGGGGCCGACTACGTCCTCGGACACATGTCCGACGGACGGGGCGGGGAAGCGGTCTACATCTACACGCTCGAGAAGCCGGGAGCGCCCGCGGGCGGCTGAGCCGGGATCTACCGAAGCTCGGTACTATCGGTACTACTTGACTGCCCGGTGGGCAGGTGCAAACCTCCCCCCCGCTCACAACCGAAGTTCACGAGCGAAGTCCACGAGCACAGACGAGCGCCGCGCCGATGCTCCTTCTCCAAGTCTACGTCTTCCTCCTTGCCGCGTTCGTCGGCTATATGGTCATCTCGCGCGTGCCGCCTCTGTTGCACACGCCGCTGATGGCCGCGACCAACGCCATCTCCGGCATCTCCCTCGTCGGCTCGCTGATCGCCGCCGGCGCCGACCGGAACGGCCTGTCCACGACCCTCGGCTTCATCGCGGTCGTGGCGGCGACGACGAACATCGTCGGCGGCTTCCTGATCGTCGATCGCATGCTCGCGATGTTCAAGCGTGACGCCAAGCCGGGTGCTCCCGGCACGCGCGGCCACGGCGGCTGATGCGCGACCTCTTCATCAACGCGTCGTACCTCTTAGCGTCGGCGCTCTTCATTTTGGGGCTCCGCAGCCTGACGCGGCCGGAGCTCGCGCGGCGTGGCATGCAGCAGGCGGCGCTCGGCATGCTGTTCGCGATCGTCGGCACGATGGTGAACGCCCAGATCGTGGACTACCGCTTCGCGATCGGCGGCATGATTCTCGGCACGCTCCTCGGCTATCCGCTCGGTATGTGGGTGCCCATGACAGCGATGCCTCAGCGCATCGCGATCGCGCTGACGTTCAGCGCCCTGGCGGCCACGCTGGTGGGAATCGCCGAGTACTACACGGAGGTCGCGGAGCACGGCACGATCGAGCGCTTCAAGATGGCCGCGATCGGTTTCGAGGTGCTCCTCGGCAGCATCACCGTCGGTGGTACGCTGGTCGCGGCGGGCAAGCTTCAGGAGATCCTCCCGTCCAAGCCACTGACCTACAAGGGACAGAACTTCGCCAACGCGGTGCTCGCGCTCTTCACGGTCGGGCTCTTCATCTTTCTCATCGTCAGCCCGGCCAACCCGGCCGCGTTCTACCTGATGATCGCGCTCGCGGTCGTGTTCGGCATCCTGCTCGTGACGCCGATCGGTGGCGCGGACATGCCCGTGGTGGTCGCGCTGCTCAACTCGTACTCGGGCCTCGCGGCGTGCGCCACCGGGTTCGCGATCGACAACGAGATCCTCATCATCTCGGGATCGCTCGATGGTGCGTCGGGCTTCATCCTGTCGATGCTGATGAGCAAGGCGATGAACCGTTCGTTCTCGAACGTGCTCTTCGGCGCGTTCGGCAGCGAGACCAAAGCGATTGCCAAGAAGGGGGCGGGCGACCTGAGCGTGTCGCCGATCTCGCTCGAGGACGCGGCGATGCAGCTCGGGTACGCGCAGCTCGTGATCGTCATCCCCGGCTACGGCATGGCGGTCGCGCAGGCGCAGCACGCGGTGCGTGAGCTCGGCGAGCTGATCGAGAGGCGCGGGGGCGAGGTGAAATACGCGGTGCACCCGGTGGCCGGCCGCATGCCGGGGCACATGAACGTGCTCCTCGCCGAGGCCGACGTGCCGTACGACAAGCTCTACGACATGGAAGAGATCAACTCCGAGTTCGAGCGCGCGGACGTGGCGCTCGTCATCGGGGCCAACGACGTCGTGAACCCAGCGGCTCGCACCGACCCATCGTCGCCCATCTACGGCATGCCGATCCTCGATGCCGACAAGGCGAAACGCGTGATCGTGCTCAAGCGCGGCATGGCGGCTGGCTTCGCCGGCATCGAGAACGAGCTCTTCTACGACAAGCGCTGCAGCATGCTCTTCGGCGACGCCAAGAGCTCCATCACGGGTCTGATCGGCGAGATCAAGAACGTCTGACTCAGCGGGAGGTCCGATGTCGCAGCTGTTCGCCCGCAAGAACGTCGATCAGCTCACGGCGGAGGTCTCCGCGAACGGGCAGGGGCTCCGGCGCGTCATGGGCCGATGGGACCTCACGGCCCTCGGCGTCGGCGCGGTGATCGGCGCGGGGATCTTCGCCACCACGGGCACGGCGATCGCAGGGGAGCTGGGGGTCCGGCCCGGCGCGGGACCGGCGATCGTGCTCTCGTTCGTGCTGACGGCGTTCACATGTGGGCTCGCCGCGCTCTGCTACGCCGAGTTCGCCGCGATGGTGCCCGTCTCGGGCTCGGCGTACACCTATGCCTACGCGTCGCTCGGCGAGCTCGTGGCCTGGATCATCGGGTGGGATCTCATCATCGAGTACGCAGTAGGCAACATCGCGGTGGCGATCTCCTGGTCGGGGTACTTCCGCGAGTTGGCGGGCCACTTCGGCATCGGCATCCCGACGTGGATGACGACGGACTACCGCACTGCGTTCCAGGCGGTGGAGGCGGTGGCGGCGGGCGCCACCGACCCGCGCACGCTCGAGCTCGCGGCCGCGACCACGTCGGCGCCTGTCATCCTGGGCCTGCCGATCGTCTTCAACTTGCCGGCGGTGCTCATCGTCGCCGCGATCACGATGCTGCTCGTGTACGGGATCCGCGAGTCGTCGCTCTCGAACTCGATCATGGTGCTGCTCAAGGTCGGCATCCTGATGTTCTTCGTCGCGGTCGGCATCTTCTTCATCGACCCCGAGCACTACACGGCGCACGGCGGCTTCGCCCCGAACGGGTTCGCGGGCGTGCGCGCTGCGGCCGCGATCATCTTCTTCTCCTACATCGGCTTCGACGCCGTGTCGTGTGCGGCGGAGGAGGCCAAGGACCCGGCGCGCGACGTTCCGTTCGGGATCCTCATGAGCCTGGTGATCTGCACGGTGATCTTCATCTTGGTCGCTGCGGTCATGGCCGGCATGGCCGACTGGAGCCAGCTCGGCACCGCCGAGCCCATGCTGACCGCGCTGAACCTGGCGAGCGGAAACGAAGCCCTGCTCGGCTTCTCGCGGGTTGTGGTCGCCATCGGCGCGGTGGTGGCGATGACGACCGTGCTGCTCGTCTTCCAGATGGGCCAACCGCGGATCTTCTACTCGATGGCGCGCGACGGGCTGCTCCCGGCGTGGGCCGCGAAGATCCATCCGAAGTTCCGCACGCCGCACGTCACGACGATCATCACGGGCGTCTTCGTCGCCTTCTTCGCCGCGTTCGCGAACATCAACGAGGTCGTCGACCTGACCAACATCGGCACGCTCTTCGCGTTCGCGCTCGTGTCGATCGGCATCCTGGTGCTGCGCGTGAAGGAGCCCAACCGGCCGCGCCCGTTCCGCACGCCATTCTCGCCCTGGGTTCCGCTCCTCGCGGCGGGCTCGTGCATCTTCCTCATGCTCCAGCTCCCGACCGTCACCTGGATCCGCTTCGGGATCTGGCTCGGGATCGGACTCGTACTCTACTTCCTGTACGGGTACAGGAGGAGCAAGCTGAGGACCGCGACGCGCGGTTAGCCTCGGGCCACGCCCTCGCCGGCCGCTTTCCCGGTCGTCCACGCCCAGTGGAAGTTGTGCCCACCGATGGGGCCGAACGCGTCGAGCACCTCGCCGCACAGGAAGAGTCCGGGCGTCCGCCGTGACTCCATCGTGCGGGGATCGACCTCCGAGAGCGCTACGCCCCCGCCGGTGACCTCGGCCTTCTTGTAGCCCGCGTTCCCGGTCCAGGGAAGACGGTATGCCGTCAGGGCCTCGACCAGCGCCATGCGGTGCTCGCGGCGCAGCTGCGCGAGCGGGATTCCGGGGTCGACCCCGCACTCGCGTACGAGGACGTCGACCAGGCGACGCGGGAGGGAGTCGGTGAGCGCGGACCGGACCTGGCCTTGGCCGCGACGGAAGAGATCATCCCAGGTCGCCGCGTCCCGGGTCGTCCAGGAGACCGAGAGCTCCTGCCGGGCGCCGTCCGGGCGGCGCCGGGCTGCGAGGTGGGAGGCGTCGAGCACGGCCGGGCCACTCCATCCCTCGTGCGTGAACAGAAATCCGCCCTCGGTCCGAAAGGGCGGCTTGGTTCCCGGACCGGCGATCGCGACGTTCATCGAGACGCCGGCGAGCTCCGCGTGCGGGTGCGGGTCGGCGATCAGCGGCGTGAGCGCCGGATACGTCTCGTGCACGGTGTGCCCCAGCTTCTCCGCGATCCGAAGTCCCGCGCCGTCGCTCCCGGTTGCCGGTACCGACAAGCCGCCGGTCGCGAGGACGATGGCGCGCGCCCGGACCGAGGGCGCGTTCTCGAGCTCGACCTCCCATGCATCGTCGCGCGGGGACATGTCGGTGACGCGCGCCTCGAACCAGATCCTTGCTCCGGCCGCGCGCACGCTCCGGACGAGTCCGTCCCGAACGTCCCGAGCCTGGTGGCTGGCCGGAAAGAGCTTGCCCGTCTCCTCCTCCAGCTCGAACGCCATCCCGAGCTCGCGCTCGAGGAAGGCACGCTGATCGGCCAGTGGCCACGACCGCAAAATCTTGCGGAGCGTGTTCGGCGAGGAGTCCGTGACGAAGCGGTCGGGCTGCGCCACGGAGGGCAGGACGTTGCACCGTCCGCCACCGCTGATGAGGATCTTGCGCCCGCCGTCCCTGGTTCGCTCCACGAGGATGACGTCCGCGCCCGCTCGCGCGGCCGTGAGGGCCGCGAGGAGCCCGGCGGCGCCCGCGCCTACGACGACGACCGGAAGGGTCGACTGCGCCCCTACTCCCGCGGGAACCCCGCGGTCGGCATCCGAGGGATGATGCGGAGCGCGTTCTCGAAGTAGACCTTCCGCAACACTTCGTCCGGCAGATCCATGCCGTAGAGCTTCCAGAACGCGTGGTAGTCGCGGTAGTAGTCGAAGTACTCGTCCGCGGTCTCGAAGACCCGCCAGTAGTACGGGTACTCCTCCGGAGCGAACGAGTCCTTCCCGAAGAGAATCCGGTCCGCGTACCGCGTGAAGAACTCGCGCGCGAACCGGGGCTGGCGGCCGAGGTCGTAGAGCACCGCTCCGAGCTCGGCGTGCACGTTGGGGTGCCGGTCGAAGATCGCACCGAGGCGCGCCAGGTCCTGCGTGTGCCACCCCATGTGCGCGAGGACCCAGGTCGTGTTGGGATGCTTCGCGATCATGCGGTCGCGCTCGGCCATGAGATCGTCGAACGCGGGGAACCGCGCGCGGTCGTTGAAGCGACGGTCTGGAAAGAGGGCCATCTCGAGCCAGCGCTCGTTCTCGTAGTCGAGCGGCTCGAAGAACTCCGCCGGATCGCCGGTGTGGACGAACACGGGAATGCCGAGGCGCGCCGCGGTCTCCCACACGATCTCGAGCTCCGGGTCGTCCATCCGGAGGCGCGTGCCGTCCGCCCTCGTGAGGCTGAGTCCGAAGCTCTTCATGATCTCGCCGATACCGACTGCGCCGGCGCGCACGTCCTCCTCCAGCTGCGCGGCGATGCGCGCGCCCGATCCCGGGCCGATGTTTCTCAGGTCGAGCGAGGCGAAGAACACGAAGCGGTCGGCGTACCCCGCTGCGCGAACCGCCTCCATCTGGCTCGTCAGCCGCTCGCCCGAGCTCGGCTGTGCCTGCACCATCACCTGGATGTTCAACTCGTCCATGGCCTGGATCACCCGCGCGATGTTCTCGGGTGAAGTGAGGTTCGGCGGATGGCCGTGGAAGTCGACCACAGGGAACTTCGCGCGCGGTACCTCGTGCTCGGGAACCACCAGCGTCGAACGCGGTCGGTACTCGGTGATGCTCGGCGGAGGGATTGTGGGCTCGCGCGTCTGGCGCGTCTGCGCGTCGCAGCCTACGGCCCCGAGCGCGAGCGCGCCCAGGACCGCGGTCGACAACGAAAGGCCGGCAATACGCATCAGCTCCTCCTCTGCAGCTTCTTTCGATCGGGCCGGACGGTCCTACACCAACTCCGTCAGGAGTGCCTCTAGGCCGTCCTCGGCCAGCACGACCGCGCGCTCGAGCTCCTCGTAGAGATCCCGTGCCGACTCGAGACGACCCTGCCTGCCGGCGGCTTCGAGTTGCTCGGCGATGGAGCGGGCGGGCTCCACTCCGAATACGCTCAGGGCGCCCTTCATCGTATGGGCCGTGTCGCTGAGCGCCGCGGCGTCGGCGTTGATGAGCGCCTCCTCGATCTCTCCCATCAACTTGGGGCGATCCGCCTTGAAGACGGCCACGAGCGTCGCGAGCAGCTCGGTATCCGACTCGACCCGGGCCATCAGCGCCTCACGGTCGAACGGGAGCGGACGTCCTCCGGTCGCTGCCGCCCCGCCGTCGCCCGGGGCGGACGGCGACCGATTCTCGGCCGCAGGGGGGGCAGGGCGTCCGAGGCTGCGCACGACCTCGCGCAACCGCTCCTGGCTGATGGGCTTGGAGATGTACTCGTCCATGCCCGATTCGAGGAATCGTTCCCGGTCGCCTGCCATCGCGTGTGCCGTCATGGCCACGATCGGAATATGTCCCCCGCGCTCCGCCTCGCGCGCGCGTATGAGCTGGGTCGCCTCCACCCCACCCATTTCGGGCATCTGGATGTCCATCAGGACGAGATCGAACGAGGACTTCTCGAGAAGCTCGAGTGCCTCTTGGCCGTTCTTGGCGACCTGCACGTGATGGCCCAGCCGCTCTAGGATGTGCACGGCGAGTCGCTGGTTGACCAGGTTGTCCTCGGCGAGCAGCACGTGCATCGACTCCCACGCCTCGCGGAGCGAGTGCCGTGTGACGAGGTTCGCCTGGGTCGGCTCGCCGTGGTCCGGGGCGAGTGTCAGCTGGATCGCGTCGCGCAGCTCCGTGGGCGTGATAGGCTTGAGCAGGTACGACGAGATGCCGAGCTGCTCGCAGAGCGCACCGTCGCCCGGTCGCCCCGCGGACGTGATCGCGATCAACACGAGGTCGTCCCACCTTCGATCCTCCCGAATCTTCCGCGCGAGGGCCCAGCCGTCCATGTCCGGCATGTGGACGTCGAGAATCGCCATCGCAGGTGGCTTCCCGGCGGCGTGCGCCTTGGTCAGGGCCGTGAGTGCTTCGGCGCCCGACGAGGCGCTCACGGGGCGCATTTCCATGCGTCGGAGGAAGCCCTCGAGGATGCGCCTGTTCGTCTGGTTGTCGTCGACCACCAGGACGTCGATGCCGCGTAGCTCCGCCGCGGGGAGGTGCGGCGGTCGCGCCACTTGTTGTCCATGCTCGAAGGGGAGCGTGAAGTGGAACGAGGAGCCCACACCCTCCTCGCTCTCCACCTCGATCTTGCCGCCCATCGCCTCGACGAGCCCGGAGGCGATCGAGAGCCCGAGCCCCGTGCCGCCGAAGCGACGGGTGGTGCTTCCGTCGGCCTGCGTGAACGCCTCGAAGATCGATCCCAGCTTGCTCGCGGGGATGCCGATCCCGGTGTCGGTGACCTCGAAGCGGATCGCGACGCCGTTCTCGAGGTCCCGCTCCTTCGTCACCGCCACACGCACTTCCCCTTGCTCGGTGAACTTCACCGCATTCCCGATGAGGTTCACGAGCACCTGACGGAGCCGCCCGGGGTCCCCCCTCAAGCGCTCGGGCATGCCCGGACCTTCGTCGTAGAGGAGCTCGATGCCCTTGCGGTTGGCCAACAGGGCTTGGGGCTTCAGTGCGCCAGTGAGCGTGTCCCGCAACGTGAAGTCGATCGCCTCGATCTGCAGTTTGTCCGCCTCGATCTTGGAGAAGTCGAGGACGCTGTTGATCACGTCGAGGAGCGCGAGCGCCGAGCCCTGGACCATCTGCAGGTACTCGCGCTGTTGGTCCGTGAGCGGCGTGTCGAGCGCCAGCTCGGTCATGCCGATGATGCCGTTCATCGGCGTCCGGATCTCGTGGCTGACGTTGGCGAGGAACTCGCCGCGCGCTTGGTTCGCCCGCTCGGCCTCGAGCCTGGCCCGCTCGGCCTCGAGCTTGGCCCGCTCGAGTTCGACCTGGCGGGATTTCATGTCGGTTATGTCGCGCGCGAACGCGAAGATGAAATTGCGCTCGACGTACGGGTGCGCATCCCATTGCAGCCAGCAGAAGTTGCCGTCGGCATGCCGGAAACGAGCCTCGAACCGCATGGGCTCGTTGGTACTCCAGAGCGTGCGCAGCGCTTTTGAGGTGAGCTTCGTGTCCTCCGGGTGCACGAAGTGCACGAGCGGCTGCCCGAGCACGTCGGGCGTCGCATAACCGAGCATGGGTCCGATCGCCGGATTCATGCGAGTGATCCGACCCTCCTCGTCGAGCCGGCACGCGAGATCGAGGCTCCGCTGGTACCATCGGTCGATCGCCTCCTCGAGGCGGCGCTCCTCCGTCACGTCGATCCAGTATCCGGCGACCTCCGTGGGATTGCCTGCCTCGTCGTCAAGGAGTCGCGCGACGTCCTTCATCACCCGGTACTTGCCGTCAGCGTGTAAGAACCGATACGTGAGCACGCGGTGCCCGTGCTTCAGGAGCTCTTGGATCTCGCTCCACACGTGCTCACGATCTTCCGGATGGATGTGACTCATCCAGAACCCCGGCACGAAATCGCTGCCCTCGTATCCGGCGAGCTCGCGGATGTTGGGGCTTATGTATGTCGTGCCGAAGTCACCTGACGGCTTGGCGCTGTAGATCACCGCGGGGCTGGCGGCGAGGAGGCGGTCGAGCCGCTCCCTGGCGACACGCAACTCCTGATCGGTCCTCACCAGCTCCGTGACGTTCTGCGCGTGCCCGAGGACGTACACCTCGCCGTCGTCGGGCTCGATCAGAACGTTGTGGTACTGCAGGAAGATCGACTCGCCGTTGGCGTGTAGGGCCTCGATCCATCCCTCGTCGTGGCCGTGCTCGCGCAGACGCGTGAGGTAGCCCTCCACGGCTTTCGGGTTCGCCAGAAACTCGGACAGGTTGTGCCCGATTATTTCGGTCGGGGTGCGACCGAACAGCTCTGTAGCTGCCCGGTTGACCCACTGGATCTCGGCGTCGAGATCGTGGGTGCAGATCAGCCCTAGGCAGTGCTCGATCAGGTCCCGGTGGCGGGGCTGGCCGTCGGCGACGCTCGGCTCCGTCGCCATCAGGCGGGCCCCACCCGCGGCCGGAATCCCCTGCGCTCCATGGCTCCCCAGGTGTGCGTCCCTCTCAGCTTCGAGACCATTCCGCGGATCCTCCAGTAGGTCGAGAGCTGTCGGTATCCTACGTTCTCGATCACCGCTACGGCGAGCAAGCGCAGAATGTCGCGGAACCGCGGATACCTGCGGAAGCTCAGCTCCTCCAGACCGATCGCGGCGAACGAGAGCGCGAGGCCGAGGGCGAACGCAACCGCGAGGAAGGCGACCACATAGGGCATCGAGGCTCGGCCGAGGAGCACCGCTGCGAGGAACGTCAGGTATCCGAGGCCCTCGATAATAGGTCCGAAGACTTCGAGGAAGAAGAAGTAGGGGAACGCCAGCATGCCGACCTTCCCGTACCGGGGATTGAGCAACATCCGGCGGTGCCGCCACATCGACTCGACCAGTCCGCGCTGCCAGCGGTCCCGTTGACGGCCGAGCACGCGGAGCGACTCTGGGCACTCGGTCCACGCCACCGGGTCCGGCACGAACGCGACCCGATACGGCCTTCCCGTCTCGCGACAGTGACGGTGGATGCGCACCACCAGCTCCATGTCCTCGCCCACCGTGTTCGTCGAATACCCACCCGCGTCCGTCACGACCGATCGCTGGAACATCCCGAAGGCTCCCGAGATGATGAGCGTGGCGTCGAGCGTGTCCCACCCCATCCGACCCGACAGGAAGGAGCGGAGGTACTCCAGGACCTGGATGCGCGCCAGCAGGTTATTCGGCATGCCGACCTCTTCGACGATGCCGGATCGGACCCGGCACCCGTTCACGATCCGAATCACGCCGCCGGCGGCCACCGTCGTGGAGTCCTCGAGGAAGACGCGCACGATCCGCGTGAGGGCATCGGGCTCGAGCAGGCTGTCCGCGTCCATCGCGCAGAAGAGGGGCGTCCGGCAGTAGTTGAGGCCCGCGTTGAGCGCATCGGCCTTGCCGCCGTTCGCCTTGTCGATGACCCAGAGGTTGGGGTGGCGGCGGCTCCGCATCACCTTGCGGACCTCGGCGGTCGCGATCGTGGCGACCGGGGCGCGGGCGGCCTCCTCGAGCTCGAACGCTTCCTCGAGGACCGCGAGCGTGCGGTCCTTCGAGCCGTCGTTGACCACGAGGATGTCGTAGTCGGGATAGCGGAGCGTGAGCAGCGACTTGGTCGATTCGACGCACGTCGCCTCCTCGTTGTACGCGGGCGCGAGCAGGGTGACGGGCGGCATGCCCGCCGCGGCCATGAGCTCCGCCGCGTCGACCGTCTGCATGCGGAGCGCGTAGCGACGGAGCGCGCCGAACGCCAGCAGGCTCATCCCGAGATAGACCGAGTTCAGGGCGATGAAGTACCCGAGCACGACGATGTTGAAGCCGTCGAGCAGCCATGCGCCCACGCTCGATGCGACCGGGCTCATTCGCTCATGACCTGCTGCGCGAGGACCGCCCAGGGGCCAGAGGTCGCGGCGAGGCGACGGAGCGTTTCCACCTGGCCGAGCACGGCGAGGCCGCGAGCGGCCTGCAGCGAGACCCAGTAATCCTCGTGGGCAAGCGCATCCTGCAGTAAGGGTACGTCCGCCGGCCCCCCGATGGCCCCGAGCGCACCCGCTGCCGCTGCCGCAATGAGGGGGTCGTCCGACTTCACGAACGGGCGGACGCAGGCGACGTGGTCGTGGTGGCCGAGATGACGAAGCAGCCGCAGGCACGCTGCGACGAGCTCTCGGTCGGTGATCGAGCCGAGGAGTCCGACCGCGACCGGAACGGAAGGCAAGTCATTCAGATGGATCAGCGCATCGGCGGCGACCGCGCGCACGAGGGGCGTCCGACCGGGGTCGGCCAGCATCTCCCTCAGGAGGGGTGCAGCTCCCGGCCCGCCCCCCGCTAGGAGGCTTGCGAGGAAGCTGCGGCTCAGATTGGCCAGACGCGGCACCTGCGCGAGCACCGCCGGGAAGTACCCCTCGTGTCCCGGGCGGAAGAGTCCCCGCGCGGCGATCATCGCGACGACCGGTGATGGATCCTCCAGCGCTCCGGCGACTGTTCCCGCGTGTTCCGGCATGCCGATCTCGGCGAGCCGGTGGACCGCGAGGCCTCGCCGCTCCGAGCTGCCCCGCCCGACCGAGGCTGCGAGCGCCGGAAGGTGGGGGCCGGCGAGCCGCCGAACCGTCGCGCGTTCCTCGCCGCGCAGCCTGCGCGAGTACTCCAGCAGGAACGCGACGAAGACGGACGCGTCGCGAGGGTCGACCTGTCCGAGCAACACGGCGTCGGGGGCGGTCCCCTCGAGCACGTCGAGCATCGCGGGCTCCCATCGCGCGATCAGCGCACGATGGCGCGCGTCGGCCCGATCGTTGCGCACCCGGACCAAGATGGCCACGGCGGCGAACGCCAGGGACGCGACGAGGAGGACGGCGACGCTGATGGCGAGGATCGCGAAGCCGCGGTCGGCCGCGGCCATTCCATTGAAGCGCCCGACCCAGTCCGCGATCAGCCGGCTCCTGCTCCCGTGGGGAGCGCGGCAGCCCCGCTCGCCGGAGCATGGACGAGGCGCCGCACGCGAGCGAGCAGCTCCGTCGGCGAGAACGGCTTCAGTATGTAGTCGTTGGCCCCCAGCTCGAGTCCCCGCACGATGTCCGCCTCGCCGCCGAGTCCCGTCAGCATGATGATCGGCACCCCGGCGAGGCTCGGGATGTTGCGGAGCCGCGCGAGCAGCTCGAAGCCGTCCATGCCCGGGACCTTCACGTCGAGAATCGCGAGGTCGAAGGAGGACTCCTCCGCCCAGCGCAGCGCATCCTCCCCGTTCACGAACTCCGACACCTCGAGACCGTCGCGCACCAGGCGATGGCGGATCAGGGTGGCCGTGACGCGGTCGTCCTCGACGAGGAGGACGCGGATTGGACCCGCTGCATGTGTCGCCGCCGTGCGCGCCGCGCTTGCACCGAGCCTGTCGGCCGGCCGGGCCCTTCGCTTGCCCGAGTGCCTGGCGACCGCCGCGCGCAGCGCCTTCGGATCCGGCGGCTTCAAGAGGAACTCGCTGGCGCCTACGGCCAGGCACTCCGCCTTCGCCACGTCACTCCCTTCGCCCGACAGGACGATCACCGGGAGCGATGCCGTGGCCGGATCCTCGCGGAGCTGCACGAGGAGGTCGCGCCCGTCGCGGTCCGGCAGGATCAGGTCGAGCACCATGACGTCGATCGGATGCTCCGCGAGGACCGCTTCGGCCTCGCGAGCGCTCGCCGCGACGTGCACGCGCACGGGCCGGGCCAGCCGCTTGAGATAGGAGCGTACCGTGGTGGCGACCGTGCGGTTGTCCTCGACCAGGAGGACCTCCAGATCTCGTTCGGGTGCAGGCGCGGGCTCGATGTGAGCCAGGAGATCGCGGGCGGCGCGCTCCAGGTCCGCCTCTCCCGCGTCGTGCACTGCGCGTGCGCGCGTGGCGAGGTCAGCCGCCCCCGTCGCTTCGGCCGCGTGGGCGAGCGACCGCGCGAGGCGACGAACGGACATGCCGACCGACGGGTCGGCGGCCAGTGTCTGCAGGGCGGCCTTCAGGCCCCGTGCGTACGCCTCCATGTCCTGTACTTGCCGCGCGTGGAGGTCCTCCACGTGATGTCGTCACCGTATCTGGGGGGCACACGGGGCAAGAGTTACGCAACTGCGGGGGGTTCACAAGGGTGTCGAGGTGGGCCCCCACGACCCTACATTCGCTGAGAAGCCGACCCAGACTGGAGACCCCTTGATTCCGAAAGACGTCTCGCCGTGGGCTTTGCGCGGGCTCTACCTCTTGGCCCTGATCATCACCGTCTCGCCGCTGCTCGATTTGGCAGCGGTCGTCTGGCCCTTGCGTCCTGGCGAGCTCCTGTGGAGGTATGGAGCTCTTGGGCTCGCCGCCGGGCACCTGCTGAACTTGGCGCTGGGGCTCGCGCTCGTGATGGCGGTGGCGTACGGCCAGGAGCACCGGAGGCTCCTTTGGCTCGCGGGCCTGGCGAGCGTCGTTCTGTCGGCCCTGATCCTCTCCGCGATGGCGATCTTCGCACTCGACCTCGTAGCAGTGCGAGCGTTGCGCGCCGAGGAGCTGCGGGGCGCGACACTCATCGCAGGGCTCACCCAACAGTTCAAGTTCCTCATCAGCGGCATGGCGTTGGCTTCCCTGGGTCTGGGTGGCTTGCGAATGGGCGCGTTCCGGTCCGTCGGCGCTGAGGCGGAGGTCTCGCCGGGCGTCCTGAGACCCGGAAACAAATGATTGCAATCCGGATGTTGGACCCAGACGCCGAAAGTGTGGTGCCCGCACCACAGCAGGCCACGCTACGGTGCCCGCCTGCCGGAGGGACTTGCATCCTGTAAGTGACTGTCGATTATGTTGTTACGATACTGCTTCCCTACTGCCCAGGCGTTGCCGACCGCACGGCACAAGACATGCGATGGATTCACGCGGGTTGGTATGCTCAACCGTCACCGTCACCAGTTGAGGAGCACGATGATGAGAGGTACTGCTACGGTCTTTGGCGCGCTTGCGGCGGTCGCATTGAGCCTGCCGACGAATGCGCAGTCGCAGCTGACTCCCGCCACCCCCGCGCTAGCGTGCGACTATCTGGTGACGCTGAGCACGTTCAACCCTGACGCAGTCGCTTGCTTGGGTTCGTTTGACGGGAACACCGTGAATACGGGGACCTACCCGAATCAGGAAGCCAACATCATCACGGCGAT
>CAZBCN010000019.1:2712-44757 GCA_964490285.1 uncultured Gemmatimonas sp. | reverse complement strand
GCCCCCGAGCGCGTGATGGCGTCGACCGTGAGTTTGGCGGGCGATTGGACGACGTGGCGGGCGGACGAGGCGGTCGAGGTGCTCCGCCCGGAAGCTCCGTACGAGTGCGTGGACCTCCCCGTCACGCCATCGACGGGCGGCGACATCGACGAGCCGGCGCATCAGATCCGCGACCCGTTCGTGTTCGTCGAGGATGGCCGCGCGTACCTCTTCTACGCGACGTGCGGCGAACAGGGGATCGCGGGGGCGACGCTCGAGCTGCGTTGATGCCCTCGCCGCGACTCGAACGCGGGACCTACGGTTTAGGAAACCGTCGCTCTATCCACCTGAGCTACGAGGGCGGTGAATCGGCACCCAAGCTCGCCGGGCGCCTTGCGGGTGTCCACCCTCCGCACGGCGCCCGTCCGCCCTCACGCGTCTTCCTTCCTCGCCTCACCCCAGTCGAGGAACTCGGGCTCTGCCTCCGCGCGCCGTCCAGCCAGATACCCCACACAGTAGGCGCGCAGGGTCGCATCGAATCGGCTCATGTCCGGAGAGCTGCGCAGCCCCGCCTCACCCTTCCGCCTGAGTGCCTGCGCGAGCTTACCGACCGCCTCGGTGAGCTCCATGACGTGCGGATCTCCCGCCGCCGCGAGTTCGCCCTGGTCCATATGCGCATTCGAGCCGATACCCGTCACGACGCCTTCCTCTGGCTTGCCCATCGTGCGGCGCACACCGAGGGCCTCACGCTTGGGGATCGGGTCCTCGGGCGAGATGAACGCCGACGTCATGGCGTCGGGGCGACGCTCCGGCATGGGATCGTCCGGCAGGATGAACGCGGAGGCAACCTTGTCCGACCTCGTGGGGATGGGGTCGTCCGGCGAGATGAACGCGTCGTCGGTCACCGCTGGTTTCGGCGTCGCCTGCGGCGCAGACGCCGGGGAGTTCTTGAAGACCTTCCGGCGGCTGCCAGGGGGAAAGGCCGGCGGCGGAAGTCGACCGCCCTTGTTGTTGTTCTCGCTCATGGAGCCAGCACTCCGTGGGGGGCTCGCGCAATATACCCACCGGCTCGGGACGGAAACAAAGGTTTTCGCGGTGCGGCGCGGCTACAAGCGCAGATTCCAGCCCCTGATCTCCTCGAGTAGCGCGTAGTTCGTGAGATCGAGATGGAGGGGCGTCACGGAGACGTATCCGTCTTCGACGGCCTGGAAATCGGAGTCCTCCGCGCCGCTCCACGTGGCCAGGCCCCCGCCGATCCAGAAGTACTCGCGGCCCGACGGATCCTTGGCCCGCGTGATCGACTCGGCGAAACGACGCTGCCCGAGCGATGTGACCCGGATGCCCCGCACGTCGCCGGGAGACGTCGCCGGCAAGTTCACGTTGAAGAGCGTGTCGCGTGGAAGATCTTCGCGTCCGAGGATCGCTTCGAGGATCGTCCGAATGACGCCCTGCCACCCCTCGAGCTCCTCGTGGAGTGCCCCGGAATACGAGAACGCCAGGGACGGAATGCCCATCACCGTCGCCTCCATCGCCGCGGCCACGGTTCCCGAGTAGAGCACGTCCTCACCCATGTTGGGTCCGTGGTTGATCCCCGACAGGCACACGTCGGGGCGCCCCGGCAGGAGGGCGTTCAACGCCAGGAGCACACAGTCGGTCGGCGTTCCGTCGACGATCCACGCGCCGTCGATCGCTCGCCTCGCGCGCAGCGGATGATGGAGCGTGAGCGAGTGACTGGTCGCGCTCTGCTCCCGGTCCGGGGCCACGGTGGTCACGCTCCCGAGCGCACTGGCAGCGGACGCGAGAACGCGGATCCCGGTGGCGAGGTATCCGTCGTCGTTCGTGCAGAGGATGTTCAGGAGAGAATCAGCGCTCGGTGGCAGGCAGAGTGGGCGTCAGTATGGCACGGAGCTCATCGAGGTCGCTCTTCATCCCCGCCAGGAACTCCGGACCGAGCACCTCGTGGCGTCCCTCCGCCAGCTCCCCCGCCTGCCGCATCTCGATGAGCCTCTTGTTGGCTCCCTCGATCGTGTATTTCTGCACGTAGAGGAGGTGTTTCACGAGCATCACGAGCTCGATGTCCTGCGGACGGTAGACGCGATTGCCCGCCCGGTTCTTGCCCGGGTTCAGAACCTCGAACTGGGTCTCCCAGTAGCGGAGCACGTGCGGCTTGAGCCCGGTGAGGTCGCACACCTCGCCGATCGAGTAGTAGACCTTCCGCGCGATGGGGTCGCTCATGACCACTCTTCTGGCTTCGGGTCGCGGGTCATCAAAGCACGCAGCGCCTCGGCCGGTGGGCGCCCTTGGTACAAGATCGCGTACATCTGCTCCGTGATCGGCATCTCGACTCGGTGGCGGCGGGCCAATTCGTAGGCCGCTCGGGTCGTCTGCACGCCCTCGGCTACGGCCGTCATGTCGCCGAGGATCTGCTCGAGCGGCTCCCCCTGCCCCAGCCGGTACCCCACCGTCCGGTTCCGGCTCAGCGAACCGGTACACGTGAGCACCAGGTCGCCGAGACCGGCCAATCCGTAAAAGGTAGCCTTCTCGGCACCGACCGCGAGGCCGAGCCTGGTCATCTCGGCGAGCCCGCGCGTTATGAGGGCCGCGGTCGTGTTGTGACCGAACCCCAGGCCCGCGGTGGTTCCAGCTGCCATCGCGATGACGTTCTTGAGCGCGCCCCCGAGCTCGACCCCCGCGACGTCCGCGTTCGTGTAGACGCGGAACGTCGCCGTCTGGAAGAGATCGCGCGCCCGGACCGCGGCGTCGGCGTCCCGGCTGGCGATCACGACCGCGGTCGGCTGGCCCGATGCGACCTCTCGGGCGAAGCTCGGACCGGAGAGCACACAGAAGCGCCGCATGATCGAGTCCGGAAGGGACTGCGCGAGCACCTCGTCCATTCGGAGTAGGGTGCCGATCTCGATCCCTTTGGAGGCGCTGAGGACGAGCGCCTCCGGGTCGATGTGGGGCGCGGCGCTCCCCATCACGCGGCGCACGAACTGGGACGGACTCGCCGAGACGATCAGCTCCGCGCCGCGCACCGCCGCCTCGAGACGGGTCTCGGCCCGAATCTCTCGCGGGATCGAAACCCCTTCCAGATATGGATTTAGCCCATCTTGGTTGATCGACTGCGCGACCTCGGCCTCGTAGGACCAGATGGTTACGGCGTGCCCCTTGTGGGCCAATACGGTGCCCAGCGCCGTACCCCAGGCGCCCGCGCCGATCACCGCCGCCCGCGCGCGTTGGCTCACGCGTTGAACCCCTCCGGCTTCTTCCCGCCTGCGGCCGCTCCGCCGCGGCGCCCGAAGCGATGCTCCTCCCCGCGAGCCAGCCGACGGATGTTTCCACGGTGCGCCCAGACGACCACCACGGCCAGCGCCGCCGCGAACCCGACCAGGCTCGCGCCCCCCTGATGCGGCGTGAGCGCCACGAGCAGGGGGAGGACCGCGGCCGTGACGATCGAGCCAAGGGAGACGTAGCCCGTGGGGAAGGTCACCGCGCACCAGACCAGGAGTCCGCCCAGCACGGCCCAGGGCGCCAGGGCGAGAAAGGCGCCGGCGCTCGTCGCGATCCCTTTTCCACCCCGGAAGCCCACCCACACGCTGAACATGTGCCCGACGATCGCCGCGCCGGCGAACGCCAGAGTCCAGCCGAAGCCACCACCGGAGAGCGACGGAAAGAGCCAAACCGGCACGAAGCCCTTGGCCACGTCGAGGAAGACCACGGGGAGCGCGGACTTGGCGCCCAGCACCCGGAAGGCGTTCGTGGCTCCGAGATTGCCTGAGCCGTGCTCACGCAAGTCGATACCGTGAAATACTCTACCTACGACGAAGCTGGTCGGCACCGACCCCGCCAGATACGCGAGGACGAGCAGCGCGTAGGTCACTCTTCCTTACCGCCTCGCACCCTGAGCCGGATCGGCGTTCCCATGAACGTCCACGCCTCGCGGAAGCCGTTGTGGAGGAAGCGAATGTAGTGGTCGGCCAGCGCCTTCGGGAAGTTGACGAAGATGGCGAAGGTGGGGGGCCGCACGCCGATCTGCGTCGCGTACTTGATCTTCACCCGACGACCCCGGGCGACCCCGGGCGGCTGCCGATCGACCAGGTGCTCGAGCACCTCGTTGACCTCGTGGGTCTCGATCCGGCGGAGCCTCTGCTCCTGGATCTCGATCACCATGTCCAGGCACTTCCGCACCCTCTGACCGGTGAGCGCCGACGTGAACACGATCGGAACCCACTGGAGGAAGGGGATGCGGGCGCGCACTGCCTTCTCCCAGTCGGGAGCCGTCATCGTCTCCTTTTCGACGAGGTCCCATTTGTTCGCCACCAGGATGACCCCCTTCCCGGCGTCCCACGCGGTCTCGGCGATCCGGACGTCCTGTGCGTGCAGCTCCGACTCGCTGGCGTCGACCATGACGACGCAGACGTCCGAGTCCTGGATGGCACGATCCGTACGGAGCGTGCTGTAATACTCGAGGCTGTCCTTGACCTTGGTCTGGCGGCGGAGTCCTGCCGTGTCGACGAAGACGAGCGTCTTTCCGTGGTACGGGAAGGGCGTATCGATCGCGTCCCGCGTGGTGCCGGCCACCTCCGAGACGACGAGCCGGTCCTCACCGAGGAGTCGGTTCACGAAGCTCGACTTACCCACGTTGGGCTTCCCTACGACCGCGACGCGGATCTCGTCCTCGGCGCCCTCTCCTGACGCCTGGGGAGGAAAGAGGGAGTGGACCCGGTCGAGCAGGTTCCCCGACCCCTTCCCCGAGATGGCGCTCACCGGCATGGGCTCGCCGAGCCCGAGGCCCCAGAAGTCGTGGCGCGCCTCGTCGCGCGGCAGGTTGTCGAGCTTGTTCGCCACGAGCACGATCGGCTTGCCCGACTTGCGGAGTACCACGGCCACCATCTCGTCGAGTGGATGGACTCCCTCGCGCGCGTCGACCAGGAAGAGAACCACGTCGGCCTGCTCGATGGCTGCCATGGCCTGCGCCCGGATGGCCCGGTCCATCGGGATGTCGCTCCCCTCGACCATCCCGCCGGTGTCGACGATGTAGAACTCTCGCCCCGCCCACTCGGCGCGCGCGAAGTGGCGGTCGCGCGTGACGCCCGGCCGATCGTCCACGATCGCCAGGCGTCGGCCGATGACGCGATTGAAGAACGTCGACTTCCCCACGTTCGGGCGTCCGACCACAGCGACCACGGGGAGGCGCCCGCTCACGATGCGCTCAGCGCCTCGGTGACCTCGTAGCCGGAGCGCAGGTCCGCGGGGCCGAGGTGCTCGGCGAGCTCGTCGCGGGACAGGTCGTCGATGAAGCGTCCGTCCGCATTCAGCGCCTCGGCGGGCAGAACGACGACGTCGCCTTCCCTGCCTTCCCCGACGGCGTCCAGGATGTCACGGCCGCCGAGCAGACCGGCCACGGTGACCGTCTCACCGAAGTAGCCGTTCACCACCTCGACGACCTCCACCACGCCACGCGTGGCGGCAGCCAGCTTCGGCGCGCGCTCTCGCAGGAACGGCGCCATCGAACGCCCGGTCACGAGGCGCACGCGACGGCCGTCGAAGCGCGGGACCGTCGCGAGCCCTCGCTCGAAGCCCTCCACGAACCGACGGATCTGGCCGACACCGTTCTCGTGGAGCGCGCCGTCGTCGTAATACGCGGCGTCGGGAATCGGGACTCCGGCGATCAGGTACATCTCGTCCGCGGCGTAGCACCAACCCATTCCGCGCTCGGGGCCGGCGCGCCTCCGCGCTGCGTCCACCTGCTCGATCGCGGCCCACGCCTCGTCGGCCCGCAGCAGCCGAACCGGCCGGTTCAGGTTGTAGCGCGTGAGTCCAACCGGCACGACGGACAGCGAGCGAACGGCGGGACCCAGCCCCAGGAGATCTTCGATGGTCCGATCGAGGTGCGCCCCATCGTTCCACTCGGGACAGAGAACGACCTGGGTGTGGACCTCGAGCCCGCCGTCGATCAGCTCCCGGAGCTGATCCATGATCAGGCCGGCGCGCTCGTTGACGAGCAGCCGCTCGCGAACCGCGGGCTCCGTCGCGTGCACGCTGACGTAGAGGGGCGATATCCTCTGCTCCACCAGCCGGGCGAGCCCCTTCGGGCCGAGGTTGGTCAGGGTGACGTAGCTGCCGTAGGTGAACGACAGCCGGAAATCGTCGTCCCGTAGCCAAAGCGGGGAACGCGCCCCCTGGGGGTTTCCGTCGATGAAGCAGAACACGCACTTGTTGGCGCACTCACGGATCGCGTCCGGAGCCGGTATGATCCCGACCGCCTCCCCCGGCTCCCGCTCGAAGGCATAGACGACCCGCTCACCCGCCGGAGTCACGGTCTCGAGCTCCACCTGCTCGTCCGCGATCAGGAAGGTGAAGTCGATTCCGTCGCGCACCGGCTCGCCGTTGATGCGCACGACCCTGGAGCCGATCTCGAGGCTGAGCTCGTCGGCGATGCTGCCGGCTTCGATGTGCGCGATGCGTACCACTTTGAAACCCGCGACGGTGGGGGGGGATCAACCTAATGGAACCCCCCGTGCCGCCACAGTTTTCGGTACCTTGACCACCGGGGGCCCCGGACCGCAGCTTCGAACAGTCGGCAGGCCGCTGGGTAGCATCTCACGACCCCGATCCCCCGGAACACGGCAGACATGGCGCTTGCCCGCACCCGCGCGTCCGTCCTGCTCACCGTGCTGACCCTCCTCGGCTGCGAGGAGGTCGAGGTGGTGCAGGACCGATTTCGCGACCTGACGCCCTACGAGGCGTACCGGGAGTCGCTCGCGGAAGCCGGCCTCTCCGAAACGGCCTTGGGCCGCGACTGGATCGAGGCCGGAAGCGCGGCAGTGGCGGAGGCGGCGGTGGTCTCCCCGCCCTTCCAGGAAGAGGGGTACATCACCGCCGAAGACCCGAGCGCGATGGCCTACCGGATCACGGTGCCGCGCGGTCGCCGATTCACCGCGGACGTCACGCTCGACACCGAGGACGGCACCCGCGTCTTCGTCGATCTCTTTCGGGTCGCGAGCGACGCGGAAGACCCCCCGAGGCCCGTCCTCTCGACCGACCAGGTCCCGGGAAGCTTCGTGCACGAGCCGTGGCGCGAGGGTGAGTTCATCCTGCGCCTGCAGCCGGAGCTCCTGCGCGGCGGCCAGTATCGCGTCATCCTGCGCCTCGAGGCCCAGCTCGCGTTCCCGGTCGACGGCCGCAACATGCCCGCGATCCAGAGCGTGTTCGGAGCCGAGCGCGACGGTGGGGCCCGGAGCCACGACGGCGTCGACATCTTTGCGCCGCGAGGCACGCCGGTGCTGGCAGCGGCACCAGGCGTGGCGTTTCGGGTCGGCGTGACCAACCTCGGCGGCAAGGTCGTTTGGGTGCGTGATCCGCTTCGGAACGCCCGGCTCTATTACGCACACCTCGACAGCCAGCACGTGAGGAACGGCGACCGCATCGAAATCGGAGACACGCTCGGCTTCGTGGGCAACACCGGCAACGCGCGGACGACGCCGCCCCACCTCCACTTCGGGCTGTACCGGACCGGCGAGGGACCGATCGACCCGATACCCTTCCTCAGACCGCCGAGCGGCAGGCTCGCTGACCTCACGGCGGACCTCGACCGACTCGGGGACTGGGTCAGGCTGGAGAGCGAGGGTACCCGCCTGCGCGCGGCCCCGGAACAGGACGCCCCTGTCCTCCGCGAACTCCAGCAGTTCACTCCTGTGCGCGTGCTCGGGGGGTCCGGCGAGTTCTTCCGTGTGCGCCTCCCCGATGGGCGGAGCGGCTACGTCGCGGCTCGCCTGACGGAGCCCGTGGACGGGCCGCTCGCCTCTGAGGTCGCGGTCCGCGGGGCCCCGGTTCGGGTCCGCCCCGAATCCGCCTCACCCCTCGTGACCATGCTCGACATGGACGCCGAGCTGCCGGTCTTCGGCCGCTTCGATGGTTACCTCTTCGTGCGTGCCCCCGGAGGACACCTCGGGTGGGTCGAGGCCTCCGTGCCCGCATCGTCCAGCCTTCAGGAGTAGCCGGGGCGCCGCCGCACGGCGGCGCCCCGGACCAGGTCCGACCTACCTCCTGTAACGCATCCAGCGTCCGCTTCCGAGGTTGCCCACATTGGCGAGCGGCTGCGCCCGCAGCTCGGCGACCATCGCCTCCAGGCGCGCACGCTCTTCGGCGGTGAGCTCGGGCGGGTAGAAGCCCAGAAGCGGGATCACCTCCCCCGTCGTGGGATTCGGGCGCTCTCCCCGCACGCGATTGAGCAGGCGCAGGCCCATGACGAGCTCGTCGGCCGTCGCGGCCGCCGGATTCAACACCACGATCTCGCGCCCACGCTCACGCACGAGCACCACGCGCGCATCGAGGTTCGGGAACCGGTCGGGGAGCGCGAGAAAGATCGGCCTCGCCGAGGCACCCTGCGCAAGTGCCGTCGAAGGCGTGAAGACTGCGGTCAGAGCGAGGACCGTGGCCAGGACGAGCCCGGCCGAGGACGTGAAGGGACGCATGATTCGGGAGACTCCGATGAGAGAAGGGTGACTGACAGACTTCGAGGGTGCCGCGATCATCTCAGCCTCCCCCGATGCACCACGTAGCCTGGATGTCGAGCACTTCGAGTGTTGCCTCGTCGTACGTGAACCACATGTAGCAGGTGTAGTCGGCTGTCAGCTCTTCGGGGAGGCCGCCGCCACCGCCGCCACCACTGCCGCCACCGGTGCTCGGCTCGGGTTCGCAGGGTGGCTGGAACTCGCGAGTCGAGTAGGTGGAGAGGCCAGTCTTATCGAAGACGCTCGGCCCCGTCCCCGGTGCGAACTCCCACCACACCGAGTGATCGGACTTGGCATCCGCGTCGAGACCGCAGTCTGTGGTGAGGTGAATGGTGGCGATGCCGTAGATGTGATGTGGAAAGGGGTTCAGGAAGAAGTGTGCTTGCTCCGCGAATCCCGGTTGGCTCCCGATGACCGCACCGTCGTGTCGCACTGTCGCATGGACGTCGACGCGGCTCTTGTTGCCGATGTAGTCGTGCTCGCCCACAGCTTCCAGTCTCAAGGGCCAGAAGAACACGGTCGTTGTGGCGTTCCAGATTGCGGTCTCCGCCGGGGGAGTATCGGTGAGATAATCCTCCTCCGGCGGCAACTCGGCCTCTGACACAAGTGCCTGCGCTCGATGAGCACCCGAGTCGACGTACTCGCCTCTGACGAACATGTCGGCCACGATGTGCGGAAGGGTGAATTCGAGGTCGAGTGGCTCGTCTAGCCCTGAGGGGGCCACGAGGGTGCTCGACTCCTCCGCGCACGCTGCGGCGAGCAGCGCGATGAGTGGGGGAAATGCCCTGCGCCTTGGGGACATGCGTTCCTCCTGGGGATGAATGGGGTGCAACGGGTCCTGATGGAGGTCCGCAGGGAAGAGCTAACAGGACGTGGTCAGCCGGAGGATGAGGCTGCGGACAGGGACGTCGATCGAATCCGATCCCATCTCGGCTCCGACGACGAGAACTTCGACATCACCGACGGGACGCGCCTGGAACGTGCCGGTGAAGGGACTGACGAACGCCGCAAGTCGCCCAATCCCGCCGTTAGCGTACGTGAAGAGCGCGACCTCGGCAGTCGGTGTAGCGCTCGGGTAGAGGTAGGCGAGCCAGGTGAGACTCCCAGAGGGCATGGGAGCCGATCGCGCGAAATAGACGCCGTCGGCGAGTGTCACGAGGGTGCCGGGCGCGTCGGGTGTGATTCCTACGCGCGCCATCGCAGGGCTCGCTCCTCGGCCCACCGAGTTCCAGGTCACGGTCACACCCGTCGTTTGAACGGCGAGGCTCGCCCACCGGAGACGCACGTCGGGTTCCGCGACGGTGACCCGGCTGACGAACTCCCAGCGGTCCGGGCTCGTGGCGACCGCACCTGGCCGCTCACGGAACAGGCGCAGGGATTTCTGGAAGCCCGGCAACCCTGCATCGTAGCCCGAGAGGAGCATCCATAGGCCTGCGCCCTCGAGATAGGCGAGGTCCATCTGCTCGACCCGATCCTCCCCGGCCAGCTCACGGCGAGTCCAGGTCCCGTCGACGCGCTCGTACTCGTGGACGAGCGTACGGGAACCCTCCGGCTCCCACGCGAGCCACACGAGGCGATCTCCCACGGTCACCAGTCTCGATGAGAGCCGGGAGTTGATCCGCGCGCCCGGAAACTCCATGGGCTCCACCAGCGTCCAACCGTCGCCATCGTGCTCACCGTACCAGAGCCCTCGGAACGCCTCCACCCCGGGAAGCGAGTCCGGATCGACCTGGAGCATGATGGCCGCCCATCGGCGGTCGTCCAACGCTGCGACGCGGATGCTCCCGAGGGTCCCGGGGACAGGATTCGCCACCGTGCGTGCGGGTTCGCCGAGATACACCGCGACGAGCGAGTCGGACGACAGTCGCTCGGCTGCACGCCCCGGCCGCGGTTTCCAATGGAAGGAAGGTGACCCGGCCAGCAGCAACTCCTCGCCCACTTGAATCACCTGCTCGTGCTCCACGTACACCTGCGTCCCGTCCGCCAGTGTGAGCGGACGACGCTCGAGCAGGCACGGAACAACCGGATCGCCCTGGGAGGGTGGAGTCGCGGCGGACCGCGGCGGTAGCTCACTGGAGCACGCCGCCGCGGTAGCGCACGCCGCCGCCGCGATCCAGCCTTTCGACCGCGTTCCTGCCCTCGATCCGCTCATCGCTTCGACTCCGCTGCGCGTTGCGCTCGCCCTTAGGATGCACGCGGAGAAAAGCCGCCTCCATGTCTGGATGGGACTACGTGGCGGGAGGGGTCAGGAAAGAGGAGGGGGCCACTCCGGGTGCTCGAGCCTCTCGACGGCGCCCGCGGGCTGGAGCGCCGCGAGGAGCTGCACGACCATCGGCCCTACCCGCACAGGGCGCAGCTCCGGAGCGATCTCGGTGAGCGGGGCGAGCACGAACCGCCGCCAGACCATGCGCGCGTGCGGGAGGGTGAGATCGGGCTCGTCCACCACCAGGTCATCGTACACCAACAGGTCCAGGTCGATGGTCCGCGGGCCGTGCGGCACCAGTCGGGTCCGCCCCTGCCGCTCTTCGATCTCCGCCAGGAGGGCGAGCAAGGCGCGCGGCGTCAGGGCGGTTCGGCCCCGCAGGGCCGCGTTCAAGAACTCCGGCTGCTCACGCAGCCCGACCGGCTCCGTCTGCCAGAGCGAGGAGATCCTCTCGATCGCGATCGCGGGCCTGAGCCCCTCGATCGCCATCCGGAGGTGCGCTACCCGATCTCCGAGGTTCGAGCCCAACCCGAGGAAGACCTCAGCCACGTCGGCGCAGCACCTCGACCGCGGCGAACGACACGTGTCGTGACTGGAGTGCGGATGGCTTGCGGACGCGAACCCGCACCTCGTCCACAGCCGGGAAACGTGCGAGGACCGAGGCCGCGCACGCCTCGGCGATCGCTTCGATCAGCCGGAACGCTCGCGCTGTAGCCGCGGCCGCGACCACATCGCAGACGGATTCGTAATCCACAGTGCGCGAGAGATCATCGGTCGTCCCGGCGGCGCGCAGATCGAGCCCGAGCTCCACCTCGACGACGATCTCTTGCTCGGAGGCCCGCTCGGCCTCGCTCACCCCCACGCGCGCCCGGAGGGGAATCCCGGGAATGATGATCCTGTCCATTTCAGGCCCCGCGCACGGCGTCGACGACTTCGACGACCCGCTTCGCCTGGAGCACGTCGTGGACCCTGACGATCGAGGCTCCGTTCATGACGGACACCGCCACCGCAGCCAGAGTGCCCTCGACCCGCTCGGCAGGTGGCAGTTTGCTCGCAAGCGATCCGAGAAACGACTTCCGCGACGGCCCCACCAGCACGGGGTACCCCAGCGTCGTCAGCTCGTCGAGGCGGCGGAGCAGCTCGAAGTTGTGCCCCGCGCCCTTCCCGAACCCGATTCCGGGATCCACGATCACTTCATCGATGCCCGCAGCCCTCGCACGCGCGGCGCGCTCGGCCAGGAATGCGCGCACGTCCGCGACGACATCGTCATAGGTCACGTCGTGCTGCATCGTCTTGGGCCGCCCGCGCATGTGCATGACGACCACCCCCGCCCCGCCCTCCTTCACCACCTGCGCCATGTCGTCGTCGGCGAGCCCGGTCACGTCGTTCACGAGCGTGGCGCCGCACGCGACACACGCTTCGGCGACGCGCGGCTTGTAGGTATCGATCGAGATGCGTGCCGCCACGGATTTCGCCAGCCTCTCGACGACAGGCACGACCCGATCGAGCTCCTCCTGCTCGCTCACGGGATCGGAACCAGGGCGCGTGCTCTCACCGCCGACATCGAGGATGTCGGCGCCTTCCTCGGCCAGGCGGATCCCCTGGCTCACCGCGGCGTCGGCCCGCAGGAAACGCCCGCCATCCGAGAACGAGTCCGGCGTCACGTTCACGACGCCCATGACGAGCGTGCGCGTCCGGTGTGCTCGCGTCCCCCCGGTCGTGTCTGCCCTCAGTTCGCTAGCTCCAACCCGGCCGCGAGGGCGCGGTCCACCCGCGCCCGGCTCTCGTTCAGGTGCGCGCGCGTGTAGGCATCGAGCTCGCGCGAGCCGAGAGCGGCCAGCAGATCGTTCCCGAGATCCTCCAGGGTCATCCGCGCGACGGCGCGAGCATCGGCGGGCGTGCCCGTCGGGGCGTCCGTAACCAGCCGGACCATCAGGTCGAGATGCGCGCGCTGGAGATCGCGGCGCATTGCCGGTATGGACGCGCCCCCCGCCAGCTCGCTCCAGATCGCGCCGGAGAGCGACTCGAGCAGCTCGGGGATCGTCAACACTTCCGTGTCGCCGAACTTCATCTCGGCGTCGCGGATCCGCGCGAACACCGTGGGGGTGGTGATCTGCTCGAGCAGCGATTGCTGAAGATCCAGGACTTCGCCGAGATACGGGTAGTCGATCCGGCCGCCGACCGTCGCCTGACTTCCCCAGTGGTTCCAGCGATTCGCGCCGAACTGCTGAAGGGTCTCCTCCGGGAGCGCGAACGCTTCCTGGCTGAACGCATGCTCCACCAGGAAGCCCAGAGCCTCGAGCTGCCGCTCGCGAGGCACGTTCTGCCATGGGCCTCGGCCGCCCGGATCACCCACGTGGTCCCGGTACTGGTACTGCCCACCGATGTACTTCACCGCCGTCGCGAGCGCCCGGGCGTATTGGAAGAGCAGTCCCGAGAACACGGACGTTGCCGTCGCGTACGAGGCGTTGTCTTCGAGGGCGAAGGTGGGCACGTCGCGCCACGTCCCGCGGATCGTCTGCGCGCGCTCCATGCCCCAGCGCAGCGGATCCTGTCCGAGGTCGTATTGATTGATCGTGGGGTCGAGCGCCGCGCGGCCGGACGCATCCTCGTCCGTTCCGTAGGCGTGCCCGGGCTGTGCGGCCTGACGCGCGAGCTCGGCCGCGCGAGCGGGATCCGGTGTGTAGCCGTAAGCGATCGCCCAGCGATCGTAGGAGCCCACCCCCCGGATGTAGAGATCCCCACTCGGCTGTCCGGGGGCCGCGATGTTCGGTGTCGGATAGTCCATCACGGAGCTCTGCAGTCCGCGGTCGCGCGTCCACTCCGTGTCTGCGAGTCTCTCGTTCGGCGTGTCGCTCGACGCACGGAAGTTGTGGCGTAGGCCGAGCGTGTGCCCGACCTCGTGCATCGTGATCCACTTCAGGGCCTCGTTGACGAACTCCATGGGAACGGGATCCGACGGGCCGAGGTCGCCCCTCGCTTGGAGGAGCGCGCGGATGAGCATCCCCTGCGAGGCCATCTCGCTCGCGAACGACGCGCTCTCCCCGCCCTGAGCCAGCCGCTCCAGATCCTCGGGCGTCGCGCCGACCATCTCCTGCACCGCTGCGGCAGGGCTCACCTGGAAGCGCCAGGCGTTGCGGAACCCGAGGATCATGTTCGCTTCCATCAGGATGTCCGCATCGAGGATCTCGCCTGTCCGTGGATCCGCCACCGAGGGTCCGATCGCGCTGTAGCCCGGCGGATCGGAGACGTTCCAGCGGATCGTCGAATAGCGGATATCTTCCGCGTCAGCACTGTCCGGAAGCACCTCGGCACGGATCGCGTCGCGGAAGCCGGCTTGCCGGAACGCTGCCCTCCACGCCTCGACCCCTGCGATCATGGCCGGCCGATACTCCTCGGGCACGGTGCGATCGATGTAGTACGTGATGGGCTCGCGAGGGGTGCAGAGCCCCTGACGATCGGCCGGACCCGCGCACTCGAGCCGCCGACGGCGCACGTACCGGACGAAGAAGTCCTGGCCCTCGTCCTGCGAGAAGTCCTTCTGGGCGCCGAGGAAGAAGCCTACGCGGTCGTCGGCTGCGCGTCGCTCCATGGGTACCTCGGGGAGCGCGACGACGCGGGCGTGCACCGTGACGGGGATGTACCGACTGTCGGGTACGCTCCGCAGTCCCGGAGTTCCACCCGAGCGGAACGTGAGCCGCGCATCGATCGTCATGTTCTCGGGGAACGACCGCACCGCATCGAGATAGCTGCGGGAGTCGTCGAGGCCGGCGCCTCCCCCGCCACCGCCTCGCCCGCCATCCGCGGCCAGGGCCCCCCTCAAGCGCTCGGCGACCTCCGAGATATCGGAGAGGAACCAGTCGTGCACATCCACGAGGTGGTCGGTCGAATCGCGCGTCGCGTCGATGCGCGCGGTCGCGAGCACCGACTCTCCGAACGTGAGCTCGATCGCGCGCTGCGCGGGCGATCCCTCCGGGGCCGTGTAGATGTTCTGGTGCTGCACCAGGAACATGCGACCCGCTCGCTTCTCGAACGAAACGATGCGGGCCTCCGAATCGAGCATCGTGCCGCCATACAGGCCCCCTGTCCCCGGACCCCGCGACGCCTCGAACGAGAGCAGGAAGCGCTCGCCGAGTCGACTCTCGGGCACGACGAAGAAGAGGCGGCCATCCTTCTGGTAGGTGTCGAAGAAACCCTCGCGGAACGTCGCGTCCTCGGTCAGCCGATCCCAATCGGAGCGCTCCTGACGGCCCTCGGGGGCGGCAGCCGAATCCGGAACCTGCGCAGCGGCGGAGTCCGGCACCTGGGCAGCCGTGGAATCGGGCGGCGTCTGGGCGGCCAGCGTGGCAGGAGTCGCGACCAAGCACGCGACGAGGGCCAGAGTCGAGCGGTCCATGGCTGTGCCTCGGAGGTGTAGTACCAAGCAGGCGCGCCGCGGCGCGCCACCGGCCTCGAAAGTCTACGGCCTGAAGTCTACGGGGGGTCAATACCCGCGGGGTAGCTCGGGGCTCCGTGGGGAGGGCCGTCCCCCTATAGACGCTTCGACACGGTCGGCTGCTGAGAGCCTCGCGGACTTCGCGCTGGCCCCGCCCGGCCGTGGCCCCTAAGCTCACACGAACGCCGCTGCCGCCCGAGGCCGTCCCGTGTCGAGTCCGCCCGTCAGCCGGAGAGAAGCGCTCGCCGCCCTCGCCTCCGCAGCTGCCCTGCCCCTTCTCTCCAGCTGCGAGCGCGACCCGGAGCCCCGTCTGACATCGATCACCGAGAGCGAGGCAGCCGCGCTGCTCGACGAGTTCGGAGAGCGCCTGCTCACATTGTCCCCAGAGAGCGCCACATCCCTCGGCATCGACACCGGCGGCCGCTCCGCGCTTCGCTCCCAGCTCGGCGATCGGTCGGAGGCCGGCAAGCAGCGCATCGCTGCGCTGCTGCGAGCCGACCTCGCCCGTGTCGCCGCCGTCGATGCGTCCGGCCTGAGCTACGGAACCCGCACCAGCCTCGAGGTCGTGCGCAGCGCCTACACGACGGCACTCGAGGGCTTCGCGCTTCCACACGGCGATATCACCGTGGGCGGCTGGCGCAATACACCGTACGTGGTCATCCAGAACGTGGGCGCCTACCTCGACGTTCCACGCTTCCTGGACAGTGACCATCGCATCGAGAGCGCATCGGACGCCGAGGCGTATCTCGCCAGGCTGCAGGCGTACGCGACGCAGCTCGACGGCGAGCTGGGGCGCATTGGATCTGCGCGGGAGGCGGGACTCGTGCCGCCGGACTTCCTGCTCGACAAGGCGATCGCACAGCTCACCCAGTCCATGAACGGCGCGCGAGCCGGTGGCGCGCTCGTCGAGTCCATCGAGCGGCGCACGCGCGGCATTCCGGGCGCCTGGGCCGAGAGAGCGCGCGCGATCGCTACGCAGGAGATCGCTCCCGCCCTCGAGCGGCAGCTCGGCGAGCTGCAGGCGCAGCGACGCGTCGCGAACGACGCGCCCGGAATTTCGGCACGCCCGGACGGCGAGGCTTTCTATCGTTGGGCGCTACGGGCGTCCACCACGACCTCGCTGAGTCCCGATGAGATTCACGAGCTCGGCCGGAGCCAACTCGCGGACCTGCACGCACGGATGGACGGCGTGCTTCGGGAGATCGGCTACACGCAGGGGTCGATCGGCGTGCGCATGCAGGCGCTCGCGACGGATCCCCGCTACCGATTCGCGGAGGGCGACCCGGGCCGCGCCGAGATCCTCGCCTTCATCGACGAGAAGCTCCGGTGGATCCGGGCGCAGATGCCGAGCGCGTTCCACACGTTGGTGGACCCGAACATGGAAGTGCGGCGCCTGCCCCCCGAGGAGGAGCCTGGCGCCCCGGGTGCGTATGGCGGCGCCGGGTCCATCGACGGCACGATCCCAGGACGCTTCTGGATCAACCTGAGGACGACGGATCTGCACAGCAGGCTCAGCCTGGCGGACCTCACCTTCCATGAGGCCATCCCCGGTCACATCTGGCAGGGTGAATACACCCACGACATGCCGCTCATCCGGCAGCTCCTCTCCTTCAACGCGTACTCCGAGGGGTGGGCGCTCTACGCCGAGCAGCTCGCAGATGAGCTCGGCGCCTATGATGGCGACCCCGTCGGGCGACTCGGATATCTGCAGTCGATCGCCTTTCGCTCCTGCCGCCTCGTCGTCGACACGGGGCTGCACGCGAAGCAATGGACGCGCGATCAGGCCGTGCAGTACTTCGTCGAAGTCAACGGCTCGAACCCCCTGGAGGTCGCGAGCGAGGTCGACCGGTACTGCTCTTGGCCGGGGCAGGCCTGCGGATACGAAGTGGGTCACAGCGAGATCAACCGACAGCGCGCGAGGGCGCAGGCTGCGCTCGGCCCGCGCTTCGACCTCCGGGCCTTCAACGACACCGTGGTGCGCGGCGGCAACGTGCCGCTCGACGTTCTCGGCAGGAACGTCGACGAGTATCTACGCGCGCGCTGACGATTCGCACAAAAAGGCCCGGCGCCGCTCGATCAGCGGCACCGGGCCTCGGTGCTGTTCCTGCCTACTCGTCAGAGCGGGAGACGGGACTCGAACCCGCGACCCTCAGCTTGGGAAGCTGATGCTCTACCAACTGAGCTACTCCCGCGCGCGGGACGAAATGTAGCCGTGTCGTCTCCCGCCGTACGAGCTACCCCCTCGTGAGCGTGTATCCGTAGCCGCCCACAGGCTGCGTCGACTGGAAGTCGACTTGGAAGACCTGCTTCTCTCCCACGCCCTGTACGGTCGCCTGGTGCGTCGCCGTGCCGAGTGCCTGGCCCGAGTCGGAGTAGAACGTGAAGGTGAGGGTCACGCGATCCCCCGGTTGGAGCGACCGGTTGGCCACGGAACCGCTCACAGTTGCGCTCCCCGCGCCGCGACGGAGCTCGAGGTCGTCGACGGTAACCAGCAGGGACTCCATCTGCCGCATCGCCGCTGCGGCGCCCTGCGCGTCTCCGCCGAAGTTGATCGCCTGGGCGAGAATGATGATCGCGTTCTGACTCGAGGGGTCGAGCTCCATCCAACGCCTCGCAACGGCCGGAACCTCGGTGTACGCGGAGTCCAGCTGCAGCGAGCGCGCCCACATCTCGATGCCGTCCCGATCCCTCGAGCTGATTTGCACCCCGCGCCCGAACGCATCGGCCGCTCTGCCGTAGTCCGACGCGTTGTAGAAGCCGACGCCGATCCGGTAGAAATCCTGAGCCGTGAGACCCGGGCGCGACATCAGCTCGTTGTAGACCACCATCGCCTCGTCCTCACGACCCGTCGTCATGAGGATCGCCGCGATGTCCTGGACCACATTGAGGTTGTTCGGGTCCTCGGCAGCCACCTGACGATAGACCTGGACCGCCTCGTCGAACCGTCCCATGGCCACGTAGACCTGCCCCTTCATCTGCAGGAGGCCTGCACCGTCCGTGCGCCACTGAGCGGCGGTCGCCGAGTCGACGTCGGCCATGCGGTCGGAGGCAAGGAACGCCATCGCGGCGTCGATCCGCTCGAGAGCGAGCTCGTGCCGGCCCTCCTGAGCGTAGATCTGGGACAGCGTGATGATCGCCTCGGCCCGATTCGGGTAGATCGTGTGGGCGTCCTCGAGGTGCTCGGCCGCCTCGAGATACTGCCCGTTCTGCAGCAGAGGAATCGCCAGCCCGAACGCGTCGATGTACGCGTTCTCACGCGTCGGGTTGATGTCGAGATCGTACACGGGCCGACGCGTGACCGCTTCGTCGAAGTACTCGGCTGCCGCCGCGTAGTCCTGGAGACCCACCGCAGCGTACCCGGCAAGGCGGTAACCCAGCGGGTTCGTGGCGTCCTCCGTGATCGCGGCCTGGGCAGCCTGGAGCGCGGCCTGGTATTGGGCGCGCGCCGCTTCGGCGTTGCCTGCTTCCTGGGCGTCCTGGGCTTCGCCCAGCGCGTCCTCGGCCGCCTCGGTGTTGTCGGTATCACGCGGGCGCGCGCCCTGCGCGAGCAGGTTGGCGCCGCTCCCGGACGGGCCCGTCGCGGTCGTCGTCGCTCCGCTGGTGCCGCCGCCGGACGAAGCACAGCCGCTCAGGAGGAAGCCTAGAGCCAGGGTCAAAAAGAATCCGCCACGCATCTTCATGCGACTACCTCCATTCGAAGCGATCCTGCCTGCAAAGACCGGGTAACGTAAAGGCCCTCCGAAACATCGCCAAGGCCCGGACTGCTACCCCTCCCGCGGACTTTCGGACCCTCACCCGAGGGCTTGAGCGAAGCGCCGCAACGCCTCCGGTCGGCCGATCGATGCAAGGATCTTGCCGAGGTCGGGGCCTTTCTCGCTGCCGATCAGCAAGACACGCACGGGGTGGAAGAGTGCTGCGCCCTTCACCCCGGCGTCGGGGCCGGCCGCCCGCACGGCACGATCCAGGGCACCCGCCTCCCACTCCGCGGCGCTCTCGAGGCGAGCGCGCACGGCGTCGAGCACGCGGCGGACCTCCGGATCGGTACCCAACGCCCGACGCTGGTCCACGGCCTGGCCCTCCGGCGGGAACAGGAGGTCGAGGTGCTTGTTGATGTCCGCATACGTCGACAGCCGGGTGCGAAGCGTATCGACTACAGCCTCGAGATGCGCGGCGGCTCCGGGAAAACGCCCGAGGTCGACGAAGGGCCGCACGTGCGCCGCCAACTCGGTGAGCGACTCGGTCGCCATGTGCTGGGCCGACACCCACTGGAGCTTCACCAGGTCGATTTGGGTGTCGCTCCTCCCCACGCGGTCGAGCCCGATCGACTCGATGAGTTCCCGGCGGGTGAGCACCTCCTTCTCCTCCGGGTGGGACCAGCCGAGCAGGGACAGGTAGTTCAGGACCGCGTCCGGCGGGTAGCCCTGACTGCGCAGCTCGTCGACGGCCGTCGCACCGAGCCGCTTTGACAGTTTCTTGCCGTCCGGCCCGAGGACCGTCGGCAGGTGGCCGAAGACGGGGCGCCGAGCGCCAAACGCGTCGAACAGGAGTGCCTGCTTGGGCGTGTTCGACAGGTGGCCCACCCCCCGCACGACATGCGTGATCTCCATCTCGATGTCGTCGACCACGACGGCGAAGTTGTAGGTCACCCGCCCGTCCGAACGGCGAAGCACGAAGTCATCTATATCGCTCGTGGGAAACGAGATATGGCCGAAGATCTCGTCCTTGATCTCAACTGAAGACGCGCCGTCCGGTACAGCGAAGCGGATCACGTGACGCTCGCCCGCAGCCACGCGTTGCGCCCGCTCGGCGGGATCGAGGACTCGGCAGCGCCCCGAGTAGCGGAGCGCCGTGCGGCCCTCCCCGAACTCCTCGGCGTCGCCCTCGAGATCCTCCTCCGAGCAGAAGCAGGCGTAGGCCGCGCCCGCAGCGGTCAGCTTCTCCACGGCCCGCGCATACGAAGCATCCCGCTCGCTCTGCCGATAGGGCCCAAGCGGCCCGCCGATGTCCGGCCCCTCGTCCCAGTCGAGCCCGAGCCACCGAAGATCCTCGATGATCGATGCTTCGCCGCCCGCCACGTTGCGGCCGACGTCCGTGTCCTCGATTCGGAGGATGAACGCCCCCCCCTGCTGGCGGGCGAGCAGCCAGTTGAACGCAGCCGCCCGCACGTTGCCGAGGTGGAGCCGGCCGGTGGGGCTCGGCGCGAAACGGGTACGGACGGTCACGGTCTCGGTGCTCCGTAGGGAAGAAGCGGCGGCGAAGGTCGGGAGGTCAGCGGCCTGCGGTCAGCGACCAAGATACGTGAGGACGCGGCTCGCGAGAGCCTCCGAGAACCCCGGAACCCTCGCGATCTCCTCCTTGGTCGCCTCGCGCACGCCCTGGAGGGAGCCGAACCGGCGCAGGAGGGTCGTCTGTCTCCGGGGGCCGATCCCCGGAATATCCCCCAAGTCGCTACGGAGGGTCCGGCGGCTGCGGAGCTTACGGTTGTAGCTGACCGCGAATCGGTGCGCCTCGTCGCGAACCCGCTGGAGCAGATGTAGCGCCCGGTTTCGCCGATCCAGGCGAACCGATTCGGAACGGCCTGGAACGAAGACCTCCTCCTCCTTCTTGGCCAACGCGATCAGGGCCACGTCCGTGACGCCCAGGCTTTCGAGGGCGGCCATCGCGGCGCCGAGCTGGCCTTTGCCTCCGTCCACGACGGTCAGGTCGGGGAGCGGCGCGCCCTCTTCGATGCGCCTCCGGAAGTAGCGTGTCACGGCTTCCTGCATGGACCGGTAGTCATCGTTCCCCCATTCGCCCTTGATGCGCATGTGCCGGTAACCGGCTCGTTTCGGCTCGCCGTTCTCGAACATCACGGCGCTCGCAACGGTCTCGGATCCCTGCGTATGCGAGACGTCGAAACACACCACCAGGCGCGGCACGACCTTCAGGTCGAGCTCGTCCTGTAGGCTGTAAAGCGCGTCCTCGGCGCGGTCGGCCGCGTACGCAAGGGCGGTCACCCGATCCTCGAGGACGTGGCGGGCATTCTGCTCCGCGAGCTCGAGAAGCCGGACGTTCCCGCCTCTCTTCGGTACGATCACCTCGACCTGGCGTCCCGCCGCCTCGGAGAGGACCTCGCCCAGCACGTGCCGATCCTCCACGTCGCTGGGTAGCAGGACCTGCCTCGGAAGATCGGCGAGCACCACCTCGCCGCCTCCGAGGTAGTACCGCGACAGCAACGAGCCGAGCAGATCCGCGTCGGACTCGTGTTGGACCTTGCCGAAGCGCAGAGCCTCGCGTCCGAGCAGGAGCCCCGACCGCACCTTGAGCACGACCCCAGCCCCGAGCTCCCCGTCGCGGGCAAGTCCAACGATGTCGAGGTCCCCACCCTGCGTACGATGCACGCGCTGGTCCTTCGCGAGCGCGTCGAGACCGGCGAGAACGTCACGCATCTCGGCCGCGCGCTCGAAGTCGAGCCGCTCCGAAGCGGCGCGCATACGTTCCTCGATGCTCGCTCGAAGCTCTTCCGTGTCCCCCTCCAGGATGCGGAGGATCTCGTCGATCATCCCCCGGTACTCCGCCTCGGTCTGCAGTCCCACGCAGGGCGCCTTGCAGCGCCCGATGTGGTAGTCGAGACACGCGCGCTCGGGCGCGTCGCCCGGCAGGTCGTAGCGGCACGACCGAACCGTGTGCAGCTGCTTGACGACCTCGAGCGCCTGGCGCATCGGCCCGACGGACGTGTACGGCCCGAAGTAGCGGCTGCCGTCGTTCGTGATGCGACGCGTCACGTACACACGCGGGAACGGCTCGCGGACCGTGACCTTGATGTAGGGATACTTCTTGTCGTCACGAAGGAGGACGTTGTAGCGAGGCCGGTGCTCCTTGATGAGGTTGTTCTCCAGAATCAGCGCCTCGGCCTCGGAGCCCACCACGATCGTCTCGACCGCGTCGATCAGGCGCACGAGCTCGCGATTCTTGGCGCTGAGCTCCGCCCCCGCCTGGAAGTAGCTTCGCACCCTCGCCCGAAGCGACTTCGCCTTGCCCACGTAGAGCACGGTCGCCCGCTCGTCGCGGAATAGATACACGCCAGGCTTGGTGGCGAGCTTGGCGAGGCGTTCGATGTGGACGGGCACGGGTCAGGGGGTCGAGTACCGCACGCCCAGGAGGGCGGCTCCGGCCAGGTAGACTACACCGAACGGAACGAGCGTTTCCACGGCGATCAGAATGGGATGCGCCGGGGGGAGCACGAGTTGAATCGCCACCGCAGCCCCGGTTGCCGCAGCAGCGGCGAGCCAGACCTTCTCGGAGTGGGTGCCCCCCGTTCCGTGCGGCCCGATGCGAGCCCCAAGCGCGCGCCGAAGCAGAGCGTACTCGAGCCAAGCCGCCACCGAGGCGCCGAGCGCGAGGCCCGCCGCGCCGAGCCCGAGCCCACCGACCCTCACCCTGTCGAGCGGCATCATCAGCAGAACCCCCACCGCGATCGACACACCGACCCTCACATAGGCGATGCGGGAGGGGGTGCGCGTGTCACGGAGCGCATAGAACGCCGACGACATCACACGCGAGGCACCGGACGCGGGGAGGCCGAGCGCGTACGCACCGAGCACGACCCATGTGACGAGCGTCGCGTTCGCGTCGAACGCGCCGGTCTCGTAGAGAGCCGCGACGATGACGTCTCCGAGGACCACGTACGCCATCGCCGAGGGAACCATGAGGTAGACGATCCGTCGCAGTGCCTTCGCGACGCGAGCGGACACCACCCCTTCCGCCTCCCCCCGCATGCGCGAGAGCTCCGGCAGCTCCGACGCCGCGATGCTCATGCTGAAGAGAGAGATCGGCAGCACGTAAAATGTCTGCGCGTATCCCATTACCGCCACAGCGCCCGAGCGCAGGTATCCTGCGAGGAACAAATCGATCCACGCGCTCACGTTCACGACGCCCCGCGCGGCGAAGACTGGCCAGAAGTTGCGGACGGCCTCGCTTACGCCCTCTACGTTCCGTCCGAGCGAGAGTCGGAGCCCGCGGACATGGCGGGCCAGGAACGGGATCTGCCACCCGAACTGCAGCACGCCACCGACGAGGGCTCCCCAAGCGAGCGCCACGACGAGGTCGCGCGACGGTACATCGGAGCCGAGGTACGCGGCACCGCCCACCATGCTCGCGATCATCGCGAGGTTCCAGAATACCGGCGCGACGTACGAGACGAAGAAGCGCCTGTGGCTGTTCAGGACGGCGAGCGCCCAGGCGGAGATGACCAGGACGCCCGTCATCGGGAAGAGGATGCGCACGAGCGTGACGGTCAGCTGCTGCTTCTCGGGGTCCCAGCGGGCGAAGAACAGGCCCACGAGTGCTGGCGCGAGCGCTATGCCGAGGAGCGACACACCCGCCGCGACCACCGTGAGCAGCCCGAGCGTCGCGCCCGCGAACCTCCCCGCCTCCTCCGTCTTGCCCTTCTCGATGAGCTCGGCGTACACGGGGATCATGGACGCGGAGAGCGTTCCCTCCCCCAACAGATTCTGCACGACGTTGGGGAGTCGGAGTCCCGCCCGCCACGCGTCCGCGAAGTCGCTCGATCCGAAGTAGTGCGCGAAGAAACGCTCGCGAATGAACCCGAAGATGCGGCTGAGGAAGATGCCCGCGCCTACTCGGCCCGCGGCGCCACTCCGGGGCAGAGGCGCGGGGGCCGCCGGCTCAGATCCGCTCGTCACCGGGCGGGAGCACAGCCCCGTGCTCCTGCTGCCGCTCGGTGAGGAGCTTCTGCACGAACTCACCCTCTTCGTCGAGCCGCTGGATCTCGCTCGCGAGCCGCTCGACCTCGCCCTCGAGAAAAGCCAACCGCTCGGCGGTCGAGTCGCTGGGAGCCTCTAGCCCGCGCCGCTCCAGTCTTGACGCGAGCGCCCTCCCGACCTGCGAGTCGAGCACGATCGCGAGGAGCGGGATCAGCACGACCAGGATCAGGATGAGCTGCAGGAACATGGCGACAAGTTTAGGCGAGGTGTGTCGGGAAACAACACGGACCGTCAATCGAACCTACGCGGACCCCTCACGAGAGATTCACTCGAAATCGCTCGTACAGGCCATCCAGAAGCGCGCCGCCGTAGCGTGCCAGGTAATAGAACGGGCTCTGGACGCGCTCCGCCGGCTTGCCGAGCGGAAACAGGTGCACCTGGGCCTTCTCGAGTTGAGAGAGGTGAATCTCGCCCTCCCTCTTCACCGCCTGAACGATCTTCTTCTCTACGTCGTCGAGCGCCGCGGTCGTTTGCGCGCCTACCTGTTGGACGGGTCCCGCGAGCGTCTTGTCGACGGCCGTGGCGGCACGCTTGAGCTCGCTCACCCCGGCTCCCACCGCTCCTCGAAGCTTGCCCAACGCCGCGCGCACGTCGGCCGGTACCTCTTCCCGTGCCACGGCGCTCGCCAGCTCGTGGAAGGGACGGTCGAGCGCGGACACGTCGAGACCGAACTTGTCGAGGACTTTGCGGATCTTCCCTTCCACCGGCGATACGGCCCACCGCGGATACACCACGGGCATCGCGATGCCGTGGGCGGAGAAGTAGTCGCGGAGCTGACCGAAGTAGGCGATCTCCCCGGGACCGCCCACGTACGACAACGTCGGGAAGAGCGCGCTCTCGACGATCGGGCGCAGGAGCACGTTGGGGCTGAGGGCCTTGGGCTCGCCCGCGACCCGAGCGCGAATCTGATCCGACGTGAGCTGCTCGCCCGACGAACGCAGCCGAAACGTTCCGTCCTGCCGATACAGCCGCTCACGACCGGCCGGGCCCTCGAGGAAGAGATTCACGCCCCCCTCCATGATCGGCACCTGCAGATCGTATCCCGCCGCCTCGATATCCGCACTGGTTCGGCGCAGCACCGCCTCCAGGTCGGCGGCGCGATCGAGCTCGGCCCACAAGATGCCGAGGGAGTCGCGCTTGACCGCGGGGTGGGCGCCGTCGGTGAAATACACACCGAAACGACCCAGCAGGGCCTGCAGCGTCGTGTGGAACCCGTCTGCGATCGTGACCCCGGGCCGGAACGCCTCGGCGAGCATCTCGAAGAACTCGGAGCTGAAGTCGGTCTTCGGCAACTGGGCGAGGAACTCGCTCACGACCCCGGTCGCCTCTCGAGCCAACGGAATCCGGTGGATCGACGGCGTCACGCCGTTCTGTGGCGCCGAGACCGTGAACGTGTGCACCTGATTGTCCACGCCAATGACGCTGGCCTGGCTCGCTTCCTCCCAGTCGTGGTCCTCGGAGGAGACCCAGAAGAGCGGGATGACCGGTTTTCCGGTGCGCGCCTCGAGAGCCTCGGCGAGGCGAGCCGCGGTGAGCGCCTTGCAGATGTTGTAGAGGGGACCTCCGAACAGGCCCGGCTGCTGCCCTGTCGTGACCATGTAGCCGCCGGCCTCGACGAACCGGTCGAGCCGAGCCGGGTCGGCACCGGGGGGCACCACGACCGACTCCACCGCGCGCTCGCGAGCCGCACGGTCGAACCGGCCGTCGATCTCGTGCGCCTTGGCGGCGAAGGACTCGAACGCTCCGAAGTGAGGTCCGAAGAAGCGGGTGACGGACGGGTCGTTCGCGAAGTACGCCTCGACCAGAGGGCTCCCTCCGGGGCGCCCTACGATGAGCTCCAACGGGGGAGCAACAGTCACGCGCTTCTCCTCTCCTGGGGGCCGGGCGGCAGCTGGTGGATCACCCTTTGTGGTACGGCTCACCGCGGACGATCGTGCCGGCCCGGTAAAGCTGCTCCGCCAAGACGAGACGCGCCATCTCGTGCGGCAACGTCAGGTCAGAAAGCGATACCCGCTTCTTGGCCATTCGGGTCACGGACTCGCCGAGGCCGAATGCCCCACCGATGACGAACGCAACCCCCGGCGAGGACCGAGTACCGAGGTCGCCGAGGTAGGCGGCCAGATCTCTCGAGCTCATGCCCTGACCCGCACGGGTCAGGGCAACGATCTCGTGATCCTCGGGAACCCTGGCCAGGATTCGCACGGCTTCCTCGTCCCGCACGCGGTCCGCCGTGGCGTCGCGTCCACGCGCGCCTGCCGCCACCTCCTCGACCGTGAGCTTCCAGTAGCGCCGAGCCCGTTCTTCGTAGTCCTGCACCGCCTCGGTCAGCGCGCCTTTGACCCGCCCCACGGCCACCACGACGACCTTCACGGACGGGCCTCCGTCACCAACCCCGAAAGGATCCGGTATCGAGTCGTGTCCTCGCCCCAGTCCCACCGAATCTCGTCGGCCAGCACGAACACGTCACCGAGGAGCGGGGCCCATGGCGCGAGCTTCACCGCGTCCTTCTCCGTGCAGGCCAGCGGTCTCCCGCCTGCCCGCTGGAAGAGCCGCCGCGCGTCTCGCTCGGTGTAGCCGTGGTGGTCCGGAAAAGCCTCGAGGTCCACATCGCTGCCCGTCCGCCTTTGCACCGCGGCCTGGAAGGCGTCCGAGCGGGCCACACCGCACACCGCGAGCAGGGGTCCCTCGGGTGGCTCCCCTGCCCCTCCGCCGAGCTGGGCCCACGCGCCCGCCGCGAGGTGGACGCCTCCCCAGACGAGACCCGGCCGCAGCGCGTCGACGCGTTCGGCGAGATCCCGCGCCCGATCGGCCGACGCCAGACGCCGGGTCACGAGCACCGCGTGGGCGCGCCCGAGCGCATCCGGCGACTCTCGGTAAGGCCCTCGCGGCAGCGTCGCACCCGGATAGGGATCGTCCGCCGACAGCAGCACCAGATCGAGATCACGCGAGAGACGAACATGCTGGAAGCCATCGTCGACGACCGCCGCTCGGGCGCCTGCATCCCGGGCCACGATCGCGCTCGCCACGCGATGCTTGTCGACGAGCGTCGGCACTTCGGGGTTCCAGCGACGGTGTAGCAGCGCCTCGTCCGCGCCGGCCTCGTTCACGAGCACGCACGTTGGGACGCCGGCCGCGTGCAGGGTGCTCGCGATCCAGGCCGCGAGGGGCGTCTTGCCTGTGCCGCCCACGGCCAGGTTGCCGACCGAGATCACCCGCAAGCCCTCCACTCGGGTGGACCCGCGGGCGGCTGCGCGCATGAGGGCTCGGCTCGCTCCCGCCCACAACCACGACGCGGGGGCAGCGATCAGGGAGAGCGCCTTCCCCGTCGCCCCCAGGTCGCCGCGCCACCATCGCCTCGCGAAGCCCTCGATGACGCCCGTCACGCGGCGGCCCCCGAAAGAACCGCGGCCAGGTCCGCGGACAGAGCCTCCAGGTCCCTTCGGGTCGCGTCCCGGGGCACGAATCGCGGTGGGAGGTATTCGATCCGCACCGTCGAGAACGGCTTGGGTATCAGGAATCGATCCCAGCTGTCCAGCCTCCACGCGGAGGAAGCGCTCACGGCCAGGGGGAGGAGCGGGAGCCCCGTCATTTGCGCAGCCGCGAGCGCGCCCGGTTTGAACTCGCCCCGGGGTCCTCGCGGGCCGTCGGGCGTGAGCGCCAGGTCCCTCCCGTTGCGCGCCGCGCGCACGAGCGCCTTCAGGCCTCGCACCCCACCCCTCGTGCTAGACCCCCGTACGGTACCGAAACCACTGCGGCCCAGAATCCTCGCGATGAACTCGCCGTCGGAGTGTTCGCTCACCAAGACCACGATCCCTTCTCGTCGATGATAGTGCACGAGGGGCAACAGGTTGCCGTGCCAGAAGACGAAGATCACCGGCACCTTGCGCCGTCGGAAGTCCTCGAGACGCTCCGCATGGACCCGCTCGACGCGAGTGGTCGCGAACAAGGTGCGCACGAGCGCGCACCCCGCGATGCCCGTGAGCGCGAAGCGCGCGCCGGTCAAGCGGAGTTCTCCAACATGTCGGTCGCCAAGCCGGCCACGCGCCCCGCAGCCCCCGCGCTGCCGAGGGACGCCCGGACGCGTGCGAGTCCCTCCACCTGACGGGCCCGTGCGGGCCCTTCCCCGAGGAGAGGACGAAGGTCCTCGGCAAGTCGCCCGGGAGTCGCCTCCTCCTGGACGCGCTCGGGCACGATGCGCTCACCCGCGATCAGGTTCGGCAGCGCGATGTGGTCTACACGCACCACGCGCCTGGCGACGGCCCAAGTGACCGCACCGGTCCGATACGCCACCACCGTCGGGGTACCCTCCAGCGCGGCCTCCAGCGTTCCCGTGCCGGACTTCACCAGCGCGGCACGGGCATGCCGGAGGAGCCCACGGGCATCGTCCACGACCGCCAGCCCCTCCCGCTCGAAGTCCGGCACGCGCAGCGCCGGCGCACGGGCGACGACGGGCAGGATCTCGGGGTGCCTGCTCTGCACGAGGCGCGCGGCCTCCGCGAAGAGCTCCAGGTGGCGGTGGATCTCTTGGCTCCTCGAGCCCGGCAAGAGCGCAAGGAGCACCCGCCCCGCATCGAGCCCCCACTGCCGACAGAAGCGCTGGCGATCGGGTACCACCGCGGGGTCTCGGTCCAACAGGGGATGGCCCACGAACGTCGCGCGCACCCCATACCGCTGGAGGAAGTCCACCTCGAATGGGAGGATGACCGCGACGTGGTCGGCAACCTCCGCCAGCGTTCGCGCCCGATCGGGTCGCCAGGCCCACACCTTCGGCGCGACGTAGTAGAGCACCCGCTTGCCGCGCGCTCGCGCGGCGCGAGCGATCCTGAGGTTCAAACCCGGGTAGTCGATGGCCACGACCAGGCGGAGCGCCGGGTCCGCGAGCACACGGTTCAGCCGTCGCTCGAGCCGCCACAAGAAGAGAAGGCGGGGCAGCACCTCCGCAAATCCCATCACCGCGAGGTCTCCGAGCTCCGCGAGCAGCTCGACGCCCGCCTCCTTCATCCGCGGTCCGCCGGTTCCGACGAGGTCGGCCGCAGGCAGTCGCTTTCTGAGCTCCGTCGCGAGCGCACCGCCGTATACATCGCCCGACGCCTCTCCCGCGAGGAGCAGGATGCGTGGGCCCCTCAGAAGCGCCAACCGAGGTACCAGATCGCCGCGACCGTGACGACCAAGAGGGTGAGTAGCTGCCCGAGGGGCATGCCCTTGCGTGCGTCGAGGTAGTTCTTCTTCCGCAGCCTACGCTGTCGAATGAGCGACATGCGACTCCACCGAGAATCTAGGTCGTCACACCGCGCTCGCTCGACCGCACGAACTGGATCAGGTGCTTGACCTCAGGAATGCCCACGACTTCTCGCTCCGCGCGGGCGAGCGCATCGGAGAGGTTCTCGGTACCCTGGAAGAGCAACCGGTACGTCTGCTTGAGCGCGCGCCGGGTCTCTTCGGACAGGCCCCGGCGCTCGAGTCCGACCGTGTTGAGGCCGAACAGCCGAGGTGGGTTCCCAGCCGCGCGGCAGTACGGTGGAACGTCCTGCGGCACCCGCGACCCGCCGCCCACGAACGCGTGGGCCCCGATGCGCACGAACTGGTGGATGGGGGTCACGCCTCCCACGATCACCCAGTCCTCGATGAGGACGTGTCCAGCCATGTTCACAGCGTTCGCGAGCACGACGTGGTTCCCGATCACGCAGTCGTGCGCCACGTGCGTGTAGGCCATCAGCAAGCAGTCCGTCCCAACCACCGTTCGGCCCGATGCAGCGGTCCCGCGATTGAGCGTCGCGAACTCCCGCACCACGGTGCGGTCGCCGACCTCGAGCGTGGAGTGCTCACCCTTGTACTTGAGATCCTGGGGGTCCGTCCCCAGCACGGCGCCGTTGGCGAGCCTGCAGTCCTCGCCCACGATCGTGTCCCTCTCGATCAGGACGCGGGGACCCACCTCCGTGCCGTCGCCGATACGGACGCCCGGTCCGATGATCGCCCACGGGCCGACGGTGACGCCCTCACCCAGCTCGGCGTCTGGATCGACGATCGCGGTGGGGTGCACCTGCGTCTCGATGCGAGTCGTCACTTGTCCACGATGCTCGCCATGAACTCGGCCTCCGCGGCGATCTTGCCCTCCACGCGGCCCTCGCCCCGCATCTTGCAGATACCGCGGCGGAGCTGGAGGACCTCGAGCTCGAATACGAGCGTGTCCCCCGGCACCACCGGGCGCCGGAACTTCACGTTGTCCATCGTCATGAAGTACACGACTTTGTCACCCGCATCTCCCAGCTCCTTCATCAGGAGCAGGCCCCCGCATTGTGCCATCGCCTCGATGATGAGCACTCCGGGCATGATCGGGTGACCAGGATAGTGACCCTGGAAGAACGGCTCGTTGATCGTGACGTTCTTGATCCCAACGATGCGCTTGCCCTCCTCGATCTCCGTGATGCGATCCACGAGCAGCATCGGATATCGGTGCGGCAGGAACTCCATGATCTTGGCCGCGTCGAGGACAGGCGTGCGCGCTGTCCGACGGGCCTGGTCACGCAGCGCCTGGGCGAGCGCGATGTTCCCGCGATGGCTCGGGCGCTCCGCGACGACGTGCGCGTGGAGCCGCGCCCCGAGGAGCCCCAGGTCGCCCACGATGTCGCCCACCTTGTGGCGGAGGAACTCGTCCTCGAACCGGAGCCCGTCGTTCATCACGCCTTTCTCGTCGAGGACCAGCGTGTTCTCGAGCGATGCTCCCCGCGCGAGTCCTCGCGCACGAAGCGCATCCGCGTCGGCCCTGAAGCCAAACGTGCGCGCCGGGGCGATCTCCGAGCGGAAGACACTCGGGTCCAACGAGAAGGAGCCGTACTGCCTCCCGATCGAAGCGTGCGCGAAGTCGATCGTCGCCGAGATGTGAAGGGTGTCGTACCGCATCGCGGCGTAGGACTGACCCTCGCCACCCGACACCGTGACGGGCTCGGTCACCCCGATCACGCGAGCCTCGGCGGCCTGCTCGACGGGCGTGGCGTCCGCGACGGCCGCCGCGTAGTCCTGGAACGAGCCGTCCCTGATGGGGATCTCGGCTCCATTGACGTCGACGACGGCGTTGTCGACTCGGAGTGCGACGAGCGCCGCCAAGACGTGCTCCACGGTCATCACCTTCGCCTCGCCGCTGCCGAGCGTGGTGCCGAGCTCCGAGCCCGCCACGTGATCGAGGTCGACCGGAATCTCGGGGCAACCCGGCAGGTCCGTCCTCCTGAACCTGAGGCCCGTGCCGACCTCGGCCGGCCGAAGGGTCAGCGAGACCGCCTCACCGGTGTGGACTCCCACGCCTTCGAGGGTGACTTCGCGGGAGACCGTGCGTTGTCTCGGGCCGCTCATGGTCGCTCGTGAAGGGGTCGATGGGGCGAGCGGGTAAACCTAATCATTGAGTCGGATCCGGACGACCGCGGTGGGCCGTGGCCAGGGCCACTTCCAGGTGCTCCACCCGTTCCGCCATCTTCGGCAAGCGTGCGGTCAGCGCCTGCGTGCGAAGCTGCTCACGATGGGGTCTGGCAGGATACCCGGATACGGTCTCGCCAGCGGGCACATCGCGCGTGACGGTGCTCCCGAACGTGACGCGCGCTCCGTCTCCGATCTCGACATGGTTGATCGCACTGGCTCGGCCGCCGAGCCATGCGCCCTTTCCGATCCGCGTCGATCCGGCTATTCCCACGAGCGCCGCGATCATCGTGGCCGTACCCACACGCACGTTGTGCGCCAACTGCACCAGGTTGTCGATCTTCACACCCTTCCCCACGACGGTATCTCCGAGGGAGCCGCGGTCGATCGTGCTGTTCGCGCCGACCTCGACGCCGTCTTCGATGACGACACGTCCGACCTGCGGCATCTTGAGATGCTCGCCCGCCACGGTCGTATAGCCGAAGCCGTCCGAGCCGATGCGCACGCCCGCGTGCAGAATCACGTCCGATCCGATCACACACTCCCCGTACACGACGACGTGCGGGTGGAGCGTGCAACGCGGCCCCACCGACGTCCGGTCCCCCACCACGCAGTGCGCACCGATTCTCGTCCCGTCGCCAATCGTAGCTTCTTCCCCGATGACGGCGAACGGGTCGATGCGCACACCTTCGCCGAGCCGAACGCGCCGCCCCAGCACGGCCGTAGGGTGCACGACGGAGGGTGCGGTGCCAATGGGGAAGAAGTGCGTCAACAGGCTTCGCAGAGCCGGGTACGCCGCTTCGACAACGACCCTGGGTGTGCCGGCAGGCAGCAGAGTCACCAGATCCGCCCCCACCAAGAAGGCGCCCGCTCGCGACTCCGACAGGTGGCGCGCGTAACGCTTCCGGGCGAGAAATCCCAGCTGGCCCGGCCCCGCCTCATCCACCGGGGCGACTCCATTCACGACCAGGTCACTCGGCCCCTCGAGCCGGCCCCCTACGAGTTGGGCCACGGCATGCAACGTGAGGGAGGCGGCGACGCGCCCCGGAGCTGCTGGACTCATACGTGTACCTCCGGCCATGATGTGGAACGGGGCCCACGTCGCTCAGCGACGTGGGCCCCTCTTGCCTTCATGAAGGTAGGGCTACGACGAGCTCCTGGCGTCCGCTACCGAGGCGCGGCGGCAGGGGCCGCGGCGGGGGTGCCCAGGCGCCGAATGATCTCCGGAGTCAGGTCCAACGTCGTGTCCGCAGAGATGATGGAGCCCGCGGCCACGTCGAGGATCAGGGAGTACTGGCCTTCCTCGCGTACCGTCTCGATGATCACGGTGATCCGGTCCATGACCGGCTGGATCAGCTCGTCGCGCCGCTGATCCGCCATCTGCTGGAGCTGCGTGGTGCGTGCCTGATACTGCTGCACCTTCACCTCGATCTGCTGCTCGCGGCTGGCCTTGGCTTCGGGTGAGAGCGTCAGCTGTTGCTGCTGCAACCTCTGCTGCATGCCCGTGATCTCCGCCTCCAGCTGCTGAACCTCCGTCTGGAAGCCCTGCATCTCCCGATCGAACTGCTGCTGGGCTGCGGCGGCCTCCGAGGAGCTCGCGAGGATCTGCTGGGAGTTGATGTATCCGATCTTGAGCGTTTGCGCCTCTGCCGTCCCGGCCAGAAGTACCCACGCCAGGACCGGAAGCGCGAGTGAGCTGCGTCGCATGATTCTTACTCCGTCTGGTGTCATGTCCCCGCGCGATCCGCGTCGTCGAATGCCCCCCGACATGCGACCGTGCGGTGAGTCGTAGTCTGGACCCAGCGGGTTGTTCCCCGGTTCCAGGTCAGTTCCCCGCCCCCATCCTGAAGTGCAGCTGCCAACCCGGGTTGGGCTTGTCGAATCCATAAGCGTAGTCGAGGCCGATGGGGCCGAACGGCGTGACCAGCTGTACCCCGAAACCCGCACCCCGGAACAGGCGCGTCGGGTCGAAGTCACCGGGCTGACGCCAGACGTTACCGGCGTCGTAGAAGGCGTTCAGAGAGATCTGGTCGCTCGGACGCAGCGCGTAGGCCGCCGTCAGGCTGAAGAACGCATTACCCAGGCGTTGGATGTCCGTGATGCCCCCCGACTGCTCCGGGAAGTAGCCCAGCGGAGTGATCGAAGTCTCGTCGTAGCCACGCACGCTCTGGCCGAACTGAACACCACCCATCCAGAAACGATCGAAGGGAAACGCGTCGACGTTGCCGAAGACCGCTCCCCCACGCAGCGTCAGCCCGAGAGCCATCCGCAGGCCGCCGGTCGCCGTACCGCCGCCCCCCAACCGCCCCACCGGCAGCCACCAGCTGCCGTCCGTGAGCACGCGGGTGAACCGCCCGTCTCCACCCAACACACCGCCGTTCAGCTCGGTCGTCAGGCTCTGGCGTGAGCCGACCGTCGGGAAGATGGGGTGGTCGAGCGTTTGGCGCGTCAGGCCGAGGGACAGCTGGCTCTGGACGCCCGGAGGCCGACCGAAGAGCGAAGTGTCGTCCTCGTTGGCGAACTGCTCGTAGCTGGTGCGGGAGATCGAATATCCCACGAACGTCCGCGTGAACAGTGAGCCGCGCCACGGGAACCCGACCCGGACGCTGGCACCGATCCGCTTTCTCCGGCCCGAAGAGAACTGGAAGAAGCGATCCCGCGAATTGAAGAGCGAGACCGAGCCGGACACCATGCTCTGGAAGAGGGCCGGATCCGTGTAGCCGATCTCGAAGCTGTTCAGGAAGCGGCCGAAGTCCCAGCGAAGCGTGCCCGACTTGGCCTGCCCGAACAGGTTGGGCTGCTCGTAGCCGATGAATCCGGACAGACCGACGCCCCCGCCGACCGAAGTGCCGAAGTTGATCGAGCCCGTCTGCCTCTCCACCACCTCGAAGGTGATGTCGACATCTCCCGTTTCGGGATCGGGCTGGATGTCGGGGAACGGCATGGGTGTCTCGAAGAACCCGAGCGCGGATATGCTCTGATAGCTCTGGAGAAGTCGGTCTTGGCTGTAGACGTCACCCGGAATGACCGTGAGCTGGTTCCTGATCACCCATTCATGCGTGTAGTCGTTGCCGACGATGTTGATTCGGTTGATCAACGCGAGCGGCCCCTCGGTCACCTGCCACCTGGCGTTGACCAAGGGAGGGCCACCATCGACGGGCTCGATCCGGTCGATGACGGGCGTGATGTCCACGTAGAGGTAGCCTTGATTGCGATACCTCTCGAGGGCCCGCTGCCGCGCGGACTCGAAGGCCTCCGCGTCGAACACCCCACCGCTCTCGTTCTCGCGCTCGCTGCCACCGAGGCCCAAGCTGCGGAGGATGCCCCCCGTGGGCGTGATGAAGAGGGACTCGAACGACTCGTCCTCGAAGACGGCGTTGCCATCCACGCTGAACTCGTTCATTCGATACTGAACGCCCTCCTCGAGCGAGACCTCGATGCGAGCCTTACCCGTGTTGGGGTCGACCAGGACGGTGTCCGAGACCAAACGCGAGTCCAGGTACCCACGGGAACGCAGGAGGCCAGGAACGTTCGCCTCCAGGTCGTTCGCGTACTCGACTTGGTTGAACGCGCCTGTGCTGAACCACCAGAAGCCCTCGCGCCGCACTTCCATCGAGCCCTGAAGCTCGTCGTCCCTAACCCCCTGGTTGCCGATGAACTGGATATCGGCAACCGTGACTCGCTGGCCTTCTTGGACGTCGATGACGACATCCACCTCGCTGATGTTGCCCTCCACCGGCTCGAGTCGATCCTCGATGCTGGCGAACGGGATACCCTCGTCCGCCAGCTCCGCGCGGATGAAGGCCTTGGCGTCCAGGATGTTCTGACGGTTGAGGGGGGTGCCCGCCTCGAGCCCCGTCGTGTCGCGCACGATGCCGGGTGACACGTGCTCCAGGCCGTTGATCTGGACCCGCCGAATCCGGAGCTCCTCTTCGACCTCGATCACGAGCACGCCGGGGCGACCCGCCGGAGCTCTCACGACGACGTCCCTGAACTGCCCGCTCGAGAGCAGAGCCTTCATGCCCCGTTGAATGTCCCGGTACATGACGTCATCGCCCGGGAGCACACCGAAGAGCCCGGCGATCGACTCGGACTGGAGGCGCAAGTTGCCCGTCACCGCCACGGTGTCGATGCGGATCGTCCGCGCCTGCTGGGCCTCCAGGCGCGGCGAGGCCCAACCCGACCCCACAAAGAGGAGAAGGGCCGCTACGAGCTCAGGGAGCCGCGGCCGTCGGATGCTCCGCACGAGCGACGTCACGTCTTGGTCGCCGACTCCACCTGGAGCGTGAGGCCCTGTCCATCGGGCCCGAGATCCACCTCGATCTCGTCCCCGTTGCTGAACTCCGCCTGCAGGATCTTCTCGGAGAGGGGATCCTCGAGGTAGCGCTGGATCGCGCGCCTGAGGGGTCGGGCCCCGAACTTCTCGTCGTAGCCTTCCTTGACCAGGAAGTCGACCGCCGCGTCGGTCAGACGCAACACGATCCCCTCACCCTCGAGCCGCTTGCGCACGTCGGCCATGAGGATGTGCACGATCTGCCCGATCTCTTCCCTGGTGAGCGAGTGGAAGACGATCGTGTCATCGACTCGGTTCAGGAACTCGGGGTTGAACGCCCTCTCGATCTCCTTGGCGACCTTGTCCTTCATGATCTCGTAGTTGTCCTGACGATCTCCCGACTGGAAGCCGAGCCCCGCGCCCTTCGAGATATCGCGGGCGCCGAGGTTCGAGGTCATGATGAGCACGGTGTTCTTGAAGTCGATCACGCGCCCGTAATTGTCCGTCAGGTGCCCCTCGTCGAGGACCTGGAGGAGGATGTTGAACACGTCCGGGTGGGCCTTCTCGATCTCGTCGAGCAGCACGACCGAATACGGACGGCGGCGCACGGCTTTCGTGAGCGCGCCCGAGTCCTCGTAGCCGACGTATCCGGGCGGCGCGCCGATGAGGCGGGACACGGAGAACTTCTCCATGTACTCGCTCATGTCGACTCGGATTAGCGCCTCCCGGTCGGCGAAGAGAAACTCGGCGAGCGCCCGCGCGAGCTCCGTCTTCCCGACGCCGGTGGGCCCGGAGAAGATGAAGGAGCCGATCGGACGGCGCGGATCCTTCAAGCCCGCGCGGCTTCTCCGGATCGCGCGGCTGATGGCGGTGATCGCGTCTTGTTGGCCCACGATGCGCTTGTGGAGCTCGTCCTCCATGTGCACCAAGCGCTCCGACTCGGTCTGGCGGATGCGCGTGACCGGAATACCCGTCCACCGGCTCACGATGAACGCGACCTCCTCAGGCGTGATCTCGGGGCGGTGGCGCTTGCGCTCCTCCTCCCAGGCATCCTGACGCTCGCGGATGGCCTGGCTGAACTCCCTCTCCTCGTCGCGAAGCTCCGCGGCCTTCTCGAAGTCCTGGTCGCCGATCGCCTGCTCCTTTCGGGCCGCGATCTCCGCCAGCTGAACCTTCAGCTGCTCGACTTCGGGCGGCGGCACCTGGCTCGCAATACGCGCGCGTGCGCCCGCTTCGTCGATGACGTCGATCGCCTTGTCGGGCAGGAAGCGATCCGTGATGTAGCGGTCGGCGAGCTTCGCGGCGTGCTCGAGCGCCTCGTCTGGGATGATCACCCGGTGGTGAGCCTCGTAGCTTCCGCGCAAGCCTTTGAGGATCTCGACCGTCTCATCGACCGCGGGCGGCTCCACGATGACGGGCTGGAAGCGTCGCTCCAGCGCGCCGTCCTTCTCGATGTACTTCCGGTACTCGTTCAGTGTGGAGGCACCGATGCACTGCAGCTCGCCGCGCGCGAGCGCCGGCTTGAGCATGTTCGACGCGTCGATGGCCCCCTCGGCGGCGCCAGCGCCCACGAGGGTGTGTAGCTCGTCGATGAACAGAACCACCGTCTGGCTCTGCTGGATCTCGTTCATCACGGCCTTGAGACGCTCCTCGAACTGGCCGCGGTACTTCGTCCCGGCAATGACCGCCGCCATATCGAGAGCGAGCACTCGATGGTCCTTGAGCGCTTCCGTGACCTCGCCGCCCGCGATGAGCTGTGCGAGACCTTCGACGATCGCGGTCTTGCCCACTCCGGGCTCGCCGATCAGGACGGGGTTGTTCTTCTTTCGGCGGCAGAGAATTTCGACCACGCGCTCGATCTCCGAGCTACGTCCGATGGTCGGGTCGAGCTTGCCTTGGCGGGCGAGCTCGGTGAGGTCGCGGCAGAAATGGTCGAGCGCTGGAGTCTTCGACTTCTTCTCCCCGGCCTTGCTGGCCGCGGACGGTGTGCCACCGCCGCCGATGCCCGCCGGCTCGGAGGGCGCGACGTCGGACCCGAGGACCTTGAGCGTCTCCTCGCGCGCCTCATCGAGCGTCACGCCGAGCGAATTCAAGACCTGCGCGGCGATCCCCTTCTCTTCGCGGAGGAGCCCGAGCAGCAGGTGCTCCGTGCCCACATACGAATGGTTGAAGTCTCTCGCCTCCGCCATCGCGAACTCGAGCACCTTCTTGGCCCGCGACGTATACGGAAGCTCGCCCAGCGCGATCGTGGCCTTGCCCTTCCGGACCGACTCCTCGACGCGCTCGTGGATCTGCTCCAGATCGACGTTGAGGTTCGTCAGAACGGCAGCGGCGACGCCCTCCCCCTCCCGGATGAGTCCGAGCAGGAGGTGCTCCGTGCCGACATAGTCGTGTTGAAGGCGGATGGCCTCTTCTCGGGCCATCGCCAGAACCTTCCGCACTCGGTCGGTGAAGTTGTAGTTCATCGCCTATCAGGTCCGGTCCGAGGGCGTGCCCTCGTCAGCTGGGCGGTCGCCCGGTGAGACCTCACCCTCTGCGGCCAGAACGCGACGTACGTAGGCCGCTCGATGCGCGTCGCTTTCCGATGGGGACAAGTCACGCCCCGCCGCTTCTTCCAGGTGCGCCGGCTGCGTGAATATCATCATCTTGTTGAGCGTGTATACACGAAGTCCAGGGAGTAGTTTCAGCGAAAGGCCCAAACGCACCCCGGAAAGCAGGTTCATGAACTCCTCGAACGACAGGGTCCGGGCGTAACGAAGTAAGCCGTACGCCCGCCAGATCTTGTCCTCCGTGACCCCCCGGGCGTCCCGGAGCAGAACCTGCCGGGCGTGCATCTCGTACTGGATGACCTGCCGGACCATCTTGTCGAGATGATCGACCAGGTCCTCCTCGGTCTTTCCGAGCGTCGTCTGGTTCGAGACCTGGAAGAAGTTGCCCACCACCTCCGAGCCCTCCCCGTACAGCCCGCGGAAGGTGAGTCCGACCTGGCCGAGCCCCTGGAGGACCTTGGCGATCTCCTTGGTGAGCACCAGGCCCGGCAGGTGCATGAACACCGACGCGCGCAGACCGGAGCCTACGTTGGTCGGACAGCTGGTGAGGAAGCCGAACTCGTGGTGGTACGCGAAGGGAAGCTCCCGGCCGAGCTCCTCGTCCAGTCGGTCCACCATCCGCCAGGCCTGCTCGATCCTGAGCCCCGACACCAGGCTCTGGGCCCGAAAGTGATCTTCCTCGTTGATCATCACACTCACCGGCGCCGTTCCGGACACGTGCACGGCTGCCCCCCGAACGGGGCCTGCCTGAGCGTCGCCGAGCAGGTCGCGGGTCACGAGACGGCGCTCGAGCAGGATCCTCCGTGAGCGCGGGGTCAGCATGGGCATCTCGAGCAAGGTGCCACCCCGAAGCGACTCGGACTTGGCCGCGGACTCCTTGAACCGGCGCAACACCGCCTCGCGATCATTCACGCGGGCCCTGGGCCCGAAAGCATGCCCCTGGAGGTTCCGGGCCAGCCGCACTCGCGTCGAGAGCACGATGTCGGCGTGATCGCCGCTCGCTTCGAGCCAACTGAGCCCGTGGTCCGGAATGGCGGGAAGATCGTTCATGCCGGCTCCAGGGACCGGATCTCGTCACGCAGCTCCGCGGCCCTCTCGAAGTCCTCCGCCTCCACCGCACGACTCAGCTTCCTCCGCAGCGCGTCGAGCCGGCGCTCGAGCTCCGACGCGCTCGGATCGGGAGGCAGGTAGACCTTCCCCACGTGCTGCGTGCCACCGTGCACCCTTCGGAGCAACCGCTGGAGATGGGCCCCGTAGGTCTCGTAACAGTGGGGACACCCGAGGCGCCCCGTCTCCCGGAAGTCCTTGAACGTGAGGCCGCAGAACGAGCACTGGGTGGACGCCGGGTCGGTCTCCCCCGAGGGATCCTTACCCATCTGCGCCAAGAAGTCCGTCAACGGGATGGCCGCCGGCTCCGGGGTGCTCTCCAACCCCTTCTCGGCAGCGCACTTCTCGCAAAGACGGTGGGTCGACATCTGGTTGTTGACGATCTGCGTGAGATGGACCACTGCCTCGGTCGATCCGCAGTTGTCACAGACCATGTCCGACATCGGGTATCCTCGAGTCCTGCCAGGGCCGTACTTCTTCCCTTCCGGCCTGGCTACACCCGAGTTGCCGGTTGGAGCCGTCCGTCCTGCAAACGGAGGATCCGGTCGGCCCGGCCGGCCAGATCTGGGTTGTGCGTCACCAGGACCAAGGAGAGCTCCCGCCTGGCTCTCAGCCCGAACAGGACGTCGTGTAGCCGCTCGCCCGTCTGGGTGTCGAGGTTGCCGGAGGGCTCGTCCGCCAGCAGTACGAGCGGCTCGTTCACGAGCGCCCGGGCGACCGCCACGCGCTGCTGCTCGCCCCCCGAGAGCTGCCGTGGCTTGTGGGCCTCGCGCGGCTGGAGCCCCACTTCGCCGAGCAGTCCGCGGGCACGATGCCTCGCCGCCTCGAACCCGAGCCCCGCGAGCAGCGCGGGCATCATCACGTTCTCCAGGGCGGTGAACTCCCGCAGGAGGTGGTGGAACTGGAAGACGAAGCCGACGTGCCTGTTGCGGACGCTGGCGAGCTCGTCCTCCTCCATCCGCGACACGTCCCGGCCGTCCACGAGGACCTCGCCCGACGTCGGCCGGTCCAGCGCACCGAGAAGGTGCAGCAGGGTCGATTTTCCGGCGCCGCTCGCTCCCGTGATGGCCACGGCCTCGCCCTTTCGGAGCTCGAACGAAATGCCCCTCAGCACTTCGATGGGCGTGCCGTCGCCGCCCGTGTACGTCATGGTGAGGTCCCGAGCCTCGAGCGGCGCCGGAGCGGACTGCGGCCCGTCACTCATGGCGGATCGCGTCGACCGGGTCGAGGCGGGACGCCTGCACGGCCGGGTAGATGGTCGCGAGAAAGGCGACCGCGACGCTCGCCGCCACGATGAGGACGACGTCACCCACCTGCACCGACACGGGAAGGTGATCGACGAAGTAGACGTCAGGCGGAATCCGGATGATCTCGTAGCGGTCGAGCAGGTAGCAGAGTCCAAGACCGCCCACGGTCCCGAGCGCGGTCCCGGTAACGCCGATCCAAGCGCCCTGGAGCACGAACACACGCAGGATGCCTCCCCGCGTCATGCCCATCGCCTTCAGGATCCCGATCTCGCGCGTACGATCCGACACGACCATGACGAGCGTGCTCACGATATTGAACGCGGCCACCAGCACGATCAGGAAGAGGATCAGCTGCATGGCGAGCTTCTCGAGCCGGAGCGCGCTGAAGAGCGCGCGGTTCGTCGACACCCACGACTCTACGTAGTACGGGAATCCGAGGCGCTCGCCGAGCATACGCGCTACTTCCGGCGCGATCTCGGGGTCGGATGTCCGCGCGCCGATTCCGCTCGCCGTCTCCGGCTCGAGACCGATGAGATCCTGGGCAGCCGCGAGCGTCGTGTAGACGTTCTTGAGGTCGTAGTCGTACATGCCCGTCGTGAACGTACCCGTCACCTCGAACTCACGGATCGTCGGCGTGAGGCCGCCGAAGATGTCCTGGTTGAGGTTCTCCAGGGACATGAGCACGACCGAGTCACCCTCGAAGATCTGCATGCGGTCGGCCAACAGGCTCCCCATCAGGAGAGGCGGCAGTCCCGACGCGGGCGGGGCCAGGTCGAGCGCTCCCTCCATGATCTGCTGCTCCATCTCGGTGGGCGCGAGGCGCGTGGTATCGATGAGGATACCGTAGAGAGTGGCCGACTGCGGATAGTTGCCGGAGGGACCACGCTTGAGTACCGAGATGTCCGACAGCGCGAAGGGTGCGGCCCCGACGATCCCATCGACCGCCAGCACGCTGTCGACGACCGTCTCCCAGTCGTGGAGGCGGAGGCTCGCGCTCTGCTCGAGCACGATCACGTGCGGAGACGACTCGAGGATCTTGGCGCGGAGATCGTTCTGCATCCCCGTCATCACCGCGATCACCACGATCAGCGCGGTCACCCCGACCGTGACGCCCCCGAGTGCGATCCAGGTGATCAGTGATAGGAGCCCTCCGCTACTCGACCCGAGGTAGTGGCGGGCGATGTACCAGTGCAGCCGCTTCACTCTTCCGCCCTCAGCACCGGGAAGAGCAGCACGTCACGAATCGACGGTTGGTTGGTGATCACCATGACGAAGCGGTCCACTCCCATTCCCACACCGCCGGTCGGCGGCATCCCGTACTCCAGCGCACGCAGATAGTCTTCGTCGATCTGCTGGGCCTCTTCGTCACCCGCGGCCCGGAGCCCCCCCTGCGCCTCGAAGCGCGCCCTCTGGTCGACCGGGTCGTTGAGCTCGGAGAACCCGTTGAAGATCTCCGTCCCCCCGATGTACATCTCGAAGCGCTCCGTCAGGCGCGCGTCGTCGCGGTGTTCCTTGGCGAGCGGGCTCAGCTCCTTCGGGTGATCGACGACGAAAGTCGGCTGGA
>CAZBCN010000019.1:0-2612 GCA_964490285.1 uncultured Gemmatimonas sp. | reverse complement strand
AGCATGCGCTCCGACAAGTCCATCTGTGCGTGGTAGTCCGTGAACGCCTGGTACCACTCCAGCATGGTGAACTCGGGGTTGTGCCTCGGCGACAGCCCCTCGTTGCGGAAGTCCTTGGAGATCTCGTAGACGCGGTCCAGCCCTCCCACGATCAGCCGCTTCAGGTAGAGCTCGTCCGCGATGCGCAGATACATCGTCTGATCCAGCGCGTGGTGCGTCGTCACGAAGGGCTTGGCCGAAGCACCGCCGTAGAGCGGCTGCAGAACCGGCGTCTCGACCTCGAGGAACCCCTCCCCGTCCAGGAAGCGACGGAGCTCGGTGACCACGCGCGAGCGCGTACGGAAGACCTCGCGGACCTCCGGGTGCACCGCGAGGTCGGCATACCGCTGGCGATACCGCATTTCCTGGTCCGCGAAGCCGGAGTGGACCAGACGCTCCCCGGTCAGGGGGTCCGTCTCGACCTTGCCCAACGGCAGCGGCCGGAGCGACTTGGTCAGGAGGCTCCACACCGACACGCGAATGGTGACCTCGCCGCTCTTCGTTCGGAACGTCGTACCTTCGACCCCGATCCAGTCCCCCAGGTCGAGCAGGCTCAAGGTCTCGAACGAGGCCGCCCCGATCACGTCCTTCTTGAAGTAGAGCTGGATTCGGCCGCCCCGATCCTCGATGTGGGCAAACACGCTCTTCCCCATGTCGCGCCAGGCCACGATCCGCCCCCCGACGCGCGCATGAGGGCCTTGCCCGTCGGCTGCGAGGCGCCCTGCCGCCTCGACGTCCACGAACGACGCGATCGCCTCGGTCGACTTCTCCGTTGCATCGAACGCGTACGCGAACGGCTGAATGCCCTTCGCGCGGAGCGCGGCGAGCTTCTCGCGCCTCGCGCGCAGGACCTGGCTCAGCTCTCCCGGGTCTTGCGCCACGTCAGGCCGCCTCGATCAATGGTGCCCCGCCTGCTTCAGGTACGCTTCGATGAGGGGATCCAGATCACCGTCCATGACGCGATACACGTCTGTGATCTTCAGTTCCGTTCGGTGGTCGTTCACCATCGTGTAGGGCTGGAAAACGTAGGACCGGATCTGGCTGCCAAAGCCTATATCCGCCTTGGTCGCCTCGATAGCAGCCTTCTCCTTCTCCTTCTCCTCGAGCGCACGCTGGTAGAGCGCCGCCCGCAGCATCTTCATCGCCGTAGCTTTGTTCTTGTGCTGGGAGCGCTCCTGCTGACACGACACCACTACCCCTGACGGCTCATGGGTTATGCGCACCGCGGAGTCGGTCTTGTTGACGTGCTGACCGCCGGCACCCGAGGCGCGGAACGTATCGATGCGCAGATCTCCCTCGTTGATCTCGATCTCGATCTCGTCCTCGACCAGCGGATAGACGAACACGCTCGCGAACGACGTGTGCCGTCGCGACTGCGCATCGAACGGCGAAATGCGGACCAGCCGATGCACACCGCGTTCGGCCTTGAGGAAACCGTATGCGCTCTCGCCCTTGATCTCGAGCGTAGCGCTCTTGATGCCCGCCTCCTGCGCCGGCTGAAGGTCGAGGACGTTCACCTGGAACCCGCGCCGCTCCGCCCATCGCGTGTACATCCGCACGAGCATCTCGGCCCAGTCCTGGGACTCGACCCCTCCCGCCCCGGGGTGGATCGTTACGATCGCCTCGCGGTGATCGTCTTCGCCCTGGAGCATCGTGCGGAGCTCGAGTTCGGCGACGTCTTCTTCCAGCTGCCCCAGTGACTGCACGAACTCGCGCTCGAGGTCGGCGTCGTCGTCCTCCTCCAACAGCTCGGCCAGCGCGCGAAGGTCCGACACTTTGTGATCGAGATCATTCCACGGACCGACCCACGACTTCAGCTTGTTCGCCTGTTCGATCGTCACGCGCGCCGACTCCTGGTTGTCCCAGAACCCCGGCGCGGCCATGGCGTCGTCGAGACTCTTCAGCAGTCGTTCCCGATTACCGAGGTCAAAGGTACCCCCTGAGCTCCTGAACGCGCTCTCCGAGCCTCGCCAGTTGCTGAGCCTGATCTTTGTTCATGCCTGATGTCCGCCGAACGGTCGTGAGGGGGGCGTTCACACCAACGTCGTGTCCAACGTCGTGCACAAATATGGAAAGGGGCCGCCCGCGCGGGCGGCCCCTCCCGAGTGGCCGACGCCACCGAATATACCCGCTCGACGGAGCCCGGAGTACTCGCGGCCCCAGCGGCGCGGCCGGCTAGAACAGCCGCTCGCCCTTCGCCAGGATGTCGTTGAGCGCCTCGCGCCAGAACTCCCGGCCGGGACCGTCAGCCAGCTCGGCACCCACCTGCTCCACGAACTCCTTCCACGACTTGTCGATCTCGTCCTCGAAATCCTTCACCAGCGTTCCGTTCTCCAACGCGTTCCGGTGGCGCTCCGCGTTGTACATGATCATGTCCGACACCAACACGCGGGCGAGGCGCTTCGCCTTGTCCGTGGGATCGCGCTTTCCGAAGCGGAAGGTTCCGCCCGCCGGTGTGGGCTCGGCCGGGGGCGCGGGGGGGGGCGGCGGAGGCGCAGGACGCGGCGGAGGCGGAGGTGCCGGACGCGGAGGCGCGGCGCGCGGCGGCGCAGGCGGGGGAGGCGGCGCAGGCG
>CAZBCN010000018.1:44139-46086 GCA_964490285.1 uncultured Gemmatimonas sp. | reverse complement strand
TCGCTATTGACTTGCAGACTAACTCTTTCATAGTTTGCGGCACGTTCCAGTTACCGGTCGTGAACGTTATCGACGCCGGGCTCACGGTGCCTTCGGTCGTGTCGCTCGAACCGAGCCCCACCGTCACGCTTCCGGTGGGCTGGGTGTTGAGCACGATGGTGAACGTCGACTGTCCTCCCGCTTCCGTGGTGGGCGCACCGGACGACGACACCGTGATGCCGGCGGACTCGTCATCGACGTTCGTCACCGAGACGTCGGGCGGATTCAGCCCGCTGTAACGGGGGTCCGTCGACACGGCTGCTGCCGTGATGATGGCGTAAACGATATTGCCGTCGGCCAGCGCGTCGTTGACGCCCGTGATCGTGACGGTCTGGAGCGCACTCCAGTTGGCGGTCGTGAACGTGAGTGATGTCGGGCTAACCGTACCTTCGGTGAGATCACTCGAGCTCAGACCCAAGGTCACGTTCGCCGTCGGCTGGCTGGTGAGCCTCATGGTGAACGTCGCCTGGCCGCCCGCCTCGGTTGTGGGTCCACTCGCCGAAGACACGGTGAACCCGGCAGTGTCGTCGTCCACATTCGTGATCGAGACATCGGCGGGATTCAACCCGCTGTAGTTGGCGTCGGTGGAACTCGCGGCCGCGGTGACGATCGCGAAGACGATGTCACCGTCGTCGACGTCGTCGTTCACGCCGGTCACGGTCACCGTCTGCGGCGTATTCCAGTTCGCGGACGTGAAGGTCACCGAGGAGGGTGCGACGGTCCCTTCGGTCAGGTCGTTCGAGCTCAAGCCGACAGTCACGTTGGCCGTCGGCTGCGTGTTCAAGACGATCGTGAAAGTCGCCTGCCCGCCTGCCTCCGTCGTGGGTCGACTCGCCGCGGACACTGTGATCCCCACGGTCTCGTTGTCCACGTTCGTGAACGACACATCCGGCGGATTGAGCGCGTTGTACTTGGGGTCGGTCGACGTTGCGGCCGCCGTAGTGATCGAGTAGACGATGTTCCCGTCCGCGAGCGCGTCGTCGACGCCGGTGACAGTCGCCGTCTGCGGAGTGCTCCAGTTCGCGGAGGTGAAGACCAGGGACGTAGGGCTCACCGTGCCCTCCGCCAGGTTGTTCGAGCTCAGCCCGACGGTGACGTTGGCTGTGGGCTGGCTGGTGAGCCGCACCGTGAACGTTGCCTGTCCGCCGGCTTCCGTGGTCGGGCCCGTGGCGGGCGACACGATGAACCCTGCCGTGTCGTCGTCGACGTTCGTCACCGACACGTCGGCGGGGTTCAGACCGCTGTAGCCCGGGTCCGCCGAGGTCGCTGCCGCGGTGACGACTGTATACACGACGTTGTCGTCGTCCACGTCGTCGTTGACGCCCGTAATCGTCACGGTCTGGGGCGTATTCCAGTTGGCCGTCGTGAACGTGATCGACGGAGTCGAGATCGTGCCCTCACTGAGATCGCCCGAGCTCAGGCCGATGGTGACGTTGGCCGTGGGCTGCGTATTCAGCACGATCGTAAACGTCGCTTGGCCACCCGCCTCGGTCGTCGGCCCGCTGGCCGGAGAGACGGTGAAGCCCGCCGTCTCGTTGTCGACGTTGGTGATCGTCACGTCGACCGGGTTCAGCGAGTTGTAGCCCGGATCGGTCGAAGTAGCCGCAGCCGTGATGATGGTGTAAACGATGTTTCCGTCCGCGGAGACGTCATCGACACCCGTGACGGTCACGACCTGGGGTGAGTTCCAGTTGGCAGCGGTGAACGTCAACGTAGACGGGCTCACCGTGCCTTCGGTGAGATCGCTCGAACTCACGCCGACGGTGACGTTGGCGGTCGGCTGGCTGGTAAGGCGCATCGTGAAGGTTGCTTGCCCGCCCGCCTCCGTCGTGGGCCCGCTCTCTTTTGGGGGGTAGGGGGGTACTCTTATTCTTTTCTTCTTCTAGTTCTTGTTCTTGTTCTTGTATT
>CAZBCN010000018.1:42115-44129 GCA_964490285.1 uncultured Gemmatimonas sp. | reverse complement strand
TGATGCCCGGTGTCTCGTTGTCGACGTTGGTCAGCAAAACATTGGCCGGGTTCATCCCGGAGTAGTTCGGGTCAGTGGACGTCGCCGCGGCGGTTACGATCGAGTACGTGACGTCTCCGTCGTCGACGTCGTCGTCTACACCAGTGACTGTTACTGTTTGGGGCGTGTTCCAGTTCGCCGTCGTGAAGGTGAGCGAGTTGACCGCGATCGTGCCTTCCGTCGTGTCGCTGGACGAAAGCGCGACGCTGACGTTCGCGGTCGGCTGGGTGTTGAGGACGACCGTGAAGGTCGCCTGGCCACCGGCCTCGGTGGTGGGTCCGCTGGGTGCCGAGACCGTGATGCCAGCCGTCTCGTCGTCCACGTTGGTGACGGCGACGTCAGGTGGATTGATCCCCGCATAGCCGACATCGGTAGACGTCGCCGCCGCGATCACGATCGTGTAGGCGATGTTGCCGTCGGCGAAGGCATCGTTCACACCGGTGATGGTCACCGTTTGCGGCGAGCTCCAGTTCGCCGGCGTAAACGTCAGGCTGGTCGGGCTGACGGTGCCTTCCGTGAGGTCGCTCGAGCTCAAGCCGATCGACACGTTTGCCGTGGGCTGGCTCGTCAGTCGGACCGTGAACGTCGCCTGTCCGCCCGTCTCCGTGGTGGGCCCGCTCGGGGGCGAGATCGCGAACCCGGCCACGTCGTCGTCCACGTTGGTGAAGAGGACGTCGGCGGGATCGACGCCGTTGTAGCTGGGGTCGCTCGACGTCGCGGCGGCTGTAACGACCGCGAAGGCGACGTCGCCATCGTCGATGTCGTCGTTCACGCCCGTCACGGTCACGGTCTGCGGCGTGCTCCAGTTCCCGGTCGTGAACATGAGCGAGAGGGTCGAGATCGTGCCCTCGCTGACGTCGGTGGAAGCGAGCCCGACGGATACGCTGGCCGACGGGGCATTGTTGAGAACGACCGTGAAGGTGGCCTGACCGCCCGCCTCCGTCGTGGGCCCGCTCGCCGGGGAGACTGTGAAGCCTGCGGTCTCGTTGTCGATGTTCAGGACCGATACGTTGGGCGGGTTGAGCCCGTTGTATTTCGGATCGGACGATGTGGCCGGGGCGGTGACAATACTGAAGAGGACGTCGCCGTCCGCGATCGCGTCGTCCTGGCTGGTCACGACAACCGTCTGGGTGATGTTCCAGTCGGCGGGCGTGAAGACGACCGAGGCCGGGGCGACGACTCCCTCGGTGAGGTCGCTGGATGTGAGCCCGACTGTGACATTCGCGACCGGCTGACTCGTGAGCCGAATCGTGAACGTTGCCTGGCCTCCCGTTTCGGTCGTCGTCAGGCCGCTGGTCGGATTGACCAGGAAACCGGCCGTGTCCGCGTCGTCGAGGTTAGTCAGCGATACGTCGGCGGGGTCGAGCCCGTTGTACCGCGTGTCCGCTGAGGTGGCGGGCGCCGTAACGATGGAATACGCGACCGCGTCGTCGTCGATGTCATCGTTGATACCGGTGATCGTGGCAGTCTGGGGCGTGCTCCAATTGGCGGACGTGAACGTGAGCGACGCGGGGCTCACAGTCCCCTCGGTCAGGTCGCTCGAGGAAAGGCCGATCGTGACGTTCGCGGTAGGCTGCGTGTCGAGGCGGATCGTGAACGTGGCCTGACCACCAGCCTCGCTCGTCGGCCCGCTCGCGGCGCTGACCGTCACACCGGCGGAGTCGTTGTCCGACGTCGTCACCGAGACGACGATGTCGTCGAGAGCATCGAACGGATCATCGGAAAGGGCGTCGTCGACCGAAACCGTTACCGCGGTCGTCTGGGTACCGTCGGCGATCAGGTCGTCCACCCCGGTGACGGTGACCGTCTGCGGCGTCGACCAGTTCACGGGCGTGAACGTCAGTGTCGCCGGCGAGACGGTGACTTCCCCGAGATCCGCGCTCGTGACCGTGAGCGTGACATTGGACGCCGGCTGACTGAGGAGTTGCACCGTGAAGGTGTCTGAGCCGCCGGCAGCAATCGAGGGCGATAAGCC
>CAZBCN010000018.1:0-42105 GCA_964490285.1 uncultured Gemmatimonas sp. | reverse complement strand
CAACTTCTTGACCGGCTGGCGGCCCAACTCGGGCCGGATTCCGCTACGGCGGTGCTCCCGCCCGTCTCCGTCACGCTCATGCCGGTGAGGGACAGGGTGACGGAAATCACCTCGGGACCGTTGCGATCGTCGGGGCTCGCTACGGTGATCGCTGCCGAGTAGTCGCCGACGGCGAGTCCGGAAGTCTGCGGCGCGACCGTCAGCGTGGTCGGGTCCGCGGATCCGGCGAGGGACGCCACGAGCCAGCCCGTCGGCTGCCCGTTCGCGTACTGCACGGTAGCGCTCAGACCGCCGAGCCTTCCGCCGCCGCCGTTGGTGACCGCGACGTTTCGCGGGAGAGGTGGGGTGCCGTTGGCGCCGCCGAAGAACGCGAGGGCTCCCTGGTCGACTACCACGTTCGGGGCAGCGATCACGGTAACGGTCCCCTGGCCGTTCACGCCGTGGTACGTCGCGCGAACCGTGGCGACGCCCTGCTGGAGCGCACGGAGCATTCCGTCGGGGCTGACGGAGACCATGCCCGGAGGTTCGACCGTCCACTCGACGACAGCCCCCTCGAGGGTGTTGCCTTGGTCATCCCGAACTACGGCGGTGAACTGGAGGCTGTCGCCCTCCACCAGGCTCGCGCTCGCTGGCGATACCGTTGTTGACCCCACCACGACGCCAACCACTTCCCGGCTCGTGCACGCCTGCACGAACAGCCCAGCGCCCAGCACGAGCAGCGTGCCGAGGAAGGCGTAGCTGCGCACCCTGGGGATTCTGCCTGTCGCCACGATCTTACCGGAACCTCAACGCCATCAGGCTCACGTCGACTCGGGCTCCGCGCACGCTCACCGACGGCCCGCCAACGCGGAGCCCACGAACCTCGACGGCGGAGTCCAATGCCTCGGCTGCTTGATCCCGCCGCCCGCGCGCCCTCACGAACGCCTCGATCGCGGCGGCCACCGTCACGACCACCGCCGCTCCGATCGCCGGACCGAGGTAGGGGCGCGCAGTGCTCTCGCGGACGACCTCCCCGGCGGGACAGTCACCCGACGTTGGATTGAGGCAGACGACCGTCACTTCCTTGAACATGACCCCCGCAGCCACCGCGCCCGCCGCCGCCGCCAAGACGATCGTCCCGCCCAGGCTCCGCCCCGAGTAGTACTGCCCCATCCCCGGAAAGAGCACACCGAGGGTGAGCGCGCCGGTTGGGCTCGGCGTCGGGAGGGCGACGAGTCCCTCGAGCATCCCGATACGCTGCGACACCGCGGCGACCACCGGGTCGATCTCGCTCGGTGTGAGTTGTAGATACCGGCGGTAGTCGGCTAGGCTCTCGGTGATGCGCCCGAGCCGCTCGAGCACGACCGCCCGATTGTAGATCGGCGGCGGCCAGTCGGGGGCGGCCTCGATCGCCACGGTGAACGCCGTGACGGACTCCTCGTAGGACTGGAGGTCGGCCATCGTCACGCCCGAAAGGAAGCCCCCTCGGGCCGCGTCCGGGATGCGGGCGCGGATCACCTGATAGAGCGCATCGAGGCGCGTCCCCGCATCCTCGATGCCATCGGCTTCGACGCCCAGCCCCAACGTGCGGCAATACTCCGCCATCGCGTCCGCGGAGCGCCCTAGGTCCTCGAGGACGCGTGCACGTCGATACGCGAGCTCCGCGGACTCCGGGTCGAGCTCGGTAGCGCGGACGAGCAGCTCCTCGGCGCGGAGCAGCTCTCCCAGGATGACCGCCTGCACGGCGTCGGACGCGAGTTGTCCGGCCTGCGCCCGAGCGTCGGGCGTAGGCTGCGCGATGGCGGCCGGCGCAGGGCACACGAACGGGCCGAGCCCGGGGTATTCTCTCTGGAGCGTAAGCTCCTGTGCCGAAAGGGGGTAGAACGCCCCAGCACAGCCCCAGAGGAACGCCGCGCGGACGAGCCCGCTGCGCCCATGATGCACGTTCTGAGGGGGCATGGATTCGACAGCGAGAACGCCGGCCGGGGAGGTCGAGAATCCACGGCTGGACGAGCAAAGACCTCTATTTCGAAGCTTCGGAGTGCTTGGTTGCCGTGTCAAGCAAAGCCGAAACGGGAGGGAACCAACGCCGCCGGGGTGCGTAGAGTGCTACGACCTGCCGGGACTCCACGAGCCACTCCCCATCCTTGCGCCCGAAATACCTCATTCTCGGTGCCATCTTTCCCGTGATCATGGCCCTGGACCTGATCACCAAGAGATGGGCGCTCGACGCGCTTGCCTTCGAGCGGAGCGAGATCATGGGCGGCATGGTTCCGCTGACCCTCGCCTTCAACAAAGGCGCCGCCTTCGGAATCCGGCTCGGCGAGGACTCGCGCTGGTTCTTCGTGCCCGTGACGCTGGTCGCTCTCGTGCTGCTGGCCATGCTGTTCCGCCAGGCCGCCGATCGGGACTTCCTTCGCATCATTTCGATCTCGCTGGTCGTCTCGGGCGCGATCGGAAACCTCTATGACCGAGTGAGATGGAGCCGAGGGGTGGTCGATTTCATCGGTCCGATCGACCTCGGGCTGTGGGACTTCCCGATCTTCAACGTGGCGGACATGGCGATCACGTGCGGTGCCGTGCTCCTCGCGGTCAGCTTCTGGTTCGAGGAGCAGGACGAGCGCAGTCGTGCAGCCGCCGCCGCTGCGGCCGCCGCGACCGTACCGGACGGAGAGCCGTCGGCTTGATCGGCGGATGACGCCTTCGGGGTCTCTCCTCAGCGGGCGTCGGAAGAACGCGCAGTGACCACCGAGCGCGAGGGCCTGCGGAGTTGGTACCTGCAGGCGATGGGGCGCCGCGGTGACGAGCTGCGCCAACTCCTCGCTGGACTCGCCGCCGGCGAACCGGGGAGCCTCGACGGGGCGCGGCGGGTGGCGCAGGCCCTCCGGGGCTCCGGGGGCACGTTCGGCTTTCCTGAGCTGTCCGCCGTGGCGGCACTGGTGGAGGCCTCGCCGGACACGGATACGCTGCGCCGGGTGGAGGGCCTGGTCGAGTACCTCCACCGCATGCGGCGCGTCCAGGCGTCCCCGTCGATGCTGCGCGCAGAGTGGCTTGCGCGCGCCGGTGGCGTGGAGCCGGAGGGCGACCACGAGAACCTGACCGTTGCGTGGCGCGCTGTGCGTGAGCGGAGCGGCCTCAGCGATCGAGCGCTCGCCGAGCGCGCGGCCGCGCGCTTTGGCCTCCAGGCTGCCGATCTCTCGCACCCGGCGCGGTCGGCGTTGCGCCTGGTGCCCGAGGCGCTGATGCGAAGCGCGCTCGTGCTGCCCGTGGCCGAGGACTCCGAAGCGATCACGGTGGCAGCTGCCGACCCGACGTCCCTCACGACCGAGCTGGAGTTGATGCGCCTCACGGGTCGGCGCCCGGTGTTCGCTTTGGCACCGCCGGAGGTTCTGACGAGCGCGCTCGAGGCGATGCTCGAGCTGCCTGCGTCCTATCCGAGTTCACGGCGGCGTGCCTCGCCGCCGGCCGCCGGCGAACGCGGAGGAGGGAAGGGGAAGGTTCTCGTGGTCGACGACGATGCGGCCTCGCGTCTGCTCGCGCGTGCGGTCCTCGAGAAGGAGGGTCATCGAGTAGTCGAGGCGGCGAATGGGCTCGAGGCTCTCGAGCGGCTTCGTGGCGAACCGTCGTTCGAGCTCGTCGTGGCCGACCTGAACATGCCGGAGCTCGACGGTCTCGAGCTCATCTGGGAGATGCGGGACACGACGGACTGGGCCCACATCCCCGTCATCGTCCTCACCGGTGAGACCGATGAGCTTCTGGAGACGAAGCTCATCGAGGAAGGCGCGGACGACTACCTGTCGAAACCCATCGATCCCCGGCTCTTCGTCGCGCGGGTGGGTGCGACGATTCGGCGAGCGGAGGAGTAGCCGACACTCGTTGATTTTCGTGGTGCTTTGACCGATGGTTCCTCGCTCTCCGTACCCCCCGGCGGCACCCGCCGCTGGGGCCCCACGCGCGCCTCTCGACACGCAGGAACGACAATAGGTCGTGGCCCTTTCCATCCCCTCACCGGTCGTCCGCTGGTTCGCGGGATTCGGGCGCGCGTCTCGTATCACGGTGGAGCACGCCGGGGCGCTCGGAGTGCTCACCTGGCAGGTGTTCGTCTCGATCGTCCGGCTGCGTGTCCGGTACCGGGACGTCATGACGCAGGTCTATGTGATGGGGATCCAGAGCCTCCCCATCGTCTTCGTCACGGCCTCGCTCGCTGGCATCGTCACGAGCCAGCAGGGCGGATACCAGATCGTCTCGACTTCGCCTCGGTACCTGCTGGGAACCTTGGTCGTGCAGAGCGTAGTCCTGGAGCTCGGGCCGCTGCTCACCGCCATCGTGCTCGTCGGGCGCATCGGCGCGAGGATCACCGCGGAATTGGGTACGATGGTCGTCTCCGAGCAGATCGACGCATTCAAGTCGCTCGGCCGGGACCCGGTCGCCGTGTTGGGCGCCCCGCGTGTGATTGCCGGCGTGATCACGATGCCATTGCTCGTCGGCTTCGCCGACGTCATTGGAATCGGGGCGGGCATGATCGCGGCCAACCTCGACGCAGGGCTCGGACCGGAGACGTTCCTCTACGGTGCCCGCCTCTTCTGGCACACGTGGGACCTCTTCTACGGATTCTCCAAGGCCGTGGTCTTCGGATTCGTCATTCCGATCATCTCCGTCCACATGGGGCTGCGCACCGCCGGCGGTGCGGAGGGGGTCGGCCTCACCACGACCAACGCCGTGATGTTCATGATTCTCACGCTGCTGATCATGGACGCGATGTTCCCCCCACTGATGCTTCAGTGAGACACCGCGGATGATCACCTACCGGGGCGTGTACAAGGCGTTCGACAAACCTGTGTTGAGGGGTGTGAGCGTCACGGTCGAAGAAGGCGAGATGTTCGCGCTCTTCGGACCCTCGGGCACCGGTAAGAGCGTGCTCTTGAAGACCACCATCGGTCTCGTCGTCCCGGACCGAGGCGACGTGGAGGTGGACGGCGTCTCGGTATACCACGGCGGTCGTGACGCGATCGATGGGGTGCGCAGAAAGGCGGGGTACGTCTTTCAGTACGCGGCCCTCTTCGATTCGCTCAACGTGTTCGACAACGTCGCCATGGGTATTCCCGAGGACGAACTCGCTCGACTCTCGAAGCGCGATACTGCGCGTAGGGTATGGGATGTGCTCGAGAACGTGAACCTGAACCCGAGCGAGGTGCTGTCGAAGATCCCATCCGAGCTCTCGGGCGGGATGAAGAAGCGGGTGGGTATCGCGAGGGCCATCGTTGGACGTCCCCAGATTCTTCTTTGGGACGAGCCGACGACCGGGCTCGACCCGATCAACACGGCCGCCATCGAGCGCCTCATTCATCGGCTGTCCGCCGAGCTGGAGGTGACCTCGCTGCTCGTCACGCACGACGTGGAGGGAGGTCTTCAGATGTGCGACCGCGTTGCGATGCTCGACGGCGGCGTTCTGCGGTTCGTAGGGACGCCGACGGAGTTCAGGAGTTGCTCGGATCCGGTGGTACGTGCTTTCGTGGACCGCGCGGCGGCCGAGGCCGCCCTCGATACTGTGGTGGAGACACGATGATGAACACCTCGCAAGACGACTCGGCGCGGCGACTTTCGGACGAGGAGCTCATGGCCGCCGTGCCCAGGGGCACGGGTGGCCGTGAGGCCAGCGTTGGACTCTTCGTCCTGCTCGGCCTCGTCTCGTTCATCATCGTCATCTTCTGGATGACGGACCCGGCGACCCTGCGCGGACGGTACATGCTGGTCACCACCGTCGATAACGCGGGCGGAGTGCGCTCGGGCGACCCCGTCCAGATGCAAGGAGTGAACATCGGGCGCGTGAACGGCTTCGAGATGGTCGGCCAGGGCGTGATCTACATCACGCTGGAGATCGAGGGCGAGTGGCGGATACCACGCGGATCGAGAACCGAGATGGGTGAGGCCGGACTGTTCGGTGGACGCACCATGACCATCGTTCGGGGTGAGTCCAGCGAGTTCCTTGCGGCCGGCGACACGATTCCCGGCGAGGGGGCCGTGGCAGGACTCATGGGATCCGTCGGCGAGCTGTCCGAGCAAGCCGGATCGGTCCTCTCCTCCATCGACTCACTCCTCAACCAGGAGACGGTCGGCTCGATCCAGGAAACGATCAAGAACCTCGACGAGCTCATCGTCGGGCTGTCGGAGGTGACCCGGGAGCAACGCGGTCAGCTGGCGCGGCTCACCGCCAGCCTGACGCGCTCCGCGGAGGGGATCGAGACCGCGGCGGCCGCGGGTCCCGACGTGGCGAGCGCGATCGCGCGCGCGGACTCGGCGATGGCGATGCTCGCCGGCGCGAGCGAGAACCTGGACGCCGTGTCTGCTTCGCTACGCACGGTGCTCGGACGGATCGAGGCAGGGGAGGGCACGCTCGGGCGTCTCTCCACCGACGACGCGCTCTATCGAAACGTGAGCGACGCAGCCGCGAGCCTGGACTCCCTGCTCACCGACCTGCGGGCGAACCCGAATCGCTACATCAACATTTCCATCTTCTAATCGCGCGGAGGGGGGCGTGGCCCGGCGAGGCGCACCCGTTCTCCGCGCGCTGGCTGTCGGAGCCGCCCACCGCGAAGCCAAGCCACCGTGTTCGTGCGGCTCCTCCAGATGCGCCCTCCGAACAGGTACGCCTCACCGGGCCTCGGGCGCGCGGTGGGGAACCGCAGTACTCAACCACTGGCCCAACAGCCTGTCCGGCTTCGCCCGGCGGTTCCGTGCCGCGCGCCCGGCGCGGTGAGGGGTACCCGCTTCGGAAGGCCCATCGGGCCGAGCCCTCCGGCAGCCAGGCCCGGCGGCGGTGCCTCCTCGGAGGGCGCATCGGGAGGAGCCACAAAACCGCGAACCGGCCTATCGGGCCGGGCTCCGACAGCTAGCGCCCGGAGAGGAGGCACCGTCGCCGGGCCCCCCCTAACGCTGACCGCGAGCAGAGAGCTGCCCGGAGAGGGCATACCCCCTCCGGGCTACGCGCCAAACGAACTACCAGCCGGGCGCGAGCTGGAAGCCCCAGTGCCAACCCTTGTCTGGCCGCTGCCACGGGTAGGCGTAGTAGGCCTCGAGGATCACGATCCCCAGGATGTTGAAGCGCGCCGACACGCCCGACGACACCACGGGCACCCGCTCCGAGCCGGACCGGCTCCATTCGAGCTTCGGTGACGACGGATCCCAGGCGAGGCCCGCGTCGGTGAAGAAGACCAGCTCGGTCGGTACGAAGGGGAAGTTGATGAGACCGTACTGCTCGACGCCGAGGAGGGGGATCCTGGCCTCGAGGCCTCCGACCGCGATGCGGTTTCCGATGAGTCTGTCGACCGTCGGGCAGCTGCTGGTGGCCGACGGGTTCGTGCACTCGGCGATGTCGAAGCTTTCCCAGGCGTACCCGCGCACGAGGGTTTCGTAGCCCAAGAAGAGGGGTGTCAGCGGTCCGCCGAAGAGGAAGTTGGTGGAGCTCGAGCTGGTGCCGACCCCGTAACGCCCGAAGTGGAGCGCACGGAGCCCGAGGGTGAGGTTCATCGAGGGCGCGAAATAGCGCCGGTAATCTGCCACGACGGTGGTGAAGTCCACCGTTCCGATGGTCTGCTCGACCTCGAACCGGTAGCGGCTTCCGCGGACCGGGGACACGAAGCCGAAGAACGAGTTGTCCCCGACGATGCCTGCAGACGCGGAGAACATGTTGAGCGGATCGGGCGCTGCTTCACTCTCCCGCACCTGCTCGTAGTAGTAGAAGCCGTTGCTGAAGAGCCGGTCCACCTCCACGTCGTAGCTGTAGCGCGTCGCTCCGATACCCAGATCGAGGCGTTGGGTCTGGGAGAACGGATAGGAAACCTGCCCCACCGCCGTCGTGACGAACTGCCGGTAGTAGGTCCACTCGAGCATGAACGCGCAGTTCGGGTCCGCGTCGCAGCGCGGGTCGCTGTTCTTGGGAGCGAAGCCCGCGTACGGAATCAGATACGGAATCCGCCCGCCTCCCACGCCCCAATTCCAGCGATCCGAGAGGTCGCTGTAGAACGCGGTGCCTCCGAGGTCCTTGAACGTTCCCTGCGCTTGGATCGCCACCGAAAGGTTCTTGTCCCCCAGCATGTCGCTGAAGAACGCGGAAGTCCCGCCGCCGACGTAGTTGCCGTAGCTGTCGGTCCCCACGCCGATCGTGGGCTGACCGAGGTAGTCGAGCGAGAGCCCGGAGCGGTAACGCTCGGCCTCCTCGGGCTCGAAGGCGCCGGCGGGCAACAGTCCCGTTTGCGCATCGGCCAGGTACGTCGCGATACGGCTGAAGCGGTCCGGATTTGCTGGTGGGAGCCGGCGACCGGCCTGGAGCTCCGGCTGGTCGACGACGGTGACGACGGGGGCGTCCCCGTTCAGCTCCAGCGCATAGATGTGGAACTCCCGATGGTCGAACACCGTGTAGGCTGCGAGGCCCGACGCGGATACGGACAGGGCGGGCGAGAGATACGTGTGCCCGCTCACGCCGGTGGCGAGGTTGGTGACCCGTCGGATGGCCCCCGAGCCGAGTGTCAGCTCGTAGATGTCGCTGAACCCGTCCTGGTCGGAAATGAAGTAGAGGCGGCTTCCATCGGCCGAGTAATGCGGACTGATGTGCTTGACGTTGCCGAATGCGGGCAGAACCCGCACGGCCCGCGTTTCGATGTCGATCGTCGCGAGCTGGAAGCGGCTGTAGGCGAGGCTCTCGAAGTTGGTTTCCGGGCCGCGATCCGACGTGAACGCGAGCGTGCGCCCGTCGGGCGACCACGTCGGCTGCAGGTCGGCGAACTTGTCGTTGGTGAGCCGGATGGTCGACTCCGCCTCGAAGTCGTAGAGGAAGAGGTCGCTGATGCCGCCGACCGATCCGGAGAAGGCGATGTAGCGCCCGTCCGGCGACCACGCGGGGTTCGCGAGGGCCCCGATTCCGTCCTCCTTGAAGCCGATCCTGCGGGTGATTTCGCCGTTGCTGCTGTCCACGATGACGAGCTGGTTATCACCCTCGGCGATGACCACGTACGCGAACGAGCGTGAGTCGGGCGACCACGTTCCCGAGGAGTCGATGTACCGCAGCGCCTGAATGTGCGGGTCCGAGCTCGCGCTGGAGAGCTTGCGGATGATCTCCCCGGTCGCGGCGTCGGCCATGAACAGGTCGACGGAGAAGAGATCCTTCTCGGAGAGGAACGCGACGTAGCGGCCGTCCGGGCTGAGCGCCGGCGAGATGTTGATTTCACCGCTGCCGGTGCTCGGGGCCAGGAGTAGGCGCCCCTGATCCGCCGGCGCGGACCTTCCCTCCATCAACGGACCGTACTCGCGCTCCGCCTGCTCCCACCAGCGGACCGAGAGTGTGTCCGTGCCCATACCGATCACTTGGTTGATCGCGCCCTCGAAGCCGACCCGGAGCGACCGCCTGTAGATCTCGATCACCGCGTCGTCCCCGTACCGGCCGCCGACGTAGGCCCAGAGCGCCTGACCGAACCGGTAGGGGAAGTACCGTGAGTCGCGCGTGAGCTGGCGTATGGTGGGCATGTCGTCGTTCAGGATCGCATCACGGATCCACATCGCGGTCAGCGGATCGTCACGGCCGACGGAGAGGTACTCCGCCATGCCCTCGACCAACCACAGCGGAAGGGTGGACAGGCCCTGGAAGCCACCCGGACGGGCCTGCGCGATGTTGTACTGGAAGGCGTGCACGATCTCGTGGCCGAGCACGTGGTCGGAGTCCCAGTACGAACCGGTGAGCGGCATGATCACCCGGTTCTTGAGAGACTCGGTGACGCCCCCGGTTCCCTCGCCGATGAAGCCGCCGAGCGTGTTGGTCTGCTGGAAGTCGGGATGGTCGGCGTAGATGATGACGGGCTTCGTCTCCTCGAATTCGTGTTGGAAGGTGCGCGCGAAGCGCTCGTACCAGCGCTCGCCCATGCGCGCGACGTCGCGCATGGCCTCGGCCCCCGCTTCGTAGAAGTGCCAGTCGAAGTGATCGGACTCCATGACCCGGAACGCGAAGTCGTCGAACTGGACCTTGTTGCGCCCGAACTGGGCCTCGGCGGACGCGGGCAGGAACGAGAAGGCCGCCCCGCTCAGGAGGGTCGCCGTCAGGAGTCGAATCATCCGCAGCTGGGAGCGCATCGTCGTCGGCATCTCGCTTGATTGGCCGGTGGGGCGTCACACCTCGGCAGACTAGGACGATCCAGCCCGGGAGATTGACACATCCTTGATTCCTCAGACCCGTCCTACGTTACCCGCGCCCTCGCCGACCGGTCCGAGCCATCCTGGACCGAACGTCGCTCCCGGGCGCGTTGACCGCCATGGGCACACGCGCCGACATTCACGGCATGCGTCGCCGAGATATCCCCCCGCTCATGCTCGCCGTCCTCCTCGGGGGCTGCGCGCGGGAGGCGCCTCCCACGTCGCTGTCGAGCCGGGAGATCGTATCTCCGGCCGGGCCCGCCAGCGGTGAGCCCTTTCTCTCCGCCGCGGGAGACCTGGTCTATATGAGTTGGCTCCAGCGGGCGGACGACGCGCACGACTTCCTCTTCGCACGCTTCACCGCGGGGGGCTGGAGCGAGCCGTCGCTGATCGAGTCGAGCGACCGGTTCTTCGTGAACTGGGCCGACTTTCCCTCGGTGGTCTCCGGCCCCGACGGCGCACTCTGGGCCCACTGGCTCGAGCGCGGGGCGGAGGGGGGCTACGACTACGGGATTCGTGTGGTGCGATCGTCCGACGGTGGGGCGACGTGGTCCGACCCGTGGACGCCGCACGAGGACGGAACGCCCACGGAGCATGGGTTCGTTGCGAGTGCGCCCCTGGGCGGCGACCTGGCGTTCATCTGGCTGGACGGCCGCAATTACGCTCCCGGCAAGTCGGGACAACCGCCGACCGACGAGATGTCCCTCTACATCAGATCGATGTCCGCGTCGGGCCCGGCCGGCCCCGAGACCGTGCTGGATGCGCGTGTCTGCGACTGTTGTCAGACGGATGCTGCAGTGACGGGGTTGGGTCCGGTCGTGGTATACCGTGACCGAAGCCCCGAGGAGATCCGCGACATCTACGTGACCCGCAGCGTGAACGGGGTGTGGACGGAGGGGCGGCCGGTGCACATCGACGGGTGGGAGACCGGAGCCTGCCCGGTGAACGGACCCGCTGTGGCCGCGCGCGGAGACCGCGTCGCGGTCGCTTGGTTCACGGCGGCGAACGACGTTCCCCGCGTGAAGGTCGCATTCTCGCGAGACTCGGGCGAGCGGTTCGCCGAGCCGACCGTCGTCGACGACGGGGATCCCTCGGGGCGCGTCGACCTCCTCATGCTCGCAGACGGTTCCGTGCTGGTGAGCTGGCTCGAGCGGACGGGTGGGGAATGGGCCGAAGTCCGGGTCCGGCACGTCACCGCGGACGGCACGGCCGGCGAGAGTCTCGGGGTCAGCGCATCCTCGTCGGAGCGCGCCAGCGGCTTCCCCCGCATGATCCAAACACCCGATGGGACGGTGTTGGTTGCGTGGACGGACGTTGCAGGGTCCCTTCCCACGGTGCGCGTCGCCACCGTCGAACAGGTCGCGCCGTGAACGCGCGGAAGCTCGGCTTGCTCGCGTCGCTGTTCGCGGCGTCCGCGTGCGTTTCGGTCGAGGCGCGCGGGCCACAGCTGGGGAGCCCTGCGCCGGAGTACGTCACCGCGACCCTCGAGGGCGATTCGGTGTCCCTCGCGTCGCTGCGAGGGGAGGTCGTGCTCGTGAACCTCTGGGCGACGTGGTGCGTGCCGTGCCGCACGGAAACGCCCTACCTCCAAGCCCTGTTCGAGGAGCATGCCGATCGCGGGTTCCGGATCCTCGGGATCTCCCAGGACGTGGGGAACGCCCGACGAGACATCGAGTCGTTCGTCGAGGAGTTCGGCGTGACGTACACGATCCTGCACGACCCGCGCATGCGGGGGCTCGACATCTATCGTGTGCTCGGTCTGCCCGGCACGTTCCTGATCGATCGGCAGGGCATCCTCCGCTGGATGCAATACGGCCCGATCCGCGAGGGGGATGCGGCGTTTCTCCGCGCCCTGGAAGACGCGCTGTCTTGAGCCTGGTGGATCCGGCCCGGATCGATGAGCTGCTCGAGCGCATCCGAGGTCTCCGCGTCCTGGTCACCGGCGACCTGATGCTCGATCGCTACATCTCGGGAAGCGTCGAGCGTGTGTCTCCCGAGGCTCCAGTTCCCGTGGTACGCGTCGAGTCCGAGCGCTCAGGGGTCGGAGGCGCTGGCAATGTAGCCGCCAACGTGGTCGCTCTCGGCGGCTCGTGCACGGTCGTGGGATGCGTCGGCACCGACCCGGAGGGTGCGTCGCTGCTCGCGGCGCTCACGGAGCGCGGCATCTCCTGCGACGGGGTGGTGAGCGCACGTGACCGACCGACCACCGTGAAGACCCGGGTGCTCGCGCAGCACCAGCAGGTTGTCCGCTTCGACCGGGAGCGGGACGCGAACGTCGACGACGAGCTCGCGGCTCAGCTGGCCGGGCGAGTGAGCGTGCACGCTTCCGAGTGCGACGTCCTGGTGGTCCAGGACTACGACAAGGGCGTCCTTGCGCCCGCCGTGGTCACGGCTGTCGCAGACGCGACGCGGTCGGGACGAATCCCGTGGGTAGTGGACCCGAAGCGTCGAAATTTCTTCGCCTTTCGGGGGGCAACCGTGTTCAAGCCGAACGCGCGTGAGCTCGCCGACGCGTTGGGAGAAACGATCCAGCCCGACGATGCCCACTGGATGGAGAGGACGCGCGCCCGGCTCGGATGCTGCCACCTTCTGCTCACGTTGGGGGAGCGCGGCATGGCACTGTGCTCGGAGGGCGGATCACTCGGCCGACTCCATGCGGTCGCGCGTGACGTATACGACGTGTCCGGAGCCGGCGACACGGTCACGGCCGCGGTGGCGCTCACGCTCGCGGCGGGTGCCACGGCGGAGGAGGCGGCCGCGCTCGCCAACCATGCCGCGGCGGTCGGAGTAGGGAAGTCGGGCGTGCAGACGGTCTCCCCCTCCGAGATTCGATCGCACGTCCGACGAGACGCACTGGGCTGAACCCGAGATTCCCGGAGAGCGGTATATGAGCAAACTCGAATCGATTCACACCGACCGCGCACCTGCAGCGATCGGACCGTATTCGCAGGCTATCGTGGCTGGTGAGTGGGTCTTCTGCTCTGGACAGATCCCGATCGACCCGGCGACGGGCCAGGTGCTCGCGGGCGGCATCGCCGAGCAGACCGAGCGCGTGCTCACCAACCTCGCCGAGGTCCTCGGTGCAGCGGGGTCATCGCTCGGCCGGGTCGTGAAGACGACGGTGTTCTTGGCCGACATGGCCGATTTCGCGGCCATGAACGAGGTGTATGCGAGGCGCTTCGAAGCGAACCGGCCTGCCCGCTCGACCATCCAGGCCGCGGCCCTTCCGCGCCAGGTCCGGGTCGAAATCGAGTGCATCGCCCGGCTCGCCGTCTGAGCGCAGATGCCCCGGGGACCGGCTGTTTTTGGGACTTGTAACAGCGCCGTTGCTCCAAGGCACCCCCCTTGTCTACCTTTCCGCCGTTACGCTGGGGGGGAGGGGGTTCGGGGGGCGTTCACGGGCGGTCGCGGCAGTCGCCGCGCCCCGGCGCTGCTGTTTTGAGCTCGGCCCTGCCGAGCGTTTCTCAGCACCCTGACCGGGCCCGCCAACGACCCGGACACCTTATAGAAGTTCAGGGTGGTTCCACAAACTCCAACCCCTGCTGGGAGGTTGATGTGAGACCCCTTCTCCGTCAGCTGTCCGTGTGCGCGATCGCCCTCGCGATCGCGAGCACCCCGGCCTCCGCCCAAGAGCCTACAACGCTCACCGGCAGCGTTCTCACGCCTGCCGGCGTACCGGTGGAAGCCGCCACCATCTTCATCGAATCCTTGAACCTGGGCGTTCTGTCGAACGCGCAGGGTCGCTTCCTCCTGATCGTGCCCGCGTCGCGCAGAGTCGGCGATGCTCGGGTCGACGTTCGCGCCAGCCAGATCGGCCGCACGTCACAGGTGCAGACGATCACGCTGCAGCCCGGGACGCAGGTCGTCGACTTCGTGCTCGCAGACGACCCGCTCCTTCTCGAGGCGATCGTCGTCACGGGCGTCGGGCTCGACATCGAGCGCCAGAAGCTCGGCGTGACGATCAACTCGGTGAGCTCGAACGAGATCGCGCTCAGCCAAGAGACCAACCTGGTCTCCGCGCTGGCCGGCAAGGCGCCGAACGTGCAGGTCACCAGCTCGTCGGGTGATCCGGGCGCCGGCTCGTACATCCGCATCCGCGGTGCGAACTCCCTGATCAACGACAACCAGCCCCTCTTCGTCGTCGACGGTGTGCCGATCGACAACAGCACGACCGAGATCGAGACGACGACGGCCGGCACGGCGCTCACCAACCGCGCCGCCGACATCAACCCGAACGACATCGAGAGCATCGAGATCCTGAAGGGCGCCGCCGCTGCGGCGATCTACGGATCACGCGCCGCGAACGGCGTGGTCATGATCACGACGAAGCGCGGTCGCCCGGGCACGAACACGATCCAGTACCGGAGCTCGTTCACCTGGAACGAAGTCTCCAACACCGTTCCGCTCCAGCGGGCGTATGGTCAAGGCCTGGTCAACCCGGCCAACCCGACGGTGAACACGTCGCCGAACAGCTCGGCGACTTGGGGACCGGCGCTCGCGGCGGGCACACCGGTGTACGACCACGCCACCGAGCTCTACGAGACCGGTCTGGTGAGCGATCAGTTCCTCACCTGGTCGGGCGGTAACGAGTCGACGGACTACTACCTGTCGATCGGGCGCCTCGACAACGACGGCACGATCGTCGGACCGCAGGCCTACGAGCGAACGACGGTCCGTCTGCGCGCAGGGCACAGCTTCCGCGATGACCTGCGCATCACCGGCAACATCGCCTACACGGACGGGGCGGGTGACTTCGTCCAGCAGGGCTCGAACATCTCGGGCATCCAGCTCGGTGGGCTCAGGACGCCTCCCGAGTTCAACAACCTGCCGTACCTCGACCCGGGGAACGGCTTCCACCGCAGCTACCGGCTCAAGAACCCGACGTCGGCCAGCGGCGGGCGTGGGTACGACAATCCGTTCTGGATCGCCAACGAGATCACGAACACCACGCAGGTGTCGCGCACGTTCGGCAACGTCGGCGCCCAGTACACGCCGTTCGAGTGGCTCGAGGTGAACTACACGCTCGGTGCCGACTACTCGGCCGACGAGCGCCTGACGGTGTTCCCGAAGAGCTCCTCCGACTTCCCGAATGGTAGGCTCATTCGCGCCGACCTGGTGAACCTCCAGATCGACCACAACCTGGTCGCCACGGCGACGCGCAGCCTGAACGAGAACATCGATGCGACGCTCTCCGTCGGGCAGAGCCTGAACCACCGCGAGTACCGGCGGTACCAGGTCAACGGCCAGACCATCATCCTCGGGACAGATCAGCTCGACTTCGCGGTCGACAAGGTTCCGAACGAGTACACCGAGACGGTGCGCACCGACGGGTACTTCGCACAGGCGACCATCGACCTGTACGAGCAACTCTATCTGACGGGCGCCGCGCGGCTCGACGGCTCGAATACGTTCGGCCAGGGGGACAAGCGCTTCCTGTATCCGAAGATGAGCCTGGCGTGGGACTTCACCCGCTACGTCGAGAGCACCCCGCTCTCGTTCGCCAAGGCGCGCTTCGCTTTCGGTATCGCCGGCAAGCAGCCCCCGGTCTTCAGCAACGTGAGCTCCTTCGTGACGGGCACGATCACGGACGGCTGGCTCCAGCCGAACGGTCTCGAGACGATCTACGCCGGCTTCGACGGCGTGGTGAGCGACGCGACGCTCGGCAACGAAGACATCGAGCCGGAACGGACGCGTGAATGGGAGGCGGGTCTGGACGTCGCCTTCCTCGACGACCGTCTGAGCTTCGGTGTCACGTACTACAACGCACTGACCACCGACGCGATCCTCGGCGTGAACGTCGCGCCGAGCACCGGCTTCTTCAGCGCCTTCAAGAATGCGGGCGAGTTCTCGAACTCGGGCTGGGAGCTGTCCGCGACGGCGAACGTCGTCGAGACGGACCTGATCGGATGGGACATCAACGGTCAGTGGGCGAAGAACACCAGCTGCACGCGTGAGCTGGCGGGCAGCGAGGAGTTCAGCCTGACCGGCTTCACGGGGGCCACGAATTCGGTCGTGGCGCCGCGCACGGACCGTCCGGACGATTTCACCAGCTGCGAATTCACCAAGAATGGGGTGAAGCAGTACGGCTACCCGATCGGCGTGCACTATACGGACGACTTCATCCGCTTCGGGAACGGGAGCCTCAGCGACGAGGGGTACGACATCGACAACGACTTCACCGGTTGGAGCAACGGTGACGTCTTCCTCGGCGACGACGGCTATCCGCAGTACGACCCGCAGAGCCGCGTCACGGGCGATGCCAACCCGGATTGGACCGCCAGCATTCGGAACAACGTGCGCATCGGTGACAACCTGCGTATCTCCGCGCTGCTCGACATCAAGAGCGGCGGTGATACCTGGAACGGCACGCGCGGGGCGCTCTACTTCTTCGGCACCCACGCCGACACCGAGGCGTACCACGGCGCCGGTCAGACCCGGACGTTCGGAGACGACTGCGGTGACGACTGGTGCGGACATTACTCGAAGTTCTCGTACGCCGGTCCCGGTGTGGGGACGGCGGTTCCGATCGACCTCCGTTGGTTCCGCGGAAACGGCTCTTCGTTCTCCGGTCCCGCGAGTCAGACCATCGAGGACTCGGGCTTCATGAAGCTCCGTGACGTGTCGATCGCGTACACGCTGCGGAACCAGGATTGGCTGTCGCGCATCGGCTTCTCGACGCTGGACATCCAGCTCGTGGGCCGCAACCTGGCCACCTGGACGGACTACACCGGTATCGACCCCGAGAGCAACCTCGACGGCCAGACGCTCGGCCGCGGGATCGACTACTTCAACAACCCCCAGACGCGCTCGTTCGGCGTCAACCTGACCATCACGCGCTGAGGAGATCACCATGACTACGATGAATCGGTCGTGGCGCGTCCTCTCGGTCGCGCTGCTGGGAATGGGGGTGAGCTCGTGCGAGTTCATCAGCCCCATCGAAGGGAACCCGAACGCGGTTGCGACCGCGAGCGTCGATCAGCTGTTCACCGGCGCCCAGGTCAACCTGTTCTTCTTCGCGGAGGGTCAGCTCTCCCGTCTCTCGTCCATGTGGACGCAGCAGATGACGGGAGTCGACCGGCAGTTCGAGGCGCTGGACAACTACACGCTGACGGAGTCGGACGCAGACGACGACTTCGAGCGCGTGTACACGCAGGGCGGCCTGATCGACATCCGGCAGGCCATCGCCCAGGCCGAAGCGGCGGGCCGCGCCCCGTACGCCGGCATCCTCAAGATCCACGAGGCGTACCTCGTCGGTATGACCGCGAGCTACTGGGGGGACATCCCCTATAGCGAGGCGGTCGACCCGAACATCGCGAACCCGGTGCTCGACGATCAGGCCGCGGTGTACACGGCGGTGCAGGCGCTCTTGGACGAGGCCATCACGGACCTGGCCGGGACGGGCTCCGGTCCGGGCTCCGTCGACCTCTGGTTCGCCGGTAACACCGCACGCTGGACTGCGGTGGCGCGTACCCTCAAGGCCCGCTTCTACATGCACATGGCCGAGGTGAGCGCCGCGAACTATGCGTTGGCGCTGGCTCAGGCCAACCAGGGCATCACGAGCGCTGCGGGCAACTGGAAGGCGCAGCACTCGACGGCCGCCACGGAGAACAGCCTCTGGTATCAGTTCTTCCGTGACCGGTCCGGCTACATCGGCGGCGGTGACTTCCTCGGGCCGCTGATGGTGGCGGACAACGACCCGAGGCTGCCCCGCTACTTCTCCCGGATCGGAACCCCGCCGGCGTACGTGTTCACGACCGACGTCCGGTCGCTTCTCGCGGACCCGGGTTTCGGGGCGTCGAACTACGATTTCCCGATCGTGACCTGCTCGGAAAACCAGTTCATCATCGCGGAGGCCACGCTCGGGTCAGGCGGTACCGCCGCGAACGCGCGGGCTGCTGCCGACGCGGCGCTCGACTGCGAAGAAGCGGAGCACGGTCTCAGCGCAACGGCGTTGAATGCCCAGCAGGCGGCAAACGACGCGCTGACGGGTACGGCGCTGCGTAATGAGATCATGCGCCAGAAGTACATCGCGATGTTCTTGAACCCCGAGGCGCTGAACGACTACAAGCGGACCTGCCAGCCGGGCTTCACGCCTCGGGCGGGCGGCGTTCCGCGGCGCCTGTTCTACGGCCAGCAGGAGCGGCAGACGAACACGAACGTTCCGGACGTGGGTAGTCAGCCAGTGGCCAACGACAACGATCCGAATCCCTGCCCGTGAGGTAGAAGGGCGCGGGGTTCGCGGTCGGCGGTAACCAGACGAGCCGGCCACCCCTTCGGGGGTGGCCGGCTCCTGTGCGATGGAGCCGTGTAACAATGTTCATGAGACGGACGACCTTTCTGGTGCTGGCCCTCACGCTCGGGGGCGCAGCTGGCTGCTACCATTACGTGCCCGCGACGGTGACGATGGAGCCGCAGGGCGCCCCCCTACGCGCTCGCCTGAACACGATGGCGGCGTTCGAGCTGTCGGCGATCACGGTCAACAACATCGATGTGGTGGAAGGAGAGATGGTCCGGGTGGACGGCGGTGACCTGGTGCTCTCCGCCACCTGGCTCCAGGCGGTCACCGGAAACGGCTTCCCCGGCAACGGATGGACGGTCCGCATTCCCGAATCGAACGTCGCCTCGGTCGAGCGGAGGAGCTTCTCGTGGTGGCGTAGCGGGATCGTCATCGGGGCCATCGGAGCCATGACGTACTGGGGCTTCGAATCCCTCGGCTTCGGGAGCGGAGGGTCTGGCGGGGGAGGCGGGGGCGGCCCGCCGCTGTAGCCCGCGGACCCAGGAAGCGTGCTGCCCCGCATCATCACCAAGCTCGTCGGCTGGGCGGTTGCGATCTTTTACGACGTGGAGCGCACGGGGCCGACGCTCCCACCTGGGCCGGTGCTCGTCACGGCGAACCATCCGAACGCTCTGGTGGATCCGCTGGTCATCTTCCACACCGCGGGCCGGCCCACGCGACCGCTCGCCAAGGCACCGCTCTTCGAGCAGGCCCTGGTGGGAACGGTGCTCCGCGGCCTGGGCGGTCTTCCGGTCTACCGTCGCCAAGACGAGCCCGAGATGATGCACCTGAACGAGCGCACGTTCGACGCCGCCATCGGTGCACTGCATGCGGGCGGAGCCGTTCAGATCTATCCCGAAGGGCAGAGCCACTCGGAGCCCGCGCTGACGCCCCTGCGCACGGGTGCCGCTCGGATCGCGCTCATGGCCGAGGCGCGGCGGGATTGGGGGCTCGGCCTCCGGATCCAGCCGGTGGGTCTCACGTACAGTCGCAAGCACGCGTTCCGCGGACGGGCCATCGCGGCGTTCGGCGAACCGATCGAGGTCGCCGACCTGAGGACGGACTACGAGCGGGACCAACGGGAGGCCGTGCGCAACCTGACCGGCATGATCCAGGAGCGGCTGGAGCGCTTGACGCTCAACTTCGAGTATCCGGAGGACGCCGAGCTCGTCGATGTCGCCGAACGGCTCTACGCGCGCCAGAAGAGGCTCGCGGGCTGGCGAGAGCGGGAGCCCATGGCCGACCGCCTCCCTCGTCTCCATCGCTTCGCCGACGGACTTCGGTGGTTACGAGGGGCCGATCCTGGACGTCTCGCGGCCCTGAGCGCGGAGGTGCGCCGCTACCAGCGGTTGCTCACACTGTTTGGGGCGCGCGAAGGTGACGTCCCTCGGCGCTACCGGCGTGGAAACGTCCTCGCGTACGCCGCACGCCAGCTCTCCATGCTCGTGCTGGTGCTTCCGGTGGCGCTCCTGGGAATGGCGATCTGGTTCGTGCCGTTCATGCTCACGAGTTACGTGGCCCCTCGCTTTCGCCCCAAGCTGGACCAGGTCGCGACCTACAAGATCGGCGCCGCGATCTTGGCCTTTCCGCTCTGGCTCATTGCGCTCGTGCTCGCCACATGGCTCCTGGCGGGCGTCCGTTCCTCGATGGTGGCGCTCGTGCTTCTGCCGGTGACCGGCCTCGCCGCGGTCGCGTGGCGGGACCGTCAGGCCGAGGTGCGCGAAGACCTGCGCGTATTCTTACGCGCGCGAAGGCTCTCGCGGGGACGCGACCGCTTGGCCGAGCAGCGGGCGCACCTCACGGACCAGTTCGACCGGCTCATGGAGGAGTGGCGCGCGGCCCGCGAGCCTCTTGGCGGGTCTCGCGAGGCGCCCTATCCTCCGACCCCGTCGTAGCGGGCTCATGGGGGGGTGGAGGGGGACTGGTGTTCCCGGCGGTCTTCAAAACCGTGCAGCCCGGCTAAAACCCGGGTGGGTGGGTTCGATTCCCACACGCTCCCGCCACCCCGCCGGCCGCGCCCTATCGGGCCAGCGGAATCCGCACGGCCAACTCCGCACCGCCTCCGGGACCCGGCCGGGCCTGCACTTCGATGGGCGCGGGGAAGCGCGCCAGATGCGCGGACACGTACGCGTCGGCCCCGCTGAGGAAGAGCAGGAAGATCCCGAACGCCACGAGGTCCTCCTGCTGGCTCTCCCTCGACGAGGCGAGATCCTCGAGGCCCTGGAGGACGCCGTCCTGATCGAGCGCGCTCTGGATCGCGGCGGGGTCGCTGACGCCTTGGGCGGTGAGGCCCGCGCGCAGGAAGCTCTCGCGGAACGCCGCGCGCTCGCGCGCGTCGGAGAGGCGGCTGCGCGTCCGGAGGAAGGTGTACGCGGTCAACGACTCGAGGGTGAAGTAGAACCCTCCTCGCGTATAGGAGCCGATCGCCGCATGCCCCCATCCCGGCACGATCATCGCGCGCACCAGTGCGCCGCGGGGGGAGATCGCCAGGGGGGGCGGCGAGGGCGCGGCGGCGGGCAACTGAGCGGGTGACTGCTGGGCCTGGACAGGAGCCGCGATCACCAGGCCGGCGATCGCAGCGAGCAGGATGCAGACGCCCTTCACGGCGCGCGCCCGTTCCAATGCTCGAGCATCGGGTCGTGGCCCGGCACGAGCCTCAGGTAGGTCCGGTGCTTCACCCAGTCTCCCGTGTTGACGTACCACCGGCCCGGCTCCGCCTCGCGCAGGAGGGGCACATGCGTGTGACCCAAGACGATCAGATCGAGTTCCGGGTCCCGACGGAGCCGCTCGAGGGCCCACGTCTCGAGGGCGGCCGACCGCGCGAGGTGACCTTCGGTGTAGACGTCCCACTGATGGCCCGTGCGGGATACCGCCCTGGCTGCGCGATCCCCGACGGCCGGCGGGAGCATCCCGAACGCCCGACGCGTGGTCCGGCTCCTGAGCGCCGCCTTCAGCACCCGGTAGCCCACGTCTCCTCTTCCGAGACCGTCACCGTGCGCCAGGAGCGTACGTCGGCCCGCCACCTCGCGCACCACCGGCTCCTGCAGGAACTCGAGGCCGACCTCCTCGCGCAGGTACCGACCGCCCCACCAGTCGTGATTGCCTCCCATCAGCGTCACGGGAACGCCCCCGCTCACGATCCGGCGTAGCTGGGTGAGCACGGCTTCGTACCCGCGGGTCGTCCCCGTCCGGTACTCGAACCAGAAGTCGAAGAGGTCGCCGTCGAGGATGATCCACGAAGCCTCTTCCGCCGCCCCGTCGAGCCAGGCGAGGAAAGCTCGCTCTTGATCGGGCGATGCGGCCCCCAGGTGGGCATCGGAGGCCACGAGCACGGGTTTCGAGGCGGTCACTCACGAAGGTAGGCGCGGACCGACACCGCCTGGAAGGGGTAGGACGCCACCATGTCCATTCCCGCGCGCGCGCTCCTCTTCACGGCTGCGCTCCTGTCTGCGGCGTGCGCACCGCGCGGGCCGGTCGTGATCGGTCCGGTGGGTGACCCGGAGGGCGCGGCAGCTGATCTCCGCAGCCGAACTGGCTTGGAGGATCCTCTTCGGATCGTGTTCGCGTGGCAGCTCAACGACGGCGGACAACGCCTGGGGGGCCGCGGCGTGGCCCGCGTCGAGCCTCCCGACAAGGCACGCCTCGACCTCTTTCTCGACAACGGCGAGACGGTTGTGCGCGCGGCGCTCGTCGACGGTGAGCTCCGTCTTCCCCCCGGATCGTCGAACGATATCTTGCCGCCACCCGCCCTCATGTGGGGTGCGCTCGGTGTGTTTCACCCGCTGGCCGGAGCGCGAATGCTCGGGGCCGATCGCCTGGAGGGCGAGGCGGTGCGCCTCCGATACGCCTATGCCGAGAGAGGGGAGATTCACTACCGCGTGGCCGGAGGACTTCTGAGCTCACTCGAGATCGTGGACCGTGGGCGCGTCGTGCAGCGCGTCGACGTCGGGGTGGAGCGAGACGCGCGCTATCCCTTGGAGGCGACGTATCGGAACGTGGCGGAGTTCCGCGAGCTCAGGCTCGTGCGCGAGTCGCTTTCGATCGTCGCGCCGTTCGATCCCGAGATCTGGGACCCGGCTGAGTAACCCCATGCGCGTGCTCCTGGGGGCTGTCGTCATGATGGCCGGGCTGACGGCGTGCAACTACTCGTTCCGTGCCGGATCATTTCCGCCGCCGCATATCCGCACCATCGCGATCGAGCCCTTCGAGAACGAGACGAACCGATTCGAGGTCGGGGCCGAGCTGTACGACCAGCTCCTCCGCAACCTCCCGGGGGCCCTGGGCATCCGCACCGCGGGCGCGGACGTGGCGGACGCCATCGTGCGCGGGTCGATCACCCGCTACGATGTGATTGCGCCGAACTACACATCCACCGGTGGAGGTCGAGCGCCGCAGGTCCTGCAGCGTCAGGTGAGCATCGGCGTGAGCGTCCAGATCGTCGACCTCGTCGAGAACGTGATCCTATGGGAGTCGAGCGGCGTGGTCGGCCAGGGCGAGTTCGCCGAGGGCGCGCCCGAGGACGGAGGCCGCCGGGAAGCGATCGAAATCCTCGTCCAGCGCATCGTGGACGGCGCCCAATCCAACTGGTAGATTCGGCCCTCCCCGCAACCGAGTCGAGCCCGTGACGGCCAGGCTGGCGACCCATTCGGACGTTGCGGCGCGTGCCGCCGAAGTGCGCGACCGACTCGTCGCGGCCGGCGTCGATGTCGAGCCCATCGGCCCCGCGCAGTCTGTGCGCGGATCGGGAATCGATCCGCTGGACGGCATTCGAGAGCGAAGCGTGGACCTGGCCCTGGTGGGGATCGGTGCGCTCCGCGGCTCTGCGACGGACGGCCTGACCCTCCTCGCCGTGCTGCCCCGAGAGGATCCACGCGATGTGCTCGTCGGCCTACGAGGCGAAGCGGGTCCGATGAGGTCCCTGCCGTCGGGGAGTCGGGTCGGGGTCGCGGGGGCGCGAAGACGGGCGTTCCTGAGCGCCCACCGCCCGGACCTGGTGGCCGTGGAGATCGATGCCGACGCAGTCCCGGGTGCGGGGGACCTGGCCGCGGCCATACTGTGGTCCGGCCACGTCCGACGCGCGGGGCTCGCCGCTCGGGTCGGTGAGGTCCTGGACCCCCGCGCGTGGCTTCCCGAGCCCGGGCAGGGGATGATCGCGCTGGTCGCGCGGCATCCGATCGCCGAGGTGACCGCGCTCGACCACCTTCCGACGCGCACGGCCCTACGCGCCGAGCTCGCCTTTCTGGATTCGCTCGATGCGCCGACCGGCGTCGCCCTCGGCTCGTTCGCTCAGCCCTCCGGCCGTCTGGTGCGGCTGTGGGCGGCGGCGCTCAGCGCCGACGGCACGCGCCTCGTCCGATCGGATTTGACGGCTCCGCTTGACGAGCCCGAGTTGCTGGGCGCGTCGGTGGCCCGGCAGCTTCGGGCGCGCGGGTCGGGATTGGTGCTCGGGGCGGCCCGCGGATGAAGCCCAGGTCGCCGTCGGCCAAGGTGCTCTCGGCGAGCCGAGTGGTGGAGGCCTACGGCCCCGGCCGCTCGTGCTCGGTGGTGTTTACCAACGGGTGCTTCGAGATCCTGCACGTCGGCCACGTGACCTACCTGGATCGCGCCCGTTCCCTGGGCGACGCCCTCGTCGTCGGGGTGAACACCGATGCCTCTGCGCGCCGACTCGGAAAGGCTCCGGGGCGTCCCCTCGTGGCCGAGAGCGACCGGGCGCTCCTGGTTGCGGCGCTCGAATCCGTGGACGCCGTGTGTCTCTTCGACGAGGACACACCCGCCGAGCTCATCGCGGCGATCGTTCCCGACGTCCTCGTGAAGGGAGCGGACTACACGCTGGATGCCGTTGTCGGTCGCGACGTGGTCGAAGCGGCGGGAGGACGGGTGGAGTTGATTCCGATCGTGCCGGAGCGCTCGACCACCGAGTTGCTCCGACGAGCCAAGGAGGTGAGGTGACGACGGGACGTGGAGCGGGGCGACGAGCCGACCAGGCTCGAGCGGTATCCATCGAGATCGGCGTGGCTCCGTATGCCGAAGGCTCGTGCTTGATCGCGACGGGGGACACGCGCGTGCTCTGTGCCGCCTCGGTGACACAAGGGGTCGAGCGGTGGCGCGAGAAGAGCGGGGCGGGTTGGGTTACCGCGGAGTACGCGCTCCTGCCACGCGCCACGCACACGCGCACGAGTCGCGAGCGCACGGGTGCGAAGGGGCGCACCCAGGAGATCCAGCGACTCATCGGGCGCTCGCTCCGCTCGGTGACGGACATGACGCGCCTCGGCCTGTATACGATCACGGTCGACTGCGACGTGATACAAGCCGACGGAGGCACGCGTACCGCTGCGATCACGGGGGCGTACGTGGCGCTCGCGCTCGCGTCGGAGTGGATGCTGCGCGAGGGGATCGTGCAGCAGACGCCGCTACTCGAGCCCGTCGCTGCCGTGAGCGTGGGCCTCGTCGACGGCGTCGCGTTGCTCGATCTCGACTATGGGGAGGACTCGCGCGCGCAGGTGGACATGAACATCGTGGGCACCAAGAGCGGGGGGCTGGTGGAGGTGCAGGGCACCGCCGAGGGCGATCCGTTCCAGCGCAGTCAGCTCGACTCGCTGATCGACCTCGCGGCTGCCGGACTCGACACCCTCTTCGCTGCGCAGGCCCGAGCGCTCGCGTCGGCGCGATGAAGCTGCTCGTTGCGACGCGGAGCTCCCACAAGGTCGGCGAAATCCGTGACATTCTCGGCGAAGTGCCCGGGCTGGAGCTGCTCGACCTCGATCAGGCGGGGGTGACCGAGAGCCCGGCCGAGGATCACCTCGAGCCTCACGCTACCTTCGAGGAGAACGCGCTTTCCAAGGCGCGGTACTACCAAGCGCTCACCGGCCTCCCGACCGTGGCCGATGACTCCGGGCTCGAAGTCGATGCTCTGGGGGGAGCCCCCGGCGTCCTTTCGAAGCGCTTCGCTCCGGGCGACGGCCTCGCGGGACTCGAGCGCGACCTGGCCAACAACCGCTACCTGATCTCGAAGCTCGCGGGACTGCCGCCCGAGCGCCGCGGGGCCCAATACGTGTGCGTGGCGGCGCTCGTCGAGGCCGGCCGCCCACCCCAGCTGTTCCGGGGCGAGGCGCGCGGCTGGATCGTCGACGAGCCCCGCGGGAGCGGTGGTTTCGGGTACGATCCGCATGTCGTCGACGCGCAGTCCGGAGCCACGTTCGCCGAGCTGCCGAGAGAGGCGAAGAACGCGCGCAGTCATCGGGGGAGGGCGTTCGGCGCGCTCGCCGCGGTGCTTCGGGATCGCTCGCGGTGAGCCCGCGCGATCCCCGTGTCGAGCCGGTGGCGATCGGCCCGACTGAGGATGAAGCGCGGCTTCGGATCTCTTGGGCGGACGGAGTGGCATCGGAGTTCCCGCCGCGAGATCTCCGCCTGCTGTGTCCGTGTGCGGGGTGTGTGGACGAGATGACCGGCGTGCGCACGCTCCGCGCGGACGCGGTCGACGAAGGCGTGTATCCCACGGCGATACACTACGTGGGCCGTTACGCGCTCCAGTTCGTGTGGAGCGACGGTCACTCGACGGGGATGTACACGTTCGAGTACCTCCGACAGCTGGCAGACGCCGCTCGCGCCCCGTGAGCGCCCTTCCGCGACCTCGCCTGAGCCGCGGCGCTGCCGAACACACTTCCTGAGCGCATTTCTGGCCTCGAGGCCGTCGGCCAGGGTCGGAAACCCTGGGTCCCTGCGTCCGTTGCGTAGATGAGAGTCCGTTGGTAGCCACACGATGCGAGATTGCTCGCGCATGCACGCTCGACACCGCATGTTGCTCGCGTGAACCCTCCCCCGATCCGAAGGCCGAGCGAGCGCATCCTTGAGTCTCCGTGACATCGACTTCCCGCCGAGTGACGAGCCGCTGCGGCAGGATGTCCGCCTGCTCGGGGACCTGGTGGGCGAGGTCATTCGGGAACAGGGTGGCGACGAGCTGTTCGAGTGCGTCGAGACGGCCCGGCACGCAGCCATAGGCAGGCGAGAGGGTGTCGAGGGTGCGGCCTGGCAACTCGAGGTGCAATTGCGTGGCCTATCCGCAAAGGATGCGGAAGAGGTCGTGCGGGCTTTTTCGACGTATTTCCTGGTCGTGAATCTGGCCGAACGGGTGCACCGTATCCGACGCGGCTGCGATCACGCGCGAGAGGGAGGCGCACCCCAAGAAGGGTCTCTCGCTGACACGGTACGGAGGCTCGTGGCCCTCGGGGTCGGCGGCGACGGCATCCGCGATCTGTTCGCGAGCTCGCGGGTCGAACCGGTGTTCACGGCACACCCGAGCGAGTCGACTCGGCGCGTCATACTCGACAAGCAGCAGCGCATCGCACGCGAGCTCATCGCGAGGATCGACCCGACCCGCACGCCCGAGCAGGAGCGTGCGTCTCTCGCCCGAATACGTGAGCAGGTGACCGCGTCCTGGCAGACCGAGGAACACCCCTCGGCCCGCCCGACGGTGTCGGACGAGCGGGAACACGTTCTCTATTACGTCGCTCACGTGCTCTATGACGTGCTTCCTGTGTTGCACGAGCGCTTGGACGAGGCGCTCCGTGACATGGGGATTCAGGGTGATGGTGAGGGTCCTGCACTCGTCCGCATCGGCTCTTGGGTCGGTGGGGACATGGACGGTAACCCGAACGTCGACGCGGGCACGGTCCGCGCAACGCTGCAGCGACACCGTGATCTCGCCCTGGGTGCGTACATGGGCGAGATCGAGAAGCTGGCCCACCACCTGTCCCAGTCGGCTTCTCGCGTCCGGTGGAGTGACCGGGTTTCAGGAATGATCGAGCGGTACGCCGAGTGGTTCCCCGACACGCTTTCCGGCGTCTCCCTCAGGTACGCCGGCATGGGGTACCGCACGCTTCTCCACCTGATCGGGGCTCGACTGGCGGCCACGGGTGCAGACTCCCAGCACCGGTACGCTGGCCCCGACGAGTTCTCGACGGATCTGGCGGCGATCGCCGAGAGCCTGGAGCAAAACGGGGGAACGCACGCCGGGCTCTTCGGGGTTCGCCGCCTGCTGCGGCGCGTGCGCGCGTTCGGCTTTCATATGGCCGTGCTGGATGTGCGGCAGGACGCCAGGGAGCTGCGGGATGTGCTCGCCGACATCCTCGACGACGGCTCCTGGCCCATGCGGTCTTCTGAAGAACGCGCTCGACGGCTCGGAGCGATGCTCGAGAGAGGCATGGATGCAGAGGGGATCCGGGTCGGCGGCTCGAGCCAGCGTGCGGCGAAGGCGATGGACGTCTTCACAGCGATCGCGGAGGGGCAGACCAAGCACGGACCCGACGCGATCGGGCCCTACATCATCTCGATGGCGCACGACGTCGATGACGTGCTGACCGTCATGTGGCTTGCGAGAGCGGCTGGACTCGGTTCGTCCGATGAACTGCCTCTGGATGTGGCCCCGCTCTTCGAAACAGTCGCCGACCTCGAACGGGCTCCCGAGGTCCTCGAGAGACTCTTCAGCGATCCCATCGTGCGTCCCCATCTGAGTCGAAGGGGTGGCCGCCAGATGGTGATGGTCGGCTACTCGGACTCGAACAAGGACGGGGGCATCGCGTCTGCCAGGTGGGCCCTCCAACGGGCGCTCCAAGGAATGGCTCGTGTCGCGGCGGGCCAAGGGGTGACCCTCACGGTCTTCCACGGTCGCGGAGGCACGGTGTCGCGCGGCGGTGGATCCGTGCATCGGGCCGTCGCGGCGATGCCGGCTGCATCCATTGGCGGACGATTGCGACTGACCGAACAAGGTGAGGTCATCGACGCGAAGTATGGACTCCCCGCGATCGCCCTCCGGAACCTGGAGCGGATGCTCGGGTCGATCGTTCTGCGCGCTGCACAGCCGGAGACTCCGACGCTCCCGGGTTGGCGAGCGCTGGCCGACACCATGTCGACCGCGGCCCGGGGGGCGTACCGTTCCCTCGTCCACGAAGATCCGCGATTCACCGAGTACTTCCGCGCCGCCACGCCCATCGACGTCATCGAGCGCATGCCAATCGGGTCGCGGCCGGCGTCTCGCCGGTCCGGGGCCGGCGTCGAACATCTCCGCGCCATTCCGTGGGTGTTCTCCTGGACCCAGTGCCGGGCGATGCTCCCCGGGTGGTATGGACTCGGAACTGGGCTGGAAGCCGCTCTTCGGGAGCACGGGGAGGATAGCCTGCGAGCGGCCGCCGCAGCCTGGCCGTTCTTGGACGCCCTCCTCGCGGATGTGGAGATGGTGCTCGCGAAGGCCGATCTGGAGATCGCCGGGATGTACACCGGACTGGCGCCGCCGGAGACCCGCAGGGTCTTCGAGACCCTCACGCTCGAATACGACCGCACGGTGGCGGCCATCCTCGACATCCGGGGGAGCTCGGCTCTCCTGGAGTCGGACCCGACCTTGCAACGATCGATCCGATTGAGGAACCCATACGTGGACCCGATGAATATCCTCCAGGTAGACCTGCTCCGCCGGTGGCGCGACGAAGGGCGCCCGGATGGCGAGCTGTGTAATGCGCTCCTGGCTACCATCAACGGGATCGCGAGGGGCCTGCAGAACACCGGCTGACGACCCACGGCCGTTGCTTCAATGGGGCACCGTCGCGACGTTGGGGCACGCCTGCTTCTGAGCTCGATCCGAGGGCCATCAGCCTCGTGCTCGTAACGTGCCCCAGGACCGAACTGGAGGGTGACAGGTGCAGGAGTGCTGGAGCGGTACAGCGTCTAAGCAGCATACAAATGGGAGCACTTCGGGGCGTGGCGCAGTCCGGTAGCGCACCTGCTTTGGGAGCAGGGGGTCCCCGGTTCGAATCCGGGCGCCCCGATACGGGTGGTCGAAGTCCATATGATGTTTTGGCGCCCGGGTGAGAACCGCAGGTTCGAGCCGAGGCGCAAGAGAGTGGACGGAGTGGCCGGAGGGTCGACCGCCGAGACGAGCGAGGATCGGCGAAGCCGACCGCAGCTCAATCCGGGCGCCCCGATCGAGGTAGTCGAAGTCCGTATGAAAGTCTCAGATGAGCGTCACCCCTAGAGGGTATTGAGCCTGATCACTACGGTCAGCTGCGGTGGCGTTTGCGCGATCGGTAGGAACTGCACCGTCACCGGCACGTGGTCCGCGGCAGTGACACTATAGAACGGCGCGCGCGCGAAGGCGTACACGGTCGCCGCTGCCGAGTCGGCGCCGACACCCGGAGCGTTGTACATCGCGAGCACAAACAAGAAACGTCCCGCGCCGTCGGTGCGCATCGTCGGTGCCGGGAAGCCGCCGCTCTGCGCGAACCGCAGCACGACCTCGACATCCTCGAGCGGCTGGTTCGCCGAGCCGAGCACTGTGCCTTCGACGATCGAGCGGTGTGTCTCGACGAGCGCGCCGGGGGCGTCGACGCTGGGCTCCGTCGCGACCGTGCAGCCGAGCGCGAACATGAAGCAAGCAGATGCAACTTTGATCGGCATCATGGTCCTCCGCGATCCGCCTCTGAAATCGTATACCCGCGAATCAGGATAATGGATGCCAGGGTTGAAGCCCTCGGTGGGCGTTCCCGCGGGCGTGTCGTTCCTGTCGGTCGGTGGGGGGCTAGCCCATTCCACTTGCCCGGCCGAACTTCTTCGGGGGGTCAGAAGAGCTGAAGAGCAGCAGAAGATGATGCGAAGTGCCGGAGGTCGACTTCCGAGCCGACCGACAAGAATGGTGGTCGGAGGATGAAGGGCCTACCCGAGACGATCGAGCGAAGGACGGCATCGTAACCTGAGATCGAGCACGTCGTTCGGTGGTCGGGCCGGGGCAACCCCCGACTCGCTCGTGGGCCGGGCCCGGCAGCCGGGCCGTCCTTCGCGCTTGTCTCAGTTCCGGAGGACGCTGGGACCGGAACGACTGCTCGTCCTGTCCTTCGCCGGACTCATCCTTCTGGGGGCCGGGGGCTTCCGGGTACTCCCGGGCCTCTACGTGGGCGAAGGCCTGTCCTGGCTGGATGCCCTCTTCATGGCGACCAGCGCGGTGTGCGTCACGGGCCTCATCGTCGTCGACACCGCCACGTACTTCACGCCGTTCGGCCAGGCGTACATCGCGCTGCTGATTCAAGTGGGTGGGCTCGGGATCATCACCTTCACGACACTCCTCATGCTGGCGCTGGGCAGGCGCCTCTCCCTCCACCATCAGGCGGTCAGCTCGGGCGGAGCGGAGGTCGCGCCGGACGTCGACTTCAAGGAGCTCGTGCGCAACGTCGTACGCTTCACGCTTGCGCTCGAGGCGGTTGGGGCGCTCGTCCTCTTCATAGCATGGCTGCCGAGCTTGGGCCCCAGTGCGGCGTGGCATGCGGTCTTCCATTCGATCGCGGCGTTCTGCAACGCGGGCTTCTCGACGTTCTCCGACAGCGTGATGGGCTTCCAGTCGTCGCCGGTCACCCTGGGCACGCTCATGGCCCTCCTGGTGGCGGGGGGCATCGGCTTCTTGGTGATGGAGGAGCTTCACCTCGCCTGGAAGGGACGGGGGAGCGGACGCCGAATTCGGCTGTCGCTCCACACCCAGTTGGTCCTGGGCACGACGGCGATCTTGATCCTCGGTGGCTGGGTCGCGTTCGCTACGCTCGAATGGGAGAACACGCTCGCCGGAATGGGCCTTTGGGACCGTCTGACGAACGCGCTCTTCATGAGCGTCACGCCCCGCACTGCGGGCTTCAACAGCGTCGACTACGCGGTGACGTCGGACGGAACGGACTTCGTCACGATCCTGCTCATGTCGATCGGCGGCTCACCCGGCTCGACCGCAGGCGGACTCAAGACCACCACCGTGGCCGCCATTGGATTCCTCGCGCTCGCCCGACTCCGCGGCGGCCATCGAGCCCACGCGCTCAGTCGCACGATTCCGGACGACACGATCCAACGCGCGGTGGGCCTCTTCGCCGTCAGCTTCGGGATCGTGACGTTGGGGATCCTCCTGCTCGCGTTCACCCAGGAGGCTGCGGGCACGGAGGCAGGCCCCGGATTCCTCCACCACATGTTCGAGGCCGTCAGCGCCTTCAACACCGTGGGCCTCTCGATGGGGACCACCGACGACCTCGACTCCGCCGGGAAGTGGATCATCATTCTTCTCATGTACGTGGGCCGGGTGGGTCCCCTGGCGCTGGCTGCGGCGATCTCGTTGAGTCGCCCGACGGTCGATCGGGACTTCCGGTACGCTTACGAGGACGTGCTCATCGGATGAAGCGCTTCATCATCGTGGGACTCGGGAATTTCGGTGCCAGCGTGGCCGCGACCCTGTGCGCCGCCGGCTACGACGTGGCCGCCATCGATACCGACGCGGAGCGCGTCGATCAGATGGCTCGCAAGGTCACGCGCGCTGCGGTAGGCGACGGATCGGACCTGCGGACGCTCAAGCGGATTGGGGCCGAGGACGCCGACGCCGCCGTGATCAGCACCGGGGACGACATCACCGCGAGTGCCCTCACGGCGCTCGTCATGCGTGACATCGGCATCGAGGAGATCTACGTGAAGGTGGTCTCGTACGACCACGCCCGACTGATCGAGAAGATCGGCGTGACCGAGACGATCTTCCCCGAGCACGAGTCGGGCATGCGGCTCGCCAAGCGGATCGCCCAGCACACACTGCTCAACTACGTGCAGCTCAGCCCTGGGTTCGGTGTGCAGGAAATGGCGGTTCCCGAGGGTTGGATCGGCAAGACCCTCCGCGAGCTGGAGTTGCCTCGTAAGCACGGCATCTCGGTCGTCGCGGTGCACGACATGCTTCGGGGCACCATCCAGGCCGCGCCCGACCCGGACGCGAGGCTCACGGACTCGGACACCCTGCTGGTGGCGGGCACGGACGAGGCGCTCGCCCAGGCGGCTGGGCGAGAGTAGCTGGCCGGCGCCCCCCGGCTTGCGCACTTATCGGGGCCGGACATAGGGTTGACAGGAGGTTTCGAGAGGACGCCTTCTCGGTTTCCAACTGCCCGGAGATTCCCCGTGCGACGTCCGTCCGCGGCTGGCTTCACGCTCATCGAGCTGCTGATCGTGGTGGTGGTCATCGGCATCTTGGCCACGATTGCGATCCCGAAGTTCTCCGCGATGCGGGAGAAGTCGTACATCTCCGCCGTGACCTCGGATCTCAAGAACCTGGCGAGCCAGCAGGAGATCTACCTCTCCAATCAGTACGCCTACGCGGCGACTCTGGCAGCGATGCCCGATTACAACCCCAGTGAAAACGTCACGATCTCGATCAACGAGGCCACGGGGACGGGGTGGGCGGCCACCGGGACACACTCCGGGCTCGCCGGTGCGCAGTGCGGGATCTTCTACGGCTCGGGCTCGGCTTCGAACGCCTCGCCAGCGACAACTCCCGGGACGGTCGTCTGCAACTGACCTGACGCCCGCCTGGCGGCTGCGAAGTCGCGACGGGCACCCTGGCGGGGAGGAGCTTCGCCCGCCCATCGGGGCCATGCCTCTGCATGGTGGCCGCCAGGGTCCCGTTCGTATATTGCGGGCGCTGGCCCGGACCCTTCCAAGGGAGGACCCCGCGCCCCCCGCGGATCCTCCACGGAGTTCGACCGATGCCCCGTTCGATCCGCGTCTCTCGCGCCGCTTCGATCCCCGCCTTGTTCCTCGCCGCAGCCGCCCTCCCCATCGGCCAGCCCCTGGTCGCCCAGGAGGGAGTGGGCGTCACCTTCAGCCGCGACATCGCGCCCATCCTCCAGCGGAGCTGCCAAGGGTGCCATAGGCCGGCCGGGGTGGCCCCCATGTCCCTGGTGTCGTACCAGGAAGTCCGCCGCTGGGCCCCGCGCATTCGGGAGAAGACGGCGATCCGCGACCGGGCGGGCGCGATGCCGCCCTGGTACGTCGAGAAGGAGATCGGCATCCAGCACTACAAGAACGACCCGTCGCTCTCCGATACCGAAATCGCGGCCATCGCGGCCTGGGTCGATGCAGGCGCCCCCGAGGGCAATCCGGCCGACCTCCCCGCGCCCCTCGTCTTCGACGACGAGGTGACGTGGACGGCCGGGGAGCCGGATCTGGTCGTCGAGACCGAGGAGATCTACATGGAGGCGGGCTCGCCGGACTGGTGGGGCGAGATCAAGAGCGTCCCGATCCCGCTGGCCGAGGACCGGTACGTGCGGTCGGTCGAGATCCGCGAGGTGAACGACGTCGACGTGACCGACACGGGCCGCCAGACCGTCGGCGGGCGCTACATCTTCCACCACATGATCTGGAGCACCCGCGTGCTCAACGAGGGGGACGACCCCACCGCGGGTGACTTCGAGGACGCCGAAGCCACCGGCTGGCCGGTACATGAGGTCGGTCGCAACGCCGACATCTTCGACCCCGAGGCGGGCCGGCTCCTGCGGGCCGGCTCGAGCGTGGTGTCCAACTCGGTCCACCTGCACTCGAGCGGCCGGGACACGCGCGCCAAGCTCCTGATCGGCTTCCGGTTCCACCCGGTGGGCTACGAGCCCAAGTACCCCCGCGCCCCGGTGGCGCTGGGCAACGCGATGGACATCGACATCGAGGCGATGACGGATCGGCAGGAGCTCCATGCCTACGAGGTGCTGGAGCGGAACACCAAGATCATCACGTTCGAGCCGCACCTGCATGCCCCGGGCGAGCGCATGTGCCTGGAGGCCATCTGGGGCTACAACGTCGAGACGCTCTCCTGCGTGGGCTACGATCACAACTGGGTGCGCGGGTACGCGTACGAGGACGGCTATCAGCCGCTCCTACCGAAAGGTACCGTGCTTCACATCATCGGCTACATGAACAACACGCCGACGAATACGAACGTCCCGGACCCCCGCAATTGGTCGGGGTCGGGGAACCGGTCGGTCTCCAACATGTTCATCGACCTGGGCATGCGGGTTGCCCTGACCGACGAGCAGCTGCTGGAGGAGATGCAGGAGCGCGTGGCCCGGTTCGGGCTCACCAAGAACGACCACGTGATTGGATGCCCCCTCTGTCTCCACTCCATCCCCGTGCCGTCGCCGGTCCTCGGGGGTGACCAACCCGCGGACGGCCGGAGGTAGTCGATGAGTCGGTCGGGGCTTGGCGGGAGCGGTTGGCTCCGAGCGTTCCTGGCAGTCGCGCTGGCCCTGATGGCGGGGGAGGGTGTGGCCGCGCAGTCGCTGACGTACTCGCGGGGCCAGACGGTATCTCCGGCGTACGAGGGCTTCGAGGTCAACCCGGACGGTTCGTACAACCTGATCTTCGGGTACATGAACCGGAATTGGGAGGAGGAGCTCGACGTCCCCGTCGGCGAGGACAACTTCTTCTCCCCGGGCCCGGCCGACCGCGGCCAGCCGACCCATTTCCTGCCGCGGAGGAACCGCTTCACGTTCAAGGTGCGGGTACCCGCGGACTTCGGTGACCAGGAGCTGGTCTGGACGCTGCGGACCCGGGGCGAGACGAAGGTCGCCTACGGGTCGCTTCGCCAGGACCTCCTCATCGACAACATCGTGATCGCGTCGGAGACAGGCGCGCTCGGGGCGGGGCGCAGCGACCCGGAGACCCGCTCGAACACGGCTCCACAGGTCAGGATCGACGGGCCTCGTACCCTGAACGCGCGCGTGGGCCAGCCGGTCACGCTCACTGCCTGGGTGAGTGACGACGGGCTTCCGATCACGACGGCCCAGCGTCGCGAGAGGGCACGCGCCCAGCGGCTGGCCGCTTCGGGCGGCGCAGCGGGTACCCCGCCGGCGACTCCGGCTGCGGGCGACTCGGCTGCGGCGCAGATCAGCCCCGAGATGCGTGCCCTCCAACGCGCGTTCACGGAGCCGGATCGGGTGACCGTCGCCAAGGCCCTCGGGCTCCACTTCACCTGGTTCGTCTATCGGGGCGAGGCGAACGCCACCTTCCAGCCCATCCAGATCAAGCCCTGGGAAGACACGAGGGCCTGGCAGAACTCTCCGTGGTCCCCCTTCTGGGAGGCGCCGCCCATCCCGGAAGATGGTCGCTGGGTCGTCGACGTCACGTTCGACGAGCCGGGGACCTACGTCTTGCGCGGGCGCGCCGACGACGGCTCGCTCTACACGGACCAGGAGCTGACGGTCAACGTGGCTCCGCTCGCCAACTAGGCCGGCGGCGCGGGTTACGGGCTGCTGGGGCAAACCCGGTGGGCCCGGCGTACAAAATTGTACGGCTGTGGCGCCAATCATTCGAAACCGTCATCTTCCGCGCTCGATTCATCTACACCGAACGGCCGGATCATGAGCGTCACGAACGTCCGCAAGCTCTCGACCTTGCTCGACATTTCGCAGACTCTGTCGTCCTCCCTGGACTTCCGGACGGCTCTGATCCAGGTACTCGAGCTGCTCGAGGAGAACCACGGATCGGTAGCCGGTACGGTCACGCTGCTCGATGAGCAGAGCGGGGAGCTCAGGATCGAGGCTGCCACGGGGATCCCCTGGCAGGCCCAGCGCCGCGCGAAGTACAAGGTCGGGGAGGGCGTCACGGGGCGCGTCGTCGAGAGCGGTCGCCTCGTTGTGGTCCCCCGAGTGAGCCAGGAGCCGATGTTCCTGGACCGGACCGAGGTCTGGAAGGGGAGCGGGCACGAGGAGCTGAGCTTCGTCTCGATGCCGATTCCCGTCGACGGGAAGACGAAGGGGAGCCTCGGTGTGACCTACCCCTACGATGCCGATCGAACCTTCGATCCCGAGGTCGAGTTCCTCGGGGTGGTTGCGTCCATGATCGGCCAATCCGTCCGGGTGCATGGGTTGGTCGAGACCGAGCGGAAGCGGCTCCTCACGGAGAACGACCAGCTCCGTCAAGAGCTACGCGAGCGCTACGACTTCCGGAACATCATCGGCAACAGCCGGCAGATGCGCGACGTCTACCAGGCGATCGCTCAGGTGGCGGGGAGCCCGACGACGGTGATGATTCGGGGGGATTCGGGCACCGGCAAAGAGATGGTCGCCCACGCCATCCATTACAACTCGCCTCGCGCCGAGGGCCCCTTCGTCAAGGTCAATTGCGGCGCCCTGCCCGATACGCTGATCGAGTCCGAGCTGTTCGGTTACGAGCCCGGCGCCTTCACGGATGCGCGCGAGCGCAAGATGGGTCGGTTCGAGCTCGCCGACGGGGGAACGCTCTTCCTGGACGAAGTCGGCGAGCTTTCACCATCGACTCAGGTGAAGTTGCTCAGAGCGTTGCAGGAAAAGGAGTTCGAGCGGCTGGGCGGAGTCCAGCCGATCAGCGTCGACGTGCGCCTGATCACGGCGACGAACCGCGACCTCGAGAACGCGATGCGTCAGGGGAAGTTCCGGGAGGACCTGTACTACCGGTTGAATGTCTTCAGCATCTTCATGCCCGCCCTCCGGGACCGGAAGCCGGACATCCTCCTGCTGGCGGATCACTTCGTCGAGAAGTACGCCTCGGTCCTGGGAAAGAGGGTGCGGCGGATCTCGACACCCGCCATCGACATGCTGATGGCGTACCACTGGCCCGGGAACGTCCGGGAGCTCGAGAACTGCATCGAGCGGGCGGTCTTGGTGTGCCAGGGCGCGGTGATTCATGGGCATGACCTTCCGCCGACCCTGCAAACGGCTCAGGTATCGGACACCCTCCCCGAGGCGTCCCTCGACTCCATGGTCGCGAACTACGAGAGGGACCTCATCCTCGACAGCCTGAAGTCGGCCCGGGGAAACCAGGCCGAGGCGGCCCGCCTCCTCCAGACCACCTCGCGGATCGTGGGCTACAAGCTCCGCAAGTACGGGATCGACCCGGTCCGTTACCGCGCCTCCCGGCGTAGCTGACGGACGTCTGGAGGCTTCGGCGCCTACGTTTTCGTAGGACCTTGGACGGTGCCATACGATCTCGTCGCACGACGCTCGGAGCGTCCGAAACTGCGCTCCGTCTCGTAAGTACTTGCTCCCGAACCAGATACGGACTTCAGCTCGCCCCTCGGGCCTGCTTGTTCGGATTGGTACGAGCCTTGCCTTCGCGGTTCGGCGGTAGCTGCGGGCACACCGCAGCCGACTCAACGATCCAAAGGACAAGCAATGGCGTACACCACACGGCTGGGAAGGGCCGGAGAGGGGCTCGCGCCCCTCCTCAGCGGGGCGATTCGTCTTGCGCTCCCGGGCCTCCTCCTCCTCGCGGCTCCGGGTTTGGCGGGCGCGCAGGAGGCGGCAGCGATCAACGGTGGAGACACAGCTTGGATGCTGACCTCCACCGCTCTCGTGTTGTTCATGACGGCGGGCCTGGCATTCTTCTACGGCGGCTTGGTGCCGTCGAAGAACGTGCTGAACACGATGATGATGAGCTTCATCGCCTTCGGGTTCAGCGGCGTGCTCTGGGCGGTCATAGGCTACTCGATCGCGTTCGGCGGGAGCGGCGCCTACGTCGGCGACGCGTCCATGGCCCTGCTCAACGGCGTCGGCCTGGAAGCTTCGGGCACGATTCCGCACATGCTGTTCATGGCTTACCAGGGCACGTTCGCGATCATCACTGCGGCGCTCATTTCGGGCGCGATCATCGGGCGCATGAAGTTCGGCGCCTACGTTACGTTCATCTCGGTCTGGGGGCTCGTGGTCTACGCCCCCGTGGCCCACTGGGTTTGGAATGCGAACGGGTGGCTCTTCGGGATGGGCGCCCTCGATTTCGCGGGCGGGGCGGTCGTGCACGTCAATGCCGGAGCCGCGGCTCTGGCGGCGGCGATCGTACTCGGACCGCGCGCCGACTACCACCGGCGCGCCATGCTGCCTCACAACGTGCCGTTCGTGCTCCTGGGCGCGGGCATGCTGTGGTTCGGGTGGATGGGATTCAACGGTGGCAGCGCGCTCGGCGCTACCGGCCTGGCTGCGCTCGGTGTGGTGAACACGCTGCTCGCGCCTGCGGCCACGCTCGTCGTGTGGTCGATCCTCGACGTCGTGTTCGCGAAGCACATCACGGCGGTGGGTGCGGCCACGGGCATCGTGGTCGGGTTGGTCGCGGTCACGCCCGCGGCCGGGTTCGTGTCGCCCATGTCGGCGATCGTGATCGGTGCCCTCGCAGCGTTCCCGAGCTACTTCGTTCTACGGTGGCGCGCGAAATCCAGCCTCGACGACTCTTTGGACGTGTTCGCCGCGCACGGCATCGGCGGCATCACCGGCGCACTCCTGACCGGGGTGTTCGCCACGACGGTGTTGAACTCGGCGGGTCAGGACGGACTGCTCTACGGCAACCCGGGTCAGGTGTTGACCCAGCTCATCGCGGTGGGCGCGGTGTTCGTCTACAGCGGGGTGCTCACGGTGGTCATCCTGAAGGTTGTGCAGGCGGTCGCCGGTCTGCGGCCGTCGACGGACCACGAGCGCAAGGGCATGGACGTTCTCGCCCACAGCGAGGAGGCCTACGCCAGCGGCGAAGGCGCAGTCCTGATCCTGGACGAGGAGCTGAACGGGAGTGCCACGAAGTAGACCCGTTCGGGCTACTTGGCTACACGAATCTCAATCACAGAGGACACGACCATGAAGCTGATCAAGGCGATCATACGCCCCGAAAAGCTCAGCGACGTCTTGAAGGCGCTGTATCAGGCGGAGGTGAGGGGCATGACGGTGAGCCGTGTGCAGGGCCACGGCGGTGAGACCGAGGCGGTGGAGACCTACCGCGGCATGTCGGTCAAGATGGCGCTCGTCGAGAAGATCGTGATCGACATCGGGGTCTCCGAGCCATTCGTGGACGTCACCGTGAAGGCGGTGATGGACGCGGCCCGCACGGGAGAGGTGGGCGACGGGAAGATCTTCGTGCTCCCCGTCGAGGCGGTGCACCGGATAAGGACCGCGGAGAGGGATCAGGCCGCGGTCACGCCGGTGGCCTGACGTAGATGGTGTGGGGAAACCCGAGTCAACAACAATCAAACACGAGGGAATGGGTCATGATGAAGAAGCTCTATGTCCATGGACTCGCGGCAGTCTCCATGCTCGGCATCGCCGCCGCTGAGTCGGCGGCGCAGGTGGAGACGTCGGCGTTCGTCGACTTCTACTACGGATACAACTTCAACAAGGTCGATCCGTCACTGCGCACGTTCGACCTGGCGCACAACACGTTCTCGCTCAGCGTTGCGGAAGTGGATTTCGCGAAGGTGCCCACGGCCGACAGCCGCATCGGAGGACGTATCGATCTGACGTTCGGGCCGATGGCGGATCTCGTGGCGGCCTTCGAGCCGGGTGGCGGTGACGAGATCGTCAAGAACCTCCAGCAGGGCTACATCAGCGTCATGGCCAGCGACGCCTTGACGTTCGATTTCGGCAAGTTCGTGACCCCGCACGGGGCCGAGGTCATCGAGTCACAGGGCAACTGGAACTACACGCGCTCGATCTTGTTCGGATATGCAATCCCGTTCTATCACACGGGGCTCCGGGCGTCGTTGGTGGCAAGCGAGCAGCTCACGCTCACCGGATTCGTGGTGAACGGTTGGAACAACAGCTCCGAGACGAATAGCGACAAGACGTTCGCGGTCTCGGCGGCGATCACCCCGACGGAGCAGCTGTCGTGGTTCGCCACCGTGATGACGGGCAAGGACTTCGGTGACGGGAGCGCGCCAGCAGACGGCGAGGAGGACCTGGTCACGCTGTTCGACACGACGCTTTCGTTCGCGGCCACCGACATGCTCAGCCTCATGGCCAACTTCGACTATGGCATGTGGGGGGATGTGAAGTGGTGGGGCGTGGCGGGCTACGCGCGCATCCAGCCTCAGGAGAACTGGGCGGTCGCGGGGCGTGTCGAGTACATCGACGACTCCGAGGGTGGGTTCATGACGATCGGCGAGAAGGCCCAGAGCTTCACGTTGACGAGCGATCACACCGTCCTCGAGGATTTGATCGCGCGAATCGAGTTCCGCCTCGACAAGACGGACAGCGACATGTTCGCCAAGGATGACGGTACGTTCTCGAACACTCAGCCCAGCCTCACCGTGGGCATGGTGTACGGCATGCCCTGAGCATGCGGCTGGGCAGGGGGTCGAGGGGTGCCGGCGGAGGCAAGGGAAAGCCGGTGCCCCTCGGCTATTTCCGGTAGGGGATCCGGGCGAGTGGGTGCGGCGCTTCTGAAGACATCTTCACGCGCGCATCATTATTCCTTCATCGTCGCCCCACTTAGTTCTCGCTTCGTTGGCGAACCTGAGCGGAGCGGGCGCGGTGCGACGATGGGACTTGGCGTTGCGGATCGGCGTGGGCGTCTTACTCCTCGGCACGCTGCCGGTGGGCGTGCTTGGACAGACGGATTACTACAACACGGATGCCGGCCGGCCGGTGCGCATCGAGGACGCGTATGCCACCGAGCGGTACGCATTCGAGCTCAAGCTCGCACCCCTGCTTCTGGAGCGAGCCGGCGCGGGCCTCTACAACTGGGGGGTTGAACCGGAGATCGCGTACGGGCTGCTTCCGCGCACGCACTTCGAGGTGGGTCTGCCCCTGGTGCTGATCGATGGCGGCGGCGGCTCCAGCGAGGCGGGGGTGGCGGGTCTCGAGCTTTCGCTTCTTCACAATCTGAACGCCGAGACCCAGACGCTTCCCGCCCTGGGCATTCGTGGCGACGTGCTGCTGCCGGTCGGCCGGTTCGCGCCGGACCGCGCGTATGCATCGGTGACCGCACTGCTCACGCGGACGTGGAGGTTCGCGCGGCTGCACCTGAACGGACGATATACCGCCGGTGCCTCGCCCGGTCAGACAGGGGTCGGCGGTGACGTCGAGGTCGATCGCTGGCTCACGGGCCTCGCGCTCGACCGAGCGTTCCCGCTGAGCGCGCTGCTTCTGATCGCCGAGGTCTACGCGCGCCAGCCCATCGACCCAGCCGCGCCGATCCTGTGGCACACGGGCGCAGGCGTGCGCTACCAGCTGAGCCCCACGCTCGGGCTCGACGCAGGGATCGGGCGAAGACTCAACGAGCGTCCCGCATGGTACGTCACGTTCGGGACCGCGTATGCGTTCGGGCTGCGTGGCCTCATCCGCGGCGTGAGTAGGTGACCCTCCCGAATCCGGCCAAGGAATCATGAAGACTATTACTAACGGCGCATTTCGCTTGCTCTTCGTTGGAGGCGCAGCGATCGCTTCAGTCGCGCTGTCCGCATCAGCGGCCGCCGCTCAATGGAGCGGGGTATACGAGCAGTTCTACCTACCCGCTGGTCACAACTGGGCGTTCAGGAACAACTACGCGGGCGCCGATCGGCTCTTCAACGGCTTCGATTACGGCCACGCCATCCTCTACGAGACGCTCTACACGACGCCGGACGCGCCTGCGTCGCTTCTCGAGGAGGACATCTTCGACCGGCTGACGCGACGAATCCTGGTCAACCCCCCGCGGTTACCGCTGGAGGAGGCTGCGATCGAGATCGAATACGCGAAGCTCGCGCCCGAGGCGAAGGCCATGTTCGACTGGGCACACATCCTCCACCGCCAGGTCTACGACGTCTGGGCGGACGAGGACGTTCCGGCGGCGGAAAAGGACGCGCGCGTGGACGAACTCGTCCGCTACTACCGGTCGAGGTCGGATCTCGCGTTCAGCTCGAGGCCGAAGAACATGGAGTTGATGGAGGGGCAGTACTACTCGACAGCGTTTCGGACGAGCTACCCGAAATTCAATGGCCTGATTTGGGCGTACCACTGGCTTCAGGTGGGCCTATACGAACCCCTCATTGTCGCCTCGACGTCGAGCGCGCGCGCGACGGGCGTCAGCGCCACGGTCGCACGGTTCTGGCAGATGATCGAGAACGCGCCCGAGCGGATGCC
>CAZBCN010000017.1:0-46759 GCA_964490285.1 uncultured Gemmatimonas sp. | reverse complement strand
CCCCCCCCCCCAACCCCCCCCCCCCGGGGGGGGCCCCCCCCGCGGCCCTGCGGCTCGCCCCCCGGGCCCTCGACTCGTTGTGGGCAGCCTTGCGGTCGGGCCTCGTGCGACGTGAGAGTGTCGCGATGGAGACCCATGGCATGCGCGTGATCTCGGTGTTGGTCGCCGACGACGATCCGGACCAGCGGATCCTCCTCCAGCGCATCCTGGAAGAGGCGGACTGGGCCCACCACCGAGTCACCGCGGTCGGGGACGGCCGCTCGGCCCTGGCCGCGCTTCGGGAGCAGGTCTTCGACGTGCTTTTGCTCGACCTGAGCATGCCTGGGCTCGACGGCCTCGAGGTGCTGGAGGCGATCGCCGAGGACCCGCAGCGTCCGCAGGTGATCTTCGTCTCGGGCACGGGCACCGTAGCCACCGCGACGAAGGCGATGAAGCTCGGCGCCTACGACTTCGTCGAGAAGCCGGTCCGGGCCGAGCGGCTGATCGCCCTGGTGTGGAAGGCGGCCGAGGCGCGTGCGGCGATCTCCAAGTCGGAGCGGCTCGGTGCGGTGGTCGAGCGGGAGGCACGACGCCCCGAGATCGTCACGCTGGACCCCAGGTTGCTCCGCGCGCTCGAGTTGATCGACAAGGTTGCCCCCTCCGACGTCTCGGTGCTGGTGGTCGGCGAGTCCGGCACGGGGAAGGAGCTCGTCGCCCGAGAGTTGCATCGCCGCTCCGCGCGGCGCGCGCAGCCGCTCGTGGCGCTCAACTGCGCGGCGGTCGCGGAGTCGCTCGCCGAGTCGGAGCTGTTCGGCCACGAGAAGGGCGCCTTCACGGGCGCCGGCACTCGCAAGGTCGGCCTGCTGGAGCTGGCCGACGGAGGCACCCTCTTCCTGGACGAGATCGGCGACCTCGCCCAGCCGCTCCAGGCCAAGCTCCTCCGCGTCCTCGAGACGAAGCACTTCCGCCGGGTCGGCGGGACGAAGGAGCTGCCGACGGACTTCCGTCTGGTGTCCGCGACGAACCGCCCTCTCGACGAGCTCGTCGCGCGCGACGCGTTCCGGCGGGACCTCTTCTACCGCATCAACGCGGTGGTGATGAGCCTGCCGCCGCTGCGTGAGCGGCCGGGTGACGTTCCGCTTCTCGTCAAACGCTTCCTCGGGGAGTTTCGACCGACGGAGGCGGCGTCCTGGACGGTGACGCCGGAAGCCATGGCTCTGCTGGAGGGATACGCCTGGCCCGGAAACGTCCGCGAGCTCCGCAACGTGATCGAGCGCGCGGCATTGCTCGCGCACGCGCGCACGATCCGGCCGGCGGACCTGGGCACGTCGTTCCTCCCCGCCACCGCGCGCACGGGGGCCGCGGACGCGAACGGCCTGCCGACGCTCGACCTCGAAGAGCTCGAGCGCCTCGCGATCGTGGAGGCGCTCGACCGAACGAGCTGGCATCAGGGGCTCGCCGCGGAGATCCTCGGGGTCTCGCCGCGCACCCTCCACCGCAAGATCAGGAGCCTCGGGCTCACCCGCCCGCGCTGAGACGGCGACATGGCCGACACCCACCGCACCAGCTTCCAGGGCGCGCTCGGCGCGTTCAGCGACGAGGCCGTACGCCTCCTCGTGCCCGACTCCACGCCCGTTCCCCGCCAGAGCTTCGACGCGGTGGTGCGCGCCGTCGAGAGCGGAGAGGACCCGTGGGGCGTCGTGGCCGTCGAGAACACGCTCGCGGGTGCGGTCGCAGAGGCCTACGACGCGCTCGAGGCGGGAGACGTGAAGGCCGTGGGTGAGGTCGCGATCCCGATTCGGCACTGCCTGCTGGGTGTGCCCGGCTCCACGGTCGGAGGGCTGCGCGAGGCGCGCTCACACCCGGTCGCGCTCTCGCAGTGCAAGGGCTTCTTCGCGCGGCACCCGTCGATTCGCGCGCAGGCCGTCTACGACACCGCGGGCGCGGCGGCCGAGGTGGCGGCGTCCGGCGACGAGACCATCGCGGCGATCGCGTCGCGGCGGGCGGGCGAGCGCTACGGTCTCGACGTGCTGGAGGCCGACCTGCAGGACCGCGACGACAACCAGACCCGCTTCTATCTCATCGCGCGACACTCCCGCCCGATCGACGCCGAGGCCGGGCCCTTCAAGACGGCGTGCGTGGCCGAGCTCGAGAACCGCCCCGGCGTCCTCCACCAGCTCCTCGGCGTGTTCGCGGCCCGCGGGCTCGATCTCTCGCACGTGGCCTCGCGGCCGGCGGCGTCGCCCTGGACGTATCGTTTCATCCTGGAGTTCGGCCATGCGACCCCGGCCGCGGGCGAGGACGCGATCGCCGCAGCCAGGCCCCTCACGGCACGGCTGAAGGTGCTCGGCACGTTCCCGGCGTGGCGCGCGGGCTCGTCGAGCGCCCGCGTGGGGCTTGACGCCCCGGCGCATGGACGGTAAGAATCGGCACACATGTTGATGAACACCTTGGCCATCGGCCTCCTGCTTTCGGGCGCGCTTCGACTTCTCGGGCTCCTCACGGAGCTTGACCAGCGGGCCTGCCAAGGCGTTCGGACGAGGTAAGAAGAGACCGAAGACGACTTCCGGCGGCGGGCCCAAGAGGCCCGCCGCTTTTTTCGTTCACCCGAGCAGGAAGACCACGATGGCCCGCATCACGGTGTTCGACACGACCCTGAGGGACGGGGAGCAATCCCCGGGGTGTAGCATGACGGCCCCGGAGAAGCTGCGGCTCGCGCACGAGCTCGCGGAGCTCGGGGTCGATGTGCTCGAGGCGGGGTTCGCCGCCAGCTCGCCGGAGGATGCGGAGTCGATTCTGGCGATTGCGCGCGAGGTGAAGGGGCCCACGATCACGGCGCTCGCGCGCTCGACTCGCAGCGACATCGAGCGCGCCGCGGCTTCGCTCGAGCCGGCCTCCAAGTCGCGGATCCACGTGTTCATCGCGACGTCCGACATCCACCTCGCCCGCAAGCTCGGCATCACGCGTGACGAGTGCCTGGCGCAGGCCGCCGAGGCCGTCCGCATCGCCCGTGGATACGTGGACGACGTGGAGTTCAGCGCCGAGGACGCGATGCGGAGCGACCTCGACTTCCTCACCGAAGTGGTGAGGGTCGCGGTCGCGGCAGGTGCGACGACGATCAACATCCCGGATACGGTCGGCTACGCCCTCCCGCACGAGATCGAGCACACGTTCCGCACCTTGGCGACCCGAGTACCGGGCCTCGCGGAGTGCGTGCTCAGCGCCCACTGCCACGACGACCTGGGACTCGCGGTCGCCAACTCGCTCGCCGCCATCGAGGCGGGCGCGCGGCAGGTCGAGTGCACGATCAACGGGATCGGCGAGCGCGCCGGGAACGCTTCGCTCGAGGAGATCGTCATGGCGCTCCAGGTCCGCCGCGAAAGCGTCGGCCACGAGACGGGCATCCACACCGAGCGCATCTACCGGACGAGCCGTCTGCTCTCGTACCTGACGGGCATCGAGCCCCAGCCCAACAAGGCGATCGTCGGGCGCAACGCCTTCGCGCACGAAGCGGGGATCCATCAGCATGGGGTCATCAACGATCGGCGCACGTACGAGATCATGACGCCCGAGATGGTCGGAGCGCCCGGTACCGAGCTGGTGCTCGGCAAGCACTCGGGCCGCCACGGCTTGGAGCAGCGGTACGAGGCGCTGGGGTACTCGCTCACGCCCGAGCAGCTGAAGCGCGTGACGCGCGATTTCAAGGCGCTCGCGGACCGGAAGAAGACGGTGCTGGACGAGGACCTGATCTCGATCCTCCACCACGGCGTCATGGAGGACGTCCCCGAGCTGTTCCACCTGCACTCGCTCGACGTCCACTGCGGCGGCGAGGAGTCGGACGCGGCCGTCGAGATCACCACGGCCGGCAAGACGCTGAAGGGGCGCGCGCAGGGTGACGGCCCGATCGCCGCGGCGTTCGCCGCGATCGAGTCCGTGCTCGACTACCGGGTCGTGCTGGAGCGCTTCACGATCCGCGCTGCCTCGCCCGGTCAGGACGCGGTCGGCGAGGTCGCGATCGAGGCGCGCGTCGACGGCCACACGTTCACGGGGCGCGGCGCACACACCGACGTCGTGCGCGCCTCCGCCGAAGCGCTCCTGCACGCGGTCAACAAGGCAGCCGCCGCGCGCTCTCTCGAGGAGACCCACCTGGCCGCCACGTCCGACTCCTGGGGGGTTTGATTTGGCCAAGCTGCACGTCGTTTCGCTTCCCGGTGACGGCATCGGACCTGAAGTCACCGCCGCAGCGATGCAGGTCCTGGATGCCGTCGCCGAGCGCTTCGGCCATCGGCTCACCGTCGAAGAGCACCTGGCGGGCTGGTGCGCCTACGAGGCGAGCGGCTCTCCGCTCCCGGCCACGACGCTCGAGGCGTGCCGGCGAGGCCCGGCGGTCTTCCTCGGCGCGGTGGGTGACCCGCGCGCGGACGGGCTGCCGCCGAGTAAGCGTCCCGAAGCCGGGCTGCTCGAGCTCCGCTCCGAGCTCGGGTGCTTCGCCAACCTGAGGCCGGCGCGCGTGGACGCGGAGCTCGTCGAGATGTCGGCCCTGAAGCGCGAGATCGCCGCCGGGTGCGACATGGTGATCGTTCGCGAGCTGACCGGAGGGCTCTACTACGGCCAACCCCGCAGCAAGGAGGCCGACCGCGCGGTCAACACGCTCGTCTACACGAGGGCGGAGGTGGAGCGGGTGGCGAAGGTCGCGTTCGAGCTCGCGCGCGGTCGGCGCAAGAAGCTGACTTCGGTGGACAAGGCCAACGTGCTCGAGGTGTCGCAGCTCTGGCGTGCGGTGGTGAACGACGTGGCGAAGGGTTATCCGGACGTCGCGGTCGACCACATGTTCGTCGACCGCGCCGCGATGGAGCTCGTCACCGCGCCGAAACAGTTCGACGTGATCCTGACCGAGAACCTGTTCGGCGACATCTTGAGCGACGAGGCGTCCGCGATGTGCGGCTCGCTCGGGCTGCTCGCGTCGGCGAGCGTGGGCGGCAAGGTGGGCCTCTACGAGCCGGTCCATGGCTCCGCGCCGGACATCGCGGGTAAAGGAATCGCCAACCCGATCGCCGCCATTCGGTCGGCGGCGCTCATGCTCTCCTACAGCTTCGGGATGGATGCCGAAGCTGTCGCGGTCGAAGGCGCGGTCAGCAAGGCGCTCGGGGACGGCCTCCGGACAGCGGACGTCGCCGGAGGCGGCGCCCGGGTGTCGACGACGGAGTTCTCGAATGCGGTCTCGAAGGCCGTGAAAGCAACCCCAGCGAAGTGAAGGGCGGTGCGATGAGTCGGAAGAACGACGGGTCCCAGGCCACGCGGCCCGCGAAGACCCTGGTGTCCAAGATCTGGGAGAAGAACCTCGTGCGGGCCGGCGACGGGGAGCCGGATCTCATGTACGTCGACCTGCATCTCGTCCACGAGGTGACCTCGCCGCAGGCGTTCGAGGGCCTCGCGATGTCGGGCCGGAAGGTGCGCCGGCCGGACCTCACGTTCGCCACGGTCGACCACAACGTGCCGACCACGGACCGGTCGCTCCCGATCGTCGATCAGCTCTCGAAGCGCCAGCTCGAGGTCCTGCGCGAGAACGCCGAGCGTTTCGGCATTCGGCTGCTCGACATCCACGATCCGAGGCAGGGCATCGTGCACGTAATCGGCCCCGAGCTGGGCCTCACGCGCCCGGGGATGATCATCGTGTGCGGAGACAGCCACACGTCGACCCACGGGGCGTTCGGCGCCCTCGCGTTCGGGATCGGAACGTCGGAGGTGGAGCACGTGCTCGCGACGCAGTGCATCCAGCAGCGACGTCCGCGCTCGATGGAGCTGCGCCTCGAGGGCACGCCCCCCGACGGCGCGACCGCGAAGGACCTGATTCTGGCGGTGATCGGCCAGATCGGGGTGTCGGGCGGCGGTGGGCACGTGGTCGAATACACGGGCGAGGCGATCCGAGCGCTCTCGATGGAGGAGCGCATGACGGTGTGCAACATGTCGATCGAGGCCGGCGCGCGTGCCGGCATGATCTCACCCGACGAAACGACGTTCGCGTACATGCGCGGCCGCGAGCTCGGGCCCTCCGACTCCGAGCTGGAGTCCCTGGCGCGGGAGTGGCGCGATCTCGCCACCGACGAAGGGGCGACGTTCGACAAGATCGTTCGCATCGACGTCAGCGAGCTCGAGCCGCAGGTCACCTGGGGCACGAACCCGGGCATGGTCGTGCCGCTCTCGGGCGCCGTGCCCGAGCCGGACAGCTTCCCGGACGCGGCGTCGAGAGAAGGCGCCAAGCGCGCGCTCGAGTACATGGGTCTCGAGGCGGGGGTGCCGATCGAGTCGATTCGCATCGATCGCGTCTTCATCGGTTCCTGCACGAACGGTCGCATCGGCGACCTGCGCGAGGCCGCGCGTGTCGTCGACGGTCGCCGCGTGGCCGCGGGCGTGCATGCGATGGTGGTACCGGGCTCGGCGAGCGTGAAGCGCCAGGCCGAGGCCGAGGGTCTCGACCGCATCTTCAAGGCCGCCGGCTTCGAGTGGCGCGAAGCGGGATGCTCGATGTGCCTCGGCATGAACCCGGACATCCTGAGTCCCGGAGAGCGCTGCGCCTCCACGTCGAACCGCAACTTCGAGGGCAGGCAGGGGCGCGGTGGCCGGACGCACCTCGTCAGTCCTGCCATGGCCGCCGCGGCTGCCGTCGCGGGCCACTTCACCGATCCCAGGGCCCTGGAACGCTGATGGAGCCGATCAACGTGCACACGGGCGTCGCCGCGCCGCTCGACCGGGCCGACGTCGATACCGACCAGATCATCCCCAAGCAGTTCTTGAAGCGCGTCGAGCGCTCGGGGTACGGGCCGTTCCTGTTCTGGGACTGGCGCATGACGCCCGACGGGAAGCCGCGACCCGAGTTCGTGCTGAACCAGCCGCAGTACCATGGCGCATCGATCCTGATCACACGCGAGAACTTCGGGTGCGGCTCCTCGCGCGAGCACGCTGCCTGGGCGCTGCGCGACTACGGCGTTCGCGTGGTGCTCGCGCCCAGCTTCGCGGACATCTTCCGCGAGAATGCGGACCAGAACGGAATCGCGGCGCTCGAGGTGCCGGCCGGTGAGATCGCTGGACTCCTGCAACGCGCCGCGGCAGAGGCCCCGCTCCGCCTGACCGTGGATGTGGCCCGGGGCACGGTGTCGGATGCCAAGGGAATCGTGGCGCGCTTCACGCTCGACGACTTCCGCCGCATGTGTCTGACGCAGGGTCTCGACCGAATCGGGCTCACGCTCCGCCACGAGGACGACATCGGCGCGTACGAGCGGAAGAGGTGGCCGGCGCTCGCCGGGCGATGAAGCGTGCGGCGTCGCTCCTGCTGATCGCGACCGCGACAGTGGCGGCGCCCGTGCGCGCACAGGACGACCCGATGTCCGTGGTGCGGCGCGTGCTCGCCGGCACGCCGCTCATCGATGGCCACAACGATCTTCCGTTCGCCATCTGGGAGAGCACCACGGCGCGCGGTGACGTGTTCGCGCCCGCTCACGACCTGCGCACGCGGACGCCGTTCCAGACGGATATCCCGCGGCTGAAGGCCGGCATGGTGGGCGCCCAGTTCTGGTCCGTGTACATCCCGTTCGACTCGCTCGGGGAGGGACCAGCCAAGCGGCAGCTCGAGCAGATCGACATCGCCCGGCAGGTCGTCGAGCTGTACCCGGACGTCTTCGAGCTCGCGCTGGACGCCTCGGACGTCGAGCGCACCTACGGCTCGGGCCGGATCGCGTCGCTACTCGGCATGGAGGGCGGTCACGCGATCGAGCGCTCGCTCGGCGCGCTGCGCGCGTTCCACGCGCTCGGTGTCCGGTACATGACGCTCACCCACAACACCACGATCGAGTGGGCGGATGCGGCGGCCGGCGAGAGGCTGCACGCCGGGCTGAGCGAGTTCGGGAAGGAAGTCGTGCGCGAGATGAACCGTCTCGGCATGCTCGTCGATCTCTCGCACACGTCACCGGAGACGATGAACGACGCGCTCGACGTGTCGGAGGCGCCGGTCATCTGGTCGCACGCCGGCGCGCGGGGCGTCCGCGACCACGTCCGCAACGTCCCCGACCAGGTGCTCCGTCGCCTCCCCGACAACGGCGGCGTGGTGATGGTCGTATTCTATCCGCCGTTCCTCACCTCTCGTGAGGGCGCGACGATCCGGGACGTGGCGGACCACATCGACCACATCGCCGAGGTGGCGGGCGTGGACCACGTGGGGATCGGCTCGGATTTCGACGGAATGGATGGCCTCGCGCCGACGGGTCTCGAGGACGTGTCGAAGTTTCCTGACCTGCTCGCCGAGCTGGTGCGCCGGGGCTGGAACGAGGGCGATCTGGCCAAGCTCGCGGGGGAGAACGTGCTCCGTGTGATGCGCGAGGCCGAAGCGGTCGCGCGGCGGCTGCAGCGGGAGCGGCCGCCGTCGACGCGGACGATCGAGGAGCTCGACGGGGTGGGGGCGGCTCGATGAGCGCCGACCTTCACCGCCCGTCCGCGGTCGAGCACGCACCGTACTTCAGCCGCTACATCGATCTCGTGCCCGATGGAGACATCACCGAGATCCTCATGCACCAGCTCGGGGACACCCTCCGCCTGCTTCAGGACGTGCCGCCCGGGCGCGAGACGCACCGTTATGCGCCGGACAAGTGGAGCATCCGCGAGGTCGTCGGGCACCTGATCGACGTGGAGCGGGTGTTCTCGTTCCGCGCCATCGCGATCGCGCGTGCCGACGGCGTCGACCTCCCGTCCATGGAACAAGACGAGTGGGCGGCTCGTTCGAACGCGCATCAGCGGTCGCTCGACGACCTGGCCTCCGAGTGGGCCTCGCTACGCCGGGCGACGGTGCACATGTTCGCCACGCTGCCCGATGGCGTGGGCGGGCGCCGGGGCAAGGCCGGGGGTAACCCGGTCACCGTGCGCAGCCTGCCCTGGATGATCGCGGGGCACGAGCTCTGGCACCGCGAGCTCCTGGCCCGGAACTACCTCTCCTAGCGCCCCTTCGCCAACCAGTCCCGCGCGTCCGCATGGGACTGACACGCCTGCACTCGGACACCCGCCTCGCTCGCGAAGCCGCTCTGGCCGTCGAAGAGGTGATGCACGTCCTGCGACGCCACCACGGCGATGCCGGTGAGGCGGTCGCGGTACGCGCCGAAGATCGCGCCGGTGGCGGCGACGTCCGTGGTCGACTTCTTGGCCAGGCCGGCCGCGCCGCTCAGATCGAGCAGCACGGGAACGCGTTTCGGGGTCCCCTCGGCCTCGAAGGCACCGAAACCGACTCGCCGGAGCTCGTTGGCAGTGTAGTCGCCATCCACTGTCAGGACCAAGACTCCATCACGTACGCGAGAGAATACCGGCATGCTCGTGGCGCTCCTCTGGGAAGGGCAGAGAAGATGACCGAGGGGCCGCGGGTGGGTCAAGAAACCCCGCCCCGCCCAGCCGGGCTCCGGAGATCTCCCTCCCAACCGCATGGAGCCGAGCCTACATTCATGAAACTCCAACCCGGGGCACGAGCATGGCCGAGTCGGCCCAGACACCGAAGCTGAGTGGACTCGCTCGATCGATCGACGCGCTCTTCGCGTCTCCACCCGCTGCCGGGAAAGGGAGCTCCGCCTCCCCGACCCTGATCACGGAGCCGCCGCCGCCGACTCCGGACGCCTTCGAGCTCACGGAGGCCGAGCAGACGCCGAGCGAGTTCGAGTCCGCCGACACCCCGGTCGCCCCGCCGCCCTTGCCGGCCGTGCAGCCGCCCCCGCTTCCCCTGAGCCCCGAGATGTTTCCGGCGTCGCAGAGGCTGGAAGCCGTCCCGGCGGCGCCGTGGGGCACCGCCGAGCCGGAGCCCGTCGGTGTCGAGTCGGTGGCCCCTGCCGAGGACCCGATCTCGATGCCGGTGGAGACGGAGCCGCTCCTGGAGATCGCACGCGTGCCCGACCTGGGTTTGGTCGAGGAGATCACGCCCCTCCCCGTGTCGGTGACCCACGCGCCCGGTTCGACCGACGCCGCGCCGCTGCAGCCCGAGCGGGGCGACACCGACCCGAGTGCGTTCCGCAGCGCTGTGGACGCGTTCGTCGCGGGCGAGCCGGGGGCCGGCCTACGGGTCGAGACCCTCGCGGCTGCACTACGCGACCGTCTCGCACTCGATCCGCTCGCGGATGCGATCGAGACGCTCGTGCGCGAGGCGGGTGAGCCGCCCGACACCCGGTTCCTCGACCTGGCGAGGTCCGTGATCGACCCGGCCGTCGCGAGCCGGCTCGTCCAGCGCATGGGTCAGGAGGGCGAGGGGGCCAAGCGGGAGGATTATTTCGCCCTCTGTCGGCGCGTGGGCCTGGTGATGGCGAACGCGTTGAGGGGTGCGCTCACGGGCACCCTGGGCCGCGACGTGCGCCGCGTCTATCACGACGCGCTGATCTCGATGGGAGAAGCGAGCCGCCCCGTGATCGAAGGCATGGTCCAGGACGACAATCGCTTCCTGGTTCGCGACGGCGTCGCGATGCTCGGCGAGATCGGTGGGCCCCGGGCCGTCGAGCTCGTCACGAGCGCGCTCGCCGACACGGATGCGCGGGTGCGTAGCGAGGCCCTGCTCGCGCTCGGCAAGCTCGGCGACGAGAAGGCCGGCCAGCTCGCGCTCGGATCCCTCGACGATGCCGACCCGAGCGTCCGCATCGCCGCGGCGGTCGCGGCGGGTCAGCTTCGCCTCGAGCGCGCTCTCCGTCCTCTCCTCCAGATGCTCGAGAAGGAACAGGACCCCGAGAAGTGCATCCCGCTCCTGCGCGCGCTCGGCCAGATCGGCGATCCCGGCGCGGTGCACGCGATCGAGAAGCATGCCGTTCCGTCGATGTTCTCCAAGCCGCGCACCGACGTCCGCGTCGCGGCGTATCGGGCGTTGCACGCGATCGGAACGCCGCACGCGCGGGACCTCATCAAGCAGACGGCGCAGGACAAGGACCCGGTCGTGCGCGTGGCCCTGAAGGACCTGGCGCGCGCCGACTGACGAGCTGCCCGACGCGGCTCGACCTAGACGAGCCGGAGCACGCTCCTCAGCGCAGCGAGGAATACGGGGAGCTCCCGCAGGGAGCCGAGCGCGGCGGCGAGGTTGTTCTGGCCCGAGTGGCCGAAGAGACGCGTGATGGTTGCTCTCGACCACGTCGCCGCGGGCAGGGAGTCCCGCAAGCGCAGCCCCTCCGAGAAGGGGATCAGGTTGTCGTGGCGACCGTGCAGGACGTGCACCGGATGGGTGACTTCGGCGAGGACCCCCGCCGGCTCACCGAGCGGGTCGACACGTCGGACCGCCGCAGCGAGGGACTCCGCTGTCTCCGCGGCGCGAGCGGCGTCCGGCATCGAGCGCGACTCGGGGGCGAAGAGGTCGAACAGCGATCGGCGCTCTTCGGCGACCTTCTCACGCAGCTCCCGCTTGATGACGTCCAGGCGGGGATCGAGAGAGGGCACGACTTCGTCGCCGGCCACGGCAGCGAGGGACCGCAGCGCCGCCGCCACGTCGCCCGCCTCGGCGAGCTCAGGAACGGCCCTCAGGTAGTTCGCCGCGACGATCCAGCGCCCATAGGCATCGGGGACGAGGCGACGCGTGCGCCCCTTCCACTCGTGCTCCCCGGTCATCAGGAACCGGATCGTCCGCTCCATGCTGCAATAGCCCCCGAAGCCGACGGATCCCGCGACCCACTCGGCGATGTCGGGATGGGCGGTGGCGCCGATGGCGTGGGGCGCGCCGAAGGAAAAGCCGATCACCCCTGCGGGCGCGTCACGCGCCCAGCCGCTTTCGCGCAGCCCACCGATGGCGGCCTTGATCGTGGGGACGGCCAGACGCGGGGCCAGATCGAAGTTCCTCCACTCGGGCACCTCGGGGACGATCGCCACTGCGCCCGTCTCCACGAGGGCCCGTGTGAAGCGCTGGAGCTGTCCGTGAGAGCGGCCACGCCGCGTGACTCCGTGCAGGACGACCCACGCGGGGAGGGGCTGCGAGGCGCCGAGCGGGCGCGTGATCGTGCCGAGCACCGATCGGTCGCCGCGGTCCAGGGTCACTTCCTGATCCACGAAGCTGGTGGTGCCCTGGAGCCACGCGCGTGCGTAGCGAACGGTGCGAAGCCTCGGCGGCATGGGTCGAAGCTATTCCCGTTCGTTGAAGGCAGACAGGCAAGAAGCGGGCACCTTGCTCCCTGGGTCGGGCCGAGCGCATGATCCGTGCCCCGTTTCCGCGCGACGGCTGGAGGTGTGGACGTGAAGGACGAGGCAGCGGAGTCACAGGAGGTTCGGACCGACGGGGCCGCGGCGTACACCCCCGCGTACGGGTCCGCCGCGCTGGCGGGTCTCGGCGCTTGGCTGCTCTACGTCTTCACCCTGGCTCCGACCACGGCGTTCTGGGATACGAGCGAGTACATCGCGACGGCGCACATCCTCGGGATCCCGCATCCGCCAGGGAATCCCCTGTTCGTGATGGTCGCGAAGGTCTGGACGCTGCTGCTCGCACCGCTCGGCCTGTCGGTAGCCGTACGCGTGAACCTGCTCGCTGCGACCACGAGCGCAGCCGCCGCGGGCTTCCTGTTCCTCGTCGCCCACCGTGTGCTCCACGCGGTGGAGGCCCGGGGGGCCTTCGCCCGTGTGGGCGCGGGCGCATCCGCGCTCATCGGGGCCACGGCGTTCACCGTCTGGAATCAGTCGAACGTGAACGAGAAGGTCTACACCGTGAGCATGATGATCATCGCCGCGGTCACATGGCTGGCCGTGCTCTGGCACGACCGCAAGGAGGAGCCGGGGAGCGCACGCTACCTGCTCTGGGCGGTGTTCCTGCTCGCGATAGGCTCGACCAATCATCCGATGTCGCTCCTGCCCGCACCGGCGCTGGCGTTGTTCGTTCTCCAGTCTGGGGCGCGGCCCCTCCTGCGCGCGGCGGTGCTCGGCCGAGCTGTGCTCCTCGTGCTGCTCGGTCTCTCGTTCAACTTCACTCTCCCCGTCCGCGCCGCGCTCGATCCGCGTATCAACGAGGGTGAGCCAACCTGCGCATCGGTCGGGGGCGCCGCGATCGCGGTCTACGAGCGGCTGATACCGGGTCCGGCGCGCGGCCTGGTGGAGAGTCTCCCCCGCTGCCAGCCGCTCGCGGACAACCTCGCCCGGGTGCAGTACCAAACCCCTCCTGTCACCGAGCGGAAGGCACCGTTCGCGGCCCAACTCGAGATGTACTGGCAGTACTTCGACTGGCAGTGGGCGCGCGGGATCGATTCCTCCGAGTTGCCCGGTACCGCCCGATTCCCCTTCAGTCTCCTGTTCCTGACGCTGGGGGTGGTGGGGCTCGGGACCGCGTGGCGGGCGAGCCGGGCAATCTTCACATACCTGGTCGTGCTCGCGGGCACGCTCACGCTGGGCCTCGTCGTCTACCTGAACTTCAAGCACGGGTACTCGCTCTCGCCCGACGTGACCGACTCGGCGCTCCACGAGGTCCGCGAAAGGGACTACTTCTACGTCGCTGGCTTCTTGCTCTGGGGTTGCCTCGCGGGCATGGGCCTCGCCTGGACCTGGCAGGTGCTCGCGCGCATGGTCGGCGGTGCACGACGGTACGTGGTAGCCGCTCCCGTTCTCGTGGTGGCCGCGATGCCGTTGGTGCTCAATTGGACCTGGGCCAGTCGTGCCGGCGACTATGCCGCGCGCGACTGGGCGTACGACTTGCTCATGAGCGTGGAGCCGTACGGCATTCTGTTCACCAACGGTGACAACGACACGTTTCCGGTCTGGTACCTCCAGGAGGTGGAGGCCATACGTCAGGATGTCACGGTGATCGTCGGGCAGTACCTCCTCACCGACTGGTATCCGCGTCAGCTCGAGCGCCACACGCGACCGGAAACGCAGCGACCGTTCGACGCGTCGTTCGCGGCGGATCTCTACGAGGACCGCCCGCTTCCTTCGGCATCGATCATTCGCATGACTCCCGAGGAGATGGATCAGGTGTCGAGCGCGCGCCTGGGAGCGGACATGACCGTTCCGTTCCCTGCGCTCGCGGTCACCTACCCGTCGGGAACGGTGCTGAGCCGGGGTCACCTGCTCGCGCTCAGGATCATCCACGACTCGATTGCGGAGCGACCGATCTACTTCGTGGCCGAGGGCGGCATGCTGAGCGAGCTCGGGCTACGACCCTGGGGGGTCCGCCACGGACTGGTCACCAAGTTGGAGCCGAGGGGTCCGTCGGCCCTTCCGCGGCCCGATCTGGTGCAGGGAAGCGGGAACTACGGCTCCGTCTGGTTCAACCTCGAGCGGTCGATCGAGCTGTACGACGACGTGTACCTGTATCGAGGGATCCGCGATCGACCCCTTTGGCAGGACAGGTCGACGCTCAACATCCCGGCGCAGTACTACGCGATGGCTGTGCTCCTGGCCGACGCGGTTGAGGCGTCGGGTGGAGAGCGAGCGACCGTGGACAGGCTCCGCGCCGACGCGCTGGGCTTCCAGCTCGTTGCGGACGGCGGAACCGCCCTGACGCCCGGCTCGTGAGGGCCTGAGGCCAGGCGTCACGCCGCCCCGCCCCACGGAACCCGTGCCGCGCGGCGGGGGTGCAATGCCCATGACCCTCGACGGCCTGACGCGGCCCGAACTGGTGCGCTACGCGCGTCACATCGCCCTGCCGGAGATCGGCTTCGAGGGTCAGCAGCGCCTCAAGGCGTCGCGGGTGCTGTGCGTGGGCGCCGGGGGCCTCGGATCGCCGCTCGCGCTCTATCTGGCCGCCGCGGGCGTCGGCACGCTCGGGATCGTCGATTTCGACCGGGTGGACGAGAGCAACCTGCAGCGCCAACTCCTGCACGGTACCAAGGACATCGGCCGCTCGAAGCTCGACAGCGCCGAGTCGCGCATCCGCGACGTGAACCCCCACGTGAAGGTGGTCAAGCACGAGACGAAGCTCTCGTCCGCTGACGCGCTCGGAGTCATCGGCGACTACGACGTCGTCGTGGACGGGACGGACAACTTTCCGACGAGGTATCTCGTGAACGACGCCTGCGTGCTCGCGGGCAAGCCGAACGTGTACGGATCGGTGTTCCGCTGGGAAGGGCAAGCCTCGGTGTTCGCCACCCAAGGCGGCCCCTGCTACCGGTGCCTCTTCCGGGAGCCGCCACCGCCGGGGCTCGTTCCGAATTGTGCCGAGGGCGGCGTGGTCGGCGTTCTGCCGGGCATCATCGGGTCCCTCCAGGCGCTCGAGACCATCAAGCTGTTGCTCGGCGTGGGAACGAGTTTGGCGGGAAGGCTGCTCATCTTCGACGCCCTGGCTCTCGAGTGGCGCGAGGTGACGCTCCGTCGCAACCCCGCGTGCCCGATCTGCGGCGACCATCCGACGCAGACGGAGTTGATCGACTACGACCTGTTCTGCGGCATCGGGGCCTCGCCACTCACCGGCGAGCCGGCCGCGGACGGCGACGTCCCGGAGGTGGACCCCGCCGGCGTGGTCGCACAGCTCGCGTCCGACGCGCCCCCGTACCTGCTCGACGTGCGTGAGCCGTGGGAGTGGGCGGTGAGCAACCTCTCGGACCGAGGGGCCAGGCTCATTCCACTGGGCGAGCTCGAGGAGCGCTTGGGGGAGATCCCCGGCGACCGGGCCGTGGTGGTCTACTGCCGCACGGGCCAGCGAAGCTTGGACGCCGCTCTGCTGATGAAGGAGGCAGGGTGGGCGGACGTCAGCAACTTACGCGGCGGCATGATCGCCTGGGCGAGGGAGATCGAGCCCGGTTTACCGGTCGTCTAGCGCCTCGAGATGCCACGACCGAGGGTCGTCATCGTCGGGGCGGGCTTCGGGGGCATGTGGGTCGCACGTGGGCTCGCGAATCGCGCGGTCGACGTGACGCTCATCGACCGCAACAACTATCACACGTTCTTCCCGCTTCTCTATCAGGTGGCCGCGGCCGAGCTGGCGCCGAGCGACATCGCACACCCCGTGCGCTCCATCTTTCGCCGGGCTCGCAACGTCTCCGTTCGGATGGCCGAGATGACGGGACTCGACCTGGATGGTCGCGCGGTCGACACGGATCACGGGTCGATTCCCTATGATTATCTGGCCCTGGCGCTCGGCAGCGAGCCCAACTTCTTCGGGGTGCCCGGCGCTGCCGAGCATGCGTTCCCGCTGCGCTGGATGGACGACGCAGTGCCCCTGCGCCACCACGTGCTCACGCGCTTCGAGGCGGCCGCCGTCGCCGAGCCCGAGCGCAGGACGAGGCTGCTCACGTTCGCGGTGGTGGGCGGTGGGCCGACGGGCGTCGAGTACGCGGGCGCGCTGTCCGAGCTCGTCTTCGGGCCGCTGCTCGAAGACTTCCCCGGGATCGAGCCCGGGGACGTTCGCATCGAGCTGATCGAGGCTGGCGACACGCTCCTGCGGGGCATGCCGCCGAAGCTCGCGCGCTACGCCGAGGAACGCCTCATGCGGCGCCGCGTCCACGTCCGCTTGAACGCGGCCGTGCAAGCCGTCGAGGCCGATAGGGTCCGGCTCGGTGATGGGTCGATGATTCCCACCGAGACGGTCGTCTGGACCGCGGGCGTCAAAGGCGACCCCCGCATCGCCAAGTGGGGGTTGCCCGTGGGGCGGGCGGGTCGCGTACCCGTGACGGCGTCCCTCCAGCTCGAAGCCCGGCCGGAAGTCTTCGTGATCGGGGACCTGGCGTACCGCGAGGACTCGAACGGCGATCCTCTCCCGCAGGTGGCTCAGGTCGCGATCCAGCAGGGGCACCGCGCCGCGACGAACATTCTCCGGCTCGCGTCGGGTCGGGCTCCGGCGCCGTTCGTCTACCGCGATCCCGGCATGCTCGCGGTCATCGGCCGGCACGCCGCGGCCGCCCATGTGTTCGGATTGGCCTTCACCGGATGGACGGCTTGGCTCCTCTGGCTCGGGATTCACATCTCGTGGCTGGCGGGTTTCCGCAACCGTGCGCTCGTCCTCCTCAACTGGGGCTGGAACTACGTGTTCTATCGTCGCGCAGTGAGGCTCATTCTTCCCGCTGCCCGCGCAACTCGAAACGAGTCGCTTTAACGCGCGGCCCGGGCGCATGTATACTCTGCACGTTGGTTCACCGGTCCCCGGAGAACGAGAGAGGATGATTCCCGCGTCGCCCGTTCGATCCCTCTCGCTGTCGCTGCTCGTCCTCGCGCTGACCTGCGCGCCCGTGGCGGCTCAGGCCGGGTGCCCGGGTGCGTCGGGCGCCGACGCCGAAGCAGGGTGGACTGCGTACGCGGCGAACGACGTCGACCGGGCCCGGGCTCACTTCGAGGCCGCGCTGGCTCGGTGCGCGGACGATCAGTACGCCAGAACGGGGCTCGGGTACGTGGCGTTGCGCGCCGGCGCGGACTCGCTCGCCGTTAGCCTGTGGACGGTGGCCGTCGCCGCGAACCCCGACAACGTGGACGCTCTGACAGGCCTCGGACTCGCTGCGTGGCGGCGAAGCGACGCCGAGCAAGTCAGGGGGCGCTTCACGCGGGTGCTCGAGCTCGTTCCTGATCACGCGACCGCACTGGAGTACCTCGGCCGCATCGCGCTCACGGGTCCCGCTCCGGAACGGCCGCCGCTGGCGATCCCAGACACCCTCGTGTATCCCGCACGCACGAACGGGGACCGGTTCGAGATACGCGGACCCTCGGGTTGGACGCCGTTCTACATCAAGGGCGTGAACTTGGGTGCCGCGCTCCCGGGCAGGCATCCTAGCGAGTTCCCCGACTCCGCGACGTACGCGCGATGGATCCGCGGGATGGCCGACATGAATGCCAACGTGGTACGCGTATACACGATCCATCCGCCGGGGTTCTACCAAGCGCTGCACGACTGGAACGCCCGGAACCCGGAGCGTGCGCTCTGGCTGATCCACGGCGTATGGGCCGAGCTGCCGCCGAAGCACGACTTCGGTGCGGCGGCGTACGAGTCTGCGTTCTTCGGAGAGATGCGGCGGGTCGTCGACCTCTTGCACGGCCGTGCCGACGTCGAACCGCGCCCGGGACACGCGGCGGGCTACTACACCGCCGACGTGTCGCAATGGACACTCGCGTACATCATCGGGAGAGAGTGGGAGCCGTTCAGCGCGCTGGCGTACGACTCGATCCGAGGCGGACGCAGCGGGTTCGAGGGGCGCTATCTGACCGTTCGTGGGGGGAATGCCATGGACGCTTGGATGGCACGGGCCACCGAGCATCTCGTCGCCTACGAGTCGGAGACCTATCGGGCCCAGCGTCCCGTGGCCTACACGAACTGGCCGACGCTGGACCCGCTCGCTCATGCCACCGAGGCCACCGTCGACGAGGAGATGGCCATCCGGCGGGCACGCGGCGAACGCCCCCGGGTGCGCGACCGAGAGTACGACAACGACGCCCTGGCGCTCGATGCCACCCTCGTCACACCGACCAACCGGCTCCCCGCGGGCTACTTCGCGTCCTTCCACGCCTACCCGTACTACCCCGACTTCATGCTTCTCCAGGAGTCGTATCAGGATGCAGCGTCGACGTTGGGGCGTTCGAACTACTTCGGTTACCTGAGGGAGCTGAAGGAGCACCACGCCGGCATGCCGGTCGTCATTTCGGAGTACGGGGTGCCGGCGTCCCTCGGCACGGGTCACCTGCAGCCGCAGGGATGGCATCACGGCGGCCTCACCGAGCGAGAGGTCGCGGAAACGAACCGTCGCCTCACGCTCGAGCTCGCCGAAGCAGGAATGGCCGGCGGGGCGCTCTTCGCGTGGATCGACGAGTGGTTCAAGCACAACTGGGTCACCATCGAGTTCGAGCTGCCCTCCGACCGCAATCGGCTCTGGTACAACCGCCTCGATGCCGAGCAGCACTACGGCGTCATGGCACTCGAGGCCGCCCCGCCCGTCTCCGGCTCCACGCTGCGGGAGCGACTCGCTCGCTGGTCGACGGTCGACCCGCTCTACGACGAGCCGGGTCTGAGCGTCCGCGCGTCCCACGACGCGGCGTACCTATGGCTCCTGATCGAGACGGCGGAGCTGTCGCCCCCCGACACCGTCTTCGTCGGCTTCGACGTCATCGACCCGCAGGCCGGCGACTTCCGCTGGCCGGCACGCGTAGGAGACCGACTCCCGGTCGGCGTGGAGTTCGTCCTGCAGGCAACCGCGTCCGAAGTGCGGGTCCTCGGCGATCCCGCCTCCAATCCGTTCCGCGTCGTCGAAGTCGGGCAGGGTCTGGCGGAGCCTGAGGCGCGCAGAGTCGACATCGCCCATGCACCGCCCGGCGTCTTCCACGCGCGAGTGGAGCAGCGATTCAACTTCCCATGGTACAGCGTGCCCAACGAGGACGGCCGCTACGACTCGCTCCGGGTCGTCGTGAACCGGCGTCGGTTCACCCGCGACTCGACGGAGTATCTCGCCGTGGGTTACGACCGTGGCATCCTCCCCGCCGGAAACGCTCCGGACGGCTATTGGGAACGCTCGGGTGGGGCGCTCGAGGTGAGGATCCCGTGGCTCCTCCTGAACGTGACCGACCCGTCGAGTCGGACCGTGCTGTACGGGCCCGGTGGCGCGAACGCACGCGGCGCCGAGCTCGGGGCCGACGGCAGGTGGCGGCTACGCGCAGGGGTGGCCGCGTGGCCCGACTCCGTCTTCGGCGAGGTGGGGACGCGTCAGATCGACGACATCGGCATCGTCGCCTCCGTGCGTCGGGGGGATGGCGCCCTCCAGGCGCCCGCCTCGGGCGGCGCTGCGGCGCGCTTCGCGTGGCCGACCTGGGAGATGCCCGAGTGGACCGAGCGAGCTCGTCCCACGTTCGACGCCATGCGGGACCTCTTCGCGCAGCTCGACCCGTATGGTGCGAGCACCGAGGCGGCCACGATCGAGGCGCGACGCTCTCCCGGGCCGTCGGTGCTCGACGTGATTCCCCAGGTGGACCCGGCGAACGAGGCGTGGGTGAACGGTGACACGGGCCTCGCGCTCCGTCTCTACGAGGAACGGCTCTCGCGTGACCCCAATGACGGCGCCGCGCTCCACCGTGTCGCGCTCATTCGCGCATGGGGCGGAGAGTACGGCGCCGCCGACGAGCTCTTCGGCCGTCTCCTCGAGGTCGAGCCGACCAACCTGGACGCACGGGTCGACCGTGCGCGCGTCTGGGCTTGGGCCGGAGGGACGGACCGGGCGCTCGACGCGTTGGCGGAGATCCTCGAGGCCAACCCCGACCATGCGGGGGCGCTCGAAGCCCGCGCGTTGTTCGAGGCCTGGGCGGGCCGGTACGAGGCTTCGCTCACGAGCTACGAGACCCTCCTGTCCATCGCGCCGGACAACGGGGCCGCGCGGCGCCAGCAGGCGCAGGTGCTCGCTTGGGCCTCGCGCTTCCAGGCTTCCCGCGCCGTGTACGACTCCCTGCTCGCGCGCGATCCCGACGACATGGAGTCTCGCCTCGGTCTCGCGAATGCCCTCGCCTTCTCGGACGAACTCGATGGGGCGATCGCGGAATACGACCGCATCCTGTCCGCCAATCCGACCGACATCCGCGCGCTACAGGGGAAGGGCAGGACTCTGGGATGGGCGAACCGACTCGTCGCCGCCGAGGAAGTTTATCGACGCGCCCTCGAGGTCGAGTCGGACAACGTCGCCACGCTCGTCGGCCTGGCGCAGATCCTCCGTTGGCAGGACCGGAACGCCGCGGCCCTGGAGGTGCTCCGCACCGCCGAGGAGATCGCCCCTACCAACAGCGATATGCGCGAGCAGCTCCGGGCGGTCGACCTCGCGCTGAGCCCGGTGGCGCGCCCCTCGTTCGTGTGGGAGGACGACTCGGACGGGAATGTCATGATCACCACGGCGATCTCGGCGAGCGTGCGTCCCACGCCGCGTATGGAGATTCGGGCAGACGCCTATCGGCGCGACCTCGAGCAGGGCGGGCTCGATCGTTCCGCCCTGGGCGTGACCCTGACCGCGAGTTGGCAGCTCGAGCCGGGTTGGACGCTCTCGGCAGGGGGCGGGGGGAGCGAGAGCGACGTCGCGGGATCCGGGACGCTCGCGGCCTACCACTTCGGCATCCGGAGCCCTGCGCGCCACCCGGTGGCTGTCGGTCTCGGCTTCGCCTCGAGCGCGCTCGACGCCACGGCCGCCCTCGCGGATCGCGGGGTCACCACGAACGGCGTGACGCTCGACGGCCGCTGGACGCCCGCGCCGCGCTGGCGCGCGGACGCTTCGGTCGGCCGTACGAGGTTCGAGGGATCGCAGGCGAACGACCGCACGAGCGGCTTCCTGGCCGTGAGCCGGCAGCTCGACCGGGGCCTCTCGCTCGGCGGGAGCGTGCGCGCGTTCTCGTTCGAGCAAGATCTGACCGAGGGCTACTTCGATCCCGACTTCTATGGGATCGGCGAGGTCACGGGGAGGTGGGCGCGAAACGTCGGCCCCTGGGGACTACTCGCGGAGGTCGCGCCCGGCCTCCAGAAGGTGACATCGGACGGAGACCTCACGGCGGCATTCCGGGGCTCGGTGCGCGTCGGGTACCGCGTCGGGCCGGCGGGTGAGCTCTCCCTCGCGTGGGGATATTCGAGCACCGGCCTCCAGAGCTTCTCGACCGGTGCCAGCGATTACCGATACATGGCGCTGGTGACGGGGGCGAGCTGGGTGTTCTGAGGTTGCAGGTTCCCACGCCTCGATGTGACCTTGATCCAGCCACCTTCGATATCTGTCCAAGGACTCCGCCATGCGCCGCCTCACGCTGCTCGCGTTCCTCGCGCTCCTTGCAGCTCCCACGACGGCTGCGGGGCAGGTGAGCCTCCTGGCCGGGGGCGGGCTGAGCACGCCGATCGGTGATTTCGGGGACGTGGCCGAGGCGAGCTGGCACGCGATGGCGGGCCTCCAGCTCTCCGTGCCGGCGATTCCGGTCGCGCTCCGCGCCGACGGCGGCTACCACTCGTTCGGCCAAGCTCCTGGCAACCCGTCGTCGAGTATGCTGTCCGGCGCGGCGAGCCTGGTCGTCAGCCTGCCGGGTGTGGGACTCGTTCCGTACCTACTCGGTGGCGTCGGGCAGTATCGCCTCAGCGTAGATCAGAGCGGCGTCGATCCGGTCACCGACAACGGATACCACGCCGCCTTCGGGGTGAACATCGGCGCGCTCGGTTTCGGGGGCTTCGGCGAAGTGCGATTCGTGAACGTGAGTCACAGCGTGGGCAATTCCCGCTTCGTGACCGCGACGCTCGGCCTGCGTTTGTAGGGCTGCCGAGGCCTCAGTACTCTCCCAGCTCCACGAGCGCCTTCACCACGTCGGGGGTCTGCGGGAGCGTCGCGTCCTCGACCCCCGGCGCGTACGCCACCCACGTGTCGAGTGACGCGACGCGCCGCACCGGGCCATCCAGCCACGCGAAGAGCTCGTCGGCGGCGCGGGCGGCGATCTCGGCGCCCAGCCCCCACGAGAGCGAGTCCTCGTGGACGATGAGCAACTTGCCGGTCTTCTTCACGGACGTGGCGATACGGTCCATGTCGAGCGGCCTCACGGTGCGCAGATCGATCACCTCCGCGTCGATCCCGTGTTCTTCGTGCGCGATCCTGGCGGCGTCGAGGCTCCGCTTCACGAGCGCTCCGCAGGTCACGAGCGTCACGTCCGTGCCCTCGCGGCGCACCGCGGCTTTACCGAACGGGATCATGTAGTCCGGTCCGGGGTCGCGACCCTTGTTGTAGACCTGCCGATAGAGGTGCTTGTGCTCGAGGAAGAGCACGGGGTCGTCACAGCGAATCGCTGTACGTAGAAGCCCGTTCGCGTCGGACGCCGTGGACGGCAGGACGACGTGCAGACCGGGGCAGTGCGCGAAGATCGACTCGCCTGTCTGCGAGTGGTAGATCGCGCCGCCCTTGAGGTACCCGCCGTATGCCACGCGAATCACGATGGGTGCCGTGAACACTCCGTTCGAGCGGAACCGGTAGGTCGCCAACTCGTCCCGGATCTGCATCATCGCGGGCCAGATGTAGTCGAAGAACTGGATCTCGACGACCGGCTTGAGGCCCCGAAGCGCCATGCCGATGGCACGGCCGACGATGCCCGCTTCCGCGATAGGCGCGTTGTAGACGCGGTCCGAACCGAACTCCCGCTGGAGGCCGTACGTGACCTTGAAGACACCACCTTTTCCTTTGACCTCCGCGAGCGCCCCATCGCGCGAGCAGTCCGCGACGTCCTGTCCGAAGACGACGATCCGTGGGTTACGCGCCATCTCCGACCGGAGACAAGAATTCACCAGGTCCACCATGGTCAGGAGCTTGTCGCTGCCGACGTGGGGTGCCTCCTCCGTATCGAAGGCCGACGAGGTTGGATCGATGTCCTCCGAGTACAAGTGGCGCATGGCGCTGTCGGGCGGCGGCGGCGGGGACCCGAGCGCCTCGTCCGACGCCGCGATCACCTCGGCCTCGACCTCTGCAGCCAGCGTATCGAGCTCCTCGGGTGTGGCGATGCCCAGGTCGACGAGCAGCGCGTGTGCGCGGGTCAGGGGGTCGCGCTCGTGCTGCGCGGCGCGCTCCTCTTCCGGCCGATACGCGCTCTCGTCGTCCGACATGGAGTGCGAGTAGGGCCGTATGCAGGTGGCGTGGACGAGGGATGGGCGCCTGCGGTGGCGCGTGTATCCGACGGCTTCGCCCACGGCGCGGTACGTGTCCACGAGATCGGTGCCGTCGCACCCCACGATGTGCAGCCCGGGGAACCCCGACACGAGGTTCGAGATGCTGCCACCGGCGGTCTGCACCTCGACTGGGACGCTGATCGCGTAGCCGTTGTCCTCCACGATGTAGACGATGGGGAGCTCGAGCGAGCACGCCGCGTTGAGCGACTCCCAGAACTCCCCCTCGGAGGTTGCGCCGTCGCCCGTCGTGACGACGACGATCTCGTCCTCCTCGAAGCGCGCGATCCGGTCCGCGAGCCCGGCGACCCGCGCGATCTTCGTTCCCCCCTCGGCCGCTCCGACGGCCTGGAGAAACTGCGTCCCGGTCGGCGACGAGCTCGTCGGGATGTTCAGCTTGGGGTTCCCCCAGTGGTTCGGCATCTGCCTCCCGCCCGACGCCCCGTCCGCCTCGGCGCCCACCGCCTGGAGGAAGTGGTCGAGCGGGGTCTGTCCGAGCGCCAGCGCCATCGCCCGGTCGCGGTAGTAGAGGAAGAACCAGTCGTAACCGGGCCGACAGTGCTCGGCCACGGTTACGCCGATCGCTTCGTGACCCGCGCCCGAGATCTGGAAGTACGTCTTGTTCTGGCGCTTCAGGTTGATCTCGCGGTCGTCGATGCGCCGCGAGGTCAGCATGGTGCGATAGAACCGCAGGAGCTGCTCGGACGTGAGCCCTGCCAGGTCCCTGGTCTCGAGGAGTTCCCGCTCTTGTGTAGCCATGTAGCTCCACGGTGGGGTCCGCTCGCCGACGGGTATAAAGGTACCTCGCCAGGCGCCGCGGAGGAGGGGTCAGTCCCCCGCTCTCCGCTCCATCTCCGCCCTGACGGCTCCGGGCTCCGTGACCGGCAACCGACAGGCGTAGCCCCGACACACATATACCGCGCTCCGTCCGTCCACCAGGCCGCGGCCCTCGAGAAGGGGCACGTCGGGGACCGTCTCGCCATCGAGGCGACCCACGACGGTCAGGTTCCGGTGGAAGGCCCGGTTCGCTTCACGGACGAGAGCTGCGGGCGTCGTCTCGCCGTGCCTCGCGACGATCGCGACCTCGACCGGCTCCGCCAGCGTGCGGTCCAGCACCGAGAGCATACGGCCGAACGCGGGTCCATACTGCGCCAGGGCCTCCGCCTCGTAGTCGAGGATACGCGTGGCGGCGGTCCGGTAGCGATCCTCGTCGAAGAGGTGCCCGGCGCGCGTGAGCAGCTCCGCGGCGAGCGACGGACCGGAGGGCGTCGCGTTGTCCATGGCGTCGCGGGGTCGGAGCACGAGCGCTGGCGCGTCGGACGCGGTGTCGAAGACCGTTCCCGCCGCCTCGTCCCAGAAGCGACCCAGGATCTCCTCGCAGAGCCAACGGACCGCTTCGAGCCAGCGGACCTCGAGCGTCGCGGCATGGAGCGAGAGCAGGGCATTGCCGAGTGCGGCATGGTCGTCGAGGAACGCGTCGATCTTCGCCTGTCCTTCCATGTAGATGTGCAGCAGACGACCATGCGGCCGGAGCGCGGTCCACACGAATTCCGCGCTCGCGCGCGCGAGAGCGACGTGGTCGGGGCGCCCGAGCGCCGCGCCCGCCTCCGCGAAGGCACGAATCGCGAGCGCGTTCCACGACGTGAGCACCTTGTCGTCGCGGAACGGCGGCTCCCTTCCCGCGCGCGCGGTCAGGAGCGCGGCCCGAGCGGCGGCCAGCTTCGCCATCATCTCGTCGGGGGCGATCCCCTCCGAGCGAGCGACGGAGTCTGGATCGTGGGGCAGGTGCAGGATGCTCCTCCCGTCGAAGTTGCCGCCGGGGCTCACGTCGTACACCCGCGCGAAGAGCCGGGCATCCTCGCGTGGGAGTAGCTCTTCCAGCTCCTCGGGCGTCCACACGTAGAACAGACCCTCCTCCCCCTCGGAGTCAGCGTCCCGGGCGGAGCAGAAGCCACCGTCGGGAGCACGCATGTCCGCCGCGAGATAGTCGAGCGTCTGTTCAGCGACCTCGCGGAGATCGGACGCTCCGGTGACCTGATGGGCGTAGAGGTACGCGCTCGCGAGGAGCGCGTTGTCGTAGAGCATCTTCTCGAAGTGCGGAACGAGCCAGCGCGCGTCCACCGAGTAGCGGTGGAATCCCCCCGCGAGGTGGTCACGGAGGCCGCCCGCCGCCATGCGGCGAAGCGTGTGGACCGCCATGTCGAGTGCGGTGCCGTCGCCCGTGCGCAGATGGTGCCGCAGGAGGAGCTCGAGGGTGACGGGCTGCGGAAACTTCGGCGCTCTGCCGAAGCCTCCGTGGACGGCATCGTATTGATTGGAGAGCGCACGATGCGCGCTGTCGAGGAGCTCCACACCGGCTTTCCCCGACCCGGTGCGCTCCGACGCGCGCGCGAGCGCGGTCACCAGGTGCGTGCCACTCTCGACCACCTTGTCGCGCCGATCTCGGTACGCGTCCGCCGCGGCCTTGAGCACCTGCGAGAAGGATGGCATGCCGTGTCGGGGCACCGGCGGGAAGTACGTGCCGCCGTAATAGGGCACCGCGTCCGGGGTCAGGAAGACGGTCATCGGCCACCCACCCCCGCCGGTCATGGCCTGCACGGCTTTCATGTACACGGAGTCGAGGTCGGGGCGCTCTTCCCGGTCCACCTTGATGCTCACGAACAACTCGTTCATCAGCGCGGCGACCGTCGGGTCCTCGAACGACTCGCGCTCCATCACGTGACACCAGTGGCAAGACGAGTATCCGATCGAGAGGAGGATGGGGCGGTCGCTCGAGCGCGCTGCCGCGAGTGCCTCGTCGCCCCACGGGAACCAGTCGACCGGGTTGTGGGCGTGCTGCTTCAAGTAGGGGCTCGACTCGGAGCCCAAACGGTTCGCCATCGAATCCTGCTCGCTGGGGAGGTCGGCGCCGCGGTACGGTGCGGCAAACAAATGTATATGAGGCGGCGATATCCGGCCCGGCGGCTCCGCGCGCCGGGGGCTCGGTGAGCGCGCAAGTCCATATCCCTGGCCATGATCCGAACGGATGCCGGCGTGACGGTGTCGTTGTGGAGGCAAAGACGCAGATCTAGATTCTCATCGATTTCTGGACCGCTTCGAGGAGTCGCACACTGTACCTGCGCCTGGCCGGGATCGCCCTGCGGCGTCCCTGGATCTTTCCCCGCTTGCTGGGAGCCGCCTGGGCGATGCGCGCCCGCAGTTGGTACGCGCGCCCGCCTTTCCTCCCGCTTCCCCCCCGCTCGTACGTCGAGTGGCGGATGGAGACCGCGTACGGCCACGCGCCGGAGTCCCTCACCGCGGGCGAGGTGGAGCGCTACCTTGCGTGGAGCTCGCGGATGCGGCGGCTGATGCGGCGCACACCCCATGACTAGGCTGTTGCTGCTCGCGCTTCTCGCCGCTCTCGTGTGGGTCTACTTCCCCGAGACGCGGGCGATGCTGCTGGAGGCCGCCGAGCCGATCGCGGCGCCGATCGCACGGTGGGGCACCGAGGAGGAGATGGCCCAGGTCGCTCGCAACGTCGTCGACCAGGAGCGGCTCACGGGCGCGCTGCCCTCGGGTAGCGCTTGGCTGGGCTGGCTGAAGCAGCGGTACGCGAGCCCGGAGGTCGCGACGGACCCGTGGGGCTCCACGTACCAACTCGAGGCGTCCGACGACTCGGTTTGGGTGATTTCGTTCGGGCCGGACCGGACCCGCAATACCGAAGACGACTTCAGGGTCGTCACGCCGCGCAACCGGTGAGAGCGGCCGACCTTTGATCTCGGTCGGCCTCACCGGCAATGTCGGGTCGGGAAAGTCGAGCGTGGCCGCGCTCTGGATGGCGGCCGGCGTCCCGGTCGTGAGCGCCGACGACCTCTCCAGGCAGGCCGTTCTCCCCGGAACGTCGGGGCTCGAGGCCGTGAGGGCGGCGTTCGGCGATGGAATGTTGGCGGCCGACGGGACGCTCGACCGCGCGCGCCTTCGCGCGCTCGTGTTCTCGGACCCGGCGGCACGCGAGCGTCTCGAGCGGATCCTGCATCCGCTCATCTCGGAGCTGCGGCAACGCTGGATCGAGGAGCGTCGCCGGGCCGGTGACCCGCTCGTGGTCTCGGAAGTGCCGCTGCTGTTCGAGAAGGGACTCCAGTCCGAGTTCGATGTGACGGTGCTCGTCGATGCTCCCGAACGGGTGCGTCTCGACCGGGTGGTCCATCAGCGGGGGATCGGAATGGACGAGGCGCGCCGGATCAGCGAGGCGCAGATGGACTCCGAGCGAAAGCGCGCGATGGCCGACCACGTCATCGACAACGCCGGCTCGCCCGAGGATCTCGCGCGCTCTTCTGCCCAGGTGCTCGCCCGCCTCCGGAAGGGGGTGGGCGCGGGGGACACGATGCGTGTCGACCTGCACCTGCACACGAAGGGTTCACGCGACTGCCTCACCGAGCCCGAGGCCGTGCTGGCGCGGGCCCGCGCGCTCGGGTACGGACGCATCGCGATCACGGACCACGACCGGCTCGGCGTTGCGCTCGCGATGGCGGCGCGCCACCCGGAGCACGTCATTGCCGGCGAGGAAGTGAGAACCGCCGAAGGCGTGGATGTGATCGGCCTCTACCTGACGACGGAGATTCCGCGCGGCACGCCCGCGCGCGAGACGATCGAGCGGATCCGATTCCAGGGCGGCATCGCGTACCTGCCGCACCCGTATGCGGCGGGAAAGGGAGGGGGCGGGCGCCTGGCGGACGAACTGGCGCCGCTCTGCGATGTCGTGGAGGTGTTCAACGCGCGCCTGCACTCGACGGTACTCAACCAGCGTGCGGAGGACCTCGCGCGCCGGTTCGGCAAGCTCCGCGGCGCCGGGTCCGACGCGCACACGCTCGGCGAGATCGGCAACGCGTTCGTGGAGCTGCCGCGCCACGAGAATCACGCCGATGCCCTGCGCGCCGCGCTCAGGACCGGGAAGGCGGGCGGCACGACCGCGTCCCAGCTGGTCCACCTGGCCTCGACGTGGGCGAAGGTGCGCAAAGGCCTGCCCGGCGCCACCTCCGACTGAATGGCCGCGGGGCGTGGCGGCCCCACCGCGGGTCCGACTAGCTTTCACGACCCCGCCGGTGCCCGGCGGGCATTTCGCGTGATTTTCCTTCCAGGGTCAGGAGACGGCTTGGGCTACCGGACGCCCGCCCATCGGGCTGCCTCGGTCAAGCAGGCCAAGAACGCGCTGCTGGCATCGCGTCGCGCGGTGCTGACGACCCACTTGAATGCCGACGGTGACGGAGCGGGCTCCGAGGCCGCTCTCGCATCGTGGCTGCGGGCGAACGGGACGGAGGCCTGGATCATCAACCCCACGGCTTTCCCCGAGCCGCTTCGCTTCCTCGTCGAGAGGGAGGACTGGATCGTCAGCGCCGGGTCGAGCCGTGCCCGAGACCTGTGCGACCAGGCGGATCTCGCCGTGGTGCTCGACACCGGTGAGCTGCCGAGGATCGGGCGCGTTCAGGAGATGATCAGCGAGCTCGCGACCGTCGTCATCGACCACCACCCCCCGGGGGACCAACCGATCGGCGGTATCTCGGTCCGGGACCCGGCGGCCAGCGCGACCGCCGAGTTGGTCTACGATCTCATCTCAGCATCCAACGGACCGTGGAGCGAACACATCGCTCAGGGGATCTACGTCGGCCTGCTCACCGACACCGGGGGATTCCGGTTCGACAACGCCACGGCCGCATGCCACCAGGTGGCGGCCGAGATGGTCGCCCTCGGCATCTCGCCGGAGCTGGTGCACCAGCGCGTCTATGGGCGCGCGCCGCTCCGGAGATATCGGTTGCTGCAGCTGGCGCTCGGAACGCTGGAGCACGACCCGAGTGCGGGGGTTACCTGGATGACGATTCCCCGCGACGCGTTCGAGTCGGTGGGTGCCACCACGGACGACCTGGAGGGCATCGTGGACATCCCACGCTCGGTGGAGAACACGCAGGTCGGTTTGCTCTTTCGTCTCACCCAGACCGGTGAGGTGAAGATCTCGTTCCGCTCCAACGGGCCGGTCGATGTGAATGTGCTGGCGCGGCGCTTTCAGGGTGGCGGCCACGTGAAGGCGTCGGGCGCGATCGTCGCGGGCCCCATCGAGCGAGCCATGGACGATGTGATCGGGGCGACGCGCGAAGCCGTCGCGCGGGCGCGGGCCGAAGGTGCGCTTGCATGAGCGAGCGGAAGCCTGAGGTGGACACGGCCGACCCGGGGGTTCCGGAAGCGCTTCCGCGGACCCTGTCGCGGCTGCGAGAGCAGCTCGGCGTACACACACTCGATCGGCTGTGGATCTTCCCGCCCTTCAAGCGCGGCCGGCGCGAGCAGGGACTGATCGCCGTGAGCACGTTCCAGCCGGACACCGATCGCCGCGGTGTGGTCACGGTCTCGTACAGCGCGGAGCAGACGGGAAAGGGCGTCACGCTCGAGCCCGCATTCACGAGCGAAGGCGAGGCTCCGCCGGACCGCTTCCCCATCCTGATGCGGGGGGTGGTGCTGCGGGGTGGTGAAGAACGGGGGGAGCCGCGCGAAGTCGAGATCCAGGGCTCCGAGGAGAGCTTCGATCGCCTCATGGAGGAGTTCGAAACGCACTGGTCGGGGGTCAACGCGGAGTCGAGCGCGTCGTGACGACGGAGCGCGATCGGTCGGCCTTCATTCGCCTGTTCGGGAAGTATCTGAGGGATCTCGGGCTTCCGGTCACGCACCAGCGTGAGGTCGTTGCGGATGTGGTCTTCGGCTCGGAGGGCCATCTGTCCGTCGACGACATCGCGTCCATGCTGCGCGAGCGCGGGGAGCGCATCGGCAAGGCCACGGTCTACCGCACGCTCGACCTACTCGTGCGGAGCCGGCTGGTCGCGGAGCACGACTTCGGCGAGGGGTTCAAGCGCTACGAGCACCGCCTCTCGAGCCACCCGATCCACGAGCACCTCATCTGTCTCGAGTGCGGCAAGGTGGTCGAGTTCGAGAGCAACGAGCTCTACCGGGTCGAGAATCGCGTGCGTCAGGAGCACGGCTTCGTGCCGGTCCGGCGGCGCCTGGAGATCTACGGTCTCTGCAAGGAGTGCCACGAAGCCGGAGTCGAGCTCCCCCTCGAAGGGTTGACCTGTCCGATCGAGACGGTGTAGCACGTACGTCATGCTGCCCCATCTGCGACAGACCGTTCGGAGCCTGGCCAAGGCGCCGGGCTATACGCTCGCGTTCGTGCTCACGCTCGGGCTCGGCATCGGCCTCAACACGGCGATCTTCAGCGTGATCAACGGGGTTCTCCTCGCCCCGCTTCCGTACCCGGACGCCGATCGCATCGTCTACGTCCGCCAGCCCGCGCTGGGATCCGGTGTGGAGAACGCGCGCTTCTCCTTTCAGGAGGTCCAGCACTACCGCGAGGGCGCGCGCACGCTCGACCAGTTCGTCGAGTACGGCGATTGGACGTTCACCGTCGTAGCGGACGAGGACCCGCACCGCGCGGTGGGTGGGCTGGTCACCTCGAATTACTTCGACGTGCTCGCGCTCGAAGCTGCGCACGGGCGAACGCTGGAAGCCGAGGACGACGGAGAGGGCGCCGAGCCCGTCATGGTTCTGACGCACGACTACTGGACCCGCGCGTACGGCGCGTCCGAGGACGCGATCGGACGCACGGTGAGGCTCTATGCATTCTCCGAGCCCACCACGACGCGCATCGTTGGGGTGCTGGCGCCGGGGACGCACTACACCGGAACGGGCACGCAGGACTTCTTCGTCAACTACGCGACGAACGAGCACTACCAGAGCGCCACCATGCAGGACGCGCGCACCCATCGGATGACGGACGTCTTCGCGCGGCTGCGCACCGGCGTGACGCCGGAGGCCGCGCAGTCCGAGCTGGCATCCCTCAGTTCGGCCGCACACCAGGCGTATCCGGAGGCCTATCCGCCGCACCTCGGCTACGCGATCGAGTCGGCCCCGTGGCAGGACGAGCTCACGAAGGACGCGAGGCCGACGCTGCTGATCCTGATGGGGACGGTGGGGCTCGTCCTGGTGCTGGCGTGCGCCAACGTCGCCAACCTCACCCTCACGCGCATCGTCAGGCGCGAGCGCGAGCTCACCGTGCGCGCGGCCCTCGGCGCGGGCCGGGGTCGCCTGCGGCGCGAGCTCCTCACGGAGAATCTGGTCCTCGCGGTGGCCGGCGCCGTCGTCGGACTCGGCCTCGCGAGCGTCGGCCTGAGCCTGCTGGTGCAGTATACGACCCGGTTCACCGTACGGACGGACGAGATCGCGATCGACGTGCCGGTCCTGCTGTTCACCGCGGCGGTGGCGATCGGCGTGGCCGTGCTGCTTGCGTGGGCGCCCTCGCTTCCGGGTATCTACGGGCTCGGTAACGCCGCAGGTGCGGCGGGTGGCGCACGCGGCGGCGTCGGCTTGCCGCGCAAGCACATGCAGCGCGCGCTCGTGGTGAGCCAGCTCGCCCTGTCGTTCACGCTTCTGATCGGGGCGGGGTTGCTCGTGCGAAGCCTGGTGAACCTGACACGGGTCGACACGGGCATCGAGTACGAGAATGTCGTGACCATGCAGGCGCCGAACACGACCGGCATCGATCAGGACGAGAACCTCCTGCTCATGGATCACGTCGTCCACGAGATCACCATGTTTCCGGGGGTACGGCGCGCCGCCTACGCGTCGCGCGCGCCGTTCGAGGCGACGACGCTGACCCAGCGCACCTTCCGTGTGGAGGGACTCGCCGAGGACGGGATCGTGTCGCCCATGGGGCAGGTCAACGCGGTGTCGCCCGACTACTTCCAGACCGTCGGCATCCCGGTCACGAACGGTCGGGGCTTCACCATGGCCGACGACCGGACTTCCGAGGCGGTGGTCATCGTGAACGAGAGCATGGCGCGCGATCTCTTTGGCGCCAGCGATCCCATCAACCAGCGTCTGGCACAGCAGCAGTTCGACGGATCCTGGGGGAACTGGCTTCGTATCGTCGGGATCGCCGCAGATACGCGCGAGTACGGACTCTCCGTAGCGGGCGCACACACGATCTATCGGCCCGCACAGCAGGCTGGCGCGGGTGCCGCGCTCATCGTGCGGACGACGGGGGCGGCGGGCCCATTGGCCCGGAGGGTCACCGAGATCGTGCGCAGCATGGACGCCGACCGGCCGGTCGACAACGTGAACACACTTGCCGACCTGCGTGCGGACGACGTCGCGCCCGAGAGACTCAACGCCGCACTCTTCTCCTCCTTCGCCGTTCTCGCACTGCTGATCGCCGCCATCGGCGTCCTCGGCGTGCTCGCATTCACCGTGAGCCAGCGCACGCGTGAGTTCGGCGTGCGCATGGCGTTGGGCGCCCAGCGGACGCAGGTTCTCCACATGGTACTCAAAGAGGGCGTCGCACTCGCGTTGGTCGCGCTCGTCGGGGGTGTCCTGGCTGCGACGCTGCTCTCCCGCTTCCTCGTGGACCTCCTCTTCGGAGTCACCCCGACGGATCCGATGACGTACGTCATCGTCGGTGTGGTGCTCGCCGCTGTCGCGGTGCTCGCGGCCTGGGTCCCGGCCCGACGTGCGACGCGCGTCGACCCCATGGAGGCACTCCGCGCGGAGTAGCGCGCTCGCGCATGTCCACCGACCACGCGGCGACGGATCCTGCCCCATCCGTCTCGGGGGCGTTCACGCGCAGGCGCAGCGGCGATCGGCGCGGGGGAGCCAGCACGTGGACGTGGTCGGAGATCGAGCGCGCAACGGGCGGGCCGACGATCTGCGGGAACGACCTCAAGCTCCACTTCGAGGGAACGAACACGTTCGGCGCGTGGCTCGAGGCGATCGAGGCCGCCTCGAAGTTCGTGTACTTCGAGAACTACTTGGTGCGCGACGACGAGGTGGGTCGGGAGCTTCGCGATGCGCTCGCGCGGAAGGCACGCCAGGGCGTTCCCGTCTATGTCATCTACGACTGGCTCGGGTGTTGGGCCACGCCGCGGGCTTTCTGGAAGCCGCTGCAGAAGGCTGGAGTGCGCCTGCGGCCGTTCAATCGCCCCTCCATCCGCCTGGGTGATCCGTTCAGCGCGCTGCAACGTGATCACCGTAAGCTCGTGGTGGTCGATGGTGAGTCCGCCTACGTCGGCGGCATCTGCGTCGGCGTCGAGTGGGCCGGTACGCGCACGCAGGCTCCGTGGCGGGACACCGGCGTGTCGATCCAGGGGCCGGCGGCGCGTGCGGCGGCGCTCGCGTTCGAGCGCGTTTGGGAAGCCGTGGACACGCCACTCAGCCTCGTCGGTGCGCTGGGCCCGGCGGTCGAGGCGGGGAGCACGCCGGTGTGGCTCATCGAGGGGGAACCGGGCAGGGCGCGCGTGTACCGTACCTTGCACTTGAACGCGAGTCGGGCGACCGAGTCCATCTGGATCACCGACGCATACTTCGTGGCACCGCGCGCGCTTTCCGAGGCGCTCTCCGCCGCGGCCCAGCAAGGTGTGGACGTTCGAATCCTCGTGCCCGCGCACAACAACTGGCCGATCGTTGGCAGCATGACCCGCGGGGGCTATCGTGCCCTTCTCGAGGCGGGCGTGCGCATCTTCGAGTGGCAGGGGCCGATGATGCACGCGAAGACGTCCGTAGTGGACGGCGTCTTCTGCCGGGTCGGGTCGAGCAACCTCAACACCGCGAGCCTGATGGGGAACTGGGAGCTGGACGTCGGCGTTCTCGACGAAGGCTTCGCTCGCCAGCTGCAGGGGCTCTTCCTGGCGGACCTCGCATCGTCCAGGGAGATCGTCTTGCCGGGTCGCACATCCCACAGCCGGCGGCCTTTCACTTCGACCGCGCCCATCTCCACGGAGTCACTCGATCCCCAAGGATCGCTCCCGCAGCGGCTCGAACAGCGGTTCCGAACCCTCGGGCAAACGCCTGGACGCATCACGATGGCCTCGATCGTGCGCGCGCGCGACGCCCTCGGTGGCGCGCTCGCCGGCAACCGCCCGCTCGGCCGCGAAGACCGAACGGTGTTGGGTACCTTGTCGGTAGCGATCCTGTTCGTCGCCGCGCTAGCGGCGCTCTTGCCCAATGTTGCCGGGTGGGTCGTCGCCGTCGGCTTCGGCTGGCTCGGTCTGACCACTGGGGTCCGCGCGTACGTGCAAGCGCGACGGGCGCGCCTCGAGGAGCGCGATGCAGCCGAGCGGGAGCGCCACACCGCGGCCTCCGGGGAATCGAGCCGATGAGCGACGTCGAGGTGGGGATCGGGCTCGCGTTCCTGGCGGGTCTCTTCTCCTTCCTGTCTCCCTGCGTTCTGCCCCTCGTGCCCAGCTACTTGGCCTTCGTCACCGGCATGAGCCTCGAAGACCTCGAGCAGGGGGTGAACCGCAAGACGACGCTCGTGCACGCCGTGCTCTTCGTGGTGGGGTTCAGCGCGATCTTCGTGCTGCTCGGCGCAGGAGCGTCGTTTCTGGGGCAGTTCTTCCGCCTCTACCGCGTGTGGATCGAGCGTATCGGCGGCGGCGTGATCATCGTCCTGGGCTTGCACCTCGCTGGCGTACTGCGGCTCACACCACTGCTTCGCGAGAGACGTGTGCACTTGGCGAACAAGCCCGCCGGCTATCTCGGCACGCTCGGCGTGGGTGTGGCGTTCGGGGCAGGGTGGACGCCTTGCCTCGGTCCGATCCTCGGCGCGATCCTCACTTACGGTTTCGCGCAGGACACGATGTGGGCCGGGGTAGGCCTGCTGAGCGTCTACTCACTCGGCCTCGCCGTGCCTTTCCTCCTGGCGGCGCTCGCGCTCGACCGATTCCTTCTGGCCTTCCAGGGCTTTCGCCGATGGATGCCTGTAGTGGAGAAGGCCTCGGGCGCGCTACTCGTCCTGCTGGGCATCTTGCTGCTCACGGGCAGAATGACCGTGCTGAGCGCGTGGCTCACGCGCTTCACGCCGGCTTGGATCATCGAGCGGATCTGAGCTTTCGTGGGGGCGAGGGCGAGGCGTGAGGTGCCCCCTTCGGGTCCGCGCCGCTCGCTAAGGGTCTCGGTCGGGCTCGAAGCGGCCGCGGCGGCCCATCGTGCCGGGATCAAGCGAACAGCGCGGCGACTCCCTCGGGCGAGGTGGAGTAGTCGGTCGAGTCGAAGACGGGCACGGGCCCCAGCAGCCCGGGGGCCATGTCGCGCAGGAGGCCGCTGCTCCCGAGCTTGCCCGAAATGGCGCGCAGCCTGCCTCCGTATCCGAGCGCGCGCAGCATCGCGAGACCGTTCTGGGCGTCGAGGATGCTGTGGCACGCGAACACGAGGTGCGTGACGAGGTCGCGGACGAGCGGGTCCTCGAGCAGCATGCGGGTCTCGGGGTACCAGATCCCATCGGCGAACTCCATCACCACGTAGCCATTGGGGCCGGCGGCCTCACGCAGGTGATTGAAGATGCGATGGAACAGCGAGAGCACCTCGGTCGGCGAGAGCCCGATGGTTGCGGGCTCACCGAGCGCCGCGAAGTCGAGGACTTCCGTCGCGCCCGCGTCGTACATCGATGTGAGGTCGCCGAGGGACGCCACGCCCGTCGCCTTGCCGGCTGCGACGCGGCTGCCCATCGCCCGGAGCGAGTAGATCACACGGCGAGCGGTCGTGGTCTTGCCCGCGTCCATGTCGGAGCCGACCACCACGACGAGTGCGGGGTCGCTCGCGCTGCGTGGTCGAGGGTCGTCCGGAATCGCGAGTGCGAAGTCGCGCATGCTGAGACGGCGCCGGGACGCGTCGCCGAGACGCGCCAGGACCGCGAGTGTCGTGGGAGCCCCGGCGTAGAGCGTGGAGTGCTGGGACGCCGGGTCGATCAGTCCGGCCTGGCCACCCACGCCGTGGAGGTGGATTCGAGCTACCGGCTGCTCGGGGACCCGAGCGATACAGGTCGACGAACCCGCCCTGGGCGCCAGGGCGACCACGAGCTTGCTGCCGGGAAAGAGCCGTGTCTCCCTGAAGTTGAGGGGCGAGCGCCGGGTCGTGTTCTGAATGGAGCGAACCAGCCCGGGCGGCCCGTCGACCTCGGCGAGCAGGAGGTCGCCGGCCACCCACCTCTCGTCTTCTTGGACGGGCAGTAGATAGCGTATTTGCCGTGTATCCACGTACCGCAGCGCGCTCGGAATGAGCCACTGATCGCGGCGCGCGGGGTCGACCCGGACCACGGCTCGAATGGGAGGCATGGCGCTCGTCCGGTTGGAGTGTGCCACGACCCGTTGGCCGCGACGCCGTGATCTTGCTGCCCACCTGGGGGACTACACCGCGTTCCGGCGGGGCGATCCCGCCTCGCGCCTACGCGACGGCCGTCTCGAGCCCCTCTTCGAGCAGTTGTCTGCGCAGGAGGCGGGCGTACGTACCGTCCGCGGCGATCAAATCGGCGTGCTTCCCCCGTTCGACGATGCGTCCGCCCTCGAGCACGAGGATCTGGTCTGCGTGCATCACCGCGGAGACGCGGTGGCTGATGATGAACGCTGTCCTTCCGGTCACGGTCGCCCGCAGGTCCGCGAGGATGGCTGCCTCGGTGTGCGTGTCCACCGCGCTGAGCGCATCGTCGAGCACGAGCACGACGGGATCGCGCGCCAGCGCGCGGGCGAGCGTTGCGCGCTGCTTCTGGCCGCCCGAGAGGTTGATGCCTCGCTCCCCGAGCATGGTGGCGTATTGATTGGGAAACTCGAGGATCTGCTCGTGCAGCTGCGCGACGCCGGCGGCTCTCCGGACGACTTCCTCGTCTGCCTGGGTGAGACCCAGTCCGATGTTTCGCTCGAGCGAGTCCGAGAAGAGGAACGGATCCTGGGGCACCACCCCGATGTGGGCGCGAAGCTCGGCGGGGTCGAGCGACGTGAGCGGGACCCCGTCGATCGAGATCTCCCCCTCCGTCGGGTCGTACAGTCGCGCGAGCAGTGCCACGAGCGTGCTCTTTCCCGAGCCGGTCGGCCCGACGATGGCCACGGTCTCTCCGGCCCTGGTCGCGAAGCTCACGTTCTCGAGCACCGCGCGATCCGTACCGGGATAGGCGAACGAAACGTCGCGGAAAACGATCTCCCCCCTCACGTCGCCGAGTTGGGCGGGGCACAGGGGGGGGACGACCCTCGGCTCCGCCTCGAGGACGCTGTTCAGCCTCCCCATCGAGGCCTCGCCGCGCTGGAATCCGTTCACCACCCAGCCGAGCGCGATCATCGGCCAGACCATCGTGGCGAGGTAGAGCGAGAAGGCGACGAAATCGCCGAGGGTCATTCGGCCCGCCATGACCTCGGTGCCTCCCACCCAGGTGACCAACACCATGGCGATCCCCGAGAGTAGGCCCAGGACCGGATGGAAGAGGCCCGCCGTACGCACCAGTTCCATATTGCGCGCCCGGTAGTCCTCGTTGAACGAGTCGAACTGCCGGGCCTGCTCGGCCTCTTGTGCATACGCGCGTACGATGCGCACGCCCGTGAGGTTCTCCTGCACGAACGTCGATAGTGCCGAGAACTGCTCCTGGATCTCTTCGTATCGCCGGTGCATCACCCGTCCGAAGCCGAGCACGATGACCGGCAAGCCGATCATCGGCACCATCGCCACCACCGTGAGACGCGGGCTGATCCAGATCATCAGCGCGAGCGCGAACGCGAACGTCACGGCCGTGTTGACGAGGTACATCACCGACGGGCCCACGGCCATGCGGACGGCCGACGTGTCGTTGGTCGCACGACTCATCAGGTCGCCCGTGCGCACCGTGCCGTAGTACGTTGCGTCGAGTCGCAGAAGGTGGCGGAAGAAAGCGTCGCGCAGATCCGTCTCCACGCGCCGGCTGATGCCGTTCATGAGCTGGCGCATCGCATAGCGGAAGACGCCACCGACCGCGGCGGACACGACGATCAAGGAGCCCAGGAAACCGATGCGGCCCGCTGTAACGTCGGGATCGGACAGACCGTCGATCACGAGCTTCGTGAGATAGGGGGCGGCGATCTGCAGCACGTTCGCGAGTGCCGTGCACACGAGCCCGAGGACGAGCCCCTTCCGGTAGGGCCGGAAGTACGGGAGGATCGAGCGAAGCTCTGACATGGTGGCTGGCTACCCGAGGGACGGCGTGTCCGTGCCGCGGCTGGTCAGTATCCGATCGCGCGTCCGCCCCGTCTCGGGTCGGACCAGGCGGTCAGCAAACCGTCTTGGACCAGGATCATCTGCACGTCGCCCGATACGCCGGACCGCTCGACCACGGTGTGTCCGAGCGACTCGAGCTCTCGCACCGTCGCGGACGGAAGGCCACCCGCTTCGTAGTAGATCTGGTCCGGAAGGTGCTGGTGGTGGACGCGAGGCGCGCTCACGGCCTGGACGACGTTCATGCCGAAGTCGAGCACGTTGGAGATCGTCTGGAAGACCGTCGTGATGATGGTCGAGCCTCCCGGCGTGCCCGTCACGATCTTCACCGATCCGTCGGGAGCGAGCACGATCGTCGGCGTCATCGCCGACAGCATGCGCTTGCCGGGCTCGATCGCGTTGTTCTCGTCCTGGACGAGCCCATATTGGTTCGGCGCTCCCGGGAGCGCGGAGAAGTCGTCCATCTCGTTGTTCAGCAAGAATCCCGCCCCGGCCACGGTGACCTTGCTACCGTACCACGAGTTGATCGTCGTCGTCACGGCGACCGCGTTCCCCATCTCGTCCACGATCGAGTAGTGCGTGGTGTTCGGGCCCTCCGGCCTCGCCTCGCCGAGCCCGGGGTGGATCGTCGACGAGGGTGTCGCTGCCTCGAGTGAGATCGTGGCCGAGCGCTCTTCACCGTAGGCCGGCGAGCTCATGCGCTCGACGGGTGCGTCCACGAAGTCGGGGTCGGCGAGGTAGTAGTTGCGGTCCGCGTACGCGCGCTTCCATGCCTCGGCATAGAGGTGGATCGACCTCGGCGAGTGCCACCCCATCGTACGCAGGTCGTAGCGCTCGAGGATGGCGGCCATCTCGGCCATCGTGGCTCCGCCGGACGAGGACGGGGGCATGGAGACGATCGTATGCCCCCGGTAGCGAAACGCGATCGGGCTGCGCCAGACGGCCTGGTACTCCGCGAGGTCCTGGTGCGTGATGATACCCCCGCCGCGCTCCATCTCCGCGACGATGAGATCGGCCGTGCGACCGCGATAGAACCCGTCGGGGCCTTCGTCCCGAATGCGCCGCAGCGTTGCCGCCAGATCGGGTTGACGCAGTGTGTCACCGATCGCCGGGGGCTGCCCGGCGCGAGGGAGGAACTGCGCGGCGGAGGCCGGGAAGGCCGCGAGCGCGCGAACCGTGCCGTTTTCCATCCAGTTATGGAACCGCTGCGTGACCTCGAAGCCTTCGGCGAGCTCGATGGCCGGCTCGACGAGATCGGGCCACGGCAGGACGCCGTACCGCTCATGCGCGGTCCACATGCCCGCGACGCTTCCGGGCACTCCACTCGCGAGATGCCCGACCAGGCGACGGTCGGTGAGGTTGCCCCCCGCGTCGAGGTACATGTCGCGTGTCGCGGCGAGCGGGGCCTTCTCGCGGAAGTCGAGCGCCGCGGACGTGCCGTCCGACAGGTGCAGGACCATGAAGCCGCCGCCGCCGATGTTGCCCGCCGCCGGGTTCACGACCGCGAGGGCGAACTGGACGGCGACCGTCGCGTCCACTGCGTTGCCCCCGGCGCGAAGGACCTCCACCCCGATCTGGCTGGCGAGGTCGTCCGTCGTGACCACCATCGCCCGAGCCGAGACCACCGGCGTCGCGAGCCCCGGGTACCGCCATTCCCGGGGGAACAGACCCCCCGTCGCGCAGGCGGCCGCCGCCAGGAGCAGCGCGGCGCCCAAGAGGGCGCGGTGCAGGCGAGTTCCCGTTTCTCGATGCATTGCGGTCCGCGGAGACGATGGGCGCGTTGCCGCTGTCGTGAGGGCGCCGGTAGCTTCGGTCGCCGACCAAGGTCCACCGAGGTCTCCCGCCAAGCAAGCGCCGATGCGCGACCGCCGCCTCACCGAACAGCGCAACCCGAACTCCCGCCGGATCGACGAGCTGGACGCTCTCGGCATCGTCGACCTCATCAATGCCGAGGACCGGATGGTCGCGGAGGCCGTGGGAGAGGAACGCGAGGCGATCGCACGGGCCCTCGAGCTCGCGGAGCAGGCGTTCCGCATGGGTGGGCGTCTCATCTATGTGGGCGCGGGCACGTCGGGCAGGCTCGGCGTGCTCGACGCCGCGGAGATGCCGCCGACGTACGGCACCGACCCGTCGATGGTGAGGGGCGTGATCGCAGGGGGCTACGACGCGCTCGTCAGGGCCAAAGAAGGTGCGGAGGACTCGCCGGAGACCGGTGCGGGCGCGATGGACGAGCTGGGCGTCGACGACAAGGACTTCGTCCTCGGGATCGCGACGTCGGGAACCACCCCGTACGTGCACGGCGCACTCGACCGCGCCCGGGCGCTCGGTGCGCGCACAGGGTTCCTACTCTGCACGTTTCCATCCCACGAGTTGACCGCGAGGCACGACGTGGTGATCGCACCGCTGGTGGGTCCGGAGGTGATCACGGGATCCACGCGCATGAAGGCGGGAACCGCGACCAAGCTCGTGCTGAACACCATCTCGACCGGCGCGATGGTGCGTCTCGGGAAGGTCTACGGAAACCTCATGGTGGATCTCCAGGTGACGTGCGAGAAGCTGCGCGACCGCGGGGAGCGCATCCTGGAGACGATGCTCGGCTTGGAGCGGGCAGCAGCCGGGGAGCTCCTGGAGCGGGCCGGCGGGCACGTGAAGACGGCGCTGGTCATGGGGAAGTTGGGACTCGACGCCGCGGAGGCGCGGCGGCGTCTCGAGGAAGTCGGCGGCGTCGTATCGCGCGTCGTCGGAGACCTCGAGAGATGAGGTGGGTCCTGCTCGCCTGCGCCGTGGTCGTGAACGGGGCGCTCGTGCTCGGGGCGTTCAACCCGGCGCCTCACTCGGGCGGGGACAACTCGACGTACGTGAGCCTCGCCTACGGACTGGTCACGACGGGCTCGTACACGGAGGTGTTCGATCCGGCGGGGCTCCCGCACACGAAGTATCCGCCGGTCTTCCCGATGATCCTGGCTGCGCTGATCGCCCTCGGCGCGCGCACGTGGGTTGCGCTCAAGTCGACGGCCGTCGTCTCCACGATCCTGGCCGTGGCATTCACGTACCTGTGGGCGCACCGCCGCCTCGGTCCGTGGCCGGCGTTCGCCGTGGCCATCCTGCTCGGCTCCTCCGCGGCGGTGATCTACTACTCCCACTGGATCCTCTCCGACCCCGTCTTCCTGGCACTGACGGTCGCCTCGCTGTGGGCGTTGGAGCAGGGCTCGAGGGAAGGGGCCCGGAGCACGTGGTGGCTGGCCGGAGGCGTCGCGTTGGCGGGCCTCGCCTACTTCACCCGCTCTGCGGGACTGCCTCTGGTGGTTGCCATCCTCGCCTGGCTCGCCCTCGAACGACGCTGGCGCTCGGTCGTCGCCGTGGGGCTCTCGCTCGGCGTTCCGGCATTGGCCTGGTGGCTGCGCGGACGGGGCGCGCCGGCGTCCTACGCAGCCGAGTTCTGGCTCGTCGATCCGTATCAGCCGACGCTCGGAACCGTGGGCGTACTCGACCTCGTGCCCCGGGCCGTCGCCAACCTGGGCGGGTACGTGACGAGGCACGGCCCGGCAGGCATCGTCGGGAGCGGCGGGGGCGGAGTCGCGCTGCTCGGCGTCACGCTGACCGTGGTTGCGCTGTACGGATGGGCGCGTACGGTGCGCGAGCGCGTCGGGCCCGCCGAGCTCTTCCTGCCGCTCTACGCCGGCCTGATCCTGGTGTGGCCCGTGGTGTGGTCCGGCGACCGGTTCGCTCTGCCCCTGTACCCGCTCGTCTTACTCTACGGTGCGGTCGCGCTACGGGACGCCTCTCGCCTCGTTCCGCGCGTAGCGGCCATGGGGGTCGCCGTCGTCGCCATGCTCGCCATGCTGATCCCGGCTGCGGGGAACTGGGCGGGCGCGGTGCGCGAAGCGCGGGCGTGCGCCGCCGTCGTGAGGGCCCGAGGACCCTTCGCGTGCTACGGCCCCGGCGTGGCCGCGTTCGTCGAGGCGGCAGAGTGGTCGGCGGGAGGTTTGCCCCCCGGCGCGTCCGTGATGACGCGCAAGCCGAGCCATTTCTATGTGCTCAGCGGGGTCCCGAGCCGGACGTTCCCGTTCGATCCGGATCCCGTCGCTCAGCTCACGCTCGCCGACGAGCTCGGCTCCCGGTACGTGCTCATCGACGAATGGGACGCCCTCGCGCGCCTCAATGTCGGCGGTGCGGTGGTGCGGCGCCCAGGCGCGTTCTGCTTCGTGCGGGCGTTCGGCCAGCCGGGGGCCGGGGGTGCCCAACTCGTCGGGATCTTGCCCGTGGAGGATCGGTCCGAGCTGCGACCTGCTCAGAACGAGGAGGCGCGGATCGGCCTCTGCCCGCCCGCGTACACGAGCGAGTCGGCGCACTCCGCCTACTCGTCTTCGTCTTCCGGAAGGGTTCCGTTGCTCGACGGGCTCGCCCCGTAGAGCAACGCGAGCGCGATCCCGAACGCCAGATGCTCCACATAGACACGGTCGCGCGGATCCACGTCCTCGAGGATGCGCCCCACGAGCGGGATGCGACCGAGAGGCGCGTGCGCGCGAAGCAGCTGCGTGAGGCCGCCGGCCGCGTCGGTGGCATACTCCGCCGAGCCGAAGAGAGCGCCCTTGAGGAGCGCCGGCCCTGGAATGCGGGGCTCGATGACCGCGCCGTAGAGGAGTCCCTGGCCCATGCCCGCGAGAACTCGGTCTCCGGTGTCTCGGTCCAGCGTGGGCAGCTCGGGCTGGCCGCGCAGGACGGGCTTGAGGAACTCGATCAGCAACGCCGCCGCCGCGCCTGCCGCGCCAGCCCAGAGCAGGCGCTTGATTCCCGCCTTGCGCCTAGGCTGCCACGAGTCGAGGATGCGGGCTGCGACGGCTGTGATGCCGGCCGTCACCAGCTGGTCTGTCGCCAGAGTGCTTCCGGACTGTCTGCCCCGCTCGCCAGGCGCTCGGGTAGCGCGATCAGCCAGTCCGGCCACCGGCTGCCGTCCGCGGGGAGAGGGCGGCAGCTTCGCGCTCTCGAGCGCGTAGCCGACGCGGAACCAGAAGCTTTCTTCGGAGGACATGGTCGATGAGGGGCGGAGGAGTCAGAAGGGTGGCGAGCGTACGTCGCCTTATCAAGCGTGCCTCTCTCCTCGCGCTCGTGCACATCCTCGCGCCGGGCGCCGCACGAGGGCAGGCACCCGACGACGAGTGGAGGACCCTCACGACGGATCACTTCCGGGTGACGTTCCCCGTGGGAATGGAAGCGCTGGGACGCCGGGCCGCGACGGTCGCCGAGGTCGCGTTTGCGCAGCTGTCCGAGGTATTTCTGGAGCCCCGCCCCGGCCGAATCGATCTGCTGATCACCGACCACTCCGACGAATCGAACGGCTACGCCACCGTCCTGCCTTCCAACCGCATCACGGTCTTCGCGAGGCCGCCGGTCGACGGACCGGCCCTCTCCTATTTCGACGACTGGATGCAGCTGGTCATCACGCACGAGCTGGCGCACATCGTCCACCTCGACCACACCGCGAACCCGCTCGGGCGCCTCCTGCGAGGCCTCTTCGGGCGTGCGGATGCAGGGTGGCCATACTTCCCGGGCGTCGCGACCCCCGGCTGGGTCATCGAGGGGCTGGCCACGTGGTACGAGTCGGAACTCACGACGGCCGGCCGGGTTCGCGGCACGTTCCACGAGATGGTCCTGCGCACCGCGGTGCTCGAGGGGCGCTTCGAGGGCCTGGGGCAGGCCAGCGGCGAGTCGCCGCTGTGGCCAGGGGGGAGCCGCCCGTACGCGTACGGCTCGATGTTCTTCGAGTACCTGCTCGAGCGCTTCGGTGAGGAGCGCATGACGGACTTCGCCGAATCGATCGCGGGTCAGTGGATCCCGTACCGACTCGATGCCGCGGGGAGGTCCGCGTTCGGCATGTCCCTGTCGGCAGCTTGGCGTGAGTGGACCGAGTCGCTCGACGAGCGTTACGGCGCGTGGGATGCGGAGCTCGCCGAGCACGGGCCCGTGACCAGACCGGTGCGCGTGACCTACGGCGCCCGCTGGGCGTTTCATCCCATGATCTCGCCTGATGGACGCACCCTCGTTTATGCCCGCGCTGACGGACGCTCGGACATCCAGCTCGTTCAGCAGGTCGCGGGCGGCCCATCGGAGTCGCTCGCCCGCACCAACGGGCTCGCCACGTACGACTGGCTGCCCGACGGGGGCCTGCTCTTCGCGCAGCTCGAGCAGGCCGGCCCGTATCGCGCGTTCTCCGATCTGTACGTGATGGATCAGCAGGGCTCGACGCGGCGGATCACGCGCGGCGCGCGGCTCGAGCAGCCCTCGGCCGCGTCGGATGGATCCTGGGCGGTCGCGGTCCAAAACGGCGAGGGAACGAACGGGCTCGTGCGCGTGGACCTCGGCACCGGCTCGGTCGTGACGCTGGTGCCGTCCGAGCCCGACACGCATTGGGCGTTCCCGAGGCTCTCGCCGGACGGCCGCTGGATCGCGGCGACGCGCTGGGAGCCCTCCGCGTATCACGACGTGGTGATCCTCGAAGCCACGTCCGGCCGAGAAGTGCATCGCGTGACGCGTGATCGCGCACTCGATCTCGCTCCGTCGTGGAGTCCGGACTCGCGATGGGTCGTGTGGTCCTCCGATAGGACCGGCGTGATGAACATCGTCGGCGCATCGGTGGACCCGATGACGGGGCGCGCCGGCGCGCCCATCCTGCTCACCAACGTACGGACAGGCGCGACCTATCCCTCGGTGGATCCGGAGGGCGAATGGCTCTATTTCAGTGGATATCACGTCGACGGATGGGAGGTCGAGCGCGTGCCGTTCTCGCCGGGCGCGGCCCCGGGGGCACCGGCTCCGGACGAGCGGTTCGCGGCGCCTGTCGCCTCGTCATCCTCTCGCGAGGAGACGCCGGGTGAGGTGCAGGAGTACTCGGTATGGCCGACGCTGCTGCCGCGCTATTGGCAACCGCGCGTGCGCGAGCCCGTCGTGGCAGCGGCGGTCGGCAGCGGCAGCAGCCGCCTTCCGGAGAAGGAGCTGCTCGGCTACGGCATCGGTGCCGAGACCTCCGGCTTCGACCTATTGGGCCGCCACTCTTACGCTGCCTACGCGCAAGCATTCACTTCTGGCGGAAAGGTGGAAGGCGGAGCCGCATACGGGTATCGCGGCTTCGGCAACCCCGTGATGAGCGTACGAGCCGAGCAGCGGTGGGAGTCGGGAAGGCAGTCGCTCGGCGGTACCGCGCCCGACACGCTCTTCGTCCTCGAGCGTGAGCGCGTCGTGGACGCCTCGGTCACCCTGCTGTCCGCTCGCTGGCGTCGTGCCCTGTCGCTCACGGTGGGAGGGGGACTCGTCTGGGAGGCGCGCGAGCTCCTCGGCTCCGATCTCGAGCCGACGAGCCGGTACCGCCTTACGCGCCCCACGAGCCAATTGGGCGAGCTCAGGATGTCCGTCGGCTACTCGACGGCACGGACGTTCTCGTTCCAGACGGGCGGCGCACGCGGCATATCAGCGGCCATCCAGGGTCGATCCCGCCGACACCTCGGGCTCGCGTCTGGCGACGTCGGCGTGGTCGGGACGGACCGCACGTTCGCGGAGCTCACCGGACGCGTGCGGGCCTATGCGCCGCTTTGGGGAGGCGGTCACGCCAGGCACGTGCTCGCTCTGCAGTTCGCCGGAGGCTCCGCCTTCGGACCGGGCGCGCAGTTCGGGCACTTCGGCGTCGGGGGTGCGAGTGGTACGCTTGAGGACGTCACGGGCTTCGAGCTCTTCGGGGGATCGTACCTCTTTCTGCCAGTGCGGGGGTTCGCGCCCGCGAGCCGGTACGGTCGCTACGCGTGGGCCGGCACCGCCGAGTATCGTTTCCCGCTCGCGCTGGTGAATCGCGGGCTCGGCGCGTGGCCACTCCACATCGATCGCGTCCTCGGCTCTCTGTTCGTCGATGCCGGGAACGCGTGGCAGCCGGACCCAATGGGGAGCGCCGTGGCGTCGGTCGGTGGCGAGCTGACCGTCGGGCTCTTGGGCTTCTGGAACAGCGGCCTTCTCCTGCGGACAGGTGTTGCGCTTCCGCTGGTCGGAGGCGGGGGCGCCGAGGTCTACGTGAGGGCCGGGTTGCCCTTCTGAACGGCTCTTGCCGGACACCCGGAAAAGCCCGAAGATTACCCGAAGCTCGGACGCTCCGACGCTGCCGCTCCGCGTCACTCCGGCATCTCCGTTTCCCGAGCTTGACCACAACATATGGGACGCGTAGTATGCGCGAGCCCAAGATCCAGT
>CAZBCN010000016.1:0-47335 GCA_964490285.1 uncultured Gemmatimonas sp. | reverse complement strand
CGAGCGTCCTCGGCCAGGAGCCCGAACGGAGCGTCGTGGCCGTTCTCCGTTTCGACAACAACACGGGCGACGACCGCTACGAGCATCTCGGCCGCGCGATGTCGAGCATGATGATCTCCGACCTGTCCGTGATCGATCGCATCCAACTCGTCGAGCGCGAACGCATCGAAGAGGTCATGGCCGAGCTCGACCTGCAGGCGTCGGGGCGCGTGGATCCCGAGACGGCCGTGAGCCTCGGGATGATCGTCGGGGCGCAGTACATGGTGTTCGGATCGTTCGTCACGGTGGATCCCGAGATGCGTCTCGACACGCGCGTGACCCGCACCGAGACCGCCGAGATCGTGACGACCGCGGACGTGCGTGGTCAGGGCCAGTCGCTCTTCGACCTCCAGCAAGCGCTCGCCGATACGCTGATCGCGGGTCTCCAGCTCGTGCTCACCGAGGAGGAGCGCGCGCGCTTGCGCACCCAACAGGAGGCGAACCGGATCGACGACGTCGAGACGGCGATCGCGTTCTCCGAAGCGCTCTGCCTGCTCGACTACGGCGCATATCCCGAGGCGTTCGAGGCGATCCAGCGCGTGCAGAGCGCCGCGCCGGGCTCCCAGATCGTGCGCGCGACGGTCAACATGCTGCGTGACCGGGCGGCCGAGGACGCGCGCGACCGCGTCACGGGCGGCGTACGCAGCAGGATCGGCGGGCTGATCGGGCGGAATGTGCCCGAACCGGCACGGCAACGGCCGGCGGCCTGCTGAGGAACGCAAGATCGCGTATCCCACGTCGCCTTCGTCGACCTCGCAGACGAGCCGGGGGCGAACGAGCATGATGCACCGAGTCGTGATCGTGGGTGGTGGGTTCGGTGGCCTATACGCCGCCAAGCAGCTCCGCCGCGCACCGGTCGACGTGACGCTCGTCGACCGCAGGAACTTCCACCTCTTCCAGCCCCTGCTCTATCAGACCGCGACGGCTGCGCTCTCGCCGGCAGACATCGCGACGCCCATCCGCCACGTGCTTCGCAAGCAGCGCAATGTCCGGGTGCTGATGGACGAAGTGGTGCGCCTCGACCCGAATGCGCGGAAGCTGGTGATGCGGAACGGAGAGCTGCCGTACGACACACTCGTGCTGGCCGCCGGCGTGACGAACCACTACTTCGGCCGCGAGGACTGGACCCCGCTCGCACCCGGCCTCAAGTCGATCGAGGACGCGATTTCCATTCGACGGCGCATCCTCGGCGCCTTCGAGGCGGCCGAGACGGAAACCGATCCCGAGCGGCGGGCCGCCCTGCTCACGTTCGTCGTGATCGGCGGCGGGGCCACCGGAGTGGAGCTGGCCGGAGCCGTCGGCGAGTTGGCCCATCACACGTTGCACCGCGAGTTCCGCGCGATCGATCCGCGCGCGAGCCGGGTGATCCTCGTGGAGGCATCGGAGCGCATCCTGCCGGAGCTGGCTCGCTCTCTCTCCGAGCGCGCACGCCGCTCGCTCGCCAAGCTCGGGGTCGAAGTCGAGACGGACACCAGGGCGCTCGCGGTCGACGAAGCGGGTGTCGAGTTGAACGTTCGAGGCCAGAGCGAGCGCGTGGGCGCCCGCACCGTGCTGTGGGCCGCCGGCGTTCGCGCGACCCGGTTGGCGGACGCTCTCCGAGACGCTACGGGGTGCCCGGTCGACTCCATCGGCCGAATCGAGGTCGAGCCCGATCTCAGCGTGGCGAAGCACCCGGAGATCTTCGTCATCGGTGACATGGCGCACGTGAAATACCGCGGTCGGCCGATCGCCTGCGTCGCCCCCGCGGCCATCCAGCAGGGGAAGTTCGTGGCGCGGGTGATCGCGAACCGCCTGGCCGGTAAGGCGCCACCGACCGTGTTCCGCTACTTCGACAAGGGAAGCCTGGCGACGATCGGTCGGTCCGCGGCGGTGGGCGAGTTCCGCGGCATGAAGTTCTGGGGTTTTCCGGCGTGGCTCGCCTGGCTGTTCATCCACCTCCTCTATCTCATCGAGTTCGAGAACCGGCTGCTCGTGCTCGTGCAGTGGGTGAGCATGTACGTGGGTCGCCGGCGCGGGGCGCGGCTGATCACCGAAGGGCCGTGACGGCGTTCAACGCCAAGACGACGATCGCGAAGGCGGGCGACGCAGCCACACGTGCTGGCGCCACCCTCGATCTTCGGTTTATCTTCGGTCGATGCCGATCCCCTACGTCGAGCTGCACTGCCATTCGGGCTTCTCCTTCCTGGACGGCGCCTCCCATCCCGAAGAGTTGGTGCTACGAGCTGTGGAGCTCGGCTACCCCGCCCTCGCGCTCACCGACCACAACGGGCTCTACGGCTCGATGGAGTTCGCGCGCGCGGCCAAGGAGGCCAACCTCCAGCCGATCACGGGAGCCGAAGTCACGCTCCGGGAGTGCTTCCCCGGCATGGCGGAGCCGGAGGGCGGCCACCACGTCACGCTACTGGCCGAGAACCCCCAAGGATACGCGAACCTGTGCCGCCTCCTCACGGAAGCGCACATGGGGTCGGAGCGCACGGACCCCCGACTCCCGCTCGCCTCCCTCCTCGAGCTCTCGGAGGGGCTGATCCTCCTCACCGGGTGCGCGCGGAGCCCCGTCTCGTCGGCGCTCGACTCCTCGGTCGCCGACGCAGAAGCGCTCACGGCGCGGTTCGTTTCCGCCTTCGGGCCCGGCAGCGTCTTCCTGGAGCTGCAGGACAACGCCGTCAAAGGGGACGCGGCCCGCAACAAAGCGCTCGCGAAGCTCGCGGGCCGTCTCGGCCTCGGCGTGGTCGCGACCGGGAACGTGCACTACCACCGCCCGGAGCGGCACCGCCTCCAGGACGTGCTCGTCTCGATCCGGAGCCGGACGACGCTCGACGGCGCGCACGGGGTCCGGCGGGCCAACGGGCTCTTCCACCTCTTCTCGCCCTGGGAGGTGCAGCACCGCTTCGAGAGCCGCCCCGAAGCGATCACGAACACGCTCCTGATCGCCGAGCGCTGCGCCCGCTTCGACCTGACCGAGGACCTCGGCTACGAGTTCCCGGACTTCGAGGGGTCGGCGCGCGGCGGAGCACTCGAGACGCTCGCCGCCATCTGTCTCGCGCGGATCGCCGAGCTGTACGAGCCGGGGAGCGCCCAGGAGCGCGACGCCGAAGACCGTCTGAACACCGAGCTCGGCCTCGTGGATCTGCACGGGCTCGCAGGCTTCTTCCTGGTCTACCGGGACATCATGCAACTCGCCGCCCAGGTCGGCCGCGAGGTGCGTGGGGAAGCCCCGCGGGCGACCTCAGGCCTCCCTCCGGGTCGGGGGCGCGGCTCCTCCGTCTCGTCGATCATCTGCTACCTGATCGGGCTCTCGCACATCGACCCGGTCGCGAACAACCTCTTCCTCGGCCGCTTCCTGAACGAGGCGCTCCGGAGCGTCCCCGACATCGACCTCGACTTCCCGCGGGACATCCGCGAGGAGCTGATCCTCCGGGTCTACCAGAAGTACGGTCGCGAGCACACGGGGCTCGTCTGCACGTTCCCCACGTACAGGCTAAAATCTGCCGTACGGGAGATCGGCCGGGCGCTCGAGCTCCCGCTCGGGGAGCTCGAGAAGCTCTCCAAGCTGGCCGAGCACCGGTCGGCGTCGGGTCTCGCCGAGGAGATCGCCTCGCTCCCCGAGTTCAGGGACCGCGCCGACGCCCCGCTCTGGAAGCTCCTCGGCGAGCTCGCCGAGGACGTCTCGGGGCTCCCCCGCCACATCTCCCAGCACGTCGGCGGGATGATCATCTCGAGCCGGCCCCTCGTGGAGATCGTCCCCCTCGAGCCGGCGGCCTGGGAGGGGCGGGTGCTCTGTCAGTGGGACAAGGACTCCTGCGAGGACGCGGGCTTCATCAAGATCGACTTCCTCGCGCTCGGCATGCTCTCGGCCGTCGAGGATTGCGTGGACCTCATCGCCGAACGGGACGGGGAGGCGCCGGACCTCTCCCGGATCGACTACCAGGACGAAGCCCTCTACGACCGGATCTGCTCAGGCGACACGGTGGGGCTCTTCCAGATCGAGAGCCGGGCCCAGATCCAGATGCTCCGACGCACCCGTCCGCGGAACCTCGAGGACTTGGGAGTCCAGGTCGCGATCGTGCGCCCGGGACCGATCGTCGGAGGTGCGGTGAACCCGTACGTGCGACGTCGGGAGATGCTCCGGGAGGACCCCTCGTACCAAGTCCCCTACCCTCATCCTCTACTCGAAGAGGCGCTGGGGGAAACGTTGGGCGTCATCATCTTCCAGGATCAGGTCCTGAAGGTCTGCCAGGCGCTCGCGAGCTTCACGGACGGCCAGGCGGAAAGCCTTCGGCGGGCCATGAGCCGAAAGCGCTCGAGGGAGGCGCTCACCGCCCACTGGACCGACTTCCTGGCGGGGGCGACCAAGAACGGCGTCGACGAGACGACCGCCCGGGAGGTCTTCGCGCAGGTGACCGCGTTCTCGGAGTTCGGCTTCCCGAAGTCGCACGCGGCGGCGTTCGCGCTCCTGGCATACCAGTCGGCGTGGCTCCGCCACTACCACCCGGTCGAGTTCTACGTCGCGCTCTTCAACAACCAGCCGATGGGGTTCTACTCGCTGGATGCCCTCGGCCGAGACGCCCGCCGGAACCGGATCCGAACCCTCCTGCCCGACGTGAACCGGAGCGCCGTAACTTGTACGGCAGAAGGAGATGACCTACGGATCGGACTCGGGTTCGTGCGGGGGTGGGGAACCGAGATCGCCGAGCGGGTGGTCGCAGAGCGCCGGGAGCGCGGCCCGTACCGCTCCCTGGTCGACTTCCTCCGCCGCACGCCCGCGGCGCTCAAGCGCCCCGCGGTGGAAAACCTCATCTGGGTGGGCGGATGCACGGGGTTCGGGCTCACCCGTCGCGAGTTGCTCTGGCAGGCCGGGCTCTGGCTCGGGCCGGACATCGACGACGAGCGGACCGGCGGCAGGGAAGACCACGCCCAGATCGAGATGGGGCTCGACGATCCCTACGCGGGTCTCGAATTCCCCGACCTCGGGCCGACGGATCGGATGGTCGCCGAGTACCGGATGCTCCGCTTCTCAGCGGAGCTCCACCCCCTCACCCTCCTGCAGCGTTCCCTGCCCTCCGGCACGATCGGATCCGACCGCCTCCCCCACCTCCGCCAGGGGAGCAGCGTGTGTGTGGCCGGGCTCGTGACGACGCGCCAACGGCCCCAGACTGCCAAGGGCTATGTGTTTGTGCTCATGGAAGATGAGCACGGGGCTGTGAACGTGATTGTGAAGCCCGATGTCTACCAGCGCGACCGCTCGGCAGTGCGCATGGAGCCTTTCCTCACCGTGCGCGGCAGGCTCCAGAAGGACGGCGCCACGCTCAACGTGATCGCCGACTCGGTGGAGGGGCTCCGCGTCCCGGGGGCACCCGTCCGGAGGTCGGGCCTTGCCCGCTCGTACGCCCAGGCCCGCGCCCGCGAGTCGGCATCCGCGATGGTCCGGGAGGGGACGGACGACTTCTCGGGGCTCCAGACATCCCTCCCCGACGCGATGGAGTACTGGGCCGACCCCGGGGACGACGGTCACCCCGACCGGGCCGACCCCGTGGCGTTCCGCTACCTGACCGCGCTCCGCCAGAGCCCGCCGGGCATCAAGAGCTTCGGCTAGACTATCACCGCACCCAGGACAAGGACGGGCCCCATGAACCCCGAAGTCCGAAAGGTCACCCCGATCGTCGTCGTCGACGTGATCGAGCCCTGCCTCCCCTTCTGGACCGAGAAGCTCGGCTTCGAAGTCACGGTCACCGTGCCGCACGGCGACGCGCTCGGCTTCGCCATCCTGCAGAGGGGCAGCCTCGAGCTGATGTACCAGAGCCGCGCGAGCGTCGAAGCCGATCTGGTCGTGTCCGGTGCCCCGAAGGGCCTCGGCAACGTGCTCGCCGGGAGCACCACGACCCTCTTCATCGAAGTCGACCGGCTCGACGACCTCGTCGCGACACTCGGCGACACCACGGTCGTGGTGCCGCGGCGTCAGACGTTCTACGGCATGGACGAGATCTTCGTACGGCCGCCGTGCGGGACGCTGGTGGGGTTCGCCGCGAAGGTCGGGGAGAAGTGAGCACCCCGCACTCAGTTTGCCCGGAGGTCCGGCCCCTCTACATTCGGCGCATGGAGTCTGCCAGAGACGAGGAGGACGCCATCCTCCGGTCGTTGTCGCCCGCCACCAAGCTCGCCACGATGAAGGCCCTCATCCAGCAGGCCTACGACCTCAAGGCAGCGTGGATCCGGTCGACCCAGCCAGGCCTCGGCGAAAAGGAGGTTCTCGCCAGAGCACGCGAGCTCGTGACGGGTGGAAAGCCCTGACCTGATCGGGCTGTTCGTACGGCCCCTGGAAGCGCTCGGAATCCCCTATATGGTGACCGGGGGCGTCGCGTCCGTCATATACGGCGATCCGCGCTTCACGCGTGACATCGACATCGTCTTGAAGCTCGATCCATCCGAGACGGCGCGATTCGCCACCGCCTTCGATCCGGCACGGTACTACGTCCCGCCGCCCGACGCGTTGCGCCGCGAAGCTGGGCGACTTCGCCTCGGACACTTCAACGTGATCCACAAGGACACGGGACTGCGGGCGGACGTATACGTGCTCGATCACGGCGAGCTCCATCAATGGGGCTTCAGCCGAAGGATAGCCCTGGCGCTCGAGGCGACGACCGTCTCACTCGCGCCACCCGAGTACGTCATCGTGCGCAAGCTCCAGTATTACCGAGACTCGGGGTCGGACCGACACCTTCGCGACATCGCCATGATGCTGCGGATGAGCGCGGACCGCATCGACCTTGCAGAGATCGCGAGCTGGACATCTCGCCTGGGGCTCGAAGGTCAGTGGGCTGCAGCTCAGGCCTTCGATCCGACCTGAGCCTTCGGTCAGGCCCTCAGCCTCTCGGCCACAGGTTGTTCGAACGGTCGATGTCCGGCGCGTACCCCGCCGGATCGATCTCGACGCGCGTCACCCTCGCACGGCCCACGTCGATCACGTAGCTGGTGTTGCCCGCCAGCCAGTGGTCTACGGGGACCTCGTGCTCGATCGTCTGGCCCTCGGCGGTGCGGATGCGCACTCGAGCCGGGAACGGCGCCAAACCGCGGTCCACGATCGTCACCGTCGTCTCGCCGGCGGTGGTCGTGGTCACCTCACCTACTTCGTGGTCGAGCGTCCACGTCTGATAGTAGAACGCCGTCCAGAACCAATCGAGATCCTGGCCCGCGAAGCGCTCGAACGTGGCGAAGAAGTCCCACGGCGTGGGATGCTTGTAGGACCACTCGGCGATGAACGTGCGGTACGCGAGATCCCAGGTCTCGCGGCCCATCACCTGCCGGAGCGCCACCATCAGAGCCGCGGGCTTGTAGTAGGAGGCGATCCCGTACCCTGTCGACGACTCGTACCAGTCGCCGTGGCGCATGAGGATCTCCTCCTGGCGCGCGGCCGCATACCCGAGGTACGTGCGGGCCTCCACCCGGTGATGATCGACGCCGGGAAAGATCTCCATGCGGCTCTCGCCCTCGATGAAGTTCGCGGACCCTTCGTCCATCCAGGCGTAACGCTTCTCGTTGGTGCCCACGACCATCGGCAGCCACATGTGCGCGATCTCGTGCGACACCGTGTTGAAGAGGGCCTGGCCATCCTCGAACGCGTCGATGAGGGTCAACATCGGAAACTCCATGCCGCCCCCGATGATGTCGGCCCCCTCCACGAGCGTCATGTGCGGCCACGGATAGGGGAAGCCCGTGTAGGTCGAGTGGAACTCGATGGACTGCTTCCCATACCGCCACGCCTCGGACCAGAGCGGCGCGCGCTCGGGTCGCCAGAGCGAGTGGATCAGCACGCGATCGACTTCGCCGTCCGCCGTCCGGCTGGGCACGCGGGCCGAGGTGGCATCCCAGCGCTGCACATTCGAGGCTGTCCAGCTGACATCCCGCACGTTGTCGGCCGAGAACCGGTACGTGAGCCAACCGTCCGGCGCATCCGCGGTCACCGCGAGCGCGTCCCGCTCGCCGCGACCGGCGATCGTCACGACGGTGTCCGACAGGGCGGCCGCGGCGAGACGCTCCCGCGTGAGCGCCGAGTACACTTCTTCGGGGTTCTGGAGCGAGCCGGTCGCGAGCACACTCCAATCGACCGGAACCGAAATCGCCACGGTGTAGTTCGCGAAGCCGTCATAGAACTCGCCCGTACCGAGGAACGGCTCCGCGTCCCAGACCCGGAGGTCGTCGAGCACGGCCATCTTCGGGAACCAGTAGGCGAGGAAGTAGACCTCGTGGTTCGAGTGCCCCATGCGCTCGTTGATACCCTTCTGGGGGACGGTCATCTCCCACTCGATCTCGAGTCGGAGCGTATCCCCCTGCTCGAGCGGCGACGGCGGACGCAGCTCCATGACGGTGCCCTCGACCTGATACGCTGGCCCCTCTTCGAGCTCCCTCTCCTCGAGGACCGCGCCCCCCGCCGTCACCCGTCGGAGCGTCACGCCTCCCGTGACCTCCCCGGGATCGTGTCGCACGGCGTCCGCGCGGTGGAAGTTCTGGTGGAGGTGCAGGAAGACGCTCCGCAGGGTCGCCGGAGCGTTGTTGGCATACTTGATCCGCACGGTCCCCTGCAGCACCGCGGTCGCCGGGTCGAGCCTGACCTCGATGTCGTACGTGCCGCCCTGCTGCCAATAGGAGTGCCCCGGGCGCCCGTCCGGACTGCGCCACCCTCGATCGACCGCGCGCTGGTATTCGGGCGGCGGCGCGACCGGCGCAGGAATGGCGCGCGCGACGCGGGCTTCCTGGGAGGCCGCGGAACCCACCCCTGAAGCGAGGGCTCCGAGGGCGACCACAGCAACGAGCGGGAAACGGCGACGGCGCGGGAGGGACGTGCGCATCATGGGCTCCTCAGGGTTCCGATTCAGATAATGAGGACACCCTGGGAGTCGCCAGAGGTCCGCCTCAGTAGGACGCCCGGCGAATCGGGCCGTGCACAGTCGCCTGGCACGGGCCCGGGACCGCACTCAGCCGCGATCGGACATCGGCACGAAGTCGCGGACGGCGTGGCCCGTGAAGACCTGGAGCGGACGCGCGATCCTCTGCTCCTTGTCCTGGATCATCTCCTCCCAGTGCGCCAGCCAGCCGGCTGCCCTGGGAATGGCGAACAGCACGGGGAACATCTCCACCGGGAACCCCATCGACTGGTAGATGATGCCGGAGTAGAAGTCGACGTTCGGGTATAGGTTGCGCTCGATGAAATAATCCTCGGAGAGCGCGATACGCTCGAGCTCGAGCGCGATGTCGAGGAGCGGATTGCGACCCGTGACCTCGAAGACCTCGTCGGCCGTCCGCTTGATGATGCTCGCGCGCGGATCATAGGCCTTGTAGATCCGGTGCCCGAATCCCATCAGGCGCTCTTCTTTCCGCTTCACGCCCTCGATGAACTTCGGGATGTTGTTGACGCTGCCGATGCGGGTGAGCATCCGGAGCACCGCCTCGTTCGCGCCCCCGTGCAGGGGGCCGTAGAGCGCCGCCATCGCCCCCGCGAGCGCCGAGTACGGGTCCGCACGGGACGATCCGATCACGCGCATGGCGGTCGTCGAGCAGTTCTGCTCATGGTCCGCGTGGAGCACGAACAGGATGTCGAGCGCGCGCTCGAGCACCGGACTCGGCTTGTACTCCTTCGTGCCGATCTTGAACAACATCGACAGGAAGTTCGCCGTGTAGGAGAGCTCGTTCTCCGGGTAGACGAGCGGCAGGCCGCGGTGATGCCGATAGGTGTACGCCGCGAGCGTGGGCAGCTTGGCCACGAGCCGAACGATCTGCTGCCAGCGGATCGAGGGGTCGTCGACCTCCTTGGCGTCCGGATAGAACGTGGACAGGGACGCCACCATGCTGATGACCATCCCCATCGCGTGCGCGTCGTACCGGAAGCCCTTCACCTGCTCCGTGATGTTCTCGTGCACGTAGGTATGGAACGTCACGTTCTCGACGAACGAGTCGAGCTGGGACTTGGTCGGGAGCTCGCCCTTCAGGATGAGATAGGCGACCTCGAGGTGGGAGCTGCGCTCCGCGAGCTGCTCGATGGGGTAGCCCCGGTAGCGGAGGATGCCCTTGTCACCGTCGATGTAGGTGATGGCGCTCCGCGTCGAGGCCGTATTCGAGAACGCGGGATCGTAGGCCATCATCCCGAAGTCGTCCTCGGAGACCTTGATCTGCCGGAGGTCCATGGCGTTGATGACGTCACCCTCGAGGATCGGGATCTCGTAGTCGCGCCCGGTCCGATTGTCGCGGATGGACAGGCTGTCCTTCTTCGTCCCGGCTTTGGCCATCGAACTCTCCGAGGGGGCGGGCCGCGTGCCCGCCGAGGGCTTGGTTTTCAACGCCATGAGACACGAAGTATACTGAGGAGCCGAACGCCTCCCAAGGCGCTGGGCCTCGTCGCCAGGGTTGCTGCGGACGCAGGGACAGAATACCCTCGGGGTGTTCCCCTCGCGACGCGTGAAAGGGCTGGGTGGAAGACGTGAGCACCGACCACTCCGAGGATCGAAGTCGACGCGTCGAGCGCGCGATCCTCATGCACGGCACCTCGCGGCCTCGGGAAGCGATCGCTCGACTCCTCGCGCGACTGGTCCTGGAGACCGACTGCGCGGGCGCCGCCCACGGCACGGCGGACGCATCGGAGAGCAGCTTGCTCCACCCCCTCCAGGCGATCTCTACCAAGGACGGCGTGACGTGGGACGCGGAGCTGCCTGGCACGTGGGTACGGCCCGTCGGTCGCGAGCGTGGCACCCCCTGGTATCTCATGCTCCGCGGGGTCGATGCGGAGCGTCTGGACCGGGTCCGCCCCCTTCTTTCGCTCGTCCTCGGGTCCCTGTCGGAACCCGGTAGCCGAGACCGGCCGGCGATTCCGACGCTGGCCAACGGCAGTCGGTACGCTCGGCACCTGGAGGCGCTCGACGCGTTCCGCCTAGCCGGGTTCAGGCCGGTTCGCGCCCCTGGACGCGAATCCCTTCGCCGGGGACCGCGTCAGGCATCCGAAACGGAGCCTTTCGGCTCGGCGCTCGACGCGCTCCTCGCGACGGCCGACGGCGCGCAGCTGCCCGTGACGCTCTCGGACTTCGGGCACGACCTGGAGGCGGCGGGATTCCTCCGCGAGGCAGTCGGGGTCTACATCATCTTGTACGAGTTCGCCTTGCTCCGGGACGATGCCGCCGTCGGGATCGACGCTGCCCGCTGGGCGGGAAGGGCGTGCAGGAAGGCCGCCGACTGGACGGGAGCGCTCTGTTGGTATGGACTCGCCCAGCGCATCGCCGAGCACCAGGGCGACTTCCTACGACTGGTGCGCGCGCTCGACGGAATCGGCAACACCCACCGGGAACGCGGTGCCTTCCCGAAGGCCCGCCGGTACTACCGGGATGCTTGGAAGGTCGCCCAGGTCGCGCGCAACCCCGTCGAGACGGCCAACGTCGCCCTGGGGCTCATGACAGTCGAGCGCGAAGCGGGCCGGTGGGAATCTGCGGCGTCGTTCGGTTGGACGGCGCTCAGCCTACAGACTGACCGCGCCGAGCGCGCGAACCTCCTCCTCAACATCGGCACCCTCCTGCGCGACGGCGGTGATCTCGAGGGCGCCGAACGCGCCTATCGCGTAGCCGCCAACTTGGCCGACACGTCCGATGTGAGGCTCATGGCGCGCGACGCCCTGGCCTACTGCGCGGCGCTCGCCGGAGACGCGGACCTCTACGCCCGGCTGCGCCCGCGCGCCCGCGGGCTGACGCCGTACCTGCGGGCGCAGATCGGTTACTTCAGGGGCGCCGCGCTCCTCGCGCTCGGTAACGCCCGCGCACCCCGCGTCCTCCTCGCCACCGAGCGTTACGCCCGGGCGCGCGGGCTCGCGGAGTGGGAGATCAAAGCGGCGGAACTCGGGAAGCGCCCGCTGCCCGCGACCACGCGCGTGGTCCGCACGCCCGCCGCGGTCAGCCGAGGCCTCAGGGAGCTCGAGAGCGCTCTGACTTAGAGAGGTTGCCCGAGCTCGTGCTGTGATCTCCCGAGCTCCCGGTGTGACCCTCGACGGCCGCGGAGTCCGACAGGCCCACGGGGCTCGAGCACGCGCCGGCCGAGAGCAGGGCGAGCACCATGAGGAGGGTCAGCCATTCCCGCCTCCGGACCTGGATCGCCTGAGACCTGTTCATGAGGTCACCATTGTGGTGCGCAGGAAATAGCGCAAGCGTCGCATGAATACCGGGGGCGGGAATCGAACCCGCATGTCCCGAAGGACAGCGGCTTTTGAGGCCGCCGCGTCTACCGTTCCGCCACCCCGGCGAGGTGGTGGTGCAAGCTACCCCAACCGAGTACCGCGTCGGAAGGGCACGCGAACTTTGGGGCTCGACCACGAGGTGCCGTTCGGTAGGCTCGGCCAAGGCGACCTAATTCGCCAGCGGATCGGGCCGAAGCTGGAACTTGATCACCTTGCTCGTATTGCCCTGTCCGCCTTCCATGTGGAAGGGAGCGCGCGTGCTGATCGTCGTCCAGATGCCGCGACCTTTCCAGCCCGCGTCGGGATCGTCGATCCGGCCATCCATCCACTTGGTGTAGAATCCGAGCGGATAGGGTACGCGGAGCACGACCCACGCTCCGTCGTTCCAGACGAGCAGCCCTTCCGCAGCGTTCCCCGTGTTGATCGGCGTGTTTTCGCCGAGGCCGAGCACGTCGTACCAGTCGACCCACGTGTAGTAACTCGCCTCCGCGCTCCCCGGCGTCGTTACACCGCCGAGTTGCGGGAGCGGCTCCGCGTAGAACGTCCAGCCCTCGGGGCAGTGCTGGCCAGTCGCCTGGGGTCCGTTCAGCGGTCCCCGGCACTGGGTGCGGTCGAAGCGTCCGAGATGGCCGCTGGCGAGCGCCACCCACGCCACGCCGTTGCGGTCCACGTCCATGCCGCGGGGTGAGAATCCCTCGATGGGTTGGCCGTCGGGTCCGAGGGGTAGCTCGTAGTACTCGGCGAGCGCGGTTTCCTCGGGCCGCTCTCCGGGCATCAGCCTAACGACCGAACCGGGATAGCCTAGCGACGACGCCCACACCGATCCGTCCGGAGCCGGCGCCACCGCGTAGAAGCCCGCGGCAATCCGCTTGTCCTTGGTCGGGTCGACGGGCGCGTTGGGCTCCACATACGCATCGCGTACCCCGTTTCCGTTCGTGTCCAATACCAGCGGAGTCCACCCCTGCGAGGCGGCTTCGTCACCCGTCTCGAGGTACTTGCGCGTGTTGAGCCATCCTACCACCTGGCCACCCCCGCTCGTCCAGAGCGTGTTGTTCTCGTCCATAGCGAACATGAGGTGATGGGTGCTGAAGCAGGTGCTGATGTGCGTGTACGCCCCGGTGCGGGGGTCGTACATGCCCAGGTGGCGGCCTGCGTTCTCCACCGGGAAGAGCTTGGCCGAAGGGTGATCCGAGCCCGCGCGACAGAATTCAGGGTTGGCACGGTCCCGCACGGTCGCGGTCAGCCACACCCTGCCCTCCGCGTCGATCATGGGGTTATGGACGTTGGTCTTGCCGTCCCAGATCGGCACGTCACCGTGGTAGACGGACGATGCAGGCATGGTGAGGGGTGACGCGGTCGGCGTGTTCGGGTCACGTACCGTGAGCGGGATCTGCGACGCCGTATGCGTGCGCGGATCGAGTACCGGCGTGTAGTCGGCGCTGAGCTCCAGCGCGCCGTAAACGGGGCCATGCGCGTTCACGGAGGGATTTCGCCGATCGGTCGACACGACGTCATGCAGATAGGCCGTGGGGTCGGCCCAATCCCAGACGGTGATCACCACGTTGCGCTCGATTCCCTGCGGCCGTGGCGGCGTGGGCGGCACGGCGCCGGCCTCGATTCGGTCGGTCCAGTCCGCGAACATCTGGAGCGCGCGAGGCGCGCCGAGCTGCGCGACGCCGGTCATCATCTGCTGGCCGGCCTGACCAGACAGGATGCGACGCTCCCACGCGGCGACGGACGATTCGAAATGACCCAGCGCATCGGGAATCTCCCTAGTGCCCAGCGAGCCGAGCTGATGGCACGCGGTGCACGTGCCCGACTTCATTCTCCGCAGCCAATCCGCCTGAGAGACGACGTCCGGAGAGATCCCGTTGCCTCGAGGACCGGTGCCGGGGAACTCTCGAGCCTCGGGGACTTCGATCAAGGAAAGCCAGTACCCTGCGGGAAAGTAGTGCGCTGCCGCGAGTGCGTCGGGGGCCGGGACCGCGGTGAGATCCAGCGATGCACCGGGTGTTGCGTCGGTCTTCGGAGAATCTACGAGCCCATACCCACGCACCCAGACCTGATAGCTCGCCTCGGGAAGGTCGGGAACCACGTAGCGACCTTGGTCATCGGTCACGACGATGCGGGCGAAGCGAGTCGGCAGGTCCGCGGTCTCCGCGATGACCCACACCCCGGCCTCCGGACCGGTAGGCCCTCTGACGGTGCCGGAGATGTCCTCTCCCCCGCCTTCGGCGCCGCACCCGGCCACGAGGAGTGTCGCGGCAATCACCAGGCCGGCGCGCCCGCCGCACCGACTCACCTCTCTCTTGCTTCCGGTCGTCATGTCGCCTCCCGATGGATGAGCCGGGATCAACTTCCGACGCCTCACCGCATGGGGCAAGGCAGCGGCACCAGACCGAGACCGGCACTGCGAGCGGGAACGAAAGGAGGGGGGGCAGTCGCCCCCCCTCGGTGCGTCCCGTCCCGTCCGAGCCACGACGGCGTCGCCTTCGAACGAGCTACATGAGTATCCGTAGCCCCAGCGTCACCGGTACGCTCAAGGATGAGCTCAGGGCGTCGAGAGAGCCGGGCGCCCGGTTCCTGAGCACTTGGGTGTCGTCCTCGTCCATCGGCGTCCAGTGCGCTCTCGCGCCGAAGTACCCTTCGATATTGTCATCGGCTTCCACCACCAACTCGAGCGCGCCACTGCCGGTGAGATAGGTCTTCTCGAACGTCTGCAACTGGGGTGTCCCGACCCGGAGGAAGCCGTTGCTCCGGAACGTCGTCGCGCCCACTCCGAGACCCGCCCGGAGCCCCCAACGCTCGGTATCGCGGCCCAGCACTTCCCTCCCGACCCCAGCCTGGTATCTCCAGAGCCGGATATCCGGAAGCCCGTAGGTGCCGTTGCCGTTCAGCATATCCGCGCCCCCGAACAAGACCACATCCACGGGGCCGAGGGCAGGGCCTGAGATCTGAAGGCCGAAGCTCGGGCCGATGTCCATGTAGTCGGCGAATACGCCGAGCGGAACCACGAGGCCGGAGTGGGCCGTCACGCTCAGGTCCTCGAACTGAGCGTCAGCACCCGTGGCCAGACACAACAACAACGCTACGCCGGCGGCAATCGTCAGCCGGGCCCTGCGGATGTTCATACGTCCTCCTCGCCAAGGCGCCCTGCGCGGCGAAGGACGGAGCCCTTCGACGTCAGAGCTCGTTCCGGACCGCTTGTACGGCGCGGTCCCTGGGCCGGACGATCCCCCGGCCGTGCCCCGGCGAGGGGATTCGACGGGGTGGCGACCCTGGCAAACGGCATGCCGCGGCTCCCGGGCCGCGGTCGCGGTGCGACGGCTCGACGCGTCGGCAAGCTCCCGTGCCTGGCCGCGCGGTTGAGCGGCTCGAGCCCAGCCCCTCGCACCCCCCAGGATGGCTCGTCCTGGCCGACTCGACGAATGTCGACATGGCAGGCGGCGGCGACGGCCTGCCATTTCGACCGATGCCGGCGGCCCGAACCGGTAGCCCCTACGGGCGTGCCCGGTACGCCCGCTCCAGGGCCTTCCGGTCCGCGGCGGGGAGTCGCTTGATCGCCTCCCGAAACGACAGGCCCGAGAGTCGGCCGAGTCGGGCGGAAACGTAGTTGCGGACGCGATCGGGACGCTTCTTCGACGACTCGCGCAGGACCCATCCGACGGCCTTGCGGATGAAGAACTCTGTGTCGTCGAGCATTCCGTCGGCGTATCGCTTGAACCTCCTCCAGTCTCCTCGCCCCTCCCGCAGCGGGGGCAGCAGCGCGAGGAGCGCTCCGCGGCGCACCCAGAAGCTCTCGTCCGTCGACCACCGATCGAGCTCGTCCGCGAGGTCCGGATGCCGCTCGACCAGCGCGCCGGCCACGTTCGCGGCAAGGCCGTCCACGTAGGCCCAGGTGAACGAGCCGCGGATCATCTCTTCGATCCTCGCGAGGTCGGCGGGCTCGAGCAGCTCCTGGCGCTCCTCGAGCGCTGCGACAGCGGCCATGCGGTGCTCGTGGACGGAACTCGACCAGAGACGGCCTACGACGTCCAGGAGGCGCTTCCGGGTGAGCTGTGGGCGCCCGTCGAGGACCTCGTGCACTGCCCTTCGGATCGCAGGCACGCTCGCTCCGTAATGCGCGATGGGGCTCTTGAGATACCTCTTCTCCTGGATCGCCCGCCGGGGATCGCCGGCGTCGCGCAGGGCTCGGTCGAGCCCCGCGACGAGGGTCCGCACCGCCTTGTCGCCCGCGTGGGGCATGCTCTCTCCGAGACCTGACACCGAGACCACGTTGCGACATCATTAGGGTTCGAGAACGCGCGACCAGCAAGTCCGGACAGGAGCCCCCGTGGCGAAGACCCAGCGTGATCCCTTCGGCGCACTGAAGACCGTCGATCTGTCCGAGGGACGGACATCCTTCTACGACGTCGCGAAGCTCGAGAGGGACGGCGTCGTGAGCTCGCTCTCCCGCCTACCCTTCTCGATCCGGGTACTCCTGGAGAACGCGCTCCGCCACGCCGGCGGGGGTTATGTCGCGCCGGAGCACGTGGAGTCCGTGGCGAAGTGGAGCCCGACGAACGCCGGCGCCGATGTGCCCTTCATGCCCACGCGCGTCATCCTGCAGGACTTCACGGGTGTCCCGGCGGTGGTCGACCTGGCAGCGATGCGCGACGGTCTGAAGGCGCTCGGCGGCGACCCGGCGCGTATCAACCCGGTGGTCCCCGCGGACCTCGTGATCGACCATTCCGTGCAGGTCGATTACTACGGCTTCGCCGACGCCTTCCGACTCAATGTCGAGAAAGAGTTCGAGCGCAACCGCGAGCGCTACGCGTTGCTCCGCTGGGCTCAGGGCGCCTTCGACAACTTCTCCGTCGTGCCACCGGGCACGGGCATCGTGCACCAGGTGAACCTCGAGTACCTGGCGGCCGTAGTGCACCGCAGGCAAGACGGCCAGTCGCACCTGGCGTACCCCGACACGGTCGTCGGCACGGACTCGCACACCACGATGGTGAACGGGCTCGGCGTCGTGGGCTGGGGCGTGGGCGGCATCGAGGCCGAAGCGGTCATGCTCGGGCAGCCCTACTACATGCTGCTCCCCCAGGTCGTGGGCATGAAGCTCACGGGCACGCTCCCGGAAGGCTCCACGGCGACGGACCTCGTGCTGCGCGTGACCGAGCTGCTCCGCAAGCACGGGGTCGTAGACAAGTTCGTCGAGTACTACGGTGCGGGGCTCTCCAACCTCACGCTGCCGGACAAAGCTACGCTCGCCAACATGTCGCCCGAGTACGGCGCGACGATCGGCTTCTTCCCGGTGGACGAGCAGACGCTGCGCTATCTGCGCGGCACCGGGCGTCCTGCTGGTCTCGTCGAGCGCGTCGAGCAGATCAGCAAGGAGCTCGGACTCTTCCGCACGGACGACACGCCGGATCCCGAATTCACCTCGAGGCTCGAGCTCGACCTCTCGACCGTGGAGCCGAGCCTCGCGGGACCGCGTCGCCCGCAGGATCGTGTGCGCCTCGCAGACATGCGTCGCCAGTTCGAGAAGGATCTGCCTTCACTCGTGCCCGCAGGGTTCCAGTTCCCGTCGCGGGAAAAGGCGGAGGGCGAGGGCCAGCCCCGCCCTGGAGAGAGTTGGGGCGGTGAGGGAGGAAGCGAGGCTGTCAAGGTTGCCGCGGACTCCCGCTGCGTGCTGATCGACTGCGAAGGCCAGCAGGTCGAGATCACGGACGGTTCGCTCGTCATCGCGTCGATCACGAGCTGCACGAACACGTCGAACCCCTCCGTCATGGTCGGAGCGGGCCTACTCGCCAAGAAGGCCGTGGAGAAGGGGCTCACGACCAAGCCCTGGGTGAAGACCGCCTTGGCCCCCGGGAGCCAGGTGGTCACTGACTACTTGAACGCGGCCGGCCTCATGAAGCCGCTCGAAGCGCTGCGCTTCCACCTGGTCGGGTACGGGTGCATGACGTGCATCGGCAACAGCGGCCCGCTGCCCGAGAACATCCAGCGGGCCGTGGAGGACCGAGGACTCGTGGTCGCGTCGGTGCTCTCCGGCAACCGCAATTTCGAGGCGCGCATCCACCCGAACGTACGCGCGAACTATCTGGCCTCACCCATGCTGGTGGTCGCCTATGCGCTCGCGGGCCGCGTCGACATCGACCTGTACAACGAACCGCTGGGGCACGACAAGAAGGGTGCACCAGTCTTTCTCGCCGACATCTGGCCCTCGCCGCGCGAGGTGCGCGACACGGTGACGTCCGCGCTGCAGCCCGAGATGTTCACCAAGCGTTACGCGGTCGTCGACACGGGCGACGAAAACTGGCGCTCGTTGCCGGTGCCGGAGGAGAGCAGCCTGTACGATTGGGCGGACGAGTCGACCTATGTGCGCCGCCCCCCGTTCTTCGACGGCATGAGCATGCAGGTCGGCACCCCCGTCGACGTTCGGGGCGCACGCGTGCTCGCGCTGCTCGGCAACTCCGTCACCACCGACCACATCTCCCCGGCCGGTTCGATCCCGAAAAAGGAGCCCGCGGGCCTCTACCTCCGTGAGCGCGGCGTGGAGGTGGTCGACTTCAACACGTTCGGTGCCCGCCGCGGCAACCACGAGGTGATGATGCGGGGCACGTTCGGCAACGTGCGCATCAAGAACAAGCTGATCGAGGGCCTCGAGGGACCCTACACGATCCACTTCCCCACCGGCGAGACGATCCCGATCTATGACGCCTCCATGAGGTATCAGGCGGCGGGCATTCCGCTCATCGTGCTCGCGGGCACGGAGTACGGCACGGGGAGCTCGCGCGACTGGGCTGCCAAGGGTACGACGCTCCTCGGCATTCGCGCCGTCATCGCCGAGAGCTTCGAGCGCATTCACCGGAGCAACCTGGTCGGCATGGGAGTGCTGCCGCTCGAGTTCAAGCGCGGCGAGACCCCTGCGAGCCTCGGCCTCACCGGTCGCGAAACCTTCGACATCACCGGCATCGACAAGGGTCTCGAGCCAGGTGGGACGGTCGAGGTCTTCGCCAGAGCCGAAGATGGAACGGTCAAGCGGTTCCAGGCCGTCGTCCGCCTCGACTCCGACATCGACCTCGAGTACTACACCAACGGCGGCATCCTGCAGACGGTGCTACGGAAGATGGCGCGGGGCGAGATGTAACCGGCTAGAAAGGGTCCGGTCGCGAGCCGACCGGCGGGCCCAGGACTTCCTGAAGGATGATCGCCTGGCGGAGTGCGTGCGTGCCCTGGCCCCGGAGCTGGCGACGCACCGCTTGGGCGTCCGGGCTCAGCTTACTCGCGAGCGGCTCGAGCCGGTCCTGAGCCGACCGCGCGCGTGTGGAGGGGTCGGTCCCGTAGGCGGCGTGGGACAGATGGACCACATGTCCTACCGTGCCCTCGGGTGCGGGCTCCTGGACGAAGATCGTCGAGCGCTTCTTGGGGGCGATCGGGGCCCGCGGCTTCGGTTTCGGCGCCGGCATGGGCTTCATGCTCGGAGCCGACCGCGCCGGTGGTGCCGGCCTGGGCGGAGGGGGCGGTGCGCGCTTGGGCGGTGGCGCGGGCTTCTGGGCTTCTGCGGGCCGCTGCCCCTCCTTGGAGAGCCCGGCGATCTCCTCCCAGATGTCCGCAGGGATCATCGACTCCGAGGATCGAGTCCGCTCGCGGGTCGCCGCCTCGGACGTCGCGACTTCGTCGAAGGAAGGGTTGTCGTCGAATGACGGGTCGGCGTCGTACGACGGCATCTCGGCCTTGGGGGGCCGGCGGCGCTGCCCGGTCTGTTCCGACTCCCACTCGGGCGGAACGTCGGGGAGGGGACCGCCCGCCTTCCGTTTCCGACTCCTCGCGATGGACTCGATGATCGAGAAGACGATGATGACGGCGAAGAAGATCAGCTCTTCCATCGGGAGCGCGCCTACTCCAGCGTCGGCTTGCCGCCGGACGCCTCCGGCCCAGCGATCGCGGTGCGCATCTGCGTGTCGGATTGGATGTTCCTGTACCTCATGTAGTCCATCACGCCGAGGTTGCCGCTGCGGAACGCTTCCGCGATCGCGAGCGGGATCTGGGCCTCCGCCCGGACGACCTCCGCCCTCATCTCCTCGACGCGCGCCTTCATCTCCTGCTCATGTGCGACCGCCATCGCCCGGCGCTCCTCGGCACGTGCCTGAGCGACGCGCTTGTCGGCCTCGGCCTGATCGGTCTGGAGCTCGGCGCCGATGTTCTTACCCACGTCGACGTCCGCGATGTCGATCGACAAGATCTCGAAGGCCGTCCCGGAATCGAGGCCCTTGCCGAGAACTGTCTTGGAGATCTTGTCCGGGTTCTCCAGCACCGCCTTGTGCGAGTCCGCCGAACCGATCGTCGAAACGATGCCTTCGCCGACGCGCGCGAGGATCGTCTCTTCCCCGGCACCGCCGACGAGGCGATTGATGTTCGCGCGCACGGTCACGAGCGCGACGGCGATCAACTGGATCCCGTCCCTGGCCATGGCTGCCACTTTCGGCGTGCTGATGACCTTCGGGTTGACCGACACCTGGACGGCCTCGAAGACGTCGCGTCCCGCGAGGTCGATGGCTGCCGCCTGGTTGAAAGCGAGCTCGATGTTCGCTTTGTCCGCGCTGATGAGCGCGCCCACCACACGGTCCACCCTCCCGCCGGCGAGGTAGTGAGCCTCGAGCTGGTTGATGTCGAGGTCGAGGCCCGCCTTGGTGGAGTTGATGAGCGGCCGGACGATCGCCGCAGGCGAGACCTTCCTCAGCCGCATGCCGATGAGCGTACCGATGCTCACCTTCACCCCCGCGGACAGCGCCTCGATCCACAGGCGGACCGGAACTGCCCAGAGGATGAAGAAGACGAAGAAGAGGATCGCGAGCGGGAGGAGCAGTGCCAGAGTTTCGTCCATGCGTCAGGCCCCGGGTGCGTGGGAGGGTGGTCTTTCTCGGAGGATCAGGCTTGGGCGGAGGACTTCTCGTCGACCGGCCGGACCACGTGCCGGTATCCTTCCGCGCTGATGATGCGAATGGGCGTCCCTTCGGTGATCCACTCGGACTCCGAGACGACGTCGATACGCTCGTCTCGGAAGAGCCCCGTGCCCGAGGGACGCAGGTCGGTGATCGCTCTGCCGACCACGCCGACGAGATCCAGCCGCGGCTCGGCGGACTCGAAGCCGATCGAGCGGTCGGTGCGCTGCAGCAGGAAGATCCCGCTCTTGGCCAGTCGGGAGCTGCCCGGTAGGGAGCGGATCATGACCCACGCCGAGACGACGATGAGCAGCACGGTCGTGGTGAGCACGAGCCCGGCGCGCGTGAAGTCGGCGGACGTGGGGAGTGAGCCCATGAGGCTCAGGTAGAGCCCGGCGAGCATCCCAACCGCGCCCAGGATCCCGAAGAGCCCGAAGCCCGGAATGAGGAACACCTCGACACCGAGGAGCGCGAGTCCCACTCCGAAGATGATGATGTCTTCCAGCCCGGCGAGCCCCACGATCAGGTGCGAGCCGAAGAACAGTGAGAGCGACAGGAGGCCTGCGGCACCCGCGAGGCCGAATCCGGCCGTCTTGATCTCGACGATGAGGCCGAGGAACCCGAGCGTGAGCAGGAAGGGCGCGACGATCGGATGCGAGAAGAAGCGCACGACGCTCTCCGCCCAGTTCACCTCGGACGTCACGACTCGAGCGCCCCCGTGCCCGAGGAGGTCGAGCAGGGCCGCGAAGTCCTCGACCTGGGTCGCGTATCCTACGCGTACGGCTTCCTCGGTGGTGAGGGTAAGCAATTTACCCGCTTCGTCGATCCCTTCGATCTCGATATCGGGATCGACCATGGCTTCGGCAATCTCTGGATCGAGCCCGCGCGCTTCGGCGAGCGCGCGCATCTCGCTCCGCATGGCCGAAACGATCTTCTCCGGCGCCGTCTCGCCGGCACCATCTACCGGTGTCGCGGCGCCGATCACGGAGCCGGGACGCATGTAGATGCCCCGGCTGGACAGGGCGATCAGCGCGCCCGCAGAAAACGCCCGACGGTTCACCAGTGTGTACACGGGTACGCTGGCGTCGCTGATGGCATCCGCGATCCGCTCGGCGGCATCGACTCGCCCGCCCGGGGTGTCCATGTCCAAGATGACCGCCACCATGCCCTGCTCGGCGGCCTCCTCGAGGCTGCGCTCGATGAACGGCGCCATGCCGAGCTCCACGACACCCGTGACCGGCACGCGATAGACAACCGCCTGGCCGTGGGCGGCCGCGGGCAATCCGAGCACGGCAGCGGCCAGGAAGCCACGAACCGGGGCCGAGAGGGGACGCCTCATGAGTGTCTTCTCCGTGCGAGCGCCAACGAGTACAAGCTACCGCCTCCGGCCTCGCAGACAACGCCAGACAGGGGCGAGGAACGACGCATTGCTTACGCGGGCCGGGGCTGGAGCCTTCATTTCGAGCGCGGCGGCGCTTGCGGCGGAAACTCCGCTGTCGCCACGTGTATAGGGTGCCTCTGCAGAAACGGGGCGAGCGAGGCGTGCGCCTCGGATCACCATCGACGGGACGAGCGATGCGCGAGGCGTGGGTCATCGACGGAGTTCGAACGCCCATCGGCAGGCACGGCGGAGCGTTGGCCCCCGTGCGTCCCGACGATCTCGCTGCGGTCACGATCGAGGCACTCCTGCGGCGAGCCGGCGTGGATGCCGCGACCCTCGACGACGTTCTGTTGGGGTGCACCAATCAGGCGGGCGAGGACAACCGCAACGTGGCGCGCATGGCGCTGCTGCGGGCCGGCCTGCCGGTGACGGTTCCTGGTCAGACGGTGAACCGGCTCTGTGGCTCCGGCATGCAGGCCGTCTTGTCGGCGGCGCACGCGATCGTGGCGGGAGAGGGCGACGTGTTCGTCGCCGGCGGCGTCGAGAGCATGAGTCGCGCCCCCTACGTCATGCTGAAGCCTACGGTCGGGTACGCGCGGGGTACGCCCGAGATCGCGGACTCCGTGCTCGGGTGGCGATTCCCGAACCCGGCATTCGCGCCCGAGTGGACGATCGGGCTCGGGGAGACCGCCGAGGTCGTGGCGCAGGAGTTCGGCGTGAGCCGCGCCAGTCAGGACGCGTTCGCTCTGGAGAGTCAGCGACGCGCCGGAGAGGCGATCCGAGCCTGCCGCTTCGCCGACGAGATCGTCCCCGTCGAGGTACCCCAGGGACGGGGTGATCCCGTCCGCGTGAGTCAAGACGAGCATCCCCGCCCTGCGACAACGGGCGATGATCTCGCGCGGCTCCAACCCGTGTTCAGGAAGGGAGGGACGGTGACGGCAGGAAACTCCTCGGGGATCAACGACGGGGCCGCGGCGCTCCTCCTCATGGCCTCGGACCGCGCTCGCGCGCTCGGGCTCACGCCCATGGCCCGCGTCGTGGCGGGTGCGGTTGCCGGCGTGGAGCCACAGCGCATGGGGATCGGGCCCGTGCCTGCCACCGAGCGGGCGCTCGCGCGCGCCGGGTGGTCGGCCGCGGACCTGGACCTCGTCGAGCTCAACGAAGCGTTCGCCGCGCAGGCCCTGCCCTGCCTCGACCGCATCGGCCTCGACCCCGCGAGGGTCAACGTGAACGGCGGCGCGATCGCGCTCGGCCATCCGGTAGGATGCTCCGGCGCCCGCATCGTCGTCACGCTACTGCACGAGCTCCGCCGGCGCGGGGCCGCTCGTGGCCTCGCGACCATGTGCATCGGTGTAGGGCAAGGCATCGCCACCCTTTTCGAGAGGGTCGAGGCATGAGCGATCCCAAGCTCGAGGAGCTCCGCTCGCGCATCGAGGTGATCGACCGTCAGCTCGTCGAGCTGATCGGGAAGCGCCGCGAGCTCGCGCTGGAGATCGGGCGAACCAAGCAGGCTCTCGGTCTGCCGGTGCTGGATCCGCGGCAGGAAGCAAAAGTGGTGCGACGCGCCGCGGAGATCGCCCGGGAATTCGGCGTGGATGAAGAGCTCACGCGCGACGTGATCTGGCGGATCATCGCGGCCGCGCGGGACGCCCAAGAAGGGCGCACTCGCTGGGGGCCGCCCCCCGCGAAGTCGGACCCCGTCTAGTCCACGAGCGAGAACGACCGACCGAAGCCGAGTGAGGCCACGACCGTGGCACCGTGCCCGTCGGGCACGCGCAAGGCGTACATCTCCGAGGGCGGCGTCATGTCCCGGATCAGGTGGGGATTCAGCTCGCGCAGAACATCGGCGTCCAGATCGAGCGAGCGCCCAACCGCCGTGAGCTTCGTGCCACCCGGCACATATACGAGATCATACTCGTACGCGGGCGCGTCGGATGCCTCGAAGCCGAGCGCCTCCGCGTCGGCTGCGAGAAGCGCGGTCGCGATCAACCGAGGCACGTACTCGCGTGTCTCGCGCGGCAAGTGCCGCAGAATCTCCCAGTACAGGTCCTCGTCTCCCGTGCGGCCGTCAGCGTACAACTCCAACACCCGCTCGACACGGGCATACCCCGCGTTGTAAGCGGCCACCGCCAGATACCAGGAGCCGAAGCGAGCGCGGAGCCAATACAGATAGTCGAGCGCCGCGTCCGTAGCGCGCACGGGGTCGCGACGCTCGTCGACGAATTCATCGACGCGCAAACCGAACTCTCGCGCCGTGGGATCCATGAACTGCCATAGACCGACGGCAGACACCCTCGACTCGGCCAAGGGCGAGAGCCCCGACTCGATCATCGCCAAATAGAGGAGCTCCTCGGGCATCGAGCGCTCCCTGAGCTTCTCGCGGATGAGGTCCTCGAACACGCCGCTTTGCGCGAGCTGCGCCTGGAACTCGTCCCGGCGCGTAGTCTGGAGCTCGTCCATCCAGCGCTCGACGCTCGGATTCACCTCGAGCGGCAGCGTTCGCATGGAGCGCACCGCGCGGGTCTCCTCGGCGACGTCCGCCACGCGGTGCACGGCATCGTCACCGAGCCACGCGATCATGACCAGCGACAGTGCCACGACGAGTGGCACCGCCGCTCGTCGCGGGCGCGGCTCCAGGGGGATCTCATCCTGCCGGGCCTCGTCCATCCGGCCCGATCTATCGACACGAGCGCTAGGCTCGCGAAGGTCGACACCGAACATCGGTCTACCTCCTCTTTCGTCCTGCGGTCCGACTGCCCTCGCCTACGGACGGGCAACCGGAGGACTTCACATCGGCGAGTGGTACCACTCCAACAAGCGAAGAGGTCCGGCCGAGCGGCGAAACGCCGTCGGTCCGGACCTCGAAAGCCGCGAAAAACCGACTATTCCGCCGGGTAGACCGAAACCACGTTGCGGGCACGCATGCGCTCGAACTTCACCACGCCGTTGACGAGCGCGAACAGCGTATCGTCCCTGCCGAGGCCGACGTTGCGGCCGGGGCGGATGCGCGTGCCGCGCTGGCGGACGACGATGGTGCCCGCGGTCACGGGCTCCCCGGAATACCGCTTCACCCCCAGGTATTGCGGGTTGCTGTCTCGGCCGTTTCGGCTCGAGCCGACTCCCTTCTTGTGTGCCATGGCGTGTCCCTGCGAGTCCTCTGCGGCGATGCGCGCTCAGGAGAGCGCCACCTCGTCGACACGGATCTCAGTGAAGTCTTGGCGATGACCCTGCTTCTTCCGATAACCCTTACGGCGCTTGCGCTTGAAGACGATGATCTTCTTCTCACGACCGTGCCGGAGGACCTCGGCCTTGACCGATGCACCCGCGACGGTGGGAGCCCCTACCTGGACCGCCTTCTCGCCGTCGCCGGTGAGGAGGACCTTGTCGAATACCACGGCAGCGCCCGGCTCGAGATCCAGCGTGGGGATGCGCAGGCGGGCACCGGGCTCGGCCCGGAACTGCTTCCCACCCGTCTGAAAGACCGCGTACATGCTGGTGTCTTGCCTGTCTGGGGCTGCGAGATCGCGACTGTTATAGCCGGTAAATGTCGACCCGCCCCGGGGGCTCGGTCAAGGCGCAGAGACGTGCGCGGGAGCCCCGTCCTGCCCCAAGTTGGGGCGGTGGGAGTCTCAACGTCCGAACATCGGAGTCACGGAATGGACCGCAAGCTCTTCGCGGAGTCGGCAATCTTCAAGGACCTGGACGACGAGGAGATCGAGGGCGTTGGCGAGATCTGCGACACCGTCGAGTTCAAAGTCGGCGACTACATCTTCCGCGAGGGAGACGCGGGCGACCGGCTCTACATCATCGAGAAGGGGGAAGTTCGCATTTCCCGGCACGTCTCCGGCGCCGGAGAAGAGGCGCTCACCGTGCTCAGGCGCGGCGCATGCTTCGGCGAGATGTCGCTCCTCGATTCCTCGGAGCGATCCATGGATGCCATCGCCCACTCGCGTTGCATCTTGCTGACCATTTCGCGTGACGACTTCCAACAGCTGCTCGAAACGGACCTGGTCCTGGCCAACAAGGTCCTCTGGGCCATCGTGCGCATGCTCTGCGAGCGCCTGAGGATGGCCAACGAGGCCCTGCGCTCGCTGATGGTGATGGCGATGTTCTGAGGAACGGACGGCTACGCCGCGTACTTCTCGGTGACGTCGGTTTCCGCGGGTCCTGAAAGGAGTCGGAACTCATCGAGGCGCATCAGCGGGTCGTCTCGCAGGTCGAGATCGAGACGAGTCTCGCCGCGCAAGCGCTTGAGGAGCCCCGGCTCCGTCTCGATGACCCAGAGCGCAACCTCTGGGTGCATGCGAACGACGATCCGCTTCTCCTCCTTGGAAGCCGCAGCGCGCTCGAGGCTCCGCTCCATGCTGCGCACGACCGTCGCGGGCTTGTAGACGCGGCCGATTCCGCCGCACGACGGGCATATGTCCGTGAGCGAGTTGAAGAGCGAAGGACGAATGCGCTGGCGGGTCATCTCGACCAATCCGAGGCTGGACACCTCGAACGCCTTCGTGCGGGCTCGGTCGCGGCCGAGGTATGAGCGGAGCTCGCGGAGCACCTTGTCGCGGTTCTCCTGGGTCTCCATGTCGATGAAGTCCACGACGATGATGCCGCCGATGTCGCGTAGCCGGAGCTGTTTGCTGATGGCTCGGGCGGCCTCGAGATTCGTGCGCAGGATCGTCTCTTCGGGGTCCTTCCGACCCTTGCCGGTGAACTTGCCCGTGTTCACGTCGATCGAGACGAGCGCCTCGGTCGGCTCGATGATGATGTAGCCACCGGACTTGAGCCTGACCGTGCGCTGGAACGCCTTCTGGATCTCCTCGTTCACGCCGTACTGGTCGAAGAGGGAGACCGGCCCTTCGTGCAGGTGCACCCGCCCGAGCAGCTCCGGGTCGATGGTGCGCACGTAGTCGCGCACCTCCTCGTAGACCTCCCTCGAGTCCACGCGCAGCGCGTCGAACTTGTCGCTGAACAGGTCGCGGATGACGCCGCTGATGAGCTTGGCCTCACGATGCACGGGCGCCGGAGCGGAGGCGGTCGAGGCAGCCTGCTTGATCTTCAGCCAACGCTGGTGGAGGCTGTTGAATTCCTGCTCGAGCGTCTTCTTGTTGACCTCTTCGCTCACGGTGCGGACGATCATCCCCCCGCTGTCGGGGGGTAGTACCTCCTGGGCCATGCGGCGCAGCTTCGCGCGCTGCTCGCGACCTTCGATCTTCCGGCTGATGCCCACCCGCGAGGAGTAGGGCATGTAGACGAGGAAGCGGCCGGGGAGCGAGACCTCCGCCGTCAGGCGCGGGCCCTTGGTGCCAATGGCCTCCTTCGTCACCTGCACGAGGATGGTCTGGCCCTTCTGGAGGTGATCTTGGATGGGCGGCAGCTTGCGCTGTTTGCGTCCGCGCCCCCCTCGCCCGCCCCCGTTGCCGTTCCCCTCGACCTCCTCATCGTCGTCGTCGTCGCCGTAGTTGAGATCGGCGACGTGCAGGAAGCCTGCTTTGTCCGTGCCGAGATCGACGAATGCGGCCTGGATGCCGGGGAGGACCGCGTCGACGCGGCCCAGGAAGATGTCGCCCAGGATCCGGTCCTGGTCCGGGCGATCGAACAGCACTTCCACGAGCTCTTGTTCTTCCAACAGCGCCACCCACGACTCCTGGGCATTGGCGCTGACGAGGATTTCTCTCCTCAAGTCAGTCTCCGATGTTGTCTGGTCGAGCCGCTCGACCCGCACCGGCACCGGGTACGTCCCGAGGCTGCCTCCGCCAGCGGCGGTTCGGCAGGCCCGGCGACCACCAGGCCTCCGGCGTTCCGGGTGCGGTGCGGCGGCGTCCGCGAAGGCGTTTGGACGCGCACCGCCTACCGCCACGGCACGACGTAAGTAGGAACGTATAGCTGCCGCGGCCCTCGGAGGTTCCGTGGGGGGCTACCGGACCGCCAGTTCGGCAGCGACGTGACGCGCGACCACGAGCCGCTGGATCTCGTTCGTCCCCTCGCCGATCTCGCAGATCTTGGCGTCGCGCATCATGCGCTCGACCGGATAATCGGTCGTATATCCCGCCGCCCCCATCACCTGGATCGCGCCCAAAGTGGCCCGCATCGCCAGTTCCGAGCAGAAGAGCTTGGCCATGGCGGCCTGCTTCGAGAACGGCTCCCCCTGGTCTTTGAGCCAGGCGGCGTGATAGGTCAAATGGCGCCCCGCCTCGACGTCCGTGGCCAGGTCGGCCAGGCGGAACTGGATGGGCTGGAACTCCCACACGGGCCGCCCGAACTGGTGGCGCTTCTCCGCGTACCGCACACCGATCTCCAGCGCCGCCTCGGCGAGCCCCAGGGACAGCGCCGCGATCCCGATACGGCCCGCGTCGAGCGTCTTCATGAAGTTCGAGAAGCCTCGGCCCTCGTCACCCAAGCGTTGCCCGTCGGGCACGAACACGTCCTCGAGGATCAGCTCCCGGGTGTCGGAGGCGCGCCATCCCATTTTGTCCTCCTTCTCGGCGGCCCGCAGACCGTCGCTGAATGGGAGGTCCGCGCGATGACCGATCCCGGACGCCTCTGCCGCTGCCACGTCGACGGTCGGCTTGCAGACGATGAAGCTCGAGATGCCGTGCGTGCCCGCGTCCGGGTCCGTCACCGCGGTCACCACGAAGATCTCGCCGACCCCGGCGTTGGTGATGAACATCTTGGCGCCGCTCAGGCGATACCCGCCGTTCACTCGGATCGCGCGTGTGCGCGTACCCGACGCGTCCGATCCCGCGCCCGCCTCCGTGAGGCCGAAGCCTCCGAGCACCTCGCCCCGGGCCAGGAGCGGTACGAAGCGCTCCCGCTGCTCTCGGGTCCCGAACGCTAGAATCGGCGACGTGCCCAAGGTCGTGTGCGCAGACACGGTAATCGCGTGGCTGGCGTCGACCTTGGCCAGCTCTTCGATCACCAGGATGTAGCTCAGCGTGTCGCGCCCCATCCCGCCGAGCTCCGCCGGAACCGGCACCCCGAGGAGACCGAGCCGCGCCATCGACCCGACGGTCCGCCACGGGAAGTCGCCCGTTTCGTCGTGCGCCTTGGCGACCGGCTCGATCTCCTCCCTCGCAAACGCAGCGACCCAGTCCCGAAGCTCCAGGTGCGCCGGGGTCAGGTATCTCTCCATCGGGTGGGTCCGCTCAGCCGGGTTCGACGCCGCAGCGGTCACAGCTGCCGCAGCGTGCAGGGGCGTCCTCACCAAAGTAACGGAGGAGCGCCCGTCGCCGGCACCCCGAGGCGCGCGCGTATCGTTGGACCGCGCGTACCTTGTCGAGGGCGCTCCGTCGGAGACTCAGCGCGGGCCCGATCTCGATGCCTCGTCGCACGCCGAGGCGAGGCGGTCCCGAGGCGACTGCCCGTGGCATGTCGAGGCGACGAACCGCGCCGATGCGCTCGAGCGCCGCGAGCGGACCGCCGCCGGTGTCCTCCAGCCACTCCGCGACCACCGCCTCGAGGCCTGCCAGGGCCGGATCGTCGAGCCGGACGATTCCTTCGGCCGTGGCGGCTCGGCGCAGCCGCGCGTGCAGGCGGCGCAGCGTGCGGCGCGGCGGGTGCGTGCGGTCCACGAATGAGCGGGCGAGACGGCGGTCGCTGCGAGTGTGGAACGCGACGCACCTGGCCGGACCGCCGTCGCGCCCAGCGCGACCGGCCTCCTGGTAGTAGGCCTCGAGCGTGCCCGGCAGCTGCGCGTGCACGACCATCCGGACGTCGGGCTTGTCGATGCCCATGCCGAAGGCGTTCGTCGCAACCACGACCCTGCACTCGCCGCTCATGAACGCCGCCTGCACACGCGAGCGCTCCGGACCGGGGAGCCCCGCGTGGTAGGCCTCCGTCCGCACCCCTCGGTTCGCGAGTCCGTCGCGCACGCGCTCCACGGACCGACGCGTGGGCGCGTACACGATCGAGCATCCGGGTACGCGTCGCAGCAGCGCGTACGTCGCGGCGACGCGCTCCCCGAGCGAGCGCCCCGGGAGGACGGACCAGGACAGATTCGGCCGATCGAACGACTTCACGACGACGAGTGCCTGCTCGAGCGCCAAACTCTGCATGACGTCGAGGCGCACCGCCGGGGTGGCGGTGGCGGTGAGCGCGAGCGTCGGGCAGGCGAGGCTCCCGCGCAAGATGCCGATGCGCCGGTAGGCTGGGCGGAAGTCGTGTCCCCACTCGGAGATGCAGTGGGCCTCGTCCACGGCCAGGAGCCGCACGTCGAGCCCGACCACGACGGCCTTGAACGCGTCGAGCTCGAGCCGCTCGGGGGCCACGAAGAGGACGTCGATGCGTCGTTCGCTCGCCGCGGTGAGCGTGGCGCGCCGCACGTCGGCCGGTTGGTTCGCGCTCAAGTGCGCCGCCCTGAGCCCGGCTCTGCGTGCGCGCTCGACCTGGTCCTCCATGAGCGAGACGAGGGGCGTGATCACCAGGGTGAGCCCGCCGAGCGCGAGCGCCGGCACCTGATAGCACACGCTCTTGCCGCCCCCCGTCGGAAGGATGCCGAGCGCGTCCCGTCCCGACATGACGGCGCGGACGAGGTCCTCCTGGCCCGGGCGAAAGGCCGGATAGCCGAGGTGACGCCGGAGCAGCGCGACGGGATCGGGGAGCACCCCGCATGGTGCGCCGGGAAAAGGGGCCGAGCGATGGTGAGACGGGACGCCCGCCCCGAAGCTTACACGGCGTCGTTCGGCGGCCCTGCGGTCGGCGCTCGAGGCTCCCTCGGCTCGGGCAGGAAGCGCAGCAGCATCCCCACGAACAGCAGCACGAGGGCTACGCCGGTCACGTAGGGGTTGTTCAGATACATGCCGACGACGGCCACCGCGGCGGCGACGCTGAAGATGCGGATCTTCCACGCCAGCCATCGGCTCGAGCGGGGCCTGCGGTCGAGTAGGAGGCTCACGACCCATCACTCCGTGCGGATTTGTCCAGGAAGCGGCGCACTCCCGTTCTGCACTCCTCCGACGCGCGCGCCTTCGCGTTGACCTCGGCGGCCCGCTCGAGACTGCGCTCGAAGCCGACTCCGTCCATCTCGTAGAGCAGCCGCTTGGTGAGCGCCACCGCGCCCGGCGGGCGGGCCGCGAGGTCTGCTACGTAGCGTGCAGCCTCGGCCTCGAACACGTCAACCGGGAAGACCCGGTTGACCAGCCCGAGCTCGCATGCCTGCGCCGCCGAGTAGCGCGCGCCGAGCGTCGTCAACTCGAATGCCCGCCCCTCCCCCACCCTGCGCCGAAGGATCGTCATGACGATCGCGGGCACGAAACCCAGATGGACCTCCGGGTAGCCGAGCTCGGCGTCCTCGCACGCGAGCACCAGGTCACACCCGGTCGCGAGGCCGCACCCGCCCGCGAGCGCGCGTCCGTGGACGAGCGCGACGAGTGGACGGGGGTGCGCCCTCATCCTGGAGAACACTCCAGCGAGGGAGCGCGCGTCGGCCAGGCTCTCCTCGTAGCCCAGCTGGGTCACGCGCTCGAGCTCGGCCAAGTCGGCCCCGGCGCAGAAGTCCTTCCCGGCGCCGGCAAGGGTGACGACCCGCACCGCCGGATCGGCCGCGGTCCGGTCGAGCGCGTCGGTCAGCGCATCCACGAGGGCCGCGTTCAGGGCGTTCCGCTTGTCCGGGCGGTTGAGCGTCAGGCGAGCGACTCCCTCGCTCACGGACTCGAGAAGGACGGGCTCGGTCACGGCATCCACCCGGTTGGCACGCGCCCGCGCCCTTGGGCCTCGCGGGCCACTTCGTCGGGCACTTCGATCTCCATCCTCAGAAGCGCCGTGCTCAGCACCTTCCCCTGGGAGTCCGTCCGCAGCGACAGCGTGCCGCCCCCGCCGAGCGCCTCGTGCAGCAGGAAGTTGAAGGCCCATAGCTTCGGCAGCTCGAAGCGCTCGACCTCGCCTCGGACGAGGGGCGCGAGGTGCGCACGCACGCGCGCGGCGGTGACCTGCTTCTGCAGAATCCCCCAGTGTGCGGGATCGTACGCGATCAAGCCGATATTGGCGGTGTCGCCCTTGTCGCCGGAGCGCGCGTGCGCGAGGTGCACGAGCGGGACGCGCTTCATATGCGCCTCATCTCGACCGTCACATGCGGCTCGACGACGGCTCGGTCGATGAGCGCCGGCCAGAACGCCACGATCTCGTCCACACGGGGGCGGCCCGTCGCATAGCCGGTCACCGATGGAGGTCCGGTGAGCACCAGCGGCGCCATCTCGCGCGTGAAGCGCTCGACGCTCGCGCGGTCGTCGGCGCGAACGGCGAATCGGAGCTGCACCTCCGGAAGATCGGCCGGCGGGTCTCCGGCGAGCGCCCCGTGCACCGAGTCCCACCCCACGAGCTCGACGTGGGTCTCGGCGAAGACGAGCCCGAGGCGATCGAGGCGCTCGGAGAGCACGCGCGCCGCGGCGCGTGCCTTGGCGGCCGCGTCCGGCCAGGCGTAGGTGAGCGTACCCACCGACTTCCAACCCGCCGAGTACGAGACGGAGACTTTCAGCCGCTCCGGCGGCGGGCGCCCCTTCACGCCCCGAACCCGCACGCGGTTCGGCCCCGCCTCCTCGATCTCGATGCTCGTGAAGTCCGTGATCACGTCGGGCCCCATGTAGGCCGTCGGGTCGCCGATCTCGTAGAGCAGCTGCTCGGTCACGGAGGCCCGGCTCACGACGCCGCCGGAGCCGTCGTGCTTGGTGACGACGAACGTCCCGTCCGGGCTGGCCTCCACGATGGGGAAGCCGACGTTGGCGAGATCGGGGATCGTCCACCAGTCGGCGAGGCAGTTCCCGCCACTCGCCTGGGCGCCGCACTCGTTCAGGTGTCCGGCCACCACACCCGCGGCCAGCCGGTCGTAGTCGCCGAACGACCAGCCGAGCTCGTGGACGAGAGGCCCGTACGTGAGCGCCGCGTCGACTGCACGGCCGGTGAGCACGACGTCGGCGCCTCGACCGAGCGCGTCCACGATCGGCGCGGCGCCGAGGTAGACGTTGGCACTCTGCACGCGGTCGCGCACCTCGGCGAGGGGACACCCCGACTCCATGTGGCGCAGGTCGTGGCCAGCGGCGAGCAGTGCGTCGAGCCGGTCCATGAGGTCGTCACCGGTCACGAGCCCCACGCTCGCGCGGCCGGCGACACCTGCCCTGCGGCCCGCCTCGATCAAGGCCTCGGCGCACCCGACCGAGTTCACGCCGCCCGCGTTGCTCACGACGCGGATCTTCCTCTCGACGCACGCCGGGAAGATGCGCTCCATGAGCGCCACGAAGTCGCGCGCGTACCCCGCGCTCGGATCCTTCGACTTCTGCTTCCGCAGGATCGACATCGTCACTTCGGCGAGGTAATCGAGCATCAGGTAGTCGATGGGCCCACCCTCGACCTGACGCACCGGTGCCTCGAGCTCGTCTCCCCAGAAGCCCTGGCCGCTGGCCACCCGTACCGTCCGGCGCGCCGTCACCTGCCCGTCTCCAAGAACGGCGCCGCGATCTGGAAAGGCCCGATGTGCGGCCCCGGGTTTCGAAGCGCTGTGCGGAGCAGGAGGGTCAGCGTGGACCGCAGCTCCTCGGGCAGCAGCACGTCGTCGACGAACCCGCGCGCCGCAGCGTGGCGCGCGTCGAGCTGCCGCTCGTAGTCGGCGCGCACCTCGTCCATCCTGCCCGCGAGGTCTTCGTCGACGGGCATGCCCAGCGCCTTGAGCTTCTCGAGCTGCGCGCTGAACAGCGCCATCACCGCGCTTTCGCCCTCCATCACGCCCATGCGTCCCGTCGGGAGCGACACGATGAAGTCCGGGTCGAACCCCTGCCCCGCCATCGCGTAGTATCCGGCGCCGGAGGCGTGGTTCAGCGTCACCACGAGCTTGGGGACCGTGGCGGTAGCCATCGCCTCGACGAACTCGGCCCCGGCCCGGATGATCCCCGAGTGCTCAGCCTCCGGGCCAACCATGAACCCCGACACGTCCTGCACGAAGAGGAGCGGCGTGCGGTGTCGATCGATCATCTCGATGAAATACGCCACCTTACGCGCGGTCTCTGCGTACACGATCCCGCCGAAGTGAGGCGGACCCCCGCGGGGGTTCTTGAACATGCCGCGCGCGTTGGCGATGACGCCGACGGCGATGCCGTCCAGGTACCCCGTCGCGCACATCATCTCAGGCGCATGATCGGGCTGGAACTCGTCGAGCTCGTCCCCGTCGAGGATGCATTCCAGCACGGCGCGGATGTCGTAGGGCTGGCGGTGGTCGTCCGGCAGCAGGTCGTAGAGCTCGTACGCGAGGCGCGCCGGCGGCGTGGCCACGCGCTCGGATGCCGGCGGCCCGGGTGGGAGCTCGGAGACGAGCTGCCGCAGGCGCTCGACGCACGCCTGGTCGTTCTCGACCAGATAGTGCGCCACCGCGCTGACTTCGGTGTGCATGTGCGCTCCGCCGAGCTCCTCCGCCTCGACGACCTGACCCGTGGCGCCTTTGACCAGGTTCGGCCCGCCGAGCCCCATGAACGAGGTGCCCTCGACCATCAGGATGACGTCCGAGAGCGCCGGCAGGTACGCGCCGCCCGCGATGCACGGGCCCATGACCGCGGCGAACTGCGGGATGCGGAGGTAGCGCCGCATCACCGAGGTGTAGAAGAAGATGCGCGCGGCGCCGTATTGGCCGGGGAAGACGCCCCCCTGATACGGCAGGTTCACGCCCGCCGAGTCGACGAGGTATACGATCGGCACCCGGCAGCGCATCGCGACCTCCTGCGCGCGCAGGATCTTCTTGATCGTCTCGGGCCACCACGACCCCGCCTTCACCGTGGCGTCGTTGGCGACCACGACGGCCTCCCGCCCGGCGATCCGCCCGACGCACGTCACGACCCCGGCTCCCGGGGCCTGGCCATCGTAGAGGTCGTGGGCCATGAGGAGTCCGATCTCGAACGAAGGCTCTTCGGTGTCCAGGAGGAGATCGACGCGCTCCCGCGCGGTCAGCTTCCCCTGCGCGTGCTGTCGCTCGACGCGCTCGGGTCCGCCACCCGCGCGCAGCTGCTCCCGCAGCGCTTTCAGCTCGGCGGAAAGGGTGCCCAGCCTGCCCGCGGCACCGCCGGCGACGCGAGCGCTCAACGCGCGCGGTGCCTCGGCCGCATTACGACGCTTCCTGGCCCGCGAACCACTCCCTGATGTACGCGATCGCGGTGGTCGTCGTAGTGCCCGGCCCGAAGAGTCGCCCGATGCCCTGTCGCTCCAGCGCCTGCACGTCCTCCTCGGGGATGATGCCACCGCCCGTCACCAGGATGTGCTCCGCGCCCGCCTCGTCGAGGAGCCGCTTCACGCGCGGAAAGAGCGTCATGTGCGCGCCGGAGAGCACGGACATCGCGACGACGTCGACGTCCTCCTGCACGGCGGCGGCCACGATCATCTCGGGGGTCTGATGCAGCCCCGTGTAGATGACCTCGAAGCCCGCGTCCCGAAACGCGCTCGCGATCACCTTGGCTCCACGGTCGTGGCCGTCGAGTCCCGGCTTGGCGACGAGGACTCGGATCTTCCGATCGGATACGGCAGTAGCTCGGGCCATCAAAAGAAGACGGGCTCCTTGTACGAGCCGAAGACGGTTTCCATCGCGTGCCGAATCTCGAACAAGGTGGCATAGGCGCGCGCGCAGTCGAGGATGTACGGCACGAGGTTGTCACCAGAGCGGCACGCGTCGGTGAGCGCCGCGAGCGTCGCAGTTACACGCGCCGAGTCGCGTCGCGCACGCATCGCCGCCATGCTCGCCACCTGCCGCCGCTCCACGCTCGGATCGATGCGCAGCGTGTCGATCTCGATCGCCCCGGATCCTTCCGTGAAATCGTTCACGCCGACCACGATGCGCTCGCCCGCCTCGATCTCGCGCTGCTGACGCATCGCGGACATCGCGATCTGCTGCTGGAACCACCCCTGCTCGATCCCCGGCACGACCCCACCGAGCGCGTCGATCTCGTCGAAGATCTCGAGCGCATCCCGCTCGAGCTCGTCCGTGAGCGACTCGACGAAGTACGACCCCGCCAGCGGATCGATCGTGTTGGTGACCCCGGACTCGAACGCGAGAATCTGCTGGGTCCGCAGCGCGATGCGCACGGACTTCTCGGTCGGCAGCGCGAGCGTCTCGTCCATCGAGTTCGTGTGGAGCGACTGCGTGCCGCCGAGTGCCGCGGCCATCGCCTGGTAGGCCACGCGCACGATGTTGTTCTCGGCCTGCTGGGCGGTGAGGCTCACGCCCGCGGTCTGGGCGTGCGTGCGGAGCCGCCACGACTCGGGGTCCTTCGCGCCGTACTTCTCGCGCATCCCCCGCGCCCAGATGCGGCGGGCGGCCCGGAGCTTCGCGATCTCTTCGAAGAAGTCGTTGTGCACGTCGAAGAAGAACGAGAGTCGCGGGGCGAATGCGTCGACGTCGAGCCCTCGCCGCACGCCGCGCTCGACGTACTCGAAGCCGTTGCGGAGCGTGAACGCGAGCTCCTGCGCAGCCGTCGCGCCGGCCTCCCGGATGTGGTATCCGGAGATCGAGATCGGGTTGTACTTGGGCGCGTGCTCGCTGCACCATCCGAACATGTCGACGATGCAGCGCAGCGCCGGTTCGGGTGGGAAGACCCACGCGTGCTGGGCTTGGTACTCCTTGAGGATGTCGTTCTGCACCGTGCCGCGGAGCGTGGCCGGGTCGACGCCCTGCTTCTCCGCCGCCGCCACGTAGAAGCAGAAGAGGATGATCGCGGGACCGTTGATCGTCATCGAGACCGATACCTGGTCGAGCGGGATCCCCTCGAAGAGGCGCTCCATATCGGCCAGCGAAGAGATCGCCACGCCGCAAACGCCCACCTCGCCGAGCGAGCGCGGGTGGTCGGAGTCGAAGCCCATGAGCGTCGGAAAGTCGAACGCCACCGAGAGCCCGGTCTGGCCGTGATCGAGCAAGTACTTGTAGCGCGCGTTGGTGTCCTCGGCCGTCGCGAATCCCGCGAACTGGCGCATCGTCCAGAGCCGCGTCCGGTACATGGTCACGTGCGGCCCGCGAGTGAACGGATAGAAGCCGGGCAGCCCCAAGGCACCGGGATCGGCTCCGGCGCGGTCGAGCTCGGTGTAGAGCGGCTTCACCTCGCGACCGGACACCGTCGTGAAGAGCACGTCGCGCTGTGGCGTCGCGTCGGCGACCGCCTGCCAGTCGGCGAGCGTGGACGCATCGGCCCGGGCCGCGAGGGGGCGCGGTCGCGCCTCGAGCTCCTTCCTGCCGCGGACCTTCCGCTCTATGGTCGACATGTCGACTCCTTGTCGCGCGCCCCCACGTCCGTAAGATCACCCGGTTCGGAAGAGGGGGTCAACGAAGCAGCAGCGCGAGGATCTCCTCGGCGACCGTATAGGGCGTCCCTTCCCCTGCCTCGATCCGGTCGAGCCCGGCGTCGAGCCTCGCCTTCACGTCGTCCGATCCCCACGCCACCCGCCGCATCTCCCGCTCCACCACGTCGCGCACGCGGCCGCCCGAGCGGGCTCGGCGGCGCACCGCGAGCTCGCCGCTCCCCTCGAGCCAGGTCCGGTGGGCGTCGAGTGCGTCGATCACGGCGGGCACGCCCTCCCCGGTGAGCGCGTTGGTGGTGAGCACGGGGACCTCCCAGCCCGCGGTCGCCGCAGGCTCGGGGGCGACGGGGGCTCGCGTAGCGCGTCCGAGGTCGACGCCGTGGTGCGCGGGTACGTCCTCGAGCGTTCGGCCCGCGCGGAGATGGAGCGCCTGGCGAATTTCCTTCACCAGCCGCGCCGAGCCCGGCCGGTCGCCCTTGTTAACGATGAATACGTCGGCGATCTCCATCAGACCCGCCTTCATCGCCTGGATCGCGTCCCCGGACTCGGGCACCAGCACCACGACGACGGTGTCCGCCGCGGCGGTGATCTCCAGCTCGGTCTGACCCACACCGACGGTCTCGATCAGGATGCGGTCGAAGCCGAACGAGTCCATCAGGTCGAGGACCTCTTTCGTGGTCGTCGCCAACCCACCGAGCGAGCCGCGGCTCGCCATCGAGCGGATGAAGACACCCGGATCCGTGGCGAGCTCGCTCATGCGGATGCGGTCCCCGAGAAGCGCTCCCCCCGAATACGGCGACGTCGGATCGACCGCGACCACGCCGAGGCTCTCCGATCGGGCGCGGTACGTGTTCGCGACCGCGGCGAGCAGGCTCGACTTGCCGGCCCCGGGCGGACCCGTGAGGCCCACGCGCCGCGAGCGCGGCCCGCGCGCCAGCACGGCGTGCACGAGCTCCTGGAAGCCGGGACGCTCGTCCTCGACCATGGAGATCGCACGCGCGAGGGCCACGGTCTTCCCGTCGCGGAAGCGTTCGATCAGAGAGGCGAGCGTAGGTTGGTCCGGCATGGGTCACCAATGCTATCGATCGCGCGATCCGCCGCCAGCCGCTCGGACTACGTCGATAGGGTGGCGCGACTACGCAGACCCACGTATCGGCACGCCATGCCCGGTCACGCCACCTTCGGAGGAGAATCACCACCGGAACACCACATCCGATACTTGGGAGCCGCCATGAGGGATCCGATTCGACGTGTGGCAGCGCTCGCGCTCACCCTCGCCGTGCTCTTCCCCGCTGCCGCCAGCCCCCAGAGCTCCCGCTTCCTGAACGCGCTCGGGTACGGGATCACGGGTGGGTCACTGGGCCTCGCCGCCACCGCCAACGCGACGTGCACCGGCGAGTTCATCTGCATTCCCGGCGAGATGGTGGCGGCCACGCTCGGTGGCACCGTCCTCGGGCTCGTCTTGGGCAGCCGCGTCGCCTCCGGAGCCAACCGAGCGGTCGCGGAAGGCAGGCCCGTCAGCGGGGGGCGCCTCGCAGCACTGGGCTTCGGAACCGTCGTGGGCGGCGCGACGCTCGGCCTCCTCGTTGGCGCCGTACTCACCAATCCGTCTGGAGAAGGCACGATCCTCGGAACCGACGAACAAACGCTATCCATTCTGGCCCTCGCCGGAGGGACACTCGGCGTCCTCCAACTGCGGCGGAACTGGGGCCGACTGACGGGAGGGGGCGTCCTCGACGTGAGCCCTCTGGCCACGGTCCACGGCCGACCGGGCGTCGTGGTGCGCGCCCGCTTCTGACCTACTCCCGCTCCTGCGGCCGAATGCCGCGCGCGTGCCGGAGCGGATTCTCGAGCAGGTGGGTCGGAATGAAGAGCACGACCACGAACATCATGAGCGCGACGAGCAGACCCGCACCGAGCAGCCACCAATTGCGCAGCGCGATGAACAGGATGGACGAGATGACCGCGGTGGCGGTGGCGAAGATGGAGAGGAGGAGTCGTCGAGCCTGGAGGTGAAGGAACCGCTCCTGGTTCTGGATGTCGCGCGGATGCACGCGGATCCGGAGCTCCTCGCGCTCGGCGCGTGTGACGAGATCTCTCACCGAGCGTACCGCGCTCTGCGCCTCGTCGATGAAGCTCTTCGCCAGCTGGACTGGCTGCTGGCTCGTCGAGCGCAGAAGCTCGGCCTTGTGCTGGTGCACGACGCCCCGGATGAACGACAAGCCGTCGAAGTTCGGATCGTAGTGGAACGCGACCCCTTCGATGAGCGCGGCCGTGCGCAAGAAGTACACGAGCTCCTGCGGAAGCGTGAGCGGCCAGGTGTAGAACGTGTCGAGGACCTGCGAGATCACCTCCTCGACGATGCGCGACCGGCTGGTCGTCTTGGCTCGCTCGACGATCTTGAGGATTTCTGTTGCGGCCTCGCGGATGTCCCCCCTCGGCACCTCGGCGCTGATCATGCCGAGCCGGTACATCTCGTTGATGACGCCGTCGATGTCCTCGCGCCCGACCGCGAGCGCGATGCGCAGGATCGACTCGCGCGTCCAGCGCGGCACCTCGAGCGTCGCGCCCCAGTCCAGAACGACCAGCGTGCCATCGTCCTGCACCAGCAGGTTCCCCGGGTGGGGATCGGCATGCATGAAGCCGTCGACCACCATCATGCGCAGGTAGAGCCCCGTGAGGGACTCCATCACCTGCCTGAACGACAGTCGGCCCGAAGCGAACAAGTCGTGCAGCTGGTCGATCTTGGTGCCGGAGCAGTGCTCCATGACGAGCACACGGCGCGAGGTGAAGCGATCGACGACGGTCGGCGCACGGACCTTGGTCTCGCGGGCGAACACGCGCTGGAAGCGGGCGATGTTCTCGGCCTCCTGCCGGAAGTCCATCTCCGCCTTCACCCGCACCGAGAACTCACGCACGACGTTCGTGAGCCCCCGCACGTGGTGGTTCGGGAAGACGACGTTCAGCCAGAAGAGGACGCGGAACGAGATGTCGAGGTCGAGCGCGATCGCGTCCTCGACTCCGGGCCGGAGCACCTTCACGACGATGTCCCGCCCGTCGACGCGCCCGCGATGCACCTGCCCCAGGCTCGCCGCCGCTTCCGGCACGTCCTGGAACTCCTCGAAGAGCTCCGCGACCGGCTTGCCGAGCTCGTTCTCGATCACGGCTCGGATCCGCGACGCGGGGTCCGGCGGCACACGGTCCTGGAGCTTGCTGATCTGCGAGAGGTACGGCTCCGCCACGATGTCCGCACGCGAGCTCAAGAGCTGCGCGAGCTTGATGAACGTCGGGCCGAGCTTCGCGAGGCGGGCGGTCAGCTTCTCCGCGCGCCGCTCGTGGTGGCCGGGGGCGCGCACCGCACCGCGCCCGAAGAGGATCCACGCCTTGCGGTCCCGCAGGAACGCCAGCACGAAGGGCGTGAGGCTGAATACGACCGAGGACGTGCGCGCGATCCGTTTCATCGCCACGGCGTCAGAGAAGAAGGGCCGAGCCCAACCCCAGCAAGAAGAGAAAGCCACAGAGGTCGGTGAACGGCGTCACGAACATCGACGAGGATACCGCAGGGTCGTATCCGAAGCGATGCATGATCGCGGGGACGAACGACCCCAGGAACCCGGCGACCGCCATGTTGCCCCACATCGCGAGCAGCACCACGAGACCGAGCATCGGATCTCCGCCGAAGATCGTCGCCAGCACCGAGACCACGGTTCCGAGGATGGCACCGTTGAACAGCCCCACGGCGACCTCTCGACCCACGTGCACCGACAGGTTCGTGCGGTCCGCGGACCCGCGCTCGAGCGCGATGCTCCTCGCGGTCACCGCGAGCGCCTGTGTGCCTGCGTTCCCCCCGAGCCCCGCCACGATGGGCATGATGGCGGCGAGAATGACCACGCTCTCGATCGTCTCGGCATAGTAGTACACCACGAGCGACGCGAGCGCGGCCGTGACCAGGTTAACGAAGAGCCACGGCATGCGGGCGCGCACCGACTGTCTCCACGTGTAGCGCAGCGCCTCCTCGTCGCTGCCGGCGCCGGCCATCAGGAGGATGTCCTCCGTCTGTTCGGCCTCGAGGACGTCGATCACGTCGTCGAACGTGATGCGGCCGAGGAGAACGCCGTGCTCGTCGACGACGGGAAGCGCGACCAGGTTGTAGCGCGCGATCAGGTGTCCGACCTCCTCCTGGTCGAGGTCGGGCGACACGGTGGCGACGGGCGCCTCCACGATGTCGGCGACCCGGCTCGTCGGGTCGGCCATGATGAGGTCATCCAGGCGCACCGTCCCCTGCAGGCGCCGCTCCGAGTCCACGACCCAGACCGTGTAGAAGCGTTCGACCTCGCGACCCTGCCTGCGCACCTCGGCGATCGCCTCGGCAGCCGTGAGCGAGGCGTCCACCGCGACCAGCTCGGTCGTCATGAGCCCGCCCGCGGTGTCCTCGCCGAACAGCAGGAGATCCCTCAGGTCACCGGCTTCGTCGGCGGGCAGCCTGTCGAAAATCAGCTGCTGCTCGGTCGGCTCCAGCTCGGCGATCAGGTCGGCCGCGTCGTCGTCCGGAAGCTCGGCGAGCAGCTCCGCGCCCTTTTCGGGCGCGAACGCGGCGAGCAGGTCGCCGCGGTCTTCTCCCTCCTCCATCTCCGCGAGCGCCTCGGAGGCCTGCTCCGCCGGCATCGCCGAGAGGAGGCGCACCCCAATTTCTTCGCCGAGGGCCTCGACGAGATCCGCCAGGTCCGACGCGTGCAGCGTGAGCGCGAGATCGCGGGCTCCGGCGACGTCGCCCCGGGCGAGCAGCGCTTCGACCCGCCGGCGGGCGTCGTCGAGGTCGTCCTGCTGCGTGCTCATCGAAGGCCCATCGGCTCGGTGTGGGTGCCGCCGCGAAAAGATCCCCGAGGATGTGGGGAGGGGCAAGGAGCGGGCTACTACGCTCCCGTCCGACGCATCAGGGACCTACTTCGAGCCGCGACCGGTCTCGCCCATGAGCTCTCGGACGAGGCGCTCCTGCAGGACGAACATCTCGCTCTGGTCCCGGTCCTCACCCGCCGGATGATCGTGCCCGAGCACGTGCAGCGTTCCGTGGATGACGAGGCGCACGAGCTCCTGCTCGAGAGGGATGCCGAGCTCGTCCGCCTGACGGCCCGCCTGCTCGAAGCTCACGTACACGTCCCCGATGACCTCCTCGCCTTCCCCGAGAGAGAACGCGAGCACGTCGGTCGTGCGGTCCTTCCCCAGGTAACGCCGGTTGAGGTCCTGCATCACCGCGTCGGTGAGGAGCGCGACCGAGATCTCGGCATTCGCGAACTTCTCCTCCGCGAGCGTGCGGACGACCGCTCGCTCGAGCGCGGGCACTACCGCCTCCGGCCCCGCGCCGGCATCCACGTGCACGCGGAACGGGCGCGAGACGCTCACCCGGCTCCGCCGTCGCCCTCGGTCAGGTGCTTCGTCTCCGGGTACTCGATGCGTCGGTGCACGATGCCCGAGAGCATCGTCACGAACTGGTCCTTGATCAGCGCGATCTCACGCAGAGTGAGCGGCGCATCGTCGAGCTGCCCGTCGGCGATCTTCGAGTCGACGATCGCGTCGATGAGGTCGCGCACGCGCTCCGGCGTCGGATCCTGGAGCGCTCGGGCCGCCGACTCGCACGAGTCCGCGAGCATCGCGATCGCCGACTCCTTCGTCGAGGGCTTCGGACCGTCATACGAGAAGCGTTGCACGTCGACCGGCTCGCTCGACGCGGCCCGCGCCTTGTCGTAGAAGAACCCGATCTTCTGCGTGCCGTGGTGCTCGGTGATGAAGCGGACGATCACGGGCGGCACCTTGGCCTCGCGCGCGAGGCGCGCTCCCTCCGTCACGTGCTCGCGCACGATGCCCGCGGACGTCTCGGGCCTGAGCTTGTCGTGCGGGTTCTTCGAGTCCGAGAGGTTCTCCACGAAGTAGTGCGGGCGGAGCATCTTGCCGATGTCGTGGTAGAGGAGCCCCACGCGGCACAGCAGACCGTTGGCGTCGATGCGCGTCGCGGCGGCTTCCGCGAGGTTCGCGGCCGCGATCGTGTGCGCGTAGGTGCCGGGCGCCTCCATCGCGAGGCTGCGCAGGAGCGGCCGGGTCGGGTCGGCCCACTCCAGCAGGGTCTGGTCGGTGGTGATGCCCGTGAACATCTCGAAGATCCAGAGGAACCCGACCGCGAGCAGCGCGGACGCGGTCGCGTTCAGCGCGAAGACACCGGAGCCTCGCCAGACTTCCACCCACTCGCGGCCCGTCGCCAGCCCGTGGGCGATGAGGACCAGCGCCCCCGCACCGGCGATGATCGCGATGGAGAACCACGTCTCGGAGCGCCTCCGCACGGCACGCACGCTCATCGCGGCCGCCGCGCCTCCCGCCATCATCAGGAGCACGGTGCCGTAGGAGGAGAACGCGGTGAGCGTCCCGGTGATCGCTGCGAGCACGAGCACGAGAAGCAGCGCCATCCTCGTGTCCCACAGGATGGCGACGGGAAGCGCCACGAACGCGATCGGCAACGCTTCCGAGGGGAGCCCGAACCGGTCGATCACCGCCCCTGCCCCGAAGTAGGCGGCAGTCAGCACCGCGAGCAGCAGGAGCCACCGATAGTTCGCGTATACTTCGGGGCGCGACAAGAAGAGCAGGAGCCCGAAGATCGAGAGCAGCACGGCGTTCAGGAGCGCGCCGCCCACCATGGCGCCGAAGTCCGCGGTATAGCCGCCTCCCCCCGCCTGGGCCTGCAGCGCGTCGTAGTATGCGTTCAGCCGCTCGCTCGTCTCCGGGCCGATCGGGTCGCCTGCACGCACGATGACCTGGCTCTCGAGCACCTCGGCCTTGTTCAGCGGCACCGACTCGCGCGCGGCCCCGCGATCTCGTTCCGTCTCCAGGACGTCCAGCACGAGGCTGTGCTCGAGGTGCGAGATCAGGACGAGCCGGAAGAGGTCCTGTGCGTCCGGGGGCAGTGCGGCCGGCAGCAGCGTCACCGCTTCCGCGTAGAACGCCGCCGCGGTCAGCACGTCGTCCCGGGTGAGCGATTCCTCGTTGGTCTCCCCCCTCCGCACCGTGACGGTCTCGGTGGTCAGGTCGAGCATCCGCGCCGGATCGACGACCCCTCTCGGCACGATCTCGAGCGCGGCCCGGCTCGCCGCGCGCCGGAAGGCGGTGCGCGTGCCGTCGTCCACGAAATAGCGCGTCTGCGAGGGCGTCGCGGTGATCCTGCTCGCCCGCAACACGTCTTCCACGGGGCCGGCGCTTCCGGAGGCGGCTGCCACCTCGAGGCGGTCGAAGAATCGGTCGAGGCGAGCCGCCATGGAGTCCGCGGCCGACGCCCGATACTCGAACGTAGGCGGTACGGCCTCCATCGCGAGCTGGCGATCGCGCTCGAGCTCGGCGGGTGTCTTGGGCACGCTGAACGCGATCGCCGCAGTCACGTCCTGCTGCGCCACGCCCCCCTCGGGCGGCACGCCCACGTTCCCCATCCGCACCGGCGGGAAGAGCGCGGTGAGGAGCACTGCGAGCGCGACGAGGAGGAGGATACGCGCGCCGTGATGGCGCACCCGCGCCGCGGTCGAGGCGCCGGGGTCTTCGGACAGGCGCTGGAGGACCGTATCGCCGTCCGGGCCGTAGCTCACGGCTTCGGCTCCTCTTCCCCAGCCTTGGAGTACGCCCGGATGATGTCTTTCACCAACCGATGGCGGATGACGTCCTTCTCGTCCAGATAGATCAGCGAGATGCCCTGGATGCCCGCCAGGATCTCCTCGACTTCGAGGAGGCCGGAGTCTTCGCGGCGCGGCAGGTCGATCTGCGTCTTGTCGCCGGTGATCACGACTCGAGAGCTCATGCCCAGGCGCGTCAGGAACATCTTCATTTGCGCCCGCGTGGCGTTCTGCGCTTCGTCCAGGATCACGAACGCGTCCGAGAGCGTGCGACCGCGCATGTACGCGAGCGGCGCGATCTCGATGGTCGAGTCCTCGAGCGCTCTCCGCACCCGCTCGTGCGGCATCATGTCCTCGAGCGCGTCGTAGAGCGGCCGCAGGTACGGATCGACCTTCTCCTGCATGTCTCCGGGCAGGAAGCCCAGGTTCTCGCCCGCCTCCACGGCCGGCCGCGCGAGGATGATCCTGCGGACACGCCGCTTGTAGAGCGCATCCACCGCGCAGGCCACCGCAAGGTACGTCTTCCCCGTTCCTGCTGGACCGATGCCGATCACGATGTCGTTCTGCACGATCGACGCGACATATCCGCGCTGTCCTTCTGACTTCGGCACGATGACGCGCCTCGAGCCGGGCAGCGCGATACGGATCTCCCCCTGCGGCCCGACGATGCCGTCCGCGCCCAGCGCGTCCACCCCCTCGGCGAACCGCCCGATGTCGTCGATGTCGAACGGAGCGCGCATGCGCGCGAGCTCGATCAGGTGCTGCACTACCGGCACGGCACGCTCCACCGCGCCGAGGTCACCCGAGAGGATGACGTGGTCGCCGCGCAGGACGACGCGGATGCCGAAGAGGCGCCCGATCTCCTGGACATTGCGGTCGTTCACACCGGCGAGCATGAGGGGGTCGGCCCCCTCCGCGTCCAGCCGGTGCTCTACCAAAGTCTGTCCGTTCGCCAAGCCTTCTCCCGGGGAGCCTAGCTCCCCCGCTTGCGATTCACGGTGACCTCGAGGCCGAGCGCCTCGAGCTCCGCCGAGCGAGCCGGCGTGGGTGCTCCCTCGAACAGCGCGCGCGCGGCGGTCGTCTTGGGGAACGCGATCACGTCCCTCAGGCTCCCCGACCCGGTGAACCGCTGAACGATACGGTCGAGCCCCAGCGCGATGCCACCGTGCGGGGGGGCGCCGGCGGCCAACGCGCCCAGCAGGAACCCGAACTTCGAGTCGATCTCCTCGTCCTTCAGGCCCAGCACGCGTAGGACCCGACGCTGGAGCTCGGGCACGTGGATGCGGATGCTCCCCGAGCCGAACTCGGTGCCGTTGTACACGAGGTCGTACGCGGTGCCGCGCACCGCGAGGGGGTTCGACTCGAGCAGCCCGACGTCGTCTTTGTGCGGCATCACGAACGGATGGTGCGCGGCCGCCAGCACGCCGTCCTCCTGGACGAAGACCGGGAACTCGGTCACCCAGAGCCAGGCGTGCTCGCGCTCGGGCGTGAGGCCGAGCACGCGAGCGGCCGCCATGCGCGCGGCGGCGAGCGCCGGCGACGTGATGTTGTCCGGGCCCGCGGCGGCGACGACGAGGTCACCCACGCCGAGGCCGAGTGCGTCCGCCTGAGCAGCCGACAGGAACTTGCCCAGCGTCCCCGTCGTGCCCTCTGCGCTGCGCTTCGCCCACAGGAGACCGGGTGCCCCGGCGGCCTTGGCCTCCGCCTCGATGGACTCGATCTCCTTTCGCGAGAGCCTCGCGCCCCCAGCGAGTCGCAGTCCACGCACGCGGCCCCCCGCGGCGACCTGGCTCCGGATGATCCCGAAATCCAGGTCGGCGGTGGCGGCGGTCCAGTCTTCGATCGCGAGGGAGAACCGCAGGTCTGGCCGATCGGAGCCGTAGCGCTC
>CAZBCN010000015.1:5149-48894 GCA_964490285.1 uncultured Gemmatimonas sp. | reverse complement strand
GTCGATCTGTCCGATCGGGACGCGCCCGCGGTCGCTTTTCGCGCTCTCGCTCCCGTACGCTGGGAGACGCTGGCGACGGATCGGCTCGAGGGTGTCCGCTCGCTCGACGAGCTGCTGCGCCACCTTCAGCTCACTTGGGAGTCCGAGCGACGCCGGGAGGGATCCTCCGGCGCCGTCGAGTGGATGGTCCGCGCGGTGCTCTCGGGCCCATGCGCGCTCTGGTCGGAGCTGCGCTCGGAGGAGGACCGGGACCACGTGGCTGCCGAGCTGCGCGACGTACTCGGGGCGCTCGAGGTGACGGTCTCGACGGAGCACGTGCACCCGGTGCTGTCGCTGCGCGAGCACGCCTCCCGGGTCGACGTATTGGGCGAGGCGCTCAGGCTCTGCGCATCCGTCCGTCGTGGCGAAGTGAGCCTGGACGTCGGACCGGGCGACCTGGCCGGAATCGCCGGTGACGACTCGAGAACCGTGAACGACTACGTCCGAGATCTGCTCGAGGGCGCCGAAGGCGAGCTCGCGGCGCGCCTCGTCGAGACGCCGGGCACGTGAGGATCGACCGCATCCAGGTCGAGGGCTTCGGCCGTCTCGCCGGGCTCGACACCGGACCTGAGCCTCTGGAGGGGCTCGTGATCGCGCTCGGGCCGAACGAGGCAGGAAAATCGACGCTCTTCTCGTTTCTGACCACCGCGCTGTACGGTTTCCAGCCGGCGACGCGCGAGTCGAACCCACATGTTCCGTGGGGGTCCCCGGAGGCCAGCGGCCGCGTCCGGTTGCGGCTCGACGGGGGCGGGTGCGTCGACGTGGAGCGGAAGCTCCGTTCGCAGCCTTCGGGTCGCATGACCCTCGGCGGGACGACAACGGACATTCGCAACCAGCCGGTGCCCTGGGTCGAGCACGTCCCGCGTGGGGTGTTCCGCCAGGTGTTCGCCGTGACGCTCGCCGAGCTGGCGGGCCTGGACGCCGAGACGTGGGCGCGAATCCAGGACAAGGTGGTCGGCTCGATGGGTGCCTCGGACCTGCGCTCGGCACGCGCGGTCGCGGACGCCCTGGAGAAGGAGGCCGGCGAGATCTGGCGTCCCAGCCGGCGGGGCAACCAGCGGCTGCGTGACCTCCAGATCCAGCGGAACGAGTTGCGTCGGCGCCGCACGGCGGCACAAGACCGCGACCAGCGGGTGCGCGCCCTCGTGCAGGAACGCGAGGAGGTCCAGGCGCGCCTCGATGACGCTCGAGCCGAGCGGCATCGCGACCGTGCCGCGGTCGAGCGCGTGCAGACACTGCTTCCGCTGAGACGCCAGCTCGACCGCATCGCCTCGCTACGTGTGGAAGGGGGCGACCGCGGCTTGCTCGACGGCCTGCCGAGCGACCCCCTCGCCCGCCTGGCGGCGCTCGAAGCAGACCGGGACACGGCGCGTGGACGCCGCGAGACGTTGGAAGCTGATCTCGCCGAAACGGCCTCTGTCGCGTCGCAGCTCGACGATCGCGCGCGCAAGCTGCTCGAGCGCCGCGACGACGTCGCGCGCGTGGTCGCCCGCGCCGCGGGATGCGCTCCGGACCGCGCTCGCGCGCGGCAGCTGGAGACGGAGATCCGTGACCTCGAGTCCAGACTGGACGTGGCCGGCGACCGGGTGCTCGAAGGCACCTGGCGCGACCAGGAGGAGCGCATCGCGAGAGTCCCCGTCGATGTGCTGAAGGACCGACTCGCCCGCGCCGCGCCCACCGCCTCCCCAGCACCGGACGAGCGGCCCGTCGCCGCCGGGGTGGCCGTGAGCGTCGCGGCGGGGGCGGCGATCCTGCTGTGGGGAGTCACCGGGGGACGCGCGCTCCTCGCGGCTCTCGGAGCTGCCCTGACCGCGGCGGCAGTGGCGGCCTGGATCTCGCGCCCGCGTAGGGCGCGGGCGGGAGCCGGGGCCGGCGGCGCTCCCCCCGACGACGGGCACTCGTTGCTCGAGGGTCTGCGGCTCCAGCCCGCGCATCGAAGCCGTCCCGGGGAGAGCCTCGTGGCGGCCCTGACTCGCTTGCAGGGCCTTCTCCACGATCGCGCCGAGTGCGCCCGGGCGCTCGCCTCCGCTCGCGCGCGCGTGGACGAGGTGGACCACACGCTCGCCCAGCTCGAGCGTGAGCTCGGGCTGGCGCCGGCGGCCGACCCCGAGACAGCGGCCCAGGCTCTCGACGCCGGACTGCGCCGCGCCGAGCGCATCCAGGAGGCGACCGTGCAGTCACAGCGGGAGGTGCGGCGGCTCGCCAAGGAGAAGCAGTCCGCCGACGCGAGCCTCGCGTCGCTCGACGCATCGATAGCCGAGCTGAGGGCCCGAGGCGCCACGATCGCGACAGGGGATCCGACACGCGGACTCGAAGCGGCGCGCGCCCGCATCGCCGCGCACCGCCGGGCGGACGAGCTCGAGGCCGAGCTCGAGCGGACCCATGCCGACCTGACGGAGCTCAGGAAGCAGGTCTCGGCAGCGGTGGACGCACCGACGCTCGACACGAACGAGCTCGCCGCGGCCCGTGCGCGCGTCGACTCGCTCGAGGAAGAGATCGAGCGACTGGCGCGACGCGCGGAGGCCCTCGATCAGAACGTCGTCCACCTACGCGACCTCGAGACCGTGGACGCCGTCGACAGCGAAGTCGCCGCGCTCCGGGAAGCGGAGGCCCGACTCGCCCGCGAGCGGGACCGTAAGTGGGTTCTCGCGCGGATCCTGCGAGAGGCCGACCGCCGCTTCCGGGAGGAGCACCAGCCCGACCTCCTCCGGCGGGCCAGCACCTATCTCGCGCATCTCACCGGTGGCCGGTACGAGCGCCTCACGGTGGACGAGACCGACGGGGGTCATCTCTTCCGCCTCGTCGGCCCTGGGCTGCCCACGCCCGTCGCGCTCGCCGGACCCATCTCCACGGGCACGCTCGAGCAGGCGTACCTGGCGCTACGGCTCGCCATCGTCGATCACCTCGACCGCGGAAGCGAGAGGCTCCCGCTCTTCGTCGACGAGGTCTTCGTGAACTGGGACGGCGAGCGCCGCGACCGCGGCCTCGAGGTGCTCGCCGGCATCGCCGCGACACGCCAGGTCTTCGTGTTCACGTGTCACCCGGGCGTCGCGGACGAACTCGCGCGGCGGGGTGGCCGGGTCCTCTCGCTGGGCCGGAGCGGGTGAGCGACGCACCGCTCCCGCTCCACGTCGAGATCTCGGGTTCGCACCCCGGCCCCGACGTCGACACGTTCCTGCTGATCCACGGCTATGGCGCGTCGACGTTCACGTGGCGGCACTGGGCGCCTCGTCTCGCGGCGCGCGGCCACGTGGTCGCGGCCGACCTCAAGGGCTTCGGCCGCGCGCCGAAGCCGGAGGACGGGCGCTACGCGCCCGAGGACCAGTCGGAGCTCGTGCTTCGACTCATCGAGGAGCGCGACCTGCGCCGCATCACCCTCGTCGGCCACTCGCTCGGAGGCGGCGTCGCACTCCTGACGGCGCTCGGCCTCGCCGACGCGGGCTCACAGCGCTTGGAGCGCATGGTCATCGTGGCCGGCGCGGCCTACGACCAGCGCCTCCCTCCGTTCGTCCGACTGGCCGATTTTCCGCGCTTCTCCGCGACCGCATTCCGTGCGCTCGGCGCGCGCCGTGTCGTGCGGTCGGTGCTGGAGCAGATCGTGTACGACCGAACGAGAGTCGACGACGCACAGGTGCGAGGCTATGCCGACCCGTTCGACTCGCCGGGCGCGCTCCCGGCGCTCATCGAGACCGCCCGCCGGATCCGGCCGGCGAATCTCGATGCGATTGTGATCCGCTACGCGGAGCTGTCCGTTCCGACGCTGCTGCTCTGGGGACGCGGCGACCGAGTCGTTCCCCTGGCTGTCGGGGAGCGCCTCGCGCGCGAGATGCCGAACGCTCGCCTCCATGTCCTCGAGCGCTGCGGCCACCTCCCTGCTGAAGAGGCGCCCGACGAGTCGTTCGGGCTCCTGGAGCGCTTCCTGGACGATCAGCGCACCTGATGCGCCGTCGGTACGTGGGCCTCGCTCGCTGCGCGGGCGCCGCGGCCGACGGACGCGAGGGCTGGGCGCGAGGAGCCGCCGGTCAGGTGCTCGGGAGGTCCTCCGAGCGAGCCGGATCGAACCCCGGACAACGGAGCACGGGAAGCGTCGGGTACCTCGCAAACGTCGGCTCCGCTCGAGACCGCTCGCACAGCACGAAGATGCCCCCGCGCCCGCTCTGGACCACTCGATGATGGCGGCAGGCGCCGCAGAGCCCGGCGTGCCGTAGCCGGGGGTCGGGCGCGGCGCTCAGGCCCGGATCCCCAGGTAGCCGACCTGTCGGCCGCGATCCCCTCCGCGGTGCGAGAAGAGCCCGCTCCCCGTGCAGCGCGTGCAGTGCTCGGAGACCGTCAACCGCGACGCGTGTACGCCTGACTGCAGCGCCCGGCGCGCGAGCACGCCGCGCAGATCGAGCAGCGACTTGGCGGACGGCACCGGCTCGCCAAGGGCGTCGAAGACCTCGGGACCGACCTCGTAGCAGCGCCCACAGATCGCCGGTCCGAGGTGCACGTGGAGGTCCTCGACTCTCGAGCCGTCGGAGACGGCCTCGAGCCCTTGCTCGACGACCCCCGCCGCCGCCCCCCTCCACCCCGCGTGCAGGACCCCCACCGTGCGCGTGGTCGGCTCGACCACGAAGACGGGCACGCAGTCGGCGATCGTGATCGCCAGCAGGACGCCGGCCTCGCTCGTGACGTGGCCGTCGCACTCGCCGACCACGTTGAGCCCCACCGTCGGCGCGTCGTGCACGCGGATTTTCGCTCCGTGCACTTGGCGAGCATGCACGGCCGCGCGCATGCGCGTCGCCGCGAGAAGGCGGCTCCAATGCTCGCGCACCCGCTCGGCCGGCGACCCCTCGCTGAAGAGCCCGAGATCGAACTCGAGCGGGGGTGCGCCCCGTGTGGTCGTGCCCTGCACGAGCCACGGGAAGTCCGCTTCCCAGGCCTCGTGCACGAGGGCGGGGACGCCAGGGGCGTGACGCTCGCGCACCCCGCGCGCACCCATCGGGGTCGCCTCGTTTCGGCTCGTGTGCTCGCTCACGCGCGGTGCTACCCGGCGCCCGGCGATTCGCGCCTGCACACTCCTACGACTCCGCCGAATACCGTAGGTTACAGCAGCCAAAGGCTCCTCGAGACTGCAGGGCGACCGGCACATCAGCTCATGAGGAACGACACGCTGTTCGACAGTCACAATGCGGCCTACGCCCAGGCGATGTTCGAGGAGTTCGCTCGCAACCCGGAGGCCGTCCCCGCCGAGTGGCGCCAGCTCTTCCGCGACGGCGGTTCGCGCGCGGTCGCGGAAGGACTGATCGTCCCAGATCAGTTCGACGGCCACCGCGCCCCCCCGCCACGCGTCGACCCGGCCCCCGTCGTCCGCACGCCCGCAGGGCGAGCCCAAGCCTCGGTCGCGCCGCCGCCGACGGCCGTGACTGTGCCCATCCCCGCGGTGGCGCCGCCACCCGCGGCACCGGCGCCCTCGGCGCCCGCTACCACCCCGACCGACAGCCAAGAGCACCTGCGCCGTGTGCTTCCGGTGGTGTCGCGCGCGGTCGCGCTCGTGCAGGCTTTCCGGGAGCACGGCCACCAGCTCGCGCGGCTCGACCCGCTCGGCGGCGACCCCCCGGGTCACCCTCAGCTCAGCCCAGCGTTCTTCGGCACGTCGATGGAGGAGCTCGCCCAGCTTCCGGCGTCCCTCGTGATGGACGACGCGGAGGAGGGAGTCTCGGTCGCGGATGCGCTCACCGAGCTCCAGCGCGTCTACGCGGGCTCGCTCGGGTACGAGTTCGAGCACCTCGACGACCACGTGAAGGTGGACTGGCTCTGGGACCAGATCGAGACCGGTGCGCATCTCCCGACGCTCGACGCCGAAGAACGCAAGAAACTCCTCCGCAGGCTATGCGAGACTGAAGGGCTCGAGCAGTTCCTTCACCGTGCCTACCTCGGCCAGAAGCGCTTCTCCCTCGAGGGCACGGACGTGCTCGTGCCGATGCTGGATCTCGTCATCGAGCGGGTCGCCAAGAACGGCGCGCGCGAGGTCGTTTTGGGCATGGCACACCGCGGGCGCCTCAACGTCCTCACGCACACCGTGGGCGTGACGTACGGCGAGCTTCTCGCCGAGTTCGAGGGTCCGTCGCTGCGCGGCGGGCAGCTCCACGTCGGCGGCACGGGTGACGTGAAGTATCACCACGGAGCCCGCGGCACTCGGGACATCGAAGGTGTGGGCACTGTCCGCATCACACTCGCGCCGAACCCGAGCCACCTGGAGTTCGTGAACCCGGTCGTGATCGGGTGGGCGAGGTCCCGGCAGTTCGACAGTGTCGCGAACGGCTCCGAGCCGGACTGTGACGCGGTTGTGCCCGTGCTGATCCACGGCGACGCGGCCTTCGCGGCCGAGGGCGTCGTCGCGGAATCGCTCAACATGGCGCGACTTCCCGGCTACCACGTCGGCGGCACGATCCACATCATCGTGAACAATCAGATCGGCTTCACGACCGACCCGCGTGACGGGCGCTCGACGTACTACTCGAGCGATCTCGCGAAGGGGTACGCCGTCCCCATCGTGCACGTGAACGCCGATGACCCGGAGGCCTGCCTGGCCGCGGCGCGCCTCGCGACGGCGTACCGCGCCCGGTTCCGCGACGAGTTCGTGATCGACCTCATCGGGTATCGGCGCCACGGCCACAACGAAGGCGACGAGCCGGCCTACACGCAGCCCGTGAAGTACAACGCGATCGCGACCCATCCCACGGTCGGGCAGATCTACGCCGAACGCCTCGTCGCCGACGGGATCGCGACTCAGGAAGAAGTGCAGACGCTGCGCGAGTCGATCGGTCACGAACTGCAGAGGGTGCAGGACGACGTTCGCGACTTCGAGCCCGTCAGTGATCCCCTGCCCAACGACGAGCGGGAGACGCCGGTCGTCCCCGCGACCACGGGCGTGCATCTCGACGTCCTCGACAAGATCAACGCGGCGACCATTCACGTGCCCGAGGGATTCACTCCGCACCCGAAGCTCTGGCGACAGCTCTCGCGGCGCGCGAGCACGTTCACCCCGGACCGTACGCTGGACTGGGGTCACGCCGAAACGCTCGCGCTCGGAAGCCTGCTCCTCGAAGGCATTCCTGTACGTATCAGCGGCCAGGACAGCCAGCGGGGCACGTTCAGCCACCGGCATCTGGTTCTGCACGACGTGAACACGGGAAGGCGGTTCGTGCCGCTCACGCGCATCGCGGAGGCCCGGCTCGAGGTCTACAACTCGCCGCTCACCGAGACCGCGGTGCTCGGTTTCGAGTATGGCTATTCGGTCGGAGCCGACACGGACACCGTCATCTGGGAGGCGCAGTTCGGCGACTTCGCCAACGTCGCGCAGCCGATCATGGACCAGTTCCTGTCGTCCGGTCGCATGAAGTGGGCGCAATATTCGAGGCTCATCTTGCTGCTTCCCCATGGATACGAGGGCCAGGGTCCCGAGCACTCGAGCGCCCGTTTGGAGCGATTTCTCCAGATGTGCGCCGAAGACAACATGCGGGTAGCCTACCCGACGACACCGGCTCAGTACTTCCACCTGCTCCGCGACCAGGCGCTACGGCGGCCCGAGCGCCCGCTCGTCGTCATGACGCCGAAGAGCCTGCTGCGACACCCGCTGGCGACTTCGACGGTCGAAGACCTCACCGCCGGAGTGTTCCGGCCCGTTCTGCCCGACCCGACGCCCGGCGACCCGGCGAGCGTCACACGCCTGGTGCTTTGTTCGGGCAAGATCTACTACGACATCGAGGCGCACGCTCGCCGCTCCGAGGCGAAAGGCACCGCGCTGGCACGTGTGGAGATGTTGTATCCGTTCCCGAGCGAGGAGCTCGTCGGGCTGGTCGCGACCTATCCGAACGTTCGTGAGGTCGTCTGGGCCCAGGAGGAGCCACGCAACATGGGCGCGCTCACGTACATCGGGCCACGCCTCCGTGCGACTGTGCCCCGCAGGATCCCGCTCGCCTACGTGGCGAGGCCCGAGCGAGCCAGCCCAGCCGAAGGGAAGCTCAAGAACCACGTGAAGCAGCAAGACGAGCTCGTCCTCGGCGCACTTGGGTTCGCTGAAGAGGACTCGAAGGCGGCGGATTAGAGCCGCGGCTCACCACTCGAGCAGGACCTTCCCGAAGGTGCGGTTCGACTCCAGCAACCGGTGCGCCTCGGCCACCTCGCTCGCGGGGAGGACGCGGTCGATCACGGGTCTCAGCTCCCCCGACACGAAGCCCGGGAGTACGCCGCGCGCGAACGCAGCCGCGACCGCACCCTTCTCGGCGACGGAGCGGGCCCTCAGAACCGTGCCACGGATCGAGGCACGACGCCCCATGAGCACGCGGAGGCTGAGCGTTCCCTCGCTGCCCGCCGGAACGCCGACCACGATGTGCCGCCCGCGCTCGGCAACGACGCGCTGATTACCCGCGAGATAAGCCGCACCCACGAGATCCAGGATCACGTCGACGCCGCGCCCTCCGGTGAGCGCGAGCACTCGGTCGGGCCAGCCTTCGTCGGCGACAACCCCGTGCTCCAGTCCCAGCTCCCTCGCGCGCTCGAGCTTGTCCTGGGTCCGCGACGTGCCGATGACCGTCGCGCCGGCTCGCCGCGCGAGCTGCAGCGCAGCCGTGCCCACCCCGCTCCCCACTGCGTGCACGAGCAACGTCTCGCCCGCCTCGAGACCCTCCTGCATGAAGGCCGCATCGTACGCGGTCATGAACACCTCGGGGATCGCTCCCGCGGTCGTGGGCGGCATCCCGGCCGGCACGGGCACGAGCGTCTCCTGCGGCGAGAGCGCGTACTCGGCGTACCCGCCCCCACCCAGGATGCCCATCACCGCGTCACCCACCTGGAGACCGCGCACACCCTCGCCGAGCGCGTCCACCGTCCCCGCGAGCTCGAGCCCGAGGATGTCTTGCGGAGATCCCGGCGGTGCCGGGTAGCGTCCCATCCTTTGGCTGAGGTCGGCGCGGTTGAGCCCCGAGGAGGCCACGCGCACCCGGACCTCTCCCCGGCCCGGCTCCGGGCGCGGGACGTCGCGAAGCTCGAGGACCTCCGGCCCGCCGGCACTACGCATCACGATCGCTTTCATCATGTCGCTCATGGAGTGCCTTCTAACTAGCTTGGCGTCTGCATGCAACTACCGTTCGCGCTGGAGCGCCCGCTCGTCTTCTTCGACATCGAGACCACCGGCCTCGATCTGAAGAACGACCGCATCATCGAGCTCGCGTTCATCAAGATCACACCCCAGGGCGACGTGCTCGAGCGAACTCGTCGCTTCAATCCGGGGATCCCCATCCCTGCCGAGGCGACCGCGGTCCACGGAATCACCGACTCCGACGTGGCCGAGGAAGTGCCGTTCTGCCGCACTGCCCGAAGCCTCCTCGAGGTCTTCGAGGGGTGTGACCTGGCGGGCTTCAACATCCGCCGCTTCGACCTCCACATGTTGATCTACGAGTTCCGTCGCTGCGGGGTCGAGTTCTCGCTCGAGGGACGGAAGGTGCTCGACGTGCAGACCATATTCCACCGCGAGGAGCGACGAGATCTCTCGGCGGCGGCCCAGTTCTACCTAGGCCGCACTCATGAGGAGGCGCACAGCGCCTTGGGGGACATCCGCACGGCAGCGGCCGTTCTCGGTGCGCAGCTCGCGCGCTATCCGAACGTGCCTCGCGACCTGGACGGCCTGCACGACTACTGTGAAAAGTATGCGCCGTTCCGCACGGAGCTCGATCGTTGGTTCAAGGGGCCGGCGGAGGCGCGGGTCTTCCGTCGGGGGAAGCACCGCGGCCAGGCGCTCGCCGACGTGGCGCGCGATGCTCCGGACTACCTGCGGTGGATGCTCGGAGCCGAGGACATGGACGAGGACGTGCTACGCGTCGTGCGAGAGGCGCTCGGCGAAGGCGACCCCGCGACGAGCGACCCGGCGTGAGCCCGGGACCCTGCTCCCCTGCTGGGCGTATACGGTGGCCGCGGCGAGTGGGCCTCTCGGCCGCCCGACCGCCTCACTGGGATCTGCGATGAGACTTCTGCTCCTGACTGCCGTCCTCATGGCCGCCGCGTGCGGCCGCGACTCCGGGGACACGCCACCTCGCCGCGAGACCACACCCGTCCCCCAGGGCGTGTTCGGGACCGCACCCGCCGCGGTGGCGGGCACCCCGTCCGTCATCACCCTGGGTCCCGCGACGGGGGCTCCGCCTGCGCACTCCGCACGCGAGAACCCGGTGATGGATCAGCTCGGCCTCGCGTTCTCGCCGGGGCTCTTGGTCGTGCGCGTCGGCGAGACGGCGACCTTCACGAACAGCGAGACCATCACCCATAACGTCCGGTTGACCTTCTCCGACAACGACTCGACGGTCCTGGACGCCGAGACCGACCCGACAGGCCACGTCGACTTCCTCTTCGACCGGGAGGGTGGGTACGAGGTGACGTGCGACCACCATCCGGGCATGCGGGCTTTCGTCTACGTCACATCCGCACCCTACGCCGTGTTCGCCGCCAACAACGGCAGCTTCCGGATCACCGACGTTCCGCCCGGTTCCTACACGCTCTCCGTATGGAGCGTGGACCCCGGGCTGAGAAGCGAGCGACCCCTCGACGTGACCGGCCCGAGTACCGAGGTCACGCTGGGCCCGACCTAGCAGACCCGCGAACCCACGACCCCCTGCCTCCATGCTCCTCAGCGCACACTCCGGCCTCCGCTACCTGGTCCTGCTTCTCGGCTTGATCGTGATCGTCTACGCGGCTCACGGGCTCGCCACGAAGCGCCCTTATGACCAGCGCATGCGCATCCTGGCAACCGCTTTCACCGGCACGCTCGACCTGACCGTGCTCGTCGGAGTGGCACACCTCTTCACGAGCACATTCTATCCGCAGCTCGCGGGACACCTGACGATGATGATTCTCGCGGTCGTCATCGCGCACATCGTCTCCGTCGTCCAGCGTCGGCGCTCGCTCGAGCAACGGACGTACGGGCCCCACGTGGTCGGCACGGCGGTGGTGCTGGCGATCGTGGCGTTCGGCATTCTCGCGATCGGCCGACCGATCGTCGGCTGACGACGGCGTGAACCCCCTCGCTCCCCTCGCCGAGGTCCCCGGGGCCAACCGCACGCCAGGACCACCCGACCTCGGCATGGTCATGAGCGGGGGCGGCGCGCGAGCCGCCTATCAGGTGGGCTTCCTGCGCTGCGTCGCGCGTCGCTTTCCGGAGCTGCGGATACCGTACGTGACGGGCGTGTCCGCTGGCGCGATCAACGCGGCGCACCTCGCCTCACACCACGGCACGTTCTTCCAGGCAGTGGACGAGCTGAGCTCGCTTTGGGGCGAGCTCACGGTCCAGGACGTCTTCCGGACCGACACTCGCTCGCTCGCCATGAATGCGGTCCGGTGGCTGAGACAGCTCGGCTCCGGCGGCCTGGCGTCTCCGAAGCACGTGCGCGGGCACGAGGACACGCAGCCTCTGCGAAACTACTTGCAGGAGGTTCTGCACTGCGTGAACGGCGAGCTGACCGGCGTGAAGTACAACCTCGACGCCGGGAGGCTGAAAGCCCTGGCAATCAGCGGCACGAGCTACTCGACCGGACGCTCGGTCACCTGGATCCAAGGGCACGACGTACAGTTATGGGAGCGGCCCGGGCGCAGGCCCCGGCGCGCCACCATCACCGTCGAGCACATCATGGCCTCGGCCGCCCTCCCCCTCTTCTTTCCGGCGGTCGAGGTCGAGGGAGCGTGGTATGGGGATGGTGGCATCCGACTCGTTGCACCGCTCTCGCCGGCCATCCACATGGGAGCGCGACGGATCATCGCGATCTCGACCCGCTACGCCGCGTCGCGGGCCGAGGAGGAGGAGCAGACCGTCTACGGTTACCCGCCGCCGGTACAGGTGATGGGGATCCTCCTGAACTCGATCTTCCTCGATCTGCTCGACCACGACGCGGTGCGCCTCGACCGGCTCAACCGCCTCATCGCCGGCGTGCCACCAGAAAAACGAGGCGACCTGAGCACGGTGCGGCTGCTGACGCTGCGGCCGTCCGCGGATCTGGGAAAGATGGCGAGCAAGTTCGAGGCGGAGCTCCCGCGCGTGTTCCGCTTCCTGACGCGTGGACTGGGAACGAAGGAGACGCGGAGCCCCGACTTCCTGAGCCTCATTCTCTTCCAGCCGGACTACCTGCGAGCGCTGATCGAGATGGGCGAGAAAGACGCAGAGGCGCGGTCGGGCGAGATCGAAACGTTCCTCAACGCCACCGACTGAGGCGCTCGCCCTCGGGGCCCCCCGATCTGCTAGATTTTCAGGGACCTGCCCTGGGTCGTCCTCTTCGGGAGGCCGCGATGACGAGCGATAGAAAGCTCGCGACCGAGCACGAGGCGCGCGAAGTCGCCGAGCACGCACGCGAACAGGATTGGGAGCAGAGGAGCTTCGCCCGCTCCCTCTTCGAGGGGAGCCCCCACCTCGGTCTGGTGCTCCCCCACCCGACCCAGGACCCCGGGGAGCAGGCGCGCGGCGCCGAGTTCCTCAGTCGTCTCGAGCGCTTCGCCGCCGAGCAGATCGACGGCGACGCCATCGACCGGGACGGGTGGGTACCGCAGGAGGTGCTCGACGGCCTCGCGGCACTGGGCGCCTTCGGCATCAAGACCCCCGTCGAGTATGGCGGCCTCGGGCTCTCGCAGCTCACCTACGTTCGCGCGCTCGCGATCGTGGGTTCCCGCTGCTCGTCGACGGGCGCCTTCCTGTCGGCTCACCAGAGCATCGGCGTGCCGGGACCCCTCCTCAAGTTCGGTACCGAGGAGCAGAAGGCCCGCTACCTGCCCCGGCTCGCCAAGGGCGCCCTGTCGGCGTTCGCGCTGACCGAGAAGGACGTCGGATCCGATCCCGCCAACATGTCGACGACAGCCGAGCTCTCGGCCGACGGCTCGCACTGGATCCTGAACGGCGAGAAGCTCTGGACGACCAACGGGCCTCGCGCCGACATCATCGTGGTGATGGCGCGCACGCCCGCACGCGACGGATCGAGCCGCAAGCCGATCACCGCCTTCATCGTCGAGACCGAGTGGCCGGGCGTGGAAGTCGCCCACCGCTGCTCGTTCATGGGCCTCCGCGGCCTCTCGAACGGGATCCTGCGCTTCACCAACGTCCGCGTGCCCAGCGAGAACCTCCTTTGGGGAGAGGGGAAGGGACTCAAGCTCGCGCTCATCACGCTGAACACCGGGCGCCTGGCATTGCCGGCATTCTGCGCGGCCGCGGGCAAAGCGTGCCTCGACATGCTGCGCGACTGGGCCGGGCACCGCGTGCAGTGGGGACGGGCCATAGGCAAGCACGACGCGGTCGCGCAGATGCTCGGCGGAATGGCCGCCGACACGTTCGCGATGGAAGCGCTCGTCGAGCTCACGGCGTCCATGGCGGACACGGGTCGCTTCGACATCCGGCTCGAGGCGGCGATCGCGAAGCTCTGGGCTAGCGAGGTCGGCTGGAACGCCGTCCACGACGCGGTTCAGGTGCGCGGTGGACGGGGCTACGAGACGCACGATTCACTCGAGGCGCGCGGCGAGACGGCATATCCCGTAGAGCGTTGGCTGCGGGACATGCGCATCAACATGATCTTCGAAGGCTCGTCGGAGATCATGCGCCTGTTCATCGCGCGCGAGGCGGTCGACATGCACCTGAGCGTCGCGGGCGACCTCGTGAACCCGAAGGCGCCGACCGCCGCGAAGCTTCGCGCGCTCGTTCGGGCCGCGCTCCACTACACCTGGTGGTATCCGACCCGCTTCTTGGGGTGGGGCTTCTGGCCGCGCTACTCTTCGTTCGGCAAGCTCGCCACGCACGTGCGTTACATCGAGCGCGCGTCACGTCGGCTCGCCCGCGCGACGTTCCACGCGATGGTACGCTTCGGGCCCACGCTCGAGAAGCGCCAGGCGGTGCTGGGACGCCTCGTCGACGTAGGTGCGGACCTCTTCGTCATGGCGGCAGTCGTGTCGCGCGCGCGGATGCTCACGGAGTCCGGCAAGGACGCGTCGGCCGTGGAACTCGCGGACCTGCACTGCCGCCGCGCCCGCCGTCGCATAGCCGAGCGGTTCCGCGCGCTGTTCGCCAACGACGACCGCGCGACCCATCACGTCGCCAAACGGTTCTTGGAGGGTGACCTCGTTTGGCTCGAGCAGGGCATCGTGGGGCTCGACTCCTACCGGAGTCCCGCCGGGGTGGCCAGCGAGCCGCCGGCGCATTCTCGGGAGACCGTGGGCGCCCGCTGACCTCGATGCTCCACGCTCGTGCCTTCAAGGCGTCTGTGGTCTGGACGCTTGCCCTCCTGTACTTGGGCAGTGTCGTGCATGCGACCGAATCCAGCCTGGCGTGCCCCGACTGGCCCACCTGTTTCGGCACGATGGTGCCCGAGATGACGGGCGGTGTGTTCTGGGAACACCTTCATCGCCTCGTCGCAGGAGGCCTGCTGCTCCTATGGGGCCTCGCCACCTGGCTCGCGAAGAAGGAGACGACGGACCGCCCATGGATCTTCGGGGCGAGCATCGCGGGAGTCGCCCTTTTGCTCGTGCAGTCGTTGTTCGGCGGGCTCACCGTCATCTACCGGCTCCCCGACCTCGTCTCGACGACACACCTCGCGCTCGCGCTCTCGTTCCTCGTGCTGGCGACGGTGCTGGCTTCCGCGACCGGGGGCGCTCCGCCCGACGAGCCAACCAGCTTTGACTCGAGCTCGGTACGTACTTGGACCGTCGCCGCCGCGAGTCTCGTGTTCGCCCAGTCGGTGCTCGGCGCCCTCGTGCGCCACATGGATGCGGGCCTGGCCTGCGTGGACTTCCCGCTATGCCTCGGCCGCGTCGTCCCCCCGCTCGTCAACGCGCCGATCACCGTTCACTTCGTGCACCGCATGCTCGGGGTGATCGTCGCCCTCGTCGTGATCGGGTTCGCGCTCTGGGTCTATCGAGTCGACGCTCCCGAGCGCGTGCGCCGTTGGGCCGCGGTCGCCGCGACGCTCGTCGTTGCTCAGGTCGCGCTCGGCGTGGCCTCGGTGTTCACCCGGCTCGCGGTGGTGCCGGTCTCTCTCCACACGCTGGTCGCGGCGGGCCTCCTCGCGGTGCTCGCCCACCTCGCGACCCAGGCCCACCAAGCCAGGGACCAGCATCCGTCTCCGCTGCCCGCCACGGTGGGCTGAGCACGCACCTGTGACTCTTGCCGAGCTCGGCGACGTGCTCGCCGCCGTGAACGCGAGCCTCAACGCGACCAGCGCGCTCGCGCTGCTCGTCGGATACGTCATGATCCGACGGCGCAATCTGCACGCCCATCGCGCCGCGATGATCACGGCGCTATCCGCGTCGGCGATCTTTCTGGTGTTCTACGTGACCCGGGTCGCGCTCACGGGAACGCACGAGTTCGCCGGGCAGGGATGGGCGCGCACGCTCTACTTCGCGATCCTCTTCTCGCACATGGTGCTCGCGGTACTCGTGCTGCCGTTCGTACTGCGCCTCGTGTACCTCGTTCGCCACAGGCGCTTCCACGAGCACGCGCGCCTCGCCCGGCGGGTCTTCCCCGTGTGGGCGTACGTGTCCGTCACGGGCCTCCTCGTCTATCTCCTGCTCTACCAGGTGTACGGATACACGTGACCGGCCCCTCGCCCGGCGGCCGCCCGCTCCTGGGCTACGCCGAAGCCATGGCTGCGGCCTGTCTCTGGGGCTCGTCCGGGGTGTTCGCCGTGCACCTGTTCCGCCTGGGGGTGCCACCCGAGACCGTCGCGCTCATCCGTCCGCTCATCGGGGTCGCATTGCTGCTGGCGGGCTTTCTGGTCACCCGCCCGGCGCTGCTGCGCGTCGGCACGAGGGACCTGCTCTTCCTCGGCCTGGGTGGCGGCGCGGCAGTGGGCGTCTTCCAGATCGCCTATCAGGAGTCGCTGGACGCGGCGGGAGTTCCGACCACCGTGGCGCTGCTCTACCTCGCCCCCGCGCTCGTGGCCGCGGTTTCGGGTCCCTTGCTGGGTGAGTGGCCGAGCGCGCGGCGCCTCGCCCTGATCGCGCTGACGATCGCGGGCGTATGGCTCACCGTGTCGGGCGCCGACGAGGTCGAGGCTCGATTCGGGGCCACCGGTCTCGGATGGGGCGCCCTCGCCGCGGGTGCGTACGCGGCGTACACGCTTTTCGGGCGATACGCTACACCGCGCTTCGGCTCCGCGCGCACCGTGGTCTACAGCACTGCCGGCGCTTGCGTATTTCTCGCCGTCGCGGTTCCCGCCGCACCCGGCCCGCTCACGCTCCCTGCGACTCTCGGCGCCTGGATGCTGCTCGTGGCATTCGGAGCACTCACGATCGCGGGCGCTCAGTTCCTTTTCTTCGACGCTCTCGGGAGGATCGAAGCGAGCGGCGCCTCCCTGGTCACGGCGGTAGAGCCCGTGGTCGCGGCGCTTCTCGCGAGTATGTTACTGTCCCAGGGCCTGTCGCCACTGGGGTGGACGGGCATCGCGCTGGTGGTCGCTGGGGTAGCCGGCGTCGGACTCACCGCCCGGGCGGAACCGGCGACTTCGCCGACGTCTTAGCGCGAGGCCCTAAGCTCCCGGGAGCGAGATCTCGACCTCGGCCCCGCCGTCCGGGACGTTCCGCAGCTCGATGCGCCCGCCCATGGTCTCGACGACCTTACGTGCGTGGGGGAGCCCCAGTCCGAGCCCGGTGTCCGCGGTCGAGTAGAACGGGTCGAAGGCGCGCTTGAACGCCTCCTCGGTGAATCCCTTCCCTCGGTCCCGGACCGTGATCTTCGCACGGCCGCCGTCGCGCGCGACGGTGAGATCCACCGTCTGTCCGCCTCCGAAGCGCGCCGCGTTGTGGAGCACCAGGTAGAGCGCATCGAGGAGCGCGGACGGGTTCACCGACGCGCGGATACCCACCTCGCTCATGGCGAGTCGCACGCCGACTCCCTGGTCGGTGACGAACTCCTTGCATACGCGTTGCGCGAGCGCGCCCAGGTCCGTCCCCTGTCGGTCGGCCGGAATCTCCTTGATGAAGAAGTCGAGATCCTCGAGCGCACCGAGGGCTCGGCCGATGCGCTCCCGAAGCTCCTCGGGGGTGGCGCCCTCGGTGACCCCGTTCAGCGGAGCGCGCACGCTCTTCTCGAGGAACCCGCTCACGCGCCCGACCGCCTCACGCAGCGCGCTGGCGCGCTCGCTCTCGCGAGGTGCCCAGCCCTCCTCGAGCGCCCGCTGCAGCTCGGCCTCCGGGCTTCCCGCGGTGAGTCCGGGAATCGTGCGGCCCCGCCGCAGGGCCTCGACCAGCGAGCGTAACCGCGTATCGCCCTCGGCCCGTGCCTTCTCCAGTCCCTCCTTCTGGCCCTCCCTCCGCCCTTGCTCGATTCCCTCCTGACGGCCGCGATCGAGCCCACCTTGGCGACCACGGGACGAACCGATCCAGAGCCCGAGCGCCCCGAAGACGACGGCTGCAGCAACTGCGAGGACGACTTCCATGCTTCTACCTGGAGGGGGTGGACGCGAGGGCGGCCGAATCTTGGCACCCCCCCGGGGGAGGAGCAACTCGACATTGCGATCGACGGCTCCGTGGTCCTATCGTCGCGCGCCGTGAACGACCTCACCGACCTGCGCCGCCTGCTGGCAGCATCGTCCGATCCCGCCAACCCCGATGCCGCCGCGCTCCGGGTTCTCCTCGGGCGGGTCCAGCGCATCGCGGTCGTGGGGATGTCGCGCCACCCCGAGAAGCCCGCGCGCTCGGTGCCGGCCTACCTCGTGGCGAAAGGCTACGACGTCATTCCCGTGAACCCGAGAGCGGATCGTGTGCTCGGCCGGAAGGCGTACCCGCGTCTCGCCGACGTGCCGGGGCCGCTCGACATGGTCATGATCTTCCGCCCCTCGGCCGAGGCGGGCGCATTCGTGCGCGAGGCCGCCGCTCGGCCGGAGCGCCCGGCGATCTGGCTACCGGAAGGGATCCGCGCCGACGCGGAAATAGGCGCCGCGCGGACCGCAGGGATCCCTGCCGTGCAGGACCTCTGTGCGTACGAGGTGCACAGAGCCCTGCCCGTCAGTCCCCCGCGAGAATTCCCTCCAGCATCTCGGCGTGACCCTTCGGCGTGACCTTCCGCCAAGCCTCGATCACGACGCCGTCCTCGCCGATGAGGAACGTGCTCCGCTCGATCCCCATGAAGCTCCGCCCGTACAGCGCCTTGGTCTTCCAGACGCCGTAGGCCTTGGAGACGGTGTGGTCCTCGTCGGCGAGGAGGGGGAAGTTCAGCCCGAACTTCTCGCGGAACTTGCGATGAGACGCGACCGAGTCCGCCGAAACGCCCAGAACCACGGCGTCCAGCCCCGCGAACGTCGGCTGTGCATCGCGGAAGTCGCACGCTTGGATCGTGCACCCGGGAGTGTCGTCCTTGGGATAGAAGTAGAGCACGACCTTCTTGCCTCGGAGGCGCGAGAGCGTCACCTCCCCTCCCTGGTCCGACGCGAGCGTGAAGTCGGGCGCGCGCGACCCCTTCTCGACCGACTTCGCGGCCTTCTTCACGGCCCCGGTCGCCTTTGTCGACTTCTTCGCGGCCGCCTTCACCGCCCGCGTGGCCTTCACCGTCTTCTTCGCTGCCGACTTCGAGCCCCCGACCGACTTCTCGGTCCCACGCTTCGGCTTCGCTGGCTTCTTCCGTTGGATCGTCATGCCTCGGCCTCGCTGGTCATGGGTGCGCGTACACGCGTATAGGGCTCGGCGACCTCGGCTTCCCACCGGCACAGGGAATCCCCACGCGACTGGCAGAGCGTGTGCCTCACGGTCGCTGCCCCGCCGAGCGCCTGCTCGAGCGTCTGCTGACAGAAGCCGGACAGGAGGTGGCAGGCGTCTCCGCCCGGATCGCACTCGATGAAGAAGAGCGCCCTCCCTTCGATGACGAAGGCCCCCCTCCCGAAGCCGCCGATCGAACGGCCGAACAGGCGCCGGAGGCGCCGGCCGGTATGCATGCGAGCGAGCGCGTACCGAGCGCGCCGGGGGAGCACGCGACGCCAACCCGCCCGGCTCCCACTCGCCAAGAGTCTGCCGGCCTGACGGAAGACGTCCTCCCCATCCGGCCTGCGTAACACGAGGCGAAACAGGCCTCGGACCTCGTCGTCCGAAAGACGCACCCGACGCTTCGCGTCCTCTTTGTACGTCCGAATCTGGCGCTCGACCACGTCGCTCAGCCCCAAACGGCGGGGCATGGTCCGCGTCGGATCCTCGTCCTCGAGGAGCTCCTGCGGAAGGTCGACGTCGCGCATGACCTCGAGCAGGCGGAGTGCCACCACCGCCTGAACTCGACGGGGACCGGCCGACGTCACGGGCTCGTTGGGATCGCTCAAGGGTCGCTCATGGGGGGCCTGCGGGCCGCAATCTCATGGATGTCGGGGCCCCCGGCAACGCGAGAACGCAGGGCGGGCGGCGATTTCTTCGAGCGTACCAAATTGAGAATGACATCCGCCGGGGCCGGGCCTATATAGGGATCGTTGGTGCCCACTGTGGCGCCACGGAGCGGGGCGAGTGGGAAGAAGGCTCGTTGGCCCACCCTGGGGGGGCTGGATTTTCGCGCCATCGAGACCCTTCACACTCCCCCGCTCGTTCTTTTTCCCCTCCTGTCCAGCACACTCCCCGCGCGAGTAAGCCGCGCGCCCCTGAGCTTGAACCAATCCAGGTGTTCGGGCATCTTACGGGAGGCGGGGAACGGCGCCGACCCGCGTGTCCAGGCGCCAAGCAGGCGGGAACATGGTCAAGCCCAACGCGGAGAAGGCGAGGCAGCTTCTCGCCGACCAGCCTCTCGACGGCATGTCGGATGAGGACTTGGTCACGGCCCATCTCCAGGGTCGGGCCGGCGCCTTCCAGGAGTTGTACAACCGGTATCGGGACCGTTTGATCCACTTCATCACCCGCAAGACCGGTGATGGCGATCGGGCGCAGGACCTCGTGCAGGAAGCCTTCATCCGGGTGACGCGGCACCTGCACCGGTTCGACACGTCGAAGAAGTTCTCGACCTGGATCTACACCATCGCGAGCAACCTCTCCAAGAACGAGCTCCGGAACCGTTCGCGAAGCCCGCTGGTCCTCTTTCAGCGTCTCACCGGGAACTGGGAGGACGAGCACCGCCCCATCCAGTTCGAGGACCTCTCGATGCGACCCGATGATCTCTACCGGAAGCGCTACCTGCGCAGGCTGGTCGAGAACACGGTGGAGGAGCTCCCGGAGCATCACCGTCTCGTCTTCCGCTTGCGCGAGCTCGAGGGCAAGAGCTATGAGGAGATCGCCGAGATCACCGGCGTGAACCTCGGCACGGTCAAGAGCCGACTGCACCGCGCGCGGAACTCGTTTGCACAGAGGATCGAGCCCTTCCTCAACTAGGCAGGTCGCCTCGCGGGCGGCGACCTTCAGGGACCGTCCATGTTCGAAGATCTCCGTGCCGCGTTCCGCGAAGCGCTCGACAACTTCAACAAAGAGCTGAAGCGGGATCAGGTCCCCGAGACGGTCGACCGGCTGCTCGTCGGGATGAAGAACGAGCTCATCGACGAGAAGGCTCAGGTTCGTGGACTGGAGGAAGAGCTGGAGAGGGCCACGGCCGCCTCGCAGCGCGAGAAGGAAGCGGGCCTGACCTGCCGGCGCCGCGAGAAGATGGCGCGCGATATCGGTGACGAGGAAACCGCGAACCTCGCGGCGCAACACGCCGCCAAGCACGAGGGCCATCAAGCCGTCCTCGAGAAGAAAGCGCAGGCCATCCGCGAGGAGCTCGCCTTCCGGCGGCAGTCGGTCGAGGAGATGACCGCTCAGCTCAACGACGCGATCGAGAAGCGCAGCTCGCTCGGCGCAACCGCGGGCCGCATGGGCGCCCGCGGCGCGATTTCGGAGGCGGACGATCTCTTCAGCGAGCTCGATCGCATGGCCGAGAAGATGACCGGCGAGAGCGCCCGAGCCGATGCCGCCGAGTCACTCCGCGCTCTCGATCTCGATCTCGATGGCGGGGAAACCACGGACTACGACGTTACCTTGGACGAGCCGCCTCTCCGCGAGCAGCTCGACGTGGACGCTGCCCTCGCGGAGCTCAAACGGCGGATGGGACGCGACTAGAGAGCCGCCTGGTCAGGGATCGTCGACCCCGTCGGCGAAGTCCCTCAGGAACAGGAGCCCGGCACACTCGCCGGCGAGGAAGAGGATGTCCTCCCTCTTCTTCGGATCGAGCGGCTCCCGGCGAGGAACGCCCCCGTCGGCGAGCAGACACCAGACCCGCCCGTCGCGGGAGCCCAGAAGCACGACTAGGCCGTCGGAACCCAAGTCGTGGAGGGTCGGCCCATCGGAAGCGTCGTACGACTCGATGTCCGCCCCGTCGAGTCCCAACCGAGCTGGGTCGCTCGCGAGGTCCACGACGACGAAGGGCCGCGGTCCACCGCCCCCGGAGCTTTGCCTCCAAAGGATCACCCCGCGATCGGCTCCGGCCAGGTGGACCACCCGCCAGAGCGGGAGCGCGAAACGGGAGCGATCCCCGTCGACCCCCCAGAGCGCAATCGCCCTCGGGAGGGTGTCCACCTCCGCCTCGCGTCGGAAGTAACGCGAAATGTCGATGATCTCGTCGGCCATGGCCGCAATCGAACCCCAGTACCCCCGGGCGTCAAACCGAACGGGGGCCCCGGATGGGGCCGCCCGCCTCGGAATCTGCTCTCCTTCGGGCTGGTTCTCGGTTGGGGGTTCGGATAGATTCTGCCGTTCCTCGACCGGATCGGTCGACTCGGCTTTCTCGACGTCAGCGAAATGCAGAACTGGATCGGCATCGGCATCTGGATCGTCATGGGCGGCGCCATCGGGCTCGTCATGAAGGCGCTCGTCAACCGCCCCGAGGAGACGCCCGGGCACACCCCCATCCTGGTGGTGCTCGGAGCCTTCGCGGCCGTGATCGGCGGCATGCTCGGGGTGGGCACCTTCCACCTCTACGAGCCTCTCGCCATCAGCCCCGGTGGCATGGCGGGCGCCGCCGTCTTCTCCGCGGCCATGACCTTCGTCTACCGCTGGGGGCTGCGCAGCCTGATCTAGCGGGTGTCGCGGTACTTCTGGAGCTGAGGTGATGGATCCACTGACCTTCATCGGCTCCCAGCTCGATCGTTTCCGGTCCGAGCTCTACGACTTCTTGCGCATCCCCTCCGTGAGCGCGAAGTCGGAGCACGACCGGGACACGCGTCGCACCGCGGAGTGGTTGTCCGAGCGCCTGGCCGCCGCCGGCCTCACGAGCGAGCTCGTGGAGACCCCCGGCCATCCCATCGTCCTCGCCGAGTGGCGTGGAGCACCGGGTGCGCCGACCGTGCTGATTTACGGCCACTACGACGTGCAACCTCCCGAGCCACTCGACGAGTGGCTCTCGCCGCCCTTCGAGCCGACGGTCCGCGACGGACGCCTGTACGGGCGCGGCACCGCGGACGACAAGGGCCAGCTCTACATGCACGTGAAGGCGCTCGAAGCGCACCTCGCGACGCGTGGGTCGCTACCGATCAACGTGGTGGTGCTCGCCGAGGGAGAGGAGGAAGTCGGCTCCCCGAACCTCGTGCCGTTCGTCGAGGCACATAGGAAGCGCCTTGCCTGCGACGTCGTGCTCATCTCGGACTCGGGCATGTTCGCCGAGGGCCTTCCGTCGCTGGGCTTCTCGCTCCGCGGCCTCGCGTACTTCGAGCTGCACGTGAAGGGGGCGAAGAGCGATCTCCACTCCGGCGAGTACGGCGGCGCGGTGGCGAACCCGGGAAATGCGCTCGCGCGCATCATCGCGTCGTTGCACGATGCCGACGGGCGCGTGTCGATCGCCGGCTTCTACGACGACGTGCTCGAGTGGGACGCCGACACGAGAGTCCAGATCGCGAGCCTTCCGCACGACGATGAGGCATACCGCGCGGAGTTGGGCGTACCCGCTCTAGCGGGTGAACGCGGGTACGGAACGCTCGAGCGAACTTGGATCCGTCCCACGTGTGACGTGAACGGCCTGCTTTGCGGATATACCGGCGAGGGCGCCAAGACCGTGCTCCCGAACCGGGCGATGGCGAAGGTCAGCTTCCGCCTGGTGGCCAACCAGACGCCCGCAAAGGTGCGCGCACTCTTCGAGGCGCACGTCGCGAAGGTCACCCCGCCCGGAGTCACTGTCGAGATCCGCGAGCTCCACGGCGGCCGGCCGTGGCGCGCCAAGGTCGAGGGACCGGCCTTCGAGGCCGCCTCCGCGGCACTCCGCGAGACGTTCGGCAAAGAGCCGGTGCTCATGGGCGGCGGCGGCTCGATTCCGATCGTCGTCGACTTCGAGGAGCAGCTCGCCGCTACCGCGTTGCTGGTCGGCTTTTCGCTGCCGGGATGCAACCTGCACGCGCCCAACGAGTGGCTGTCGGTCGCTTATTTCGACAAGGGCATAGAGACGCTCGTGCGCCTCTACTCGAAGCTGGGCGACGAGCTGGCCGGCTAGTCCGGCGGCGGCGCCACCATCGCCGCCGCTTTGAGGAGCGCCCGGGCCTTGTTCAGCGTCTCCGCGTACTCCTTCGCCGGATCGGAGTCGGCGACGATTCCGGCGCCTGCCTGCACGTAGGCCACACCCTGCGTCGCCACGACGGTTCTGATCGTGATCGCGGTGTCCATGTTCACGCCGCCGTAGGCGAAGTAGCCCACCGCACCGGCGTACGGCCCGCGACGTACCGTCTCGAGCTCGTCGATGATCTCCATGGCGCGCACCTTGGGCGCACCCGATACCGTCCCGGCAGGGAAGCACGCTCGGAAGACGTCGATCGCGCCGAGTCCCTCCTCGAGCCTTCCTTCCACCTGGCTGACCAGGTGCATCACATGGGAGTAGCGCTCGACGACCATGAGGTCGGGAACCGTCACCGTGCCGTATTCGGCCACGCGCCCAACGTCGTTGCGCCCGAGATCCACGAGCATGCGGTGCTCGGCGAGCTCTTTCTCGTCGCCTCGCAGATCGTCCGCCAGCTCGCGCTCTTCCTCCGCCGTCTTGCCCCTCGGGCGCGTCCCCGCGATCGGGCGCACGGTGACGATGCCGTCCTCTACGCGCACGAGCACCTCCGGCGAGCTGCCCACGAGCGTCACCCCGTCCAGCTCCAGGAAGTACAGGTAGGGCGAGGGGTTCAGGCTCCGGAGCCCGCGATAGAGCTCGAAGGGGGTCGTCCGCAGCGCGAACTGGAGGCGCTGGCTCAGCACCACCTGGAAGGCGTCGCCCGCCCGGATGTACTCCTTGATCCGCTCGACGCCGGCCTCGTAGTCGGCGCGGCTCATCGAGCTCACGAACGGCGGATCCTCCTCGGGCTCGGCCCCCAGCGCGAGCGGCGGCGGCCCGTCGCGCTCTGCGAGGCGCGCGACGATCGTCGCGGTGCGGCGCGCCGCGTCGTCGTAGCGCGCGCGCAGCTCCGCGTCCGACTTCGCGTCGTCGACGGGCACGGAGGCGAGCGCCATCGCCCGACCCTTCAGATTGTCGATGGCCAGCACGATATCGGTGAAGACGAAGAGGCCGTCCGGAAGCGCGAGGTCGTCCGCGGGCGCATTCGGCAGACGCTCGATCTGGCGCACGACGTCGTAGGCGAAGTACCCTACCGCCCCGCCCCAGAACCGAGGCAGACCTTCGACTTCGGCGGGAACTCGAGCGCGGAGCCTGGCGTCCAAGTCAGCGAGCGGATCGTCCGTCTCGACCTCGGCCCAACCCGTCTCGGGCGACCACCAGCTCACCACGCCGCGCTCGAGCTTCCACGCGCCCTGCGGCCGGGTGCCCATGAAAGAGTAGCGAGCCCACTGCTCCCCGCCGACGACCGACTCGAGCAAGAAGCCGAACGGAGGCTCCGCGAGCTTCGCGTACGCCGTCACCGCGGTGTCGACGTCGAACAGGAACTCGCGCCACACGGGGACCAAGCCCGCACTCCGAGCCAGGGCCTTGAACTGCTCGAACGACGGATAGAGCTGCATGGTCGGGTATCGGCGAGCCCGCTGGCCGCGGACGCGCGTCCCGGGGCGGAGATGTGAGCGCCCCAATGTCCACAGGGCCCTCCGGACCGTCAACGCCGCTCGTGGCCGTGGACACGGGTGGGACGTTCACGGACCTCGTGCTTCTCAGGGACGGCGCGATCACCACCCTGAAGGTCCCCTCCACCCCGTCCGACCCGGCCCAGGCGGTGCTCGACGGGCTCAGCCGACTTCTGCCCCCGGGCCTGGCATTCAACCTGGTGCACGGGTCGACCGTCGCCACCAACGCCCTCCTGGAGCGCCGCGGAGCTCGCGTGGTCCTCGTGACCAATCGCGGCTTCGAGGATGTGATCGAGATCGGCAGACAGAACCGCCCCCAGCTCTACGCGCTCGTCGGCCACCGCCTCCCGCCGCTCGTCGCGCGTGACGACCGGCTCGGCGTCGCGGGCCGGCTCGGGCCGACCGGTGAGGAGATCGAGCCGCTCGACCCCGCCGAGCTTCGCGACCTCGCCTCACGCGTCGCAGACCACACGCCTGCATCCATCGCGGTCGCGCTTCTGCATTCGTACGCGAGTCCGTCCCATGAGCGGGCAGTGGCGCACGCGCTCGGATCCGTGGGCGTACCCGTGTCGGTGTCGAGCGAGATCCTCCCGGAGTTTCGCGAGTACGAGCGCACCTCGACCACGGTCGTGAACGCCTACGTCGCTCCGGTCGTCGACCGCTATCTCGGCAGGCTGGCAGCCGAGGCGCGCGCCGGGCGCGTGTGGATCATGGGCTCGAACGGAGGCGCGCTCCCGATCGAGCGCGCGCGGCAAGAGCCCGTGCACACCGTGCTTTCGGGACCGGCCGGTGGCTTGGTCGGAGCCCTGACCTGGGCACAGCGCGCAGGCCACGATGCCGTGATCTCGTTCGACATGGGAGGCACCTCGACCGACGTCTCGCTCCTTCCCGGGCGCGCGCTGCGGACGCGAGAGTTCGAGATCGCCGGTCAGCCCGTCGCGGTGCCAGTCCTGGACATCCACACCGTAGGCGCCGGCGGCGGGTCGATCGCACGGGTCGATCCCGGGGGCTCGCTGCGCGTCGGTCCACGGAGCGCAGGTGCCGAGCCCGGCCCGATCAGTTATGGCCGCGGTGGCTCCGAGGTCACGGTGACCGACGCCCACGTCTGGCTGGGGCGCCTTCCCGCCGATGCCTTCTTGGACGGCGAGCGCACGCTGGACCGCGGCGCGGTCCGGGCGCCCCTCGAGCGCATCGCTTCGCAGCTCGGCACCTCCCTCGACGACGCAGCGGAAGGCGTCGTCGCCATCGCCGACGCGGCCATGGAGCGCGCACTGCGCGTGATCTCGGTCGAGCGCGGATACGATCCGGTGGGGTTTACGGTCGTCGCGTTCGGTGGCGCCGGAGGGCTGCACGTCGCGGAGCTCACCGGACGGCTCGGTGCACGCGGCGCGATCGTGCCGCCCGACCCCGGCCTCCTCTCGGCCTACGGCATGCTCGCGTCGCCAGTCACGAGAGAGGTCTCGCGCACCGTCTTCGTGCGAGGCGACGCGGCGAACGCGGAGCGACTCGTCGATACCGCGCTGACGGAACTGGAGTACGATGCGCGCCGGGCGATGATCGATGCCGGAGCCGATCCTGCGGTGCTGTCGGTCGAGCGGTGGATCGATGCGCGCTATCTGGGTCAGAGCTTCGAGCTCGCCGTACCCTCCGCGCGATGGGCGGAGGGATTCCACGAGGCGCACCGCGAGCGATATGGGTATGCCCGTCCCGAGACCCCAGTCGAGGCCGTGACGGCGCGGATCGTCGTCAGCGCGCCCGCACCACCTCTCTCGGTCGTGAGGCTCGAGGCCGCCGGCACCCGCCCACCGTCACGCCCGACCGAGGTCGTGTTCGGCGGACGCGCGGTGCGGGCGAAGCGGGTTCGCCGCCGCGACCTCCGCGCGGGTCATCGAATCGAAGGACCCGCGGTCGTCCAGGAGTACAGCGGGACGACGTGGGTCCCGCCGGAGTGGGTCCTGGAGGTGGACGCGTGGGGCTGCCTGCACCTGTCGATTATCTTGTCCGGGCCATGACCAACGAAGCGACCCGCGACACGCCCCTCGGGGTGGCCCCGGATGGTTCCGGGGAGTTGAAGCCGCCTTACAAGGAAGCCGCGATCGCGGGCGCGCTCGTGTTCGCGCTCTACGCGATCACGCTGTCCCGCTCGACGGCCTTCTGGGACACGAGCGAGTACATCGCGACCGGGCACATCATGGGTATCCCCCATCCGCCCGGGAATCCCCTCTTCGTCGTGCTGGCCCGGGCCTGGTCGATCCTGCTCGCCCCGCTCGGTCTCGAGGTCGCGACGAGAATCAACCTCTTCAGCGCGTTCATGAGCGCGAGCTCGCACGCGCTCTGGTTCCTCGTCGTCCACCACATCCTCCGCTACTTCTCGCCCGACCGGACGTTCAGGCTCGTGGGCGCCTCGGCGGCGGTGCTGGTCAGCGCCACCGCGTTCACGGTTTGGAGCCAGTCGAACGTCAACGAGAAGGTCTACACGGTCTCGTTGCTCGCCATCGCGCTTCTCACGTGGCTCGCGATGCGGTGGCAGGAGAACCTGGGCAAGGGAAAGGACGACCATCTGCTCGTGTTGATGGTGTTCATCCTCGCCCTGAGCGTGGGCAACCACCTGATGGCGTTCCTGGCCGCGCCGGCGATCGGGCTCTTCGTGTTGATGGTCCACCCGCGCACACTGCTGAACTGGAAGCTCTACGTCGCCGGGCTCGTCGCGGCCGTGCTGGGCCTATCGATCCACCTGTTCCTTCCGATTCGGGCCGGGCTCAGTCCGGTCATCAACGAGGCAGCGCCCACGTGCCCCGACATCGGCTCTGCGATCGGCGCGGTCATCACGTACGGAAAGGCCGGTTGTGTCGCCCTCGCGGAGGCACTCAACCGCTCCCAATACGACAAGCCGCCCCTGCTGCCGCGGCTGGCGCCGTTCAGCTCGCAGATCGTCAACTACCTCCAGTACTTCGACTGGCAGTGGGCGAGGACCCTCGGCGGCGATAACACCGTTTTCGCGAATGTACGGCTTCCGTTCACGATGCTCTTCACCGGCCTCGGCGTCTGGGGCGCGATCGAGCACGCGCGCCGCGACCGCACGAGCTTCGCTTTCGTCTTCACGCTGTTCGCGACGTTGTCGCTCGCGCTCGTCTACTACCTGAACTTCAGGTACGGATACTCCCTTCAGGCGCCCGTGGACGACCGCGGCCTCCACGAGGTGCGCGAGCGCGACTACTTCTTCATCGTGAGCTTCTCCCTGTGGGGCCTCTGGGCGGGCATGGGCATCGTCACGCTCTGGCAGGAGGCCGCGAGTGAGCTCAAGACGACGCTCCAAAGGGCCAGCCCGGTGCTCGGACTCGCGCTGCTGCCGCTCGTGCTCAACTGGAGCTATGCGTCACGCGCGCACGACTACTCCGCGCGCGACTGGGCGCACAACCTCCTCATGAGTGTCGAGCCGTACTCGGTGCTCTTCACCAACGGCGACAACGACACCTTCCCCCTCTGGTATCTCCAGGAGGTCGAAGGAATTCGACGTGATGTCACGGTCATCGTGACGTCGTACCTGAACACCGAGTGGTACGTGCGCCAACTCAAGGAGCTGACCAGTCCCTGCGAGCCGGGAGAGGACCCCGCGAGCGACTGGACCCGCATCCAGTGTCAGCGCCCCTATACCGCCGAGAACACGACTGCGGCGTACGTGTCCACTCCGGCGGACGCGCCCGGGAAGATCGCGCTCGTGGTCAGCGAGCCGATCGAGCCTCCGACCCGATCCATCATCTCGCTCAGCGAAGAGCAGATCCGACAGGTCTCTCAGCAATACGTCCCGATCGAGCGCGACATGCAGCTCACGATGGGCAACCTCACGGCGATCTTCCGCACGGGTGACATGCTCTCGCCCTGGCAGCAGTTCGCGCTGAACCTCATCAACGACGCGATCGCGGAACGGCCCATTTACTTCGCCTCGAGCGGCAACGCGGCCGCCTCTCTCGGACTGAACCCCTACCTCGTGCGCCAGGGTCTGGCGTTTCGCCTGAACGACGGGCCACTGGTCGAGGAGGAGGGCAGCGGCCTCGTGCGCATGGATGCCTCGCCATTCTCGCCGGTCACGGGCGATTGGGTGGACGTGCCTCGCACTCGCATCCTGCTCGACGAGGTCTTCGTGCACCGCGGCGGAATCCCGGACGAGTGGAGCCACTGGCCCGACAGGTCCACGCTCGGAATCCCGAGCTACTACGCCTGGGGTTACATCGCGTTGGCGCAGGCGGCCCTCCAGACCAGCGATCAAGCTGCGCTCGACCGGTACCAGGAGCGCGCTGAAGCCTGGTCCGTCCTGTCCGACTGAGCCTCACCCGGAGGTGGCCACCTCACCGGGACACGTCGTCGTGGTCGGGGGAGGAGTGTTCGGGGCGTCGAGCGCGCTCGAGCTCAGGTCGCGCGGGTGGGTCGTTACGCTGATCGACCCACACCCCCTGCCGTTCGAGGGCGCTTCCTCTACGGACGTCAGTAAGCTCGTGCGCATGGACTACGGCTCGGACGCGTTCTACCACGAGCTGGCCGAGGCCGCGCTCGAGGGATGGGACCGGTGGAACACCGAGTGGCCTCGGCCGCCCTACCACGAGGACGGCCTGCTCGTGCTCTCGCGCGGACCCATGGTCGCCGGTGGCTTCGAGCACGAGAGCCGCCGGGTGCTCGGCGAGCGCGGTCACCGGACCGAGCGTCTGTCCGCCTCCGCGCTCGCCGAGCGGTTTCCTGCCTGGCGCTCCGAGCAGTACCCGGACGGATACCTGAACCCCCGGGCCGGGTGGGCGGAGAGCGCTTTCGTCGTCGAGCGCCTGGTGGACCTCGCGCGCCGGGCAGGGGTGTCGATTCACCAGGACGGCTTCGATGCCGTCCTCTCCACCGGCTCGAGAGCGGCGGGGGTCTCGACGACCTCGGGTCGACGCATCGCGTCGGATGTGGTGCTCGTGTGCGCAGGAGCGTGGACGCCCACCCTTTTCCCCTGGCTTTCCGATCGCCTGTGGGCCACGGCGCAGCCGGTGCTGCACTTCACGGCACCGGAGCCAGCACGCTTTCGCGCCCCGGCCTTCCCGCCGTGGATGGCAGACATCGCGGGCAGCGGCTGGTACGGGTTTCCGTCGACGGCCGACGGCCGGGTGAAGATCGGGCACCACGGCAAAGGCGCGCGCGTCGACCCTCGGGCGCGCGGCGAGGTACCCGCCCAACACCTGGACGACACGCGCGCGTTCCTGCGCGAGGCGCTCCCCGCGCTGGCCGACGCTCCGTTGGCCGAGCGCCGAGTCTGCTTCTACTGCGACTCCTTCGACGGGGACTTCCTGATCGACCACGATCCCGATCGCCAAGGTCTCGTCGTCGCGAGCGGAGGCAGTGGACACGCGTTCAAGTTCGCGCCGCTGCTGGGTCAGGTGATCGCGGACGTGCTCGAGCGGCGAGCGCATCCGTGGGCCGTGCGCTTCCGCTGGCGAACGGCAGGTGCGTCGCGAGCCGAAGAAGCCCGGTTCGTGGGTGCCTGACTCAGGTGCCGCGACGCGGCCGAGTCATGTTGTCCAGGAACGCACGATCCTTGCTCGACAGCGCGACGACCCCGTCGACGTCCGCCAATGCGAGGAGCCGACGGACCTCATCCTGGTTGATCGGATGGAGCCGAGACAGATCGATCCGGCCCCATCGCTCGCGATCGTTTCGTTCGCGGACGCCGGGAGACGAATGGTGCGAGTTCGGCGCCTCCACACGACGCACGGTGCCGGCGAGTCGCCGCCTACGATTCGCGTACCAGGCCGCGACGGCCAGGCCACCCATGAACAGCCCCGTCAAGACGGGCACCATCGAGTCGATCATCCCACTCGCGTCGTCTTCCGTTGGACCGGAACCTCGAACGTCACCCGTCCCGGTCCGGCCAGCGCGGGCCTCAACGGGGGCCCACCACCCATCTCCTCTTCCCGAACCTCGAGAACGTAGTCGAACAGCTCGGGTCTCGCATCGACCACGTCGCCGCGGGTGAAGAGGATGACCCTGGGAATCTCGGCGAGAACGTCCCGCACGAGAAGCACGGCACGAATCTGCGTCTCCTCGTCGAGGCGATCGAACGGCTCTTCCAGGGCGAGCGAGCCGAGCATCCGGCCCTCGGCCGCGACGAGCGACGCCGCGCCGATTCGGATCGCCACCTTCCCCGTGGCCAGGTCCTCCTCGGACATCGGCCGGAGCGCCCCCTCGCTCCCCTCGAGGCGGACCGCCTCTCCGTCCCACGAGAGCGCCAGGATCCGGCTGCCCGAGATGCGGCAGACGAACCGGGAGGCCCGCTGAAGTAGCAGGTCCGTGGCTCTGGCCAGCCGGGCAGCGTGCAAGCGCTGCAGGACCGCGATGACGGCGCCCTCGGCGCCCGTCTTCTCCTCGCCGGCGAGCTGCCCCGGACGATCCAGCTCCTGGAGTCGGGCGCGCAGGAGCTCGACTCGCTCCGACCCTGCCTCCAGGGCCGCGTGCAGGCGCAGCGACCTGCCCTCGAGCTCCTGCAGCGCCGACGGCTTGAGCTCGAGCTGCTCCCAGCGGCTCTTCCACCAACTTCCATCCTGCACCACGGACTCCCATTGGTCGCGCAGCTCGCCGAGTACGTCGGCGTAATGGCTCTCCAGCACGCGGCCGCATGTAGGGCACGGAGCCTCCGGACCCGCGGACTCCATGCGGCGGATGCGCGTCCTCAGCTCCCGCGCGCGATCGCGGTAGGCGAGCAGGGTCGTCTCCGCGTCCTGGCGCTCGCGCAACCAATCCATCGTGGCGACCTCGAGGTCGCCGTCGACCTCGGCGACGTCGGCGCGGCTCGCGCGCAACTCGCGCTCTGCGGCGCGAAACTCTGCGGCTACCTGCTCCGGATCGACGCGAATGGCACCTCGCGATCGTACGGTGGCATCCTCATCCCTCGCATGCCCCGGCACGTCGATGGAAACCGGAACACCGAGCGTGGTCAGGGCCGCGCGCAGCACGTCGAGGCCTCGGCTCTCGGCCACCGCGTCCACGGCACGGCGTAGCGCGCCTTCGAGCGTCTCCGGCTCCGCGCCGCGCCAGAGAGCACCGAGCGCGCCCGTTCGCCCCCCCGGCACCACATCGTTGAGTAGCTCGAGGACCGCGCGCCGACCGCGCCCCCCACCTCCGACCACCGCGGTCAGGCCGAGCGGGATCGATGTGCTCACGCGCCCCAGTCCGGCCACTTCGCCGTCCAGCGCCTCGATCGCTCCGTGAGGCGACCTGCGGGCCGCCACATCGTCGGGAATGCTCTCGGCCAAGAGCCTCGTCGCGGCGTCGTCGAGTCGTCCCTCGCGTTCGAGCTCCGCTGCCGCCGCTTCCCTCAGGAGACGCGGAGCCTCGAGCGGCAGCCACGCCTCTGCCGGAACCTTCAGCTCCTTGCCGGCTTCCACCGCGAGGTGGAGCGCCTTCGCGCGAAGCTCCTTCAGGGGGTCGCCCTGGAGCGCCAGCAGGTCTCCGGGAGTCGCCCCCTCGAGCCTCAGGCGGACGATCTTCCCGGCGATTCCGCCCGGCACCTCGGCGGTCACCTCGCGCACCCTCCGGCGAACTCGCTCCGGCTCTCCCCGACCCACCTTGACCGGCGCGAGCGCCACCACGGGGCGCCCCGGGATCGCATGAAACGAGACGCGCCCGGTCTCGAGATCCACCGTCAGGAACCCCTTTTCGTCGGCGGCTTCCGCCCAAGGGTCGAGCGCCACACGCTCGAGCGAGCCCGAGTAGCGCGCTCTGGACGTGATCGTGCGGCGATGGTGCTCCCCACCCAACGCCACGTAGCTCCACTCGGCCGGATCGACATGAATGCCCCGGTCGCCCCTGCCCGACTCCTGTGCGTGCACCACGAGCAGGTTCCACTTCATCCGCGGATCCGGCTCCGGCAGCGCGGGTGGCAGTCGAGTGACCGCCCGGTGCGGAATGAGCGCAGCGTGCAAGCCGAGGCGCTCGATCAAGATCGATCGCGGAAGTCCGGTCGCGGCCTCGACGTTGGGAAAGCTGTCGAAGACCGCGAGCGCCCCGGGGTCGCCTTCCCTTCTCGGCGTGTCACGCGGCCCCGCCACCATGAGTACCGGCGCCTGCGGAAGCGAGGCACGAAAGACCTCGAGGCCGCGGGCGAGCGCCACCACGGCGCCCGCGGGGGGATCGGGACGGTCGAACACATCGCCGGCGATCACGATCACGTCGGGTCGGAGACGGACGATCTCCTGACTCGCGCGCTCGAACGCCGCCGCCACGTCGCGCTCCCGCACGTCCGAGCCGCTCTCGACGCGACCGTAGGCGCGAAAGCCGAGGTGCAGGTCGGACAGGTGCGCGACGATCACGGTGGGGGCGGGCTCTCGTGTTCGCTGGCCACCACGAATCCCTGGTGCCCGAGCGCCCCACCATCGGACGCTTCGGTCTCGGACCCCTCGATCATCTCGTCGTGCTGCCCGTCAGAGATCCCTCCGATCATCGTTCCATAGACCATCGCCCCCGCCGACAGCAGTACCAGGCAGCCCACGAGGAGCGACGCGGGGATCGGGGCGCGCGGCAAGAGTGCGCCTGTGACAACGAAGCCCAGAGCCGCGCCCATGGCCGCGTTCGCCCCCGGGCGCGGCAGTCTACCCGACGGGTCGGCCTCGGCCACCACGCCCATGCCCCCGAGGAGCGAGCCGCACGCGAACAGTGGGAGTCCCGCGAGCAGCGCGAGGCCCAGCCCCTGTCCGATCCGGCCTTCGCCGAGGTCCTCGAAGAGACTCCACAGCGTTCCGAACGCAGCGGCCGCAGTGAACGCGCCGAGGCACAGGAGCCAGCGCAGGCGCATCCGCTCCACCAGGTGCGTGGGCTCCGTAGGGACAGTGTGGAGGCCCAGCGCGAGCGCCAAGCTCTCGATCGCCAGCACGGTGGTGAGCGAGCGCATGAACCCAGGACTCGCGTAAAGGAGGATCCCGATCGCGACCTCGCCTGCGATGCCGGCCGCGGCGCCGACGAGCAGCGCCGGCAGCCACGTACCCCGGCGCACCGCCTCCATCACGGGGTCACCGACGAGAGCGCGCCGCGATGGAACATCAGGGCGGGCCGATCACTCGAGCCGCACGACAGCGCGCGACCGAGGATGATCGTATGGTCGCCGGCTTCCATGAGCTCCTCGATCGTGCAGTCGAGCCAGGCCGTCGCGCCCCCGAGCACGGGATTCCCGGATGGCGCAGTCCACCACTCGACGCCGTCGAAGCGGCCCTCCGATGGCTGGCGCGCGAAGCGACGGGCGATGTCCGCCTGGGCCGCCGACAGCACACTCACGGCGAAGGTGCCCGACGCGACGAGTCGATCGTGCGAGCCCGCGGACCGGCCGATGCAGACGAGCACGAGCGGCGGCTCCAGCGACACCGAGGTGAACGCGTTGACCGTGAGGCCGATCGGCGCCCCTGCGCCGTCGAGTGTGGTCACGACCGTGACGCCCGTCGGGAAGCAGGCCATCACCGCACGGAGCGAGGCCCCGCTCGTGCCCTCGTTCGATGACTGACCTTCGGCGTCTCGGAGACCCACTGGGTCCGTCCTCCGCTCGGAATGGCGTCCGGAGCGTCCCACGGACGCCCGCGGGGCTTCGGCTTGCCCACCGAAGGGTCCGCGCTAGCTTTTCAAGCCCGGCCCCCGTCCGAGAGGCCGCACTATCCAACGGCTTGATGCGACGGCACTTACTAGCGATCGCGGTCATCTTAACCGTGGCTCCAGGCTGCGACAACGTGGCGTGGGGAGGGGTCGAGGTGCGGTGGGAGCCCCCACCCACGGCCGTTGCGGGTACCCCCGCCGAAGCCGCTCCCGTGGAGGAGCCACCGACGCGCGAGATCGCGCAGCCGCTCCTGTTGGCAGGCACACGCGACAACGCTCGCGCCACCATGGTCGTCGTCGGCGAGGTTCGTGATGACGCTCTCACGTCAGCTACCGCGGTGTCGATCTCTGCGGGAGCGATCGCGGGCTCCGAATGGATCCTCTTTTCCGAGGGGGTACGCGTCGGTCGCTTGATCGTCGATGGGGTTGGGGCGGCGGACGGCTTCTGCCCGTCGACCGCGGCCCTCTTCGGTACCGTCGAGTTGGTGCCGACCGCGAGTGGGGTCGAGCGCCTCTTGGCGCTCCCGGCGACCGCCGCCAGAGCCGCTCCGTACGAGGCCCTCCGCCCCCTCACCCACGACTACGATCAGCGGGTCGCCTCGCTCACGTTCGCGCAGGACGCGATCCCGCGCGTGGGGGCGCCGTGGCCTCCGGGCGGGGTCCTGCCGACACGCCAAGACATACAGACGTTCCACCCCAACGGCGCCACTCAGCCGACCGTGGCTGCCACGTATGTGGTTCGTGACCAACTCGCCGTCGGCGCTCCGGAGGCAGGAGCCTACGCGCTCTTCATCCTCGCATCGCGTGTCGGCAGCCAGTTCCTGGAGACGTTCGAGTGGTACCAGTCCGCGGACTCCGGCAAGCGAGCGCCGCGCTACTTCGGGCACCTCGACTGGGACAGCGACGGTCAGGGCGAAGTTCTGCTCGATGTGTTCGGCTCCGACCACCGGTGGCACGCCGCGCTCGAGCCGACCGCCGAGGGATGGGCGCGCACGTTCGAGAGCTCCTGCGGAGCCGGCGCCACGCCGGCACGCTGATGGCGCCGCACACGGCGCCCCGGTGCGCCGCCGTGGGCCTCCTCCTGTTCGCATGCGCATGCGCCCGAGGCGAGCCCAGCGACGAACCTGCGCCGACTGAATACGGGCCGGAGGCAATTCACCTCACGGACGCGACCGGTCTCGAGATCGTGCTTCCCGCGCCCGCCCGACGCGTCGTCTCATTGGTTCCCTCCGCGACCGAGACGTTGCGTGCGATGGGCCGAGATGATGTGCTCGTGGGCCGGACCGATTACGACACCCATCCCTGGGCCGGGCGGCTTCCTTCCGTCGGAGGGGGGTTGGAGCCCAACCTCGAAGCCATCGTCGCCCTCGCGCCAGACCTCGTCGTTCGCTTCGCAGGAGAACAAGATACACGCACACCGGCGCGCCTCCTCGCGCTCGGCATTCCGCTGCTCGCGGTCCGACCCGACCGCATCGACGACATCTATCGCACGATCCGGCTTCTCGGACTGGCCATAGACGATCCCGAGGCCGCCGACTCGCTCGAGGTCAGCATCCGCCGGGGCCTCGCAACGGCAGCCTCCGAGGCACGGCGTCTGCCGAGGCTTCGCGTCGCGTACGTGCTGGGAGGGACACCGCCTTGGGTCGCTGGCCCCGGTACGTACATCGACGAGGTGGTCTCGCTGATGGGCGGCGACAACGTGTTCGCGGACCTGGAGTTGCTGTACGCCGGGGTGAGTCCGGAGGAGTTTCGCACGCGCTCGATCGACGTGGTTTTGGTCTCGGACGACAGCGGATTCGACCCCGGCCTGGCCCCCGGCGCCCGGATCGAGCGGGTTGGCGGGGTCCTCGAGATCCCTGGACCTGGCGTCGTCGACGCCGCGTACCTCGTGGGTGAGCGTCTGCACCGTCGGACGCTCCGGTGAGCCGCGGGTCGCTCGGCGCTTCGCTCGTGCTCCTGCTCGGGGTGGCGATCGTGCTCGGCGTGCTCTTCGGGTCCGTTCCCATCGGGCCGTCCGACCTGACGGCCGTGCTCCTCGGCGGCGGGGACCCTGGCCACCGAGACATCATCCTCCAGCTCAGACTCCCCCGGGTGCTCCTGGCCACCTTCGTGGGCGCGGGGCTCGCCGTGGCGGGAGCCACGCTCCAGGCGCTACTCAGGAATCCGCTGGCCGAGCCCTACATCTTGGGAATATCCGGCGGAGCGTCCGTGGGAGCTGTGACCGTGCTCGCCCTCGGACTCGCCGCGGCCGGGTCGTGGATGATGCCGTTGGCAGCCTTCGCCGGGGCCGTCGGCGCGATCGTGCTCGTGTTCCGCGTGGCGACTGCCACGGGCCGGGGCATGGATGTGCGCGTCCTCCTGCTCGCGGGCGTGGTGATCGCAGCGTTTTTCACCGCGTGCATCGCGTTCATCCTCTCCGTTTCCTCGGCGAGGACGGTGCAAAGCGCCGTGCTATGGATCATGGGGAGCTTCGCCGGGGCTGACTGGGGCGACGTAGCTACCGTCGCTGGTTATACGCTGCCTGCCATCGCCGTTCTCGTGGCCATCGCACGGCCGCTGAACCTCATGTCGATCGGCGAGGAGACCGCTCAGTACCTCGGGGCCGACGTCGAGGGAGTGAAGCGACTGGCCCTCGGCGTGGCGGCGTTGCTGACCGCGGCGGGCGTCGCCGTGTCCGGGGTGATCGGATTCGTGGGGCTCGTGGTTCCTCACGCGGTGCGTCTGGCGGTCGGGTCCGACTATCGAGCCCTCTTGCCCTTGGCGGCGCTCGCCGGGGCGGCGTTCCTCACGCTCGCGGACCTCGTGGCGCGGGTCGCATTGGCGCCCGCGGAGATCCCCGTGGGCGTGATCACGGCGTTCGTGGGCGTGCCGCTCTTCCTCGTCCTTCTGCGACGGAGCCTCGGAGCGCGATGAAGTTGCAGGCCGAGGAAATCACGGTGCGTTACGCGGCGCTCGCCGAGCCGGCACTGGACGGCGTGAGCATCGACGTGGCGTCCGGCTCGTTCCACGCCGTCATCGGACCCAACGGGTCCGGTAAGTCGACTCTGATGCGCGCGATACTGGGCGTCGCTCCGCTAGCCAGCGGCCGCGTCGTGGTCGGCGAGCGCTCACTCGACGCGTGGCCTCGACGGGATTTGGCCAAGGTGGTCGGTGCGGTCCCCCAGACCGAGTCGATCGCGTTCCCCCTCACGGCTCGCGAGTTGGTCGCCATGGGCCGCTATCCGCACCTGGGCCCTCTGGCTCCGGAGGGGGATGCGGACCGAACTGCGATCGCCCGCGCGCTCACGGCCTGCGACGTGGTCGACCTCGCGGACCGCGACGTCGCGACGCTGTCGGGCGGCGAGCTCCAGCGGGCGCGCATCGCCCGCGCTCTCGCACAGGAGCCCCGCGCGCTCGTGCTGGACGAGCCGACGACGAGCCTCGACATCCGACACGAGATGGAGATCCTGGAGCTTCTCCGGTCGTCCGCCGACGCCGGGCTGACGGTTCTCCTGATCACGCACGGGCTCGACATGGTCGCGCAGTTCGCCGACCGGATGCTTCTGCTGTCGCGGGGCCGCGTGGCGGCCGAGGGTACGCCCTCGCAAGTCATGCGCGAGGACACGCTTCGCGAGGTGTACGGGTGGCCTGTTTCCGTGCACGCCGATCCGAAGAGCGGGACACCGCGGGTGACGCCGCTGAGGGCGAGGCGCGCCTAGTAGTTCGGGGCCGCCGCGACCACCGCCTCTTCGCGCAACTTCTGGTAACTCCGGTACCGTGACTCGCGGATGGTCCCGTCAGCCAGCGCCGCGCGAACACCGCAATCCGGCTCCTGCAGATGGGCGCAGTTCCGGAACCGGCACTGCGCCACCTCTCCGAACTCGGGGAAGCACCTCGGCAGGTCGTCCGGGGCGACGCCCCACAGGGTCACGTCCCCGAACCCCGGCGTATCCGCCACCAGCCCGCCGCACTCGAGCGGAATGAGGCGAGACGACACCGTGGTGTGTCGCCCGGTCCCGCTCTTGGCCGAGAGCTCACCGGTCCGGAGTGCGAGCCCGGGATCGAGCGCATTGAGCAACGTGGACTTGCCCACGCCCGACGGTCCGATGAGCGCCGACGTGCCCCTGCAGAGCTCGGCCCGCAGAGGCTCGAGACCCTCCAGGCTCCGCGCGCTGACCGGGAGCGTGTGGTACCCGATTCCCTCGTACAGCTCGGCGAGGGGTGCGAGGGCCTCCCGCGCCCCATCGAGCTCGAGCTTCGTCAGCACGAGCATAGGATGCATGCCGCTCGCCTCGATCAACACGAGCAGCCGATCGATGAGCTCCGTGGTAGCGGCGGGTCGGGCGAGCGCGACGACCGCGAAGACCCGATCGAGGTTCGCGGCCACGACTTTCGGCGCCGCTCCTGCGTGCGCGCGTCGGATGAGGGCGCTCGAGCGCTCCTCCACGGACTCGATCGTCCAGGCGTCGGGACCTTCCGCGACCGTCACCCGATCGCCGATCACCACGCTTCCAGGGGACTGTTTCAGTCTCCCCCGGAGCGTGGCGTCGATCAGACTCCCGCTGTCGAGGCGAACCGCGTAGACGCCGCCCCCGGTCGCGTGGACCGACCCTGTCGCGTTGGAGGCGATGACGCGTTACGCCGCGAACGACTCCAGGGCGTTGCCCTTGTCGCCTTCGCGCAGGCGGCGCAGGGCACGGTCGCGGAGCTGACGGATACGCTCGCGCGTCACGCCGAGCATGTTGCCGATCTCCTCCAACGTGTGCTCGCGCTCGCCCTCGAGTCCGAAGTAGAGCCTCAGGACCTTGGCGTCACGCGCCTCGAGCGTCGACAACGCCTCCGTGACCGTCTCGGTCAGCAGGCGGCTCTCGACCTCGAGCTCCGGCTCGGCGGCCTCCTCGGTGATGAAGCGCTCGACCAGCTGCGAGTCCTCGGAGTCACCGATGGGCGCATCCAGACGAATTTCCGCAGCGTTCAGCGTCTGCAGGGACTCGACCAGCTCGGGCGTGAGGAACGTCGCCACCGCGAGCTCGTCGGTCGTGGGCTCGCGACCCTTCTCCTGCTTGAGGCGCTCCTTCTCGCGGAAGATGCGCGCAAGATCGCTGGCGCGATTGAGCGGCACCCGCACGGCGCGGCCGTGGTTCGCGAGGGACGCAAGAATCGCCTGACGGATCCACCACACGGCGTAGCTGATGAACTTCACGCCCTGCTCGGGATCGAACTTACGGGCAGCCGTCACCAGACCCACGTTCCCCTCTTGGATGAGGTCGGTGAGCGATACGCCGCGGTTCTGGTACTTCTTCGCGACGCTGATCACGAAGCGCAGGTTCGCGCGCGCGAGCTCCTGGATGGCCTCGAGATCGCCCTTCTGGGCGCGCGCACCGAGCTCCTTCTCGCGGTCCGGCGTGATGAGCTCGTGGCGGCTGACGTCGCGCAGGTACTGATCCAGAGCGCTCTGCTCTTCTACGCTCGCGTCGAACCCCGAGAGGAGGTTCCCCTTCCCGCGGCGCTTGCGGCGCTTGGTCGTCGTGGCGGCGGCCATTCTATATTCTCCTATACCTTCCAGCCGTTTCGCGTCGGGGCGAAAGCGGCGGAAAGATCCCTGATTTCTTGGATGTCGCGGGATCCTAAGCCGTTTAACGTGAAGGCGCTAGATCTCGCTGTCAATCGGATCGCGGCGTTCCTACTCCGCCTTCACGTTGGATGTTCCGCATGGGGCTGGTGGTTGCTGGTGCGAGCCCGGACTCCCTAGCTTCCACTCCCCCCGCGCCAAGAATCGTCCCGCCGAGCGCATCCTCATACCCCGCTGAACGTGCCGAACAGACCCTCCGTGGTCGGGATGACAGACGTCGGCAAGACGCGGACCCGGAACGAGGACAGCTGGTCCTTGGTCCCGGGACTCGGGGTGGCGGTCGTGGCCGACGGAATGGGAGGCCACCCCGGAGGCGACGTGGCCAGCCGAATCGCCGCCGAGACGGCCGCGAGCGTCCTGAGAGAGGAGCTCGAGGCCGAGCCGAGCTCCGCCGAGCCTCGACCCGAGCGGTTGAGCGCAGCCATGCGCCGCTCCGTACAAAAGGCTCACGACGAGATCCGCGCGCGAGGGGAGCGGGAGCCGGAGCTCGACGGGATGGGCACGACGATCACCGCGTTCGCCGTGGACCCCGCGAGCGACCTCTTCGTGCTGGGCAACGTGGGCGACTCGCGTGCCTATCGGTTCCGCGAGGGAGAGCTCACGCGCCTCACTCGTGACGACACCTGGGTGCAGGAGCGTATGGATGCCAAACAGCTGTCCCCGGAGCAGGCGCGTCGGCACCCGTTCGCGCATCTGCTCACGCAGTGTCTGGGACTCGACGACACCCCAAAGCCCCGAATCACGGAGGGGACGGTGCAGGTCGGTGACGCCTACCTGCTGTGCACGGACGGGCTCGTCGGCATGGTCGACGACGCGCGCCTCGCAGAAATCCTATCCGAGAAGATCGGCCGCAACGGGAGTGGAGCAGGCGAGCCCGCCCTGCGGGCTCTGCTCGACGCGGCGAACGCGGCCGGTGGGTACGACAACATCACCGCCGTTCTCGTCACGATCGCACCAGCTGGCTGACCCAGACCAGGATCGCCGACCTCAGGTGCTCCCGGCCGGACGCGTGATGCGGTCGAGCACGCTCTCGGCCGACACCTCACGGCGCTCGAACGTGAAGACGCGCAACACTCGCGCAGTCGAGTAGAGCTCCTGCGCCACCCGCGGCAGGTCGAGTAATCCCTCGAGACCCTCCATGTCGAGACGCTGCACGAGTCCGCCGCGACGCTCCACGAGCAGATCGAGCTGGAACATCTGCGGCTTCGCCGGGAAATCGATCACGACCTCACCCTGCTCGAGTCCGAGCTCCGCTGCGAGGTCGTCCTCCACCGCCCGCTTCCAAGGCGAGTCCCCGACGGCCCAGTCCTCGACCTGCCGACCCGCGAGGTCCGCAGCCGTCAGCTCGAGCGCGCGCTTCGGAAGACGTCGCTGGCGCAGCGCCGGAAGCCAACGCGAGGCGATGCGCTCGGCCACCTCGCCGTCGTCTTCGTGGGCACGCGTACTGATGAGATAGAGCAGCTCTTCGTCGGTCGGTCCGACCAGCTCGTCCGGGGCGATGAGGCCGGCGCGGACGGACTCCTCCACCAGGCGCTTGTAGAGCGCCGTCGCCGCCCTCACCGCGTGGTGCCAGTACACGTTCCTGAACATCTGGTACTTGGCGAACAGCAGAGATTCGAGCGCCGCGACCGCCTTCTCGTGGACGCCCACCTCCCAGCGGTCGGTCGCGGGATCACGCAGCAGCTGGAGTCCCTGGAGCAGCCGCGACACGTCCACCTCGCCGTAAGGAACGCCGCAGAAGCGGGCGTCCCTCTTCAGGTACTCCATCTTGTCGAGGTCCAGGCTCCCGCTCACGAGACCGCGCAGCGGAATCGGGCTCCGGCCTCGAATGAGCTCGTGGATGCGCTCGGGAGCCCCCAGTCCGAGAGGGGCGAGCGCGTCACGCAGCGACGTCGACGCGAAGAAGCGATGCGCCACGTCTTCGTGGTGCGCGGGCGCGGGCTCCATCTCCAGCTCCTCGAGCGCGTGCGAGAACGGATAGTGCCCGATGTCGTGCAGGAGCGCGGCGTACGGGACGAGCTCTTCTCCCTCCCACGCTTCGGGAGGCGAGCCGCCTCGCTCACGGAGGTGGCGGAGCGCCGTGGTGGTCAGGTGGTAGACCCCGAGCGCGTGATCGAAACGTGTGTGCGTCGCGCCGGGATAGACGAGGTGCGTGAAGCCCAGCTGGCGGATGTAGCGCAGCCGCTGGAACTCCGGAGTGTCCACGATCCGCACCGCGGTCGCGTCCAGCCGAATCGTGTCCCAGAGCGGGTCACGAATGATCTTGTCCGGATCCGTGGTCATGACGTGAGCCTACGCGAGGCGGTGGGCGACTCGAATGGCGCCACGGGTCGTTGGCGAGCGGAGGGGCACATCCCTATTTTCTCGAATCTACGCTCCCGAATAGAAAGCGAAAGCTCCCAGCCGTGATCCCGACCGACGTCCTCCGCGAGCAGGTGCAGGCCGACGCCGAGAACCGGCCAGGGGTCTACAGGATGCTCGGGCCCGACGACGAGCTGCTCTACGTGGGAAAGTCGGTGCGCCTCCGAACGCGTTTGCTCTCGTACTTCCGGGCGCCGCGCGGCGAGAAGCCCTGGGACCTGATCCAGGAAACCGCACGCATCGAGTGGGACTACATCCCGAACGAGTTCTTCGCGCTCATTCGAGAGATGAAGCTGATCCAGCAGTGGCAGCCGAGGTACAACGTCGAGCACAAACGCCGGCGCATCTACGCGTTCGTCAAGATCACGCGTGAGCCCGCGCCGAGAGTCCTTCCGGTCACCCGCGTCGTCGCGGATTCTGCCGTCTACTACGGACCGTTCCCGCGCGTGCGCGCGGTCGCGCAAACGATTCGCGACCTGGCCCACACCCTCGGCATTCGGGACTGCCCGGCACAGACGCCGATCTTCTTCGAGGATCAACTGGAGATCTTCGACGCCGGGCGTGCTCCCCGCTGCATGCGCGCGGACCTACGCACCTGTCTCGCGCCTTGTTGCGGCAGGCCTGCGGCAATGGAGTACCGCCGAGCCGTCGAGTTGGCGCGCTCCTTCCTGGAAGGCAAGGCGGGCGCGCCGCTCGCCGGACTCGAGCGTCAGATGGCGGAGGCGGCCGAACGATTGGAGTTCGAGTACGCGGCCATACTGCGCGACAGGCTCGAGCGCCTGCGTGAGTTCCGCGATGAGCTCGTGGCGTTCCGCGGCCGCGTGGAAGACCTCACGTTCGTCTACCGCGTGCCCGGCTTCGAAGGCGACGACCGCATCTACCTGATTCGCGGGGGGCGTATCCGCAAGGAGCTGTCGCACCCCAAAGGCCGAAAGGCTCGCTCGACCGTGGCCCGCGCGATCGAGGAGGTTTACGGAGAGGCGGACACCGGGCCCGCCGCGCTCGAGTCTCAGGACGCCGCCGAGATCCTGCTCGTCGCCCGCTGGTTCAAGCATCGTCCCAAGGAGCGACGTCGCACCGTATCCCCCGAGCGATGGCTCGAGGGTGGGAAACCTCAGCGTCGCGCTCGCACGACCTCGTAACCGAGCAGCATCGTCCCGCTCTTCGGATA
>CAZBCN010000015.1:0-5049 GCA_964490285.1 uncultured Gemmatimonas sp. | reverse complement strand
CCCGACACTTCGTAGGTGCCGCGGCCCATGATCAGCGTGTCGAACTGCGCCATCAGGGCTCCGAAGTCGATGTCCGGGTCCATGACGATCCAGTCGTAGCCGCCCTTCTCGTCCGCGATGAAGCCGTCGAGGCTCATCGCGACTTGGTAGCGCAGTCGGCGGGGCATGGTGGGATCGTACAGGGAGTCACGGCCGACGGCCAGACGCCCGATCAGGCAGCGTCGATCAGGGTCGACGGGCGGTTGGGCCCGCGCGTGGAAGTGGGGAGCCCCGTGCGCCAGTCAGGCTCGACCCCGCGCTCGCGGTTGCGCTCGATCAATACGCCGAGTGGGTCATCCCCAAGCGCCGTTGGTGGTGAGGAGGCTGCGATCGGCTTCCCCCTCGGATCGAAGAACACGACCTGACCCACCGCGTCGCTGAGCACTCGGTGCCCTTCCTCGTGCACCAGACGGTGATGCCGGCGGCACAGGAGCACCGTGTTCTTCAGGCTCGTCGCGCCGCCGTCGGCCCAGTGCTCGATGTGATGCGCGTCCGTGAAGCGGAGCCCACACCCCGGGAAGCGGCACCCTCGGTCCCGCGCCTCGAGGGCGCGCCGGAGCGCGGGCGGGACGGTCCGCCTCCGCCGACCCACACCGAGCAGTTCACCCTGCGCACCCACGTCGATCTCGACGACCGACGCGTCACACGCTGTGCGCCGGGAATTTTCCGCGGTAAATCGTGTGCCGTCCTCCAGCTCGGACATCCCGGGCTCTCCCCCGGCGCGGAGCGTCGCCGGCTCCACGTGCAGCACGACCTGGTAGCGCTCGGCGCGCGAGCCCGAGATCGGCCCGTCCTCGAACCCGCCCGCGAGCGCACGCTCGGCGAGCAGGCCCATGGCGTCGGCTCTTCGCTGTGTCGGGTCGGGACGAGCCGCCGCGTCGTCGCGATCGGCCGCGTACAGCGCGTCGCCCGCAGCCTCGAGCGCGCGCATCAGAACGGCGGCGACCTCGGGCGTCAGTCGCCCCCGCACCAGGTACATGCCCTCTCCGTCCGGGAAGACCGACAACGAGCGCGTGCGGTGGCGCAGCTGCTCGACGCGCTGCTCGCCGGTGCGGTCGAGCAACTTCCAGCTCCGCGCGAGCCGCTCCAGGCTCGCCGCCGAGTTCGACATCGCGTACGCGAGGAGCTCGGCCTCGCTCTCCGGGGTCGCGACGCGCGTCAGAGCGCGCACCTTGCTGAACGAGAGCTCGCCGCGGTCCATCGCCGCCGAGATCAGCGGCAGGGCTTCGAGCGCCCGCGCGGCCCGCACCTTCTCGCTCGCCGTCATGCGGCTCACGCCGAGCCGCCACGCGAGCCAGTCGGCGCACGACGCGAAGCCCGCCTCCGCCCAGTCGCCGTGCGCGTCGCACGCGGCCACCGCTCGCAGGAACTCCCGCGTAGCGGCCGTGATCTCGCCGTACAGCACCGCGACCCGGTCCATCCGCTCCAGGCGTGCGTCCGACGCCAGTGCATCCGCATCCATCGCTTCCAGGTCCATCGTCCCCCCTCCACTCCCCAGGTGACCCGTCACAAATGAACGCCTCAAATCTACCAGGGGGTTCCGCGGCCTCTCTCCGTCGTGCGTGACGCGCGACGGGCAGGTCGGAGCCTTCGCGGAGTGCCCCGATACGACGGTCGCGAACCTGAGCGAACGAGACGCGTGTGACGGCCGCCGCCCGTGGCGACTCCACCCGACGCGGCTGAAGCGCCCACGATCGCGTCCATGCTTCGATGGGACAGCTTTTCCACATGAGCGCGCGCCCGTCGGTCCGCTCACGAGGAGAATCGGCCCGGCATGCGGGCCCGGCTTGCCCTATCGCCTTAGACTAAGTTATTTAGTCCACTCACACCGACCTCGATCCCCCCCGGAGCCCCCGAGTGAAGCACGAACTCACCGTAGTGCAGGGAACCCTCGAACTCTTGGTTCTGCGCACGCTCGCGGCGGCGCCCGGCCCGATGCACGGCTTCGCCATCTTGGATTGGATCCGGAAGGTCACCAACGACGCCCTCGTGGTCGAGGACGGCGCCCTCTACCCAGCACTACGCAGAATGGAGAAGCGGGGATGGCTCGCGAGCGACTGGGGCATCTCCGAGAAGGGTCGGCGCGCGCGCTACTACACGCTGACTGCATCAGGCCGGAAGGCACTGTCGAAAGAAGGGGCCCGCTGGGAACGGTACGTCGACGCGATGGCGAAGCTCGTGGGCGAGGGAGCTTAGACGCGGTCATGTCCCCTCCGGGTGGCCCCATCCGTTGGCTACACCTCCTGGGGTCCGGTGGCCCGCGGCCTGAAGAGTCGGCTGCGCTCGAGGTGGAGCATCACATCTCGGAACTGACCGACCGGCTCACGGCGGAAGGCCTGACCCCCGACGACGCGCGCCGGGAGGCGGAACGTAGGTTCGGCGACAGAGGCCGTTACGAGCGATGGATTCGTCGGGCGGAGCAGCGGCAGCGCGCTGTCGAGCGGTGGGTGGTAGGCCTCGATGTCGTGAGGCAGTCGCTGCGCTCCGTTGGAAGGACGGCGCGTCGCGAGCCGGGGTTCACGGCCGCGGTCGTGATGACACTCGCGCTCGGGATCGGCGCGAACGCGACTATGTACGGGATCATCGACCGGCTGCTGTTGCACGGCCCCGAGCATGTTGTGGAGCCACAGGAAGTAGTCAGGGTGATGGTGGAACGGACCCGTGGGTCTCCAGGGACCTCACTCACCCCGTTCCTTGCCTACCCCGATTACCTCGACCTTCGAGCACACCGCGGTTTCACCTCGGTGGCAGCCTACTTCACTTTCGATCAACTGACGGTCGGAGGCGGTGAGTCGGCATCGACCGCTTCCGTCGCCGGCGCTGCAGCGGAGCTCTTTCCCCTTCTCGGCGTGCAGCCGCTGCGAGGGAGGTTCTTTACCACCGCCGAAGCACAGCCGGGCTCGAATCCGACCGCGATCCTCGGCTTCGAGTATTGGAGTGGAGCGTTCGCGAAGGACCCGGGCGCGATCGGACGACGCATTGAGGTCGAGGGAGTCGTGTACACGATCGTCGGCATCGCACCCCCCAACTTCACCGGCGTCGATCTTCGACGCATCGACATCTGGATTCCGCTCGAGCTCACTTGGTCCCTTCAGAGCGAAGGCGGGGCAGAGGTCTTGGCCGAACGCAGCTTCTACGGGTTCAACGTTGTGGCCCGCCTGCGCAGCACCGCCCTACGAGACGCAGCTGAGGCGGAGGCGACAAGCCTTCACCGCAGCGCTCGCCAGGAGATGATCAACGCCGGGCGCTACTCCAACCAGGCTCGCATCGTCCTCGGCCCACTGATCGCCTCCCGCGGACCGGACACGAACGGGTCACTGTGGAACTGGACCACTGTCGCGGAATTGCGCGTGGCCAAGTTGCTTGCCGGAGTGTCGATGATCGTATTGCTTATAGCCTGCGCTAACGTCGCCAACTTGCTTCTTACGCGGGGCACACGACGGCGCCGGGAGTTCTCCGTCCGCTTCGCTCTGGGAGCGGCGCGCAGTTCGGTCGTGACTCAGGCCATTCTCGAAGCACTTGTCTTGGCCCTCGCGGGCGGCGTCGTGGCGCTCGCGTTCGCCCGATGGGCCGGTGAGATCGTTCGATCCACACTCTTCCCCGACGTGTTCTTCCCGGATTCCACGCTCACGACGAGGGCGGTGCTGTTCACGTTGTCCGCGGCCCTGCTGGCCGGGCTCAGCGCCGGTCTACTACCCGCACTCCAAGGTGTCCGGCGCCGCCACGCGCTCGGGCTCCAGGGCCATGGGCTCGGGACCTCACGACCTCGCTCGACGCTCAGGGGAGTTCTGACCGTCGCTCAGGCAGCGCTGAGCGTGGCTCTCCTGGTCGGCGCAGGACTGTTCCTGCGTAGTCTGCAGGAGCTTCGCGCCATCGATCTCGGGTTCGACGCCGATCGACTCGCGCTCGTGTTTTTCCAGTATCGGAATCCTCCACCGGATGGGGCTCGGGCGACGGAATTGGTGCTCGACGCAGTCGAGCGTGTGGCGGCCCTTCCGTCCGTCGAAGCAGCAGCAGCAGCCAGCAGCGCCTTCCCTGGGTATACGGTCCAACGGGTACGACCTGAAGGCCCGGACTCAATGCCGCCGCTTTCCGGCGGCGGCCCTTATGTCTTCTTCGTCACGCCCGACTACTTCCCCACCGTGGGCTTGACAATCACGCGCGGTCGCGGAATCGAGGAGTCGGACGCCGCAGGCGGCCAGCCGGTCGCTGTGGTGAGCACGACGATGGCCCGCACCTTCTGGCCAGGGCGTGACCCGGTTGGCGAGTGCCTCTTGCGGCCAGAGAGTGAGCGATGCGCCTTCCGAGTCGTCGGGGTGGTCGAGGACGCCGCTCGAACCGGCTTCCGCGAATCACCATCTGCGGCCTACTACGTACCCGCCGCGCAAGCGACGACGAGGATCGGCGCCATTTACGTGCGCGCGAGAGGCGATGCTGACCATATCGTCGGCGAGATCGCCCGTGCGCTCGGATCCTTCGCACCCGAAGTCCGCAACGCTCGCGTCGAGACAGTCCGCGACCGACTCGACCCCCAAGCTCGCTCCTGGACGCTAGGCGCTACTCTGTTCACGATCTTCGGCTTGCTTGCACTGATCGTGGCCGCCATCGGCCTCTACAGCGTCCTGGCATTCGACGTCGCCCAGCGGACGCGGGAGCTCGGCATTCGGACCGCGTTGGGCGCGCAGAAGTCGCGGCTGCTCCGATCGGTCGTGGCACGCGGGGTGACCATGGGTGGGATTGGAATCTCAGTCGGCCTGAGCGCAGCCTATATCGCTGCCCCCTACCTGCAGGACCTCCTGTTCGAGACGTCGCCACGGGATCCGTGGGTGCTCGGCGGCGTCGGCAGCGTGCTGCTCATCGTCAGCGTTGTCGCGAGCCTGGCGCCGGCACTCCGAGCCACACGAGTCGATCCGATGGTGGCCTTGAAGACGGACTGACGTACTCGACCTCATCGCCCGCGTCCGAGGCTCATCGCCACCTGAACCCGAAGTCGTCGGGGCATGCGAAGCT